>JBEKYC010000138.1:0-3519 GCA_049511415.1 Bryobacteraceae bacterium | reverse complement strand
GCCCTTCGGCAGATCGATGACCACCGCATCGCCAAGTCCCTCATCCTGATAGTACTCCGCCAGCTTCAGCCGCAACCGGCGCGCTTCCAGCCGCACTACCGGGTCGATCCGCGGATCGAAGGTTTCCGGTCGCTCCAGCACGGTTACGCCCAGCGCATATTCCTTCAACTCGCTGCCGCGGCCTTCCAGAGTGACCTTGGTCAGGTGCCGCAACAAACGCAGGCAGCGCTCGGCCTTGCGAAAACAATTCGACAAGGCCAGCCGCTCCAACTCACCGGCAACAGAGGCGGCATCGGGTGCTATTCCGCCGGCACTGACGTTGTTCGGCATCTTGCACTTTCGTTACCTCCACATCATGGCATGATCGCCTGATCCCCCACAAGTCCAGTCGCTCCAGTACGTTACTCCACGTAGCCTACGGTTGTCTTCTTGTTTCGGGGCGGTCGAGTCCCTAACATTGAGAACATGTTTCTGAAATTGGGAAAGACTGCATGCGCGGTTTCCATGCTGTGTGCCGCGACGACGACAACAACTTTGCCGGCGCAAACCATCACGATGCTCGAGAGCTTGAACAATGCCGACGGCGCGTACCCGTTCGCCGGGCTGGTCCAAGCCACCAATGGGGAGTTCTACGGGACAACCTACAATGGCGGGGCAAACATATCCGGCGCGATCTTCAAAGTCAGCGCAAATGGTTCGCTGGCTCTAGTATACAGCTTCTGCTCCGAGACCAATTGCACCGACGGCGCGCTTCCCAGGGCGGGGCTGATGCAGGACAGCAATGGGAATCTGTATGGAGCCGCGGAGGGTGGCGGAACGAATAATCGAGGCACGGTTTTCAGGATTACCCCGGCCGGAAAACTAACCGTGATTTACAACTTCTGCAACCTGGCAGGCTGTGCCGACGGCGCCGCGCCGTACGGCGGGTTGGTCCAGGCCAGTAATGGAAGTTTGGTTGGCACCACCGAAACGGGGGGCCAGTACGGATTCGGGTCGATTTTCTCAGTCACGCCGGCCGGTTCGTTCAAGACCTTGTATAGCTTTTGCGCCAGCACGGGATGTCCGGACGGCGCCAGTCCCTCCGGGACGCTGGTGCAGGCCGCCAATGGCGTTTACTATGGGACCACCCAATCTGGCGGTAAGAGCGCGAACTGCGGCGCATATGCTTGCGGCACTGTGTTCACAATCACCGGGGCCGGCGCGCTGACCACCCTACATAGTTTCTGCGTGAAGAGCGGGTGCACGGACGGCCAAGCCCCCTACGCGGGGTTGACGCTGGCAAGCGACGGTAACTTCTATGGGACGACTCCGGCAGGCGGGGCCAACGCCAACAATGGCACCGTCTTCAGAATCACCCCAGCCGGCAAGCTGACCACGCTGTATAACTTCTGCTCCCAGGCGGGGTGCACCGACGGCCAAGTCCCCAACGCGGGACTGATCCAAGCGACCGACGGCAACCTATACGGCGCCACCTCCAGTGGCGGCGCCGAAGGCTATGGATCGCTCTTCGGCATCACCTTAAGCGGCGCACTGACCACGCTGCACAGCTTTCATAACACGGACGGTTCGGCACCCGACGGGACCCTTATTCAGGGCACGAATGGCGACTTCTATGGAACCACATCCGGCGACGGGGCGAACGGTGCCGGAACAGTCTTTGGCCTGTCCGTAGGTCTCGGCGCGTTCATCGAAACGGTGCCCACCTCAGGCAAAGCGGGTGCGGCCGTCAAGATTCTGGGAACCGGCCTGACCGGAGCCAACAGCGTCACCTTTAATGGCGTAGCCGCTGTCTTCACGGTGGTTTCAAGCTCCGAAATCACTACCACGGTACCCACTGGCGCAACTACCGGCCCCGTGAGCGTGAGGACGTCTGCAGGCACGTTCACGAGTAATAGTGCCTTTCGGGTGCCCTAGTCCGCAGATATCCGCGAGTAATGTTGTGGCCGCATACAGTCTTTCGGGGTCATCGGCCGGGGAAGTCTGCCGCGTGGCCCGTGGTTCTGAGGCTGATTCGCGAAGGCATCCTACCGGCGCGGCAGGTGGTCGCTTGTGCGCCTTGGGAAATTGCCCATGACGCCATCGACTCGGAAGCTGTAAAAGCGGCCTTGGCACGGCGGCGACGGAGGGAGTTGCCAAGAGTTTTTCGGGATGATCGACAGCAACACCTGTTTTCAGATACTTAGAGGATAGTCGCACAATGTCATGTACCAGCAGCCGTGCAGTGCGGCTATCTCGGATGAGCGCATTACGACGCTCCAACGGGTCCTGGCGGGTGGATGAAACCTACGTGCGTATTGCGGGCATTTGGACCTACCTGTACCGGGCTGTCGATTCGGCTGGGCAAACCATGGACTTCATGTTGTCGGCCCAGCGTGATCTGACGGCGGCGCAGTTGTCCTGCCTACCCTCGCGCCGTCCACGAATTGCAGCAGACCGGCGAATTAGGCCGTCACTGTCAGTGCCGCACATCGCCATACCTGAATAATATCATCGAGCAGGACCATCGCTTCATCAAAAACGGATTGCGGCAAGCCTCGGCCTCCGGTCGATAGAGGCAGCCTGGAGAACCATCGAAGGTTATGAGGCCATGCATGTGATTCGAAAGGGACAAGTCCGGTGGGTTGCGAAAGGCGACGCGGTCGGACAACGTGAATTCATCCACGTCCTCTTCGGTGTCGCTGCATGAAATGCATAACAACGCAGGTTCAACTCTGTGCAGATGCGGTTGCAACACATCCGCGCTGTCCTGCCCGTCCTCTTTCCTGGGTCGACTTTCTCATGGCCCTATGGAGTAACCGACGACGCCGAAGCAGTGGGCACCTTCGGCAAAACATCTGGCAGTGTTGCGGGATTTGTTTTTAGCCCGAAATCAAGGTTACACGCAGCTGAATATGCCCGGCGCGGATGGGACCTACCCCGCAGGTATCAATAACGTGGGCGTAATCGTGGGCGACTACTACGATCAAAGTGAAGGCCAGTACATCGGCTTTGTTTTGAACGCCGGACATTACATCTCGATCTCGATTCCCGGGGCGATCAGTACATGTCCCACCGGCATCAATTCCAAAGGAGATATCGCGGGATACTCTTGGGACGACCAAGTCGTCTCTCACGGCTTCGTTTTTAAATCTGCAATCCGCGCAGAGTGATTAGGAGGCCTCCCCACAACGCAACGGCGGGAGAAACCAAGGCCCCAGCGATTCCTGGGGCGAGCGCGAAGGCGGCCGCGAACCCACCGCCGAGGAACTGGACCAGTGGGTTGCACGCTTTCCAATCGAGAGGTAGGAATGCGCGCCTCCGTACGGTGAACCGCATACCGACATCAACTCACAACGGCCTGTTCAACGGTGCTAGCCCGCGCTTTAACACGGTTCTGGTCTCCACCTTCGCTGCTATTGCGTTCCTGATGGCCGTCGTCGGCGTGTACGGTGTCCTGGCGTTCTCGGTGGCGCAGCGCCGGCAGGAGATCGGGATCCGCATGGCGCTGGGGGCCTCACCCTCGGCCGTACTCGGTCTGGT
>JBEKYC010000137.1:0-3588 GCA_049511415.1 Bryobacteraceae bacterium | reverse complement strand
AAGAAGCCGAGGTCGCCGGTGTCGAGCCAGTCTCCGTGAATCATGTTTGCAGTCAACTCGGGGCTTTCCCAATAGCCCTTGGTGATGGACGGCCCTTTAACCCAGATGCGGCCGACCTGGTTCTCAGGGACCTGTTGTTCCTGGTCGTCGAAGATCGCGACTTCGACGCCCGGCAGCGCGCGGCCCACTGAGACTATGCGCCGGCCTTCGCCGGCGTGTGCAGTCCCGCCGTTCCACAAACCCTCGCGGCTGAATTCGGTGAAGCGGGGCAGATCGTCCAGATCCGTGAACGTCACGCCCAGCCCGGCTTCAGCCAGACCGTAAACGGGCGTCAGGGCTGTGGGTTTGAAGCCCCAACGCGCGAAGCGCTCGGTGAACCGTTTCACGCCGTCGGATTCAATCGGCTCGGCGCCATTGAGCGCGGCCCGCCAGCGGGAGAGATCCACACCTTCCATCTCTTCGTCTTTGATCTTGGTGGCGCACAAGCTATAGGCGAAATGCGGCGCCGGCGATATAGGAGATTTATAACGCGACAAGGTGCGCAGCCAGATCGCCGGCTTGGCCAGAAAAGTATCCGGCCCCATATACGTCACGGTGCCTGGATAATACATGCCAAGGTAGAGACAACCGACCAGGCCCATATCGTGATACAGTGGCAGCCAGCAGACGCAGCCGTTATCGATTTCGTCTTCTCCGCGATAAACCAAGCACTGCTGCATCATGGTCAGATTGGCCAGCAGGTTGGTATGTGTCACCATCACCGCTTTAGGCTCGACCGTCGTACCGGAAGAGAATTGCAGGAACGCCGCCTGATCGGGGTCGACGTCTACCGGCTGCCAAATGCCGCCGCCGTTTTGCAGATCCTTGGCCTCGAACACTTCTTCGAGCGACTGCACGCCCACGACGCCGGGACCAAGCAGTTTGCGGATACGGCCCTCGGTGATCAGATACCGCGCCCCGATTTTACCAAGCATCTTGCGTAAGCGGGCAAAGTATTCATCGAGCTTTCCCAGGCGGAACGGCGGATACAGCGCCGCCGGAATGCCGCCGGCAAGCTGCACGCCGAGCAGGGAATCAAAGAACTCGATGGAAGTCGAAAGAATCAGAGCCACGCGATCGCCGCGCCGCAATCCGTGCGCCTGTAGTGTCGCGGCAGCTTTCTGGGCACGGCGCAACACGTCCTGATATGGATAGAAGGTAGCTTCTTCGGAGGGGGCGACGAAGCGCGCGCCCCAGCGCGTGCAGTTCTCCAGCTTGAGTAGAATTTCGGGAAGCGTGGCGCCTTTTAGCTCGAGAGCACTCATGCCTGCGGCTCCGGCTCGCAGACCCGCCCGGCGATCATCTTCACGAGATCCTGCACGGTCTCGAGTTGCTGCCACTGTTCCAGCCCGAAGGCGCAGCCGAAGTCCTGTTCGATGGTGGTTACCAGCACCACTTGCGCCAGGGAGTCCAGTTGCAGGGCGTCCATGAGCGAGACACTAGGGCCGATGGCCTCGATCTGTTCCGGCGTCAGGTTCAGTTGTTCGCGCGCGATTTGTTTCAAATGCTGCAATATCGATTCTTCATTCCATTTGACGACTGTCTGTTCGGGCATAGGTCTTCCTTACGTTGTATAAGTGACGGCGGGCGTGGCCTGTTCGAGTAACGGAATCACCAGGGGATCTTCCTGTTGGTACATCTGCCGGATCCAATCCGCATACTTGCGCTCCAGCACGGAACGGCGGACTTTGAGCGTGGGCGTGACCAGTTCCGGATCGAGCAGGGCGTCTTCTTTGAGGAAGCAGAATCGCTTGACCCGCTCGAACGAGGAAAACTCGGTCTGCAGAGTGGCCAGCTCGTGGCGAAACAGCGCCACGACAGGCGGCGAGAGCAGCAAATCCTCGTGGCTGCGGAACGCGTGGCCATGGTGATGGATGGCTTGGGTGACGTTTTCGATATGAGCCACGATCATGGCGCTGACGAATCGGCGGCCCTCGCCCACGATCAGTGCCTGCTGAATGTAGGGGCTGTGCAGCAAGGCATGTTCCAGCGCGGCACACGCTATGTTCTTGCCGTTGGACAGAACCAGGATCTCCTTGCGCCGCCCGGTGATGGTGAGGTAGCCCTGGGCATCGATGCTGCCCAGATCGCCGGTTTGCAACCAGCCATCCTCGGTGAAGGCGTGCCGGGTATTGGCTTCGTCTTTGTAATAACCCAGCATGACATGTGGTCCGCGGGTGAGGATTTCGCCATCCTGGCTGATACGGAGGTCCACTTCGGGAAGGGCCGGGCCCACGGAACCGACCTTTTCGCGGTGAAATTCGTTCAGGGTGATCACCGGCGAGGTTTCGGTCATGCCATAGCCTTGCAGGACCTCGAAACCGGCCGCGCGAAAGAACAGCTCCACGTCGGGGTTCAGCCAGGCGCCACCCGATATGAAGTATTTCAAGCCGCGCAATTGGCGGTGTACTTTGGGGAAAACCAGCTTGCCGGCCAGCGGCGCCAGCAGGCGGGCCGAACGCGGGGCCGGTTCGCCCAGCAGGGTCTGCCGGGTTTGGGCCAGCGCCGCAGCCAGTAGTTTGTTACCGATCCAGCGGCGATGAGGCAGCAGCTTGGCGATTTCGGTTTCGACGGCTTCCTTTACCTTTTCCAGAATGCGCGGCACCACGCCGACGATATCCGGTTTGTGGACGGGCAATAGCTCCTTCAGATCGTGCGGATCGCCGTATGCGATTTTCACGCCTTCGTGGAAGTAGCCGTAGCTGAGGGTCCGCTCCAACACGTGCGGCAGGGGCAGGACCGAGAGCGCCTGGTGCGCCGTATTGGACGGGACCCGGGACAGGCTGCCGAGCAAGTCGGACACGATGTTGCCATGCGACAGCATGACGCCTTTGGGAGTCCCCGTCGTGCCCGAAGTGTATACGATGGTCGCCAGATCTTGCGGTTGCGCGGCTAATGCCGCCCCGCGGATGTGATCAATGGTTGCCTCGTCAAATGCGGGGGATTCCGAGATAATGCGGGGCAGGGAAGCGGCTACGCCGGCGGTCTCTTCCATGGCGATGATGGTTTTGAGGTCCGGCAATTCGGGCCGCAGAGGCTCCAGTACCTGGTCTTGATGCGCGCCGGCGATGATGGCGGCGCTACAGCCGCTGTGACGCAACAGATAGGCGATTTGCGACGGCGCTAGCGTGTTGTACACCGGGACCACCACCAGGCGCGAAAGGAGCAACGCAAAGTCGGCGATGTGCCACTCCGGACGGTTTTCCGAAAAAATGGCGACCCGGTCACCGGGGACGAGGCCGGAATTCAGCAGAAAGTGACGCAACGAATAAACCGCACGCGCGAACTGCTCCGTCGACCAGACCATCAACTCGCCGTGGTTCTGATAGCTCAAAAGCCGGTCAAAGCGATAGTGATCCAGGTGGTGGAAGAAAAGATGGTTCAGCGTGGCGATGCTGTTGGCGCGCTGCATGCTGCTTCCATGAGAATTCGTTGGTTTTACGCCCGGTGTTCTCCGACACTAACATAAAAGTTACCGTAGAATCAAGCGAATGCGGGCCACGGGGGACCATCCCGCGGGTGCGTTTGGTACTGCCGATCCGGCAGGCG
>JBEKYC010000136.1:0-3782 GCA_049511415.1 Bryobacteraceae bacterium | reverse complement strand
CGCTTTTTCCATCACTGCTTCTAATGTAGTCACGATGTCCTCCAATGGGACCGTTTTGCCCGCAAACGGCCGCAAGCATGGAATGTTGGGCACGTTGGCCTCCACTGCGATTCGAGAGGCAGCCAAGGAGAGTCGCCGGGCAACTGCGTGCCAAAACAACGAAGCCTGCACTTTCTGACGCAATATCTGCATTTGGAAGGGCGCGGCCCCTGCCGCCGCCGTCTTCTCCCGGACTGAACCGTCAGGTGGCCAGCCGCATGCTCAATACTTACCTATCGGGAACGCCTAGACTAGAAGTGCGTTGAGTATATGCCATTCAGATGCAAACATCCGAAAGATCTAAGACCTTCTGCTGCGTAAGGTTAGCGGAAAACGACAGAGGGTGTCCGCACGGTCAGCCGTGCAGTGCGGCAATCCGCTATTTGCGATTCCGGCTGTCGCGATCGGCCGCGACGCGACCGTAAGACGCTATGAGGACCACCACACATACCTCTTACGAGTAGCGCAGCAACGCCTTGAATCCAAAATCCATGTGCTGTTGGATATGACAGTGAAACAACGCCGGTCCCGGCTGGTCGGCGGTAAAGTCCACGCTAGCGCGCCCGTAGGTGGGGACCACGACCGTGTCCTTAATCACGCCCGCGGTGGCTTTGCCGTAGATCTCGGCGATCTCGAGTTGGTGGCGATGCAGGTGCAACGGGTGTGCATCGTCGGTGCGGTTGTGAAACGTCAGCCGATAGCGCATGCCCTGTTTCAGCAGGAACTCCCGGTCGTGCGGATAAGGTTTGCCGTTCACCGTGAAACTGTTGAATTTGCCGGCGCCACGCGGCACCTTCTCAAACACCATGTCCAATCGCTCGGTGGGCGCCGGTTGTGACGGCGGCTTGCCAAAGAGGGTGTAGTCCCAAATGGACTTGGGTGGCGCCACCCACTGCGGAGTGCGGTGTTGATTGGCGTATTCGATGGCAATGCCCAAGCCTCCTTCGCGTATGGGGTCCTCGGGCGCGCCCAGGATCCAAACGCCAGGCTGGTTCATCTCCACCCAGGCATCAATGCGCTCCCCGGGGCCCAGCATCAACACGTCCACGGCCGCCGGCGTGGGCACAGGATTTCCATCCAGCGCGATCACGTTGAACTTGTGGCCGGGCAGCGCCAGGTGGCGGTTCTCGATGGCACTGGCGTTCAGAAAATGAAAAAGCACGCGTTCGGCGCGATTCACGCGGATCGGATCGCCGGCGCCGAGCGCCTTGTCGTTGATGGAGAAAATATCGGACGCCACCTCCAGCCCCACCGGCCGGGTATCCAGAACCGCCGGCTTCTCCGGTTGTGCCAGCGAGGGATCGAGGTCATCCGTATCCATCATCTGGTTGGTGAAATAGGGTTCCCAATCGCGCAGTGCCAGGTAGTGTTCCTGATCGAAGTTGCCGGGATGGTTTGCACCCTCGACGATCAGAAAGCCGAACATTCCCGTATAACTGCCACGGTGCAGGTCGTCCATCGACATGGTATGCGTGTGATACCAGCGCGTGCCGGCCGGCGTGGGCGTAAACTGATAGCGGCGGGTGCCATGCGGAGGTACCGCTGGCGTGCCTTCTTCCTCGGATCCGTCCACATCCGAAGGAATGAGCAATCCGTGGAAATGCACGAACTCCGGCACGTCGGTGTGATTGACGACATTGACCGTGACTGGCACGCCCTCCTTCATGCGCAGTCGCGGCCCCGGCGAGGTCCCGTTATACCCTATGGTGCTGATGATGCGGTTGGGCGCCAATTCGACCGTTACCGGCGCAATTTCCAGCGTGAATTCGGTCCTGGCCGCGTCTTGCGCAGCGGCCGGCGCGATAAGGGATTGCTCTTGCTGGCCAGCCAGCCGGCTGCTCGCGGCCGTTAACCCGGCAATCTTGAGAAAGTCACGACGTTGCATGCGCGATGCCTGAATTGGCCCCTCCCATCATGGTACCGCCCGCCCTACTTCAGACTAACCAAGCGGGCCTCACCGTAGCCAATGAAAGCGACGGATGGAGTCTCTATAAGGGCCCGAGATTGGAGTTGCCGCGCTTCTGCTATCCTGCAAGAAACACTCTGCGGTGATCAACCATGAATCTGGTGCGGCCCATTTCCGCCCGTTTCCGCCTGTTTTGGCTCGGCTTTTCTCTCGCCATCGGGCTGTTTGCGATGCAACAGGGAGGGTTCCAGGGGTTCGGCCGCCAGCGATACTACTACCAGCCAGGACCGAGCGTGCCCTCGGAGTTTTATTGGAGCCGGCTCCAGTACACTTCCAGCTACGCCAGCGGCAGCAGCTACGGGTATCGCAGCTTTCGCGGGGGCTGGTCGAGGGATTATCCCAAGGCCGACAACGATTGCCTGATCGCCCTGCGGCGTTTGACTCGCATCAATTCTCCGTCGCCGCTGAACGTGGTCGATCTCGATAGCGACCATGTCTTCGACTATCCCTGGATCTACGCGGTCGCGGTGAACAATTGGACCTTCACCGACGAGGAGGCCAAACGCCTGCACGATTATCTTCTGAAGGGCGGTTTCCTGATGGTGGACGACTTCCACGGCACCGACGATTGGGCTCATTTCATGGCCGGCATGCGCATGGTGTTGCCCGATCGGCCCGTCGAGGATCTCAAGGATGCCGACGAGATCTATCATGTGCTGTACGACATCAACGAGAAGTTTCAGATCCCCAGCGAGGTCTACGTCAACACTGGCCGGACCTATGAGAAAGACGGCTACGTGCCCAAGTGGCGCGCCATCCGCAACGACCACGGGCGCATCATGGTGGCGATTTGCGCCAACATGCATCTGGGCGATGCGTGGGAGTGGGCGGACAGCCCGGAGTACCCAGAGAAGTTTTCCGGACTTGCTTTTCGCATCGTTCTCAACTATATCACCTACGCCATGACGCATTAGTCATCGACCGCGCGCGACATGTTCGAGTTCTTTCTTAAATATCCGCGTTCGGTCTATACACGCGGCCAATTTGCCCTTTTGGGGGCGTGGCCCACGTGGATGCTCATGCTGCTGATCGTGGCCGCGGCCGCCAGTCTGGCGTGGCTGATCCGCTCCCGGCTGGCGCGAGCCGCACCGGTCATGCACGGTTGGCGAGCCTGGGTGATCTGGGGCTTGCAGACGCTGCTGGTGGCGTTGGTGCTGGTGCTACTGTGGCAGCCGGCGATCACGGTGGCCGAGTTGAAGCCGCAGCAGAATATTATCGCCGTGCTGGTGGACGACTCCCGAAGCATGGCCATATCCGAGGGCGGTATCACTCGCGAGAGCCAAGCCGTTCAGGCGCTGCAGAACGGCGTCCTGGCCAGCCTGAACCGTTCTTTTCAAACGCGTCTTTACCGCGTCGACGACGTGCCCGCCGGCATCGACAGTCTCAAGGAACTGCGACCCAACGCGCCCGCGACCCGCATCGGCGACAGCCTCAAGCAGTTGAGCGAAGAGACTTCCGACCTGCCCATCGGCGCCGTGGTGCTGCTCAGCGACGGCGACGACAACGCCGGAGGCATTGGCGCGGACGCCATTAGCGCATTACGCGCCCGGCACATTCCCGTTCACACGGTGGGCTTCGGACGCGAGCGCGCGCAACATGACGTGGAATTGGAAGATGCCGTCGTGGCTCCCCGCGCCTTGGCCGGCTCCCGCCTCGCCGCGAAGATCACTTTGCGCCAACGGGGATACCCCGGCGCCAAGATCAACCTGACGGTGCGCGACGTCAGCGCCGGCCAGATGAAGACCCTTGCTTCGCGCGCCATCAGCTTGGAGGCGGA
>JBEKYC010000135.1:0-4111 GCA_049511415.1 Bryobacteraceae bacterium | reverse complement strand
TGGTCGCGCCCGCCCTGATGCAAAACCAATGCCGTCACCGCGCCGCTGGCATCCTTCACGAACTCGATTTGAGCGTCCACCACCTTCAGAAAGAACATCGTCTCCGACTCCGGGAAAATCGGGAAAGTGGCCTGCTCGCCTAGCTTCTCCGAAAGCTGATCTCCGTCCAGCGTGATCAGCATGTCAGCGCCAGCCATCAATTCATACGTCCCGGCGTAACGTGCCAGCACCTTTTGATCTACGGTGCCTTTCCATTCAGCTATCTCGCGGGGCGCGAAGTCGGGCCACTTGTACTCATATGCGATGGTTTCCAGAATCTCCGTCGCCAAAGCCCCGCCGGAATCACCGTTGGTCATGATCACCGCGCCGTCACCGTTGTTATAGGCCACAAGGTTGCACCGAAAGCCGTCATTGGCTCCGCCATGCGTGAAGTACGGATGCTCGGCACTGCCGCCAGTTCCAACCCCGAGTCCCCACCGATTCATTCCGGGCTTAAGCATCTCGCGAGCCATGGCGGCCGAAAGCACCGCGCTAGACTTTCCAGCGAGGGCCTTCTGAACCTCTATCGCATACCGTGCGAGGTCGGAAGGAGTTGTCCAAAGGCCGGCAGGCGCCATTTCCGGGTAAACGTGCGGACCGCCTGGGACCGCCTGGCCATCCTGCCGATAGGGCATCGCCGCTTCGGCCATCCGGCTCTGGGGCAGAGGCTGCTCGTACGTGCTGCGAGTCATCCCCATAGGCCCGAGAACGATGTCATGCATCAGCTTGGGGAATGGCTGGCCGGTCACATCCTCAAGAAGGAGTTGCGTGACCACAAACCCGCCTCCGGAATAGCGCCAATTGGTTCCCGGTATCGTGTCGACGAGGATTGCAGGAGTGTTCGCCGGCTTCTCCCCATTCAGCAACTGCACCAGAGTCGGCAGCGCGGAGTCGAAAGCATAACCAGGGAAGCCGTGCACCGTCATTCCCGCCGTGTGGCTGAGCAGTTCGCGCAGCGTGACCTTAGTCTTCTCCGTAAACGTGTTCGCCGGCACTTTCCACGTCTTCAAATACTGATTCACGTCCGCATCGAGGTCGAGCTTTCCAGACTCCGCCAGGTGCAACACGGCCATGGCCGTTACGGGCTTGCTGATCGATGCCGCCTGGAACAGCGTATCCGGACTCACCGCGGGACCCCCGACACGGGTCACACCGAACCCGCGAGCCCATTCGATTTTTCCGTCATGGATTACGGCGACACTTACACCGGGAACGTGTAGCGCCGCCATTCGATCGGCGAGTTTGGTGGTAGCCTGTGGCTCTCCTTTAGTGATGACGGGCGGAAGAATCGCGTTTTGAATATGCTGGATTCGCTGTTCGAGTTCAATAGGCGCCTGGGCAGTCAACACACCAAGGCTGATGGTGGAGAGAATCGCAGCAGCTCGTGCGGGAAAGCACAGGCGGTGGCGTAGAAAACCAGAGAAACACAAAGGCGGACGCTCCTTGAGCTGGTTTCTCGTGAGCATATCACGAAATCCTTGGCGCATATTGACCTCCGAGTCGGCGATAGTACAGGAGAGCCTCAGGTTCTCCTCCACTCATCAAATGCGTGAAACGCGGAAAACGGGGTCATCATTTTCCAGCCCGCGCAAGCCTCTGGCGATGGGTCTTCACCGCCACCTCTTCTTCGGCGGTTGCTGCGGTATGTGGACCTTCAAGTCGATGCGGCTCACAAGCTTCCAATCCTGTGACACCCTGGATTCGGAGAATCATAACCTCTTCCTCGCCCGGCAGAATGTCGGCTTCGAGACGCTCCAGCCGCCGTGCGAGGTTCCTGCTGGTCATGGTTGCGCTCTCCCGTTGGTGGCCGGGAACGAGCCGGCCGCCTCGGGCGAGGGCCTTCACAGGCGCGCGGCGATTATCATTTCGGCCAGCGACATTCCCGGCGGGAACGCGGTGGCCGGAGCGTCCTCCGCAGCGGCACTGTACCGATCTGGTAGATGGGTGGAACCGAACCCGGCGAGCAGGGCAGTGTGTTTCAATCCGCGGTAAATCTCACCGGGCCGATGACGACGAAAGCAGTTGCAACCGGAGACTATAATCTGTATGGCCACCCCGACGTGATTTTTCAGAATCCGGCCACCGGCGCGGCCGCGGTGTATTTCTACAACGGGGCGCAGGGAACTACGCCGGATGGAACCGCGGTCCTCAGCACCGGTAATCCGTGGTTCATCGCAGGCCCGCACTGAGGCGCGTGGCGATTCCTACGAAACTCGCTGATGGCGGGACTGCAACGGCTGCGAGTGAGGGCCAGTTAAGTAGCCATATCTGGAGCGGTCCTGGCGGCACAGCTCCGGGATCACGGGAGCACGCGGAACAGCACGTTGCCCGAATGTGCGCCCACAGCGCACCTGACTAACTGGATCGGTTCTCTCATCGCGCCGGCGGGTACGGTGCTGTCGATCAGCGAGGCTGAGACGACGGTACGCGACTCGTACCAAGGTACTCTAGCGGGCAGTATCGTTCTCCATCCAATACTCAGCCCGGGACTTGAGAATCACACGGGGACGATTTCGGATATCTACATGCAGGGCGTGCATGCCGGGCGTAAGCGACGTGGGGCGGAAACTGAGCACATAGTAGTTCGGCACATCGTTCGAGACCGCGATCAGACCCGGCTTCAGGTCCTTGGCGTTATGAAAGTGAAAGTACTCTCCGCCCGTGAGTTGTGCCACTGCTTCGGCGGTGTTGTTACGCAGCGCATTGCGCCCGGTAAGGAACGCCATGGTGGCCAACCGAAGCGGCGGAGCAAGCTGGCTGATGCAGTCGAGCACCTGTTTACTGTAGTGGCCCTGGTACTCGGCGTCGGCTCCCTCGCGGCTAAAGCAGCCGTGGGCGGGGCCCGGCTCGGCGGACTTGCCCGACCAACCTCCCACCGAAACCTGCCCAAACTTGGATGCCTCATGGGAGACCGCCGCGGTTGTGCTGGAAAAGCCGAAGCTGTACATGGTGGTGTTGGTGTCGCTGATGAGGCGCAGAGCGTCTCCGAGGGTTGCCTTGCTGCTGCGGTCAATGGTTTCGCTGAGTAACAGGATGGCACGGCGATAGCGGGACGGCTCTGCCCGTAACTGCTCGACCGCGAATACCACGCCATCCAAAATGGCTCCGCCCGGATCGCCTTCGCGGAGGCTCGCCAACTGGCGGGATGCCACGGCTGTGTCCGGCGTGAAAGGCGTCAGCAGATGCGGCGCACTGTCGAAGCCGATGAGGGCAACGCGGTGCTCCACGCCGCCGACCAGCGCGTCGAGGATGGCATCCAGTTGCCGGTAGTCACTGAGGTGAAGCGCTCCGGCGCCGCCAGTCTCAACGACGATCGCCAATGCCAGCGGCTGCGAGTCGGTGTCCTGAACAAGAGTCAGATCCTGCGAGACGCCGTTGTCGGTGAGGAGGAAGTCGTCAGCCGTGAGGTTGAAGATTACTTGTCCTCCCTTGGCCTTCACGAGAACCGGCGCCAACACCAGAGTCGAGCGCACGGTCAGGGTCGGTGCGCCGGTGTCGGTTTGTTGCGCCGATGCGCCCGAGGCGAAACTGAGCAATAGACAGAGGATCCAGGGCGGTCTCAAAGTTATGCGACACTCCGATAAGGGATCTTGCGAATCTTCGGCGGGCATAGCAATTTTGGGGCCAACACATAAGATTGAACGAAGACTTGTATTTTGGCACAGAACTCGGTCCGATACGTGTAGCGGTGCGGATCTCAGGTGCGCCGCGTCGTCACGCGCATGGCGAAGAGGATTCAGTTTCCAGGTCGGGGACTTAGTTAATCCACGCGAACTATCCCAACCGGCGTGGCACCCTGAGCTAGCCTCCTCTTGGAGTGTCGGCAACTCGTAGAATTGCTGTCATGGCATTCATTGCTGTCACGGCCTTAATTCGTCATTAACTGACACTGTTCGGGCCACGTGGCCCCGGGACTCTGAGAATGCTTTTTCCGGGCCGAGCGTCAACAATACGTCAGGTCGGTGCTCTGTCCGACCTCGATAATATATCCGTCAGGATCGCGGATGTAGCAGCGCGTCTCGCCGTACTTGGGGATCGGCTCCGTGATGAACTCCGCTCCTCGACTTTTCCA
>JBEKYC010000134.1:0-4595 GCA_049511415.1 Bryobacteraceae bacterium | reverse complement strand
GGATGGCAGCTTTCATTTCGAGGGCGTCCCGATCGGATCCTATTCTTTATTCGTGTCGGGACCCTCGACTGGCAGAAGCTCAGGCGGGACGATCCTCGGGCCGGCGCCGCTCTTTGGACGCATGTCGCTGGAAGTCAGCGGCCAGCCGATTGAGGGAATCTCAGTCAGAGTCGAACCTGGCCGTTCGGTCGCATTTATTTTGCGTGCCCTGCATACGGCAGGAGGTGACGCTTGCCCGGAAACTGCCAAAGTACGGTTGACGTCGGTGGACGATTGGGCCGTGGCGTCCGAGTACACTGCGGAAGCCAGCACCAAACCGTCGAATATCGATCATTTGGCACCGGGCCGGTATCAGATCGATGTCGAGGGTCTCGGCGAGCGCTGCTACAGCGCAACGAGTCAGACCCTGGATCTGGCCGGCGAAACCGATGCGAAGCCGGTCGAGGTGCTGGTCACACCCGCAGGCGAGATTCGCGGACGGCTGACCGGCGCAGGCAACCCAAACGGCTATGCGGTAGTCCTGTTGCGCTCCGCCTCCGACACCGGCGACGCCGTTCAGGTGGTCGTCCCGGATGGCCAAGGCCGGTTCGAGTTTACAGGCCTGCGGCCAGGACAATATCGCATCGCCGCGCAGCCGGCCGCGGAAGGCGCCAAGGCTCGCTGGGTCGGGGACCTTGCACACTTGGTCGAGTTTCAAGTTCCGGGCGGAGTCCCGACGAATGTCGAGCTGCCGGCACCGAAGGAGAATCCACGATGAGCAGGGTTTTGACGGTGATGTTGCTGGCTGTCAGCGCTGGCATGGCGCAGACGGGATCAATCGGCGGTGTGGTGTACGATGCCGGAACGGGAAAGCCGCTGGCAGACGTGAATGTCTTCGTCAGTCAGGGCAACGTGGGTGCCCACACCGATGCGCAGGGCCACTATACTCTGCGGGGCCTGAATCCCGGACGATATACGGTCTCTGCGTTCGCGGCCGACGGACAGAGACATGCGTTCAAGGCGATCACTGTGGCAGCCGGGCAAGATATCGAAACGGTGGACTTCCATCTGCCGGGACAAACCGAAATCTCCGGTAAAGTGCTGGATGAGAACAAGGAGCCGATGTCCGGCATGGCAGTTTTCCTGGTCGCGCGCGAGTATTCGCTGGGGACACTGCGATATGTCTTCGCCGGCATGGCGGCAACGGATGACCAAGGTGAATATCGTTTGCAGCGCGTGGAGCCGGGGCGCGCCTATCTGGTTATGGCTGGGGAAAAGCGACACCAACTGGATACCATTTCGAGTGTTCCCATGAATCCGAAGTTGCGCAAACCCGCATTGATCCCCACATACTACCCAGACACGCCATCCATCGAAGGAGCACAGCCGGTCGTCTTGCGCGCGGGCGAGCGCCGCGAGGGCATGGATATCCATATGTCACGCGGGCCTTCTTATTGCATCGATGGCGTGCTGGAAACGGGAGGCGGGCCGGGTGCGCTTCACTTCTTCATTGGCGCGCGGCAGCCCACCAGCGGGGCTTCGGGAGACGGAGGCTTCTTCACCATACCGCCGGGCGGCATTACCAGGCCAGACGGCAAGATCCGCATCTGCGATCTTTCGCCGGGCGAGTATCAGATCATGGCGCTGCAGTCGCCCCTCAACCAACAGAAACCGCCGGTATCCTTTGGCACCGGCGTGGCCGCAATCGCGGATAAGGACGCGCATAACGTCAGAGTGCAGGCCCGGCCCCTGGTACATCTTTCGGGCGAGGTCGTCTGGGCAGCCACACCACCCGACAAGCCTGTGGAATCGAAGCTCTCGATATGGCTGGAGCCGTTGACGAGGACGCAGTGGCAGGGGGAAACCACTCAAACGGAGTCTTCGATACCAGGTGACTTCTCCTTGCCATCTCTGTTGATGGACGACTTTATGGTTCGTCTCCATGGGCTTTCCGGAGGGATGTATTTCAAGGACATCACTTACGCCGGCGTGAGCATTCTGCACGAGCCTTTGCGCCTGGGAAGCGCCATGGGCAACGCGTCGCTGCGTGTCGTGCTGGCGCGCGATGGCGGATTTGTGGCTGTCATGGTCCGGGATAAAGACGGTAATCCCGTGCCCGATTCCTATGTCTTGGTCATGCCGGCTGACAGTAATTCCGAAGCTTCGCTGGGCGACACGCTGATATCCGGGCAGACTGATCAGAATGGTACGTACACCTCCGTCGGGCTTGCGCCAGGCAAATACTACGTGCTGGCAAGCACCGTAGCCATCGACAAGAGCCCCGAAAATATTAGCACGCTGTGGCACGCGCGATCGCGCGGCACGGAAATTGGAGTCGAGCCGAACGCAACCGTGCAACTGACACTCACGCCCACGACGTTGAACTGACCCGCCGGCTTATCGTGAGCTTCGGCGGGCTCTGCGCAAAAGTCATGGGTAGACACGCGGGCATACAGGCAACAATTTCGGCTGCTTTCGTCGCTGGCCAAAAACGTGATCGGATTTTACCTTCTGAGGGGCCCGTTTTCCGGCCATTTCGGAGTGTCGCTCCCGCCTGGCCGCAGATGATCCTTTTCGGCCAGGCAAGACTCATCATATTACGCGGCAGCGGGCGTGGCGAGCCGCCCCAACGTCTCGCGGTAGTTCCAGGGCATCCACTCCCACGGACGCTGCTTCAGTTCCGCGGAGTGCCGCAGCAGTTCGGTCACATAGTCGAACGGATTGGCGCCGTTGAGCTCGCACGTATGAATCAGGCTCATGAACAGATCACCGACCCCGGCACCGTTCAGCGTCTTATAGAACAGTGCGTTCTTGCGATTCAGGATAGCTTTCTTCAAGGCACGCTCGACGATATTGTTGTCGATGGGCGCCCCTGCTTGCCGCAGAAAAAGCGTCAGCTTCGTCCAGTGATTGAGTAGATAGGAGATCGCTTTGCCCAGTCCGGAGTTCGGCTCTGTCTTGTGCTCCGCCAACTGCGCCTCCATCCATTCATGCAGCCCTTTCATCAACGGCTCGCTGCGCTCCTGATGGAAGCGCAGCCGTTGTTCCGGCGACATGGCCTGCTCTCGCGCCTGGGCGTCGTGATGTTAAACGTCGCGCAGCGTCTCCAACACATAACGGCATTCTTCCGGAAAATTGTCCGCCACCTCCACCACCTGCCGCCTTCCATGCGCCAGGCAGTTGGCCTGCAAGGGTTCGACGCCTTCCACCTTCGGCGAGTTGCGGGATAACGCGTCGCTCATCTGGATCGGCGGCGGCAGTTCGCGTGCGCGCTGTTTCAGCACCTCGGCGAGATTCTCGCCCGCGTGCTTCCATCCGGTGAAGAACAGCGTGATGGTCCAGGCGCCCACCATCGATACAATGCCACTGGTGAAGGTGCCAGTTCGCTTGTCGCCCGGCTCCCGCGCCAGGCGCAGAATCCGCATGCCCGTATCGTCGTTGTGCATCACACTGCCCTGTGCCGCCTGGCGGATTAATTCCTGCAGCACCGGCCATCGCAGTTTCGCGGCCGCCGCCATCAGATCCCACTGCGTGGTCGCCGGCAGCGGCATCCCCAGATGGTCCTGGAGCCTTTCCAACCGCTTGAACGGCACTCCGGTCCCGTATTTTAAAATGGCGACGATCGCTACCGCCGTCTCATCATACTTATCGGCGCGCGCCGTTTCCGGCTCCTCAGCGGTGAAGACCTCTCCGCACGCATTGCAGCGTAGCCGCTCCATCTCGAACACGGTGGCCTCCAGCGGTGCGTGTCCCACGAACCTTACCAGCGTTGCCGGCTCCTTCTGACGGTAGACTCTTCCCTGGCGACACGCCGGGCACCGGTCGCCGGAATGGAGCGTGGCGCGCGCGACGGCAATCCGATGGGCGCCGGTAAACGCCGCGGCGCCGTTGCGCCCATGTCCCTCGCGAGCCGACTCGTCGGGATCCGGCTTGTTCACGGGCGGCGCATTCTGCGGCAGAACGGCCTTGGTTTTCTCCGTACTCCGTCTCCGTGCCAGTCCTTCTGCCAGGGCATGCAGTGCGGTCTTGAGCTTTCGGCCTTCCGATTCGCTCAGCGGCACATGCGTGCTGCGATCGATGATCTGATCCAGTTCGTCCAGGTCCACATCGATCCGCTGTCTCATCGTCATTCCTGGCTGAGGTACTTCCGGAAATGCCGCGTCAAAGGCAAGCCGAGGACTTCCTTGATCGGGCGGTTCGGTTTGTTGGTGTGGTCGTTTTTGCCACGCCCGGTAGTGAAGCCGAGCAGTTGCCAATTGGCCGCGCGGTAGCAGGCGCCGCGAAAACGTCCGGGATCGATGAATGTTTCCGCGAAGTACACCGGATGGTCGTACATCCGTTCCCAGTCGTCCGACAGTGCGCGGGTGACCTTTCCCAGAATGTGTGACGCCAGATGCGGCACGCGCACCCAGGGCAGGATCAGAAAGCGCGTGTTATAGGCAATGAAACGGATGTTGCGCCGCCGCGCTTCCGCGTCCCAGCCGATGTAGCGGTCGCGGCTGCCCAGATGACGCGGCGCCGAACTCCACGCCAGGCAGGCGAGGGGACGGCCTTGCGCCCAGGCCAGATATTTCAGGTGCTCACCGACGGGCTGCTCGTAGCCCAGATAATGGTAG
>JBEKYC010000133.1:0-5285 GCA_049511415.1 Bryobacteraceae bacterium | reverse complement strand
GCCACCCGCCGGAAAAAGTCTGGCAGGCGATTACCGACCCGGCGCATCTGCGCGAATGGGCGCCCTTTGTAGCCGATGGGAGCCTGGGTACGGTTGGCGCCACGGTGAATCTCACGTGGGTGGGGACGCCCAGGCCGCTCGCAACAACAGTGACGCGGGCCGACGCCCCCAGGGTGCTCGAGTACAACGATATGCGGTGGGAACTCGAAGCCTCCGGCGGCGGCACGCGCCTGACGCTGTCGCACAACATCGATCGCCGCTTCATCTCATGGGGCGCTGCCGGGTGGCACATTGCTTTCGATGTTCTGGATCGCCTTCTCAACGGAACTCCCATCGGCCGCATTGTTGGCGGCGACGCGATGAAGTTCGATGGTTGGCAGCGGCTAAACGCGGAGTACGCCAGCCAGTTCGGTATTGAAACGCCCAGGCGGCAGCCTCCGGCGGCTCAAAACTCGTGAGTCGAGCGGATCGCCATGGGTCGCGCACCGCGCGGCGCACAGCCTGAACGGGCGCCTCGAGCGCGGCTAAAATAATTCGAGAGTTGGAGCTGATGACATGAAAGGCCCTGTCCCGATGGAATCCGCCGCTGCGTTAATCGACGAGAAGATCAGGGAACTCGGGGACTGGCGCGGGAAGGCGCTCGCGAAAGTCCGCAAAATCATACATGAGGCAGACCCTGAGATCGTCGAGGAGTGGAAGTGGATGGGGACTCCCGTCTGGTCCCACGGCGGCATCGTCTGCACCGGCGAGACGTATAAGAAGGTCGTCAAGATGACCTTTGCCAGGGGAGCTTTGTTGAAGGACCCTTCCGGTCTGTTCAACTCCAGCCTCGACGGGAATGTCAGGCGCGCCATCGACATCCACGAAGGCGACAAGGTCGATTGGGCGGCCTTGAAGGAGCTCATCCGCGCGGCAGTGGCGCTCAATCTCACGGGCAAGAGCAAGCCGAAGGCCCAGCGAAAATCCACACTCCTTCGACGACCCAAGCGCAGGCTCTAAATTCCGCAAAGAACGCGGAATTTAGAGTGGGGCACTCGGCTTCATTACGATAACCCCTCTCCTGCTGCTCCGGTCCGTAATCGGCTAATTTACTGCGGAACAATCGCCTTGCTACTGATCGGCGAGTCGCCGGCTGAAACGGTCTCAAATGTTCCGACGCCGCTAATCGCTTGGCCGGCATTGACGACGCGAAAGTAATACCGAGTACTGGGCGTCAGGCCATCGAGTCGCACATGATAATTGCGACCGTCATTGCTCCCCACCGCCTCCTTTGTTTGCGACATCTTGGTACGGTCGGTGCCGTACTGAAGAGTCATAGTCCCAGATACGCTGGTTGACCATCCGATGGTGCAGTTCGAATCGGAGACATACTCAGCCACGGGCCCGTTGCTGATCTGCTGGTGCTGAGTGGACGCAGCCGAATTCTGGCCAACCGTGCTGCCAGGTTTACTCTGCGCTGAGGCGAAGCAAAGGGTGAAAACACTAATGAACAGAAAGGCTAGCGATAGCTTCATTCAAATTCCTCCATAGGATGTGGACGGCGAGTGGCGGGTGTGACGGTAACGACAGCAACATATGGATGCACGAATACGCGGTAGAGTTGGAAGGGTTTTATAAGCGGAGACGCGACCCATCAACAGCAAAAGGTAGGAATCGAGAATGCTCATAGAAATCGGACGGGTGGAGGCGATATTCCGGTATCCCGTGAAGTCGATGGGTGGCGAACGACTTGAGGCCGCCGAGATGGGCTGGCACGGGATCGAGGGTGATAGACGGCTGGCGCTGCGGCGGATGGATGACCGAGGCGGATTTCCGTGGCTGACGGCTGGGAAGCTTCCTGAGTTGGTGTTGTTTACTCCGCGGCGCGACGGCGGCGCTCAAAACGAGCTACCTACGCACGTTCGCACGCCGGAGGGCAGTGAGATGGCGGTCTTTGGGGAGGAGTTGGCGGCGGAGGTCGGACGCCGGTATGGAGCTCCGGTGCAGATGATGCAGATGAAGCATGGCATTTTTGATGAAGCGAGCATCTCGGTGATTGCTTCGGAGACGGTACGCGAGATTGGGCGACTGGCGGGGCGGAGCCTGGACGTGCGGCGGTTTCGGCCGAATGTTGAGGTTCGGTTAGCGCGGCCAATTGCGTTTCAGGAGGACGAGTGGGTGGGCGGCGTGCTGTCGTTTGGCGAGGGGGAGGACGCTCCGGCGATTGCGGTCACGATGCGGGACGAGCGCTGCTCGATGGTGAACCTTGATCCGGACACGGCTTGTGCGGCGCCGGAGATGCTGAAGGCGGTGGTTCGCCGGAACGAGAACTGCGCGGGGATTTACGGGGCAGTTACTCGCGTGGGGAGAGTGGCGGTGGGACAGAGAATATTCTTCAGGGCAACACTGTAGTTCCCCATCGGCGGATACCCCAGAGCAACCAAACCCAACTGCGTCGCATCGGAGATCAGCCCCACTTGGTTTGCTGACCGGGCAGGAAGTTAAATCCGGCGCGAGCAGGCTTGTTCGCGATTCGGCTGAAATTCTCAGCCAACATTCTCGTTGACAATTCGAAGTAGTGAATAAGGAGATGAAAATGACTTCTGTCCGTTCTGTGTATTTGCTCGGTTTGATTTTGGTGGTAATTGCGATGCTGGCCGTGCCTGGCCATAGCTTCGCGCAGGGTGTCGGAGTATCGATCACGATTGCGCCCCCGGTTTTGCCGGTGTACACGCAACCGATCTGTCCCGGTGAAGGGTACTTATGGACGCCCGGATACTGGGCTTGGGATGCTGACGACGCCGACTATTACTGGGTTCCGGGGACGTGGGTTGAGGCGCCGGAAGTGGGCTTCCTGTGGACTCCGGGATACTGGGGGTGGAACGACGGCGGGTTCATGTGGAATGCCGGTTACTGGGGACCGAATGTCGGATTCTACGGCGGCGTCAACTACGGATTCGGCTACATGGGGACGGGCTTTGGGGGCGGATACTGGCAGGGCAACAACTTCTACTACAACACTTCGGTCATGAATGTGAACCGCACGATCATTCGGAACACGTACACGAAGACGATCGTCAATAGCAGGAGCGTAAACCGGGTCAGCTATAACGGCGGAAGAGGCGGACTCAGGGCGCGACCGAGTGCGGAACAGGAAAGATACGCGGGTGAACGGCACGTTGCGATGACCTCGGTGCAGACCGAGCATCAGCGAGCGGCGGCTGGTAATCGCAGCCTGCGAGCTTCGGTGAATCACGGCCGGCCTGCGGTAGCGGCGACGGCGAAACCGGCAGATTTCAAAACCGGCGTAGTGGCGGCTCGAGCGGGTGGTCCAACTTACACGAAGACGGCGAATCGCGCGGGCGCGAAAAATGGTGGCGCGGGTAGGGCGGGAGCCAAGCCGGCCGCGGCCGAGCACACGAGAACAGCGGGCACGGAGAAGAATCGCACTAATGCGACACATGCTTCTGCGAAGCATGTTCCAGCGGCGCATGAAGGTGTAGCGAAAACGGACTCCAGGAGCGAGCCTAAGACGGCGTCTGAGTCGGCTAAGTCTGAACATGCCACGGCGCGGACTTCGGAACCCAGGAGCGCGGAACGGAAGACTGCCACGCATGAAAGTGCAAGCCGCACGGAAACAAAGTCTGAGCCGAAGGCTTCGAAGCAGGCGAAGACCGAGCATGCCACTGCGCGAACGTCGGAACCCAAGACGGCGGAACCTAAGTCCGCCGAACCCAAGCCAGCGGCTGCGTCTCACGAAAGCACGGCTAAATCGGAGCCCAAGGCGGCTAAGCCCGCAGGGGCTGAACGTGCGAAGGCGGAGCGTCCGGAGAGCAGGCCTGCTCCGGCGCATGCTGCCAGTGCGCCGAAAGCGCAACACGAGAGTGCGCCGAAAGCGGAGAGCAAGCCAGCGCCTGCGAAGGAGGAGAAGAAGCCTCCGCGATAGGTGTTAGGTGGATGGGGCGGGGCGTTCGATGAGCGATAAGGAAGCTGGGCCGATCACTTGGGCAAATTAGGGCCAACCATCTTCTCAATCAATTCGTCGCGCCCAGCCCGTGTTTTGTGCGGCACTGCTTGCAGTAGGTAGGAGGCTCGGTGTTGTCCACGTGATGGCACACCGGCTTCAGCGTGCGCAGGTAGGCGTAGATGGCTTTGAGATCATCATCGGAGAGATTGCGAAAGAACGCCCAGGGCATGATGTTGGAGAGTGGGCGCGCGTTGAAGCCTCCATTGCGGATGACATCGATAAACGTGGTTTCGCTGAAATAGGAGATCCCGGAGGCATCCGGGGTAAGGTTGAGGGCGTTGACGGTCTGGATTTTCTTTCCGCCCTCCCAGTTTCCAACCAAGGGGGCGCCGCCGGCTAGGTACATTCCGGGATATGGGTTGCCCTTGTCGTCCGTCGCCGTGTGGCAAGCATCGCAGTGTCCTGCGGTCACCAGGTATTCGCCGTATTTCACTCGATCGGAACGGTCGGGTTCGGCAACATGCGCGAGCGGCGGGGAGGACTGGAATGTCTTTTTGAGCTCCTCGGTGAGGCGTGTCTTCGGACGCTTGATGTGCACTGGCGGTACCGACCTCTCATACACGATCACCGATGCCAGATCTTCATCGGACAGGTTGCGAAAGTAGAAATACGGCATCAAGGGGTAGAGCGTCCGCCCATCGTGCCCGATTCCCTGGCGCAGGGCGCGCACGAAATCGGCGTCCTTCCAGGTACCGGCGCCAAATTCGAGATCGGGTGAAATATTTGGCGCGACCACTCGGTTCGACTTGGGCAAGTCGAGTTCTACGTTCGGGAAGACGAAGCCTCCCAGCTTTTTGCCGGGAGATACTTCGAACGGACGTTTCGAAAAATCATACTCCGAATGGCACGCCGGGCATTGCACAAGTCCTTCTACCAGATATTGGCCGCGGGCCAGACGCTGCGGAGTACGCGGAATCGGCTCCTGGTCGAGCACGGATGCGTAGGCGGTGACCGGCGATTTTGTCTCGGCCTGCGATGCGGCCCTGGATCTCGTGCCGAGGAATGCCAGGGCCGCAGCCGCAACTGCTATCGCTGTGCAATTTCTAACCGTCAGTTGTCGATTCACCCTGGCCCTCGTTGATTGAGATTTCACTTCTCGCGACAACACACGACGGCGGACAATTGCCGGAAGTGTCTTCTTACTTCCTAACGGTACAACGTTCAGGCTGGCGGCTTGGGGAAAGATGAAGCCACGATGAAGCAGTGCCAGAGCGCGGCCTGCAGGCAATACTACTAATGTCACGGATTCGCGGCGTCGTTTTGCCGCGCGGGGAAGGCA
>JBEKYC010000132.1:0-6486 GCA_049511415.1 Bryobacteraceae bacterium | reverse complement strand
ATCTCGGTAATCTCGTAGTCGGGCAGTCCCAACACCATCTCTGAATGCATAAAACATTTCTCCCAAGTTTGTTTTAGCACTCAAAGATTCGGGGGGCTGCCCCCATCTTTGATGTAGAGCCATAAAACATAGACTTACGAAAATGCTTGCGCGCTTAGTAGCCGGAGGAAAGGTATGCCCACCCGTCGGCTCACCTCGCCGCTTGGTCCGAAGGTCGGGATTTTCTGGTTCATCCAGGAACTGGGACAGGCTCCGACGCTTCTTGGTTCTGGCGTTGCCATTGGGAATGGCGAACTATACGGCGAGTTCATCAACTACCCCGGTGACCATTCGCGGTACTGGCTTGAGATCAACTCTCGACTGCCGCAGTCCTTCCATCAGTGCGGGCCCAAAGACTGGCCGCGAGGCCGCGTGATCTACGACAGGAAAACGCAGCGATTCGAGGTTTACCTCAATGAGCAACTGCAGACTCCGAACTTCGAAGCCGAGATCCTTGCCTACTTCAACCTGCCAGCAGCCCAAACATCCTTCGCCTCAGACCCGCACTACGTCGAAGCGCGGTTCCAACTTGACACACCGGAGCGGCGAAGAGGTGGCCCGTAGTGGTTGCAGGATTGGGCCTCGGCGCACCGCAAAATGCGCAATAAAAGCTCTCATTTGCGTACAATGACAAGAATGCTCGAAACAAAATCCGGCGATCATCCGAAGGACGCCTACGTCGGTCCTTACTGGTTCCTGCGGGATGATTCCGGGAGAGTCCTCCTGATGGCACACCGGTGCGCATTAGCCGAGGCCGAAGAATATGGAGACTGCCTCACTTGTCCGCACGGCCATTACGACGTATGGGAGCGCTGGCGCGCACGGTGCCCGGACGGGGCATTGCCGGCATCGTGCGTCACTCCGAATACGAGGAGTGGCCAAGAGGAAGGGTGGTGTTCGACTCCGTCAAAAGCCAATTCATCGTCTACGCTGACAGGCAAATATCTCAAGACGAGCTTCAGCGCGTCCTGGAGCACTTCGGCATCCCCGCAGAACGGGTTGTGTTCATGAGGGATGGCCATTACCAGAGCACGCGATCGCTGCATCCGGATTGTAGTGGCGAAGAGGTTTGATGGCGTGTCCCCTCAGGGCGGCCGTATGGTCCCTGGTAAGAGGCGACTCTTGGCTCAGGCCAAATCTATTCACAGGAGCGTACTAATTCGATGACCAAATTCAAGCGGAAGTTCAATATGGATGCTATCGAAGAGGTGGTGGACGCACCGGAGAACGCCTGGTTCCGCGACCTGCTAAGCCACTGGCGTCCTGCCGGAGATCGGGATGGTCGGTGCGAGTCTCAGGTCGAAGCGGATCATTTGAGGCTTACCGTTCGTAACGGATACCTTAATTTTTATCGTGCCGGCCAGTCGGTCGCAAAGGTGAGTATCATCGAAGGCACCCGCAGGCTACAGGCGACAATTCACAAGAAGTACGTCTTTGGAGAAAACGCCCCAGGCCGGGACTACATCCTGGTTAGCGAGGGAGGGTTCGCGAAGCCCGATGGATCGAGAGTACGGTATTGCGAGGAGTTCCTGCTCGATTGGACCAGGGCCGCCAGTCAAAAAAAATATGCGAAAGAAGAAAAACAGTTTGTGGACCGTCTCGTCACGGAAAACCCCGGCGTGATCGACCTGGAGGCCGGGCTTCCGTGGGACCCAGACATATGGACAAAGAAGAGTGCGAGGCGGATCGACGTCGTCGCGCTTGACACGTTGGGCGACCGCTACAAACTCGTGTTTTGGGAAGCCAAGCTCGTTACCAATTCAGAGGCACGCTCCAAAACTGCACCGAAGGTTATCGAGCAGTTGAAGAGATACCAGCGCTGGCTCGCAAAATACCAAAACGATGTACGCGAGGCTTATCAGACCACGTGTGCAGTGTTGGCCCGCATGCACGCAATTGCCAGGGCGCGGAACCTGAACGCGTGCGAACTCGGGAGCGCAGTTGGAGTCGTAGCCCGGCAGGACCCGTCGCAACTAGGCTTGGACGAAAGGCCTCGGTTAATCATCGATGACACGGAGGAGAATGCGTGCTTTATGGAGAACGGTCACCTCGACAAACTTCGTGAAGTTGGCATCGCCGTTCAATTGGTCCGAGGGGCGACTGGCATGTCGCTGAGTGCGACAGCGTGAGCGTAACACTAACAGTTCACCGTGGCACCCATCAGATCGGCGGGACCTGTATCGAGATCCAGCACGCTTCGGGTGAACGGCTCATTCTTGATGCCGGGAGACAACTCGATGCGCCGGAAGGCGCCAATGATGTCGTGCCGGAGTCACTCGACTGCAAGCGTCCCGCCACGGTCCTGATCAGTCATCCGCACCAGGATCATTGGGGGGTCATCGAACAGTTACCTGCTTCCTGGCCAATCTGGACGGGAAGCAAATCGGCGCAACTAATCGCCATCCCCGGCGAGTTGTTGCGCCGGCCTCTCAAGCGCACATTCATGACGTGGAATAGCCGCTCCGGGCCGTTCACCGTTGGCCCATTTACCGTCACACCGATACTGACGGATCACTCGGCCTTCGACGCGTATATGCTGATGGTCGAAGCGGACGGTAAACGAATTCTGTACACCGGCGATTTTCGCCGGCACGGTCGCAAGTCCGTGCTGGTCGACCGAATGATGGCGAAGCCTCCGGCTGACATCGATGTGCTCATCATTGAGGGCACGAATCTCGGCACCGAGAAGCCGGTCGTGAGCGAGGAGCACCTCGAACACGAATTCGCCGATCTGTTCAACCGCACAAAGGGCCGTGTGTTTGTGAGTTGGTCGGGCCAGAACGTCGATCGCACCGTTACCCTGTACCGTGCCGCCAAGCGCACGCAGAGGACGTTGGTGGTCGACTTGTACACGGCGGATGTACTCGACAGAATCTCTGAAGGGACGGGACTTCCGCGTGCTGGCTTTCCGAACCTGATGGTCGTTATAACGAAAAGGCTCCGATCCACGTACGGAGGTCATGGCCGCGAGGACTTCATTGAGCGCATTGCGCGATTCGGGATAGCCGCCAGGAATCTCGTCGGCGGGCGGCACGTCATTATGCTGCGCCGCGCACTGATTCCGGATTACGAGAGGTCGGGTGTTCTGCCGAACGCGGACGACGTGTACAACTTCTCCATGTGGAATGGTTACCTTTCAGATCCCTATCACGCCGCAGCGCTGCAGTGGTGCAAGGGCGGCGGTGCCGAGGTCGCTTTTCTCCATACGAGCGGACACGCATCCCCCTCCGATCTGCGCGCCTTCACGAAGGCATTGCAGCCGAAAGCAGTGATTCCGGTTCACGGGCAGGGATGGGATGAACACTGCGAAGGCTTTGGAAATGTGAAGCGATTGTCTGATGGAGACCAGTATCCGATCACCTGACGCACTGCGACCGCGCACTGGCACCATACGTCCAGGCGTGCCAAGGCGGGCGCCACGTGTGCGCCCTCCTGCGTAAACGTGGAGGCGTGAGGGACCGTTGTATATAGGAAATCCGTTCTTCGTCCTGGACGACGAAGACGACGAAGAATCGAAAACGCCGGGCAACCGCGCGCGATGCACGTGAAATTCCAAAGCCGCGGGGGGGTGGAGTCCACGTGATTATCATTCGCCGCAGATGCCGGAGTCCACGTGGAGTCCAGATTTTATGGAAGCGCGCACTGGCGTCCTCCTGGCGTCCAAATTTCGGTCTCGTAAGTCTTTGATTTTCGGTCCGATTGTCTGTAAGTGATTGATCTGGCTTCCATGGCATGGAAGAGGTCGTGAGTTCGAATCTCACCAGGTCCACCAAAGCAAAGCCCAATAAAACGTGAGTTTTCCGCAAGCCTGCATGACTCCCGCCGGCAGTAGCTGGTAACGTCGGTCTTACGCCTAGCAGGGGCAAGGAGGACCGACGATGTCCGTCAAAGCGCAAGGTGACGTGCCGGACGGCATGCAGAAAGTTTATCGGCGCTTCGAGCGCTGGCGCAGTTCCCATCGGGGACGATTGCCCATTCCAGCGGGATTGTGGGCTTCCGCGGCGGTGGTAGCTCGGGAGCACGGTGTGTTCCGAACCGCCAAGGTTTTGCGCCTGGAGTATGCCAAGCTCCAGCGGATGGTGGAATCCGCGCCTGGCAGCGCGCGCACGGCGACGACACCGGCCACATTTTTGGAACTGATACCATCCGAGGCGGTGGCTCTGGCGGAGTGCTTAATCGAGTTAGAAGGGCCACGGGGCAAGATCCGTATCCAGTGGAAGGGCGCCGCGGCGCCGGACCTGGCCGCAGTGAGCCGCACGTTGTGGGAGTCGGCGTGATTCAGATCACGCCGCAGATGCGCATCCTGGTGGCGATTGAAGCCGTGGATGGCAGAAAAGGCATCGACTCGTTGGCCCGACTGTGCGAGGAGAAACTCGCCGCCGACCCCTTCTCCGGCAGCCTGTTTGTGTTCCGTAGCCGGCGGGGAAGCTCGATCCGCATCTTAGTCTATGACGGGCAGGGGTTCTGGCTGGCACAAAAGCGGCTCTCGAAGGGGAAATTTGTGTGGTGGCCGAGCGGAAAAGAACCCGCCCGACGACTGGAAGCGCACCAGGCGCAGCTCCTGTTGGCCGCCGGCGACCCGGAAACCGATGCCGCGCCGGTGTGGCGCAAAGTGAGTTGAAAAAACAAAACAAAACCCTTACGTTCTGATTCTTTCCCTGTCATGCTGCGGTTATGGGGGAAACGTGGCGCTACCGCGGGCAGGAGATCGGCGGCGAGCAGTTGGTCTTCCTGAGAGAGTTCATCGCGGCGCATCCCACCAGCAGCCGCTGGAAGCTGTCACGGCAATTATGCGAAGCGCAGGGATGGAAACAGGCCAACGGCGCGTTGCGTGACGTGGTTTGCCGCGGGCTGCTCCTGATGCTGGAGCGGGCCGGCCAGATCGAGTTGCCGCCGGTACGCCGCCACATCCGAGGGCAATGCCGCACGGGGCGTCCGCGGCCAGAGGCGGTCCTAATCGACACCGCGCCGCTGGCGATGCCGCTGGGGGCGCTGGGACCGATTCAGATCGAACCCGCACGGCGCACAGTAGACGAGCCGCTGTTCAACAGCCTGATGGAGCACTATCACTACCTTGGTTATGAGCAGCCGGTGGGGGAGCATCTCAAGTATGTTTTGTGGGCTCAGAGACGGCCGATTGCCTGTCTGGCCTGGAGTTCAGCGCCGCGGCACCTGGGCAGCCGCGACCGTTTCATCGGCTGGAATGCAGAAGCGCGGCGGCGCAACATCCGTTTCCTCGCCTATAATACGCGCTTTCTGATTCTGCCCTGGGTCGCGGTGCCGCACCTGGCCTCCCATATCCTCAGCCGCATCGCGCGGCGCTTATCCCCGGACTGGGAGCACGCCTATGGGCACCCCATCTATTTTCTGGAGACCTTTGTCGATCCGGAACGCTTTCGTGGAACCTGTTATCGGGCGGCTAACTGGGTGTTGTTGGGGCGCACCACGGGCCGCGGGAAGGACGATCAGACGGGCCGGCCGAACCGCTCGATTAAAGAGATCCTGGGCTATCCGTTGACGCCCCGGTTTCGGCAGTTGTTGCAGCGGGTGGACGCATGAAACCGCCCGGCGTGCCGCCCATCAGTGTTCCCATCGAGGAACTGGAGGGATTGCTGGAACAGGCGCGGCCGGCGCTCTCCGCAGAGGGTTATCAGAAGCTGCATGCCGCGATCCGCACGCTGGTCTATGTGACCGAGTTGTTGGAGCAGAAGGAAACGACCCTAGCGGCGCTTCGGCAGTTGTTGTGTCCGGCCAGCACCGAGAAAACCGAGAAGGTGTTACAGCAGGCAGGTGTCCAGACGGGCGGGCCGGGCCCGGAAAGCGCCGCGCAGAAGCCGAAGCGTGCGGCGGCCGGGCATGGGCGCAACGGCGCCGCCGCGTATCACGGGGCGCAGAAGGTCCCCGTTCCGCACGCTTCGTTAAAGGCTGGGGACGCATGTCCGGATGGGTGCGGCGGCAAGGTCTATCCGCAGCGTGATCCCGGCGTGCTGGTGCGGATCAAAGGGCAGGCGCCCCTGGCCGCGACCGTCTATGAGCTGGAAAAGCTGCGATGCAATCTGTGCGGGAAGGTGTACACGGCCGCCGCTCCGCCCCAGTCCGGCGAGAAGAAGTACGATGAGTCGGCGGCGAGCATGATCGCCATGCTCCGCTACGGGAGCGGATTTCCCTGGAATCGTCTGGAAAAACTGGAAGACAACCTGGGGATCCCACTTCCGGCAGCGACGCAATGTCAGATCATGGAGGAAACCGCGGTCCCGCTCCAACCGGCCCTGGAGGAACTGAAGCGTCAGGCGGCGCAAGGGGAGGTGGCGCACAACGACGATACTTCCATGCGGGTGCTGTCGCTGGACCGGGATGCGGACATTTCCCCGGAGCGCACCGGGGTGTTCACGAGCGGGCTGGTATGGATCTGCCAACAGCGCCGCATTGCGCTGTATTTCACCGGGT
>JBEKYC010000131.1:0-8614 GCA_049511415.1 Bryobacteraceae bacterium | reverse complement strand
TGGAGGACGCGCCGGCAGAGAAAGCCGCCGCTTCCCCAACCGAGCTTAGCCGCTGGAGAATGCAGGCCTCCCTGATCGCCATTGCGTGCCTGATCGCCGCCGCCTTCGCCGCAGGCCATTACACGCGCAAACTTCCGGATGCACGCCTCATCCGGTTTTCCTTTGCGCCGCCGTACAAAACGCACGCCATCAATCTGACCGTGTCGCCGGACGGGACGCGCATCGCTTCATCGGGCATCGATGAAGACCACCATCTGTGGCTCAGTTCCATCGACTCTTCAAACCCCCAAAAACTGCCCGGAACGGAAGGGGCTATGAGTCCGTCCTGGTCTCCGGATGGAGGCTCTTTGGTTTTTGTTGCCGGCCGGGCGTTGCAAAGGCTGAACCTCGACAGCCCGCAGAGCCCACCGCAGACGGTGACCTCGTCGGCCAATCCGTTTGCCGGCACAGCCTGGAGTCCGGAAGGCGTCATCCTGTATCAGGCGGAACAGGCTGGCAGCGGGCTTTCCCGAGTTCCGGCCGGCGGTGGAACGTCTGAACCCGCAACTCATTTGAACGCTGCGCGCAAGGAGATCGTGCACCGCTATCCGCAATTCCTGCCCGATGGCCGCCATTTCATCTACTGGGTCTGGAGCGCGCTCGAAGAGAATACCGGGGAATACATCGGTTCGCTTGATCCCAACGAGAAGCTGCCGGAAGGCCCGCTGGTGCGCACGTGGCGGGAGGCGCATTATGCCGAGCCCGGCTATCTCCTGTATCTGGAGGGTACGGTGCTGATGGCGCGCCGCTTCGATCCGTCCGCACTGCGCTTTGCCGGTGAGCCGCGTGCCTTGCCGGAGCAGATCGGGAGGCATTGGGGCACCACGGGTCACGCCATGTTCTCGGCTTCGACAACGGGAACCCTGGCCTACCAGGAAGTCCTATCGCAACCAGGGTCCCGCATCATCGTGCGAGACCGGGCCGGGAAGGTGCTGCGGACCATCCAGGTGCCCGCGGGTAGCCAGTGGCCTTCGCTCGACCCGCTCGGAACCCACGTGGCCGTGCAGGGCGAGGACGAGAACACCGTGGAGGACATTTGGACCATCGACCTGGAGAGAGGGCTGGCCTCCCGGCTGACCGCCAGGCAGGGTTCCAACCAGCGGCCGGTTTGGTCGCCGGACGGCCGGCGCATCGCGTTCATGTCGAATCGCGCCGGCGCTTACGATCTCTACGCCAGGAATGCAGACGGCACCGGTGCAGATGAACTGCTGGTGAAGTCGCCGCATACCAAGTTCCCGGCGGGCTGGTCCGCGGATGGCAAGTACCTGCTTTACGTCGAAGGCGGCAACGGTGACACGCGCACGAGCACCTGGTTGCTGCCGATGGAAGGAGACCGCAAACCGATCCCATTTCTCAACACCGGGTTCAACGTGGATGATGCCAAGCTATCGCCCGTGCTGGACGACCAGGGGCGGCAATGGATTGCTTACGTGTCGAACGCGACCGGTGCGCTAGAGGTGTACGTGCGTCCGTTCCCTTCCGGCGGGCCGGGCGGACCGCCGGGGGCTGCCATCCGCGTGTCCACTGCCGGCGGGGAGCATCCCTTTTGGCGCAAGGACGGCAGAGAGCTCTTCTACTCGAGTTCGGTACTGACGGCCGTGGATGTCAAACTGGGCAAGACGCCTGAAATCGGGATACCGCATGCGCTCGGTGCCGGCCCCGACGGCGTCTCCGCGGACGGCCAGCGCTTTTTGTCCATCCAGGACGCCGCCGATATGCCCGCCGCCCGCATCAACGTAGTGCTGAACTGGACTGCCGAGTTGGCGGGCAAATAATCGGAGGGCGGCCGACATTGGCCGCAGCCGCCGATGGACCCGCGGCACGCGAGACGTTCGGTGAGGACTGGTTCGCAGGTGAGAAATGGAGAGCGGAACGCTTTCCACTGCTCGACGGTCCAGGCATGGTGCTCCAATCCAGCGGCAAGAAAACTCAGCAGGGGTCCCGTATCGAGGAGTCCGATACGGTTTGTCACTCGCCGAAGCCTTCCATGTACTTGGGGTTGTGGGCAAGGTCGCGCGGGAGACCTTTCACTGAGCCGGCAAGATCGCGGGCCAAGTCAAAACACGAAGTGCCACGCCCACGCGTACGCGGGCGAAGTGCTGTTTCGAGGCTCTCGCGCACTACGACCGATTTCGGGACTCGTCTCGTCTTTGCCTCGCGCTCGAGGTCCGCGAGAAGCTCGGCGGAGAGTTTGAATGAAATGGTCTGCTGCATCTGAATCCATGGTATTACCTGCCGTATTGGATGCAATACCGCGTGCCAGATGGCGAGTGGTTGGCGCTGTCCTTAATGTCCAGAGTGGCCGGGCGTTAACCCGTTGCTTTGGGCGTAAACGTTACGTCGATCGTGCAGTGCGAGGCGCCGCGCTCAGGCGGTCAGGCAGGGGGAAGCCACATCCCGCTCTGGGCGAATCCAATGTCGAGGGAGTGCGACAGCCAGAGAGCGCTGCAGAAGACTGATGGAAACGATCAATTGGTCGGCGCCGTCGATGGCCGTCACTATCCCGGTGACGTTGCGCAGCGGCCCTTCCTCGATGGTGACCGGCTGCCCGACATTGAGAAATGGAAACGGGCGGGTTAAGAGCCCGGATTCCACAATGGCTTCGACGGCAGCGATCTCTTTTTCGTCCACCGGAACCGGTATTTTACCCAGCCCCACGATGCGGACAACGCCGGGAATCACGAGCGCGGGCAAGCGGCGGTTCACGTCCAGCCGGGCAAAAACGTATCCCGGGAAAAGCGGCAGGTCGATATCGTGAAAGCGATCGGACCACTTGCGCCGGCTGCGAAACAAGGGCAGAAACGTGCTGTAGCCGCGCATCTCCAGGCCGCCGGCGACGGGCTTCTCATAGCGCGACGCCACATGCAGCGCATACCAGGGATAGTTGGACATAGACGCCGCCTTCCGTTTACTGGCCTGCGCCTGACAGCGCTGCCGTGCGCGTGCCCAACGACCCGCTGCCCGTGACGTTGAGGGTCGCCGAGTATGAAACCTTGGCGGCGGGCGTGAAGGTCACACTGATCGTGCACCGGGTGCGGGCCGCTAGCGAACTCCCGCAGTTCGAGCCGGGTGAGAGCGTAAATTGCGCGGCATTTGGGCCGCTCACGGTCATGCCGGTCAGCGAAATCGCCGTGGCGCCCCTATTGTTCAGCGTAAAGGTCTTGGTGGCGCTGGTGTTCACCGGCTGGTTGCCAAAAAACAGTTGGGCGTGGTTGGTTCCGGCCCGAACGTCAACCACCGTAGCGGCCAGTATGAGATCGGGCAGATTCGGCAGATTGTTGATCCACGGCCCACCATAATCTGTGTCCCAGCAGTTGTGGAACAAATCGCCCCCATATAGAGCGGTTGGCGGGTTAGGATAGCCTAAATTGGCCGTAATTTGTGAGCAATAAGTGGTCAGAACCAGGTCACCCAGGCTGTTGTAAAGCGAAATGAACCTGCTGCCGAGCAGGCAATTCGCCGTACTGGAGACAGTCACTTCATTAGCGGGGTAACATGCACTAACGCACGAGCCGGTTTCTACACAGGCGTTATCGAAGCAGCTTGAATAAGTACCCGCCAGGGTGCGATAGCCAATGTAGGTGCTGGGGTCAGCGGCATTGGTAGGCGTGCAATTCAAGTTACACCCACCCGCGCAATCCTCGCTGTCGCCGACCATGTAGGTGTAATAGTTGCTGCAAGGACTAGTCTGCTGCGAACAGCCCGCGGGCTCCTGCACTGGACAGCCGCATTCCGGCAAATTCGAGCTCCCCCTGTTAGAAGATGGAATGTCGCAAACGCCGCCGCAGGTGGTGGGCGAAGTTGCAGTTTGCGCGTTCTGTACGCCGCAGATTCCGGTCCCCCCGGAAGTGGCGCAGGTTCCCGAATTGCCTAAGGTCGTGAAATAAAGTTGGGATGCTCCCGCCAGCGTGCCGGAGCCCACCATGTTGTCCACGATGATGCCGCTGGTTCCTCCGTTTGCCAGGCCAAAGACGGCCTCCGCGGTTATACCGGTTTGGAAGTCGTACCAACAACCCGTCAGCGATGCTCCTTCGCAGGTGCTCACTTGAGAGCTCACGAATAAATGGTCTATTCCCGAGGTAGAGTTGTAAAACTCGGTGACCGGCGAACAAGGCGCCTGGTATCCGACCAGAAAGGTCTGAAAAAATCCCTGCTGTCCGAAATTCACCGTTGACTCTCCGGAAAAGGCGACCGGACCCATTACGTTGGAGCTGATGCCAACCTGGTTGAACGTCTGTGTGTTGGCGGTTGTGGCCGTGCCGCACACATAGAGAGCGCCGGAGGGACTGGAGGAGGAGGAATTGTAATAGTCGTTATTGAAAGCGCCGGAAAACAGCGGACTGCCGCTGTTGCCGCCGCCATAGCCCACCTGGCTCTCGGTTCCCGCGCCGCTCGTGAAACCAACCGGGAATTGGAACACGCCGCTGCATCCGTTGTGGGAAAACTGGTTCGCACTATTTTCGTTGCAGGTGCTGTTTGAGTCTCCGTCGAAGCCGACGAACGCGTAAACCATAGCCGCGCTGGAATCCACCAGCGGGGCATCGTAGATTGCGTTGGCATCGAAACCCAGTTGGCTGGAAGTGCCCACTACCGCGCCCGTGGAAGAATTGACCGCATACAGTATGCCGTTCTGGGAGCCCACCATGATGCGGCCCGAAACCGAATCGAGCACCGGGCTGGAGAGCGTGCCGGCGAGCGCCACCGGCCAGGGGCTCATAGTGGTTTCAGCCGGTGTGCCGTTGAAAACGCCGGTGAATTTGTGCAGCGCGCCGTTATTGTCGCCGACGTAGGCGATATCGTTGGCGTAATCATAGTATGGCGCGGCGTAACCGTCCAGGCTGCCGCCGGCGAAGGGCAAGACCGCCATGCAGGGCGCCGTACAGTTGCGGTAGGATGCAGCCGCGGTAGCGGAGAGCGACAGCAGCGACGTGTTGGCCGCCCATTTCAACACCACCAAGCTCGAAACTCCGACGGAGGCCTGGATAAAGGCCACCTGCGAGCCATCGGCCGACAGAATGGGGGAAAGGCTGTTGACTCCGTTGGAGGCCGTGTTGTACTCCCAGTAGACGCTGGGAACAGTGCCGCCGCAGCCGGAGTACAAATTGTTGTAGGCCACGATAGTGGCTTGGCTTGAGGAACCGGACGCTCCGGTGGCGAAGATGACGAAATCGGTTGAGCAATTCGCCATGGTGGTATCGAACGACCATTTCGCGGGGTAGGTATTGGGGAGCAAATTCCCCGCGCCCAGGTTCATGCTCCAGTCGCGATGTTTCTTGGTCTTGTCCGGCGCGGCGCCGGGAGCGATGTGCGGCGTGGCCAACAAATTGGTGACTTGCGCGGCCGCTGGTCCCTGTCCCGGCTGCTGGCGCTGCAGTTGTTGGAGTACGTAGCGCGGATCGTTGACGATCTTGAGCCAGCGGTCGTGAGTGCCGGCCTTGAGGGCTTCAGCTTCGGTGCCGGGGTTGGAGAACAGGGTGTGCCGATGGCTCCAGTCGCGCGGCAGTCCTTCGAAATGGACCGTGCCTACGGTGATGGCCGCCGGACCCTGTGATTGGGCGGATGCGGCGGCGGTGGCCGCCAGGAAAAGGATTATAGGTGTGAGTTTCATCGTCTCGTCTCCGTGGCAGCTAAGATGTCTTTCGGTTCTGGTGGCAGCCCTGCTGCGTGGTCTGCACTTTGCCGCAGGTTAGAGCCGAGGTTTCGAAGACCCGCTCGTAGCGCACTACCGGCTTTTGATAAGGCTTGCGCGGTGTCGCGGGCGCAGGTGGGATGTCGGGCTGATTGGGCAGTTTCACGAATGCTCACCTTCCATGGATTTGTTGGTATCGGATTTGTTCTTAGCGTACGTGCAAGCATGCAGCCAAAGCAGAGCGAGATGGACGCTCGGCGCAAGCCGCTGATAATCCGATCGATCGCCTTGCGCGGGCCGCCGGCGGGGGTGGCAAGACCCTATCCTTTTGGATAGGGTCTATCCGAACGGATAGCAATGGCTTATGCTGGGAAAATCGCGCTATGGAGCAGCAGCATCATCCGAGTCTGGTTGGCATTGGCGGGCCTGTTGAAGGGGGGACGTTCGCGCTGGCGGGCGAGGAGAGCTCGATCGGCCGCGACCACACCAATGCGCTGGCGATCAACGACCGGTCGGTTTCGCGGAGGCATTGCTCCATCCGCAAACTGGCGCCCGAGCGGTTCGAAATCCGCGATCTCGGCAGCCGGAACGGAACCGCGGTCAACGGCTTGCCGGTCACCGTGCGCGTGCTCGGAGACGGCGACGAGATCCGCATCGGCGACTGCTATTTTCGGTTCCGCCTGCTGGGATCGAGCGCGCGCCAAAGTCAAGCTCCCGTCCGCGTGGACGAAGCGGCGCTGCAAACGCAGACCCTGCTGCTGAGCCGGCTCGATGCCGGCGGTTCCCGCGGCCTGGAACTGCTCATCAAGATCGGCATGGGAATGCAGATGGTCCGGGGAACCGAAGAGATCGCCCGGTACCTGTTTGAGTGCGTGTTTGAAGCCATCCCCGCCGCGCGCGGCGCGGTCCTGCTATTCGATCCTGGCCGGGACGATCCGGCCTTCGCCTGGTCGCGGAATCGCGATGGGAAATCGCATGCCGCGCCCGTCGATGGCGCCGTTGTGGCCCAGGCACGGCGGGAGGGAATCGCGGTCCTCAGCTCGCGGGACGGCGTGCTGGCCGCCCCGATCCGCAGCCAGGATGCGATACTCGGCGTCATTTATCTGGAGGCGGCCGGCCGCGAGGCCGCATTTGACGATGCACACCTCCAGTTGGCGGCAGCTATCGGCGCTATTCTCGGTGCGCCTTTCGAAAATGCGCGGCGCCTGGAATGGCTGGAAACGGAAAATCGCCGTCTCCAGGAAGCCGCCGACACCGGCAAGGAGTTGGTGGCGCGCGCCATTCACCGCAACAGCCCGCGCGCGGGCCAGCGTTTCCTGGCCATCAACTGCGCCGCATTGACCGAGACGCTGCTCGAAAGCGAGCTATTCGGGCACGAAAAAGGCGCTTTCACCGGAGCGCTGGTGAAGAAGTTGGGAAAGCTGGAAATGGCCGACCGCGGCACCTTGTTTCTGGACGAAGTCGGCGAGCTGCCTCCGGCCTTCCAGAGCAAACTGCTGCGCGTGCTTCAGGAGCGCGAGTTCGAGCGGGTCGGGGGCGCCCAGCCGATCCGGGTGGACGTGCGTATCCTGGCGGCGACTAACCGGGACCTGGAAAGCGCAGTCTCCGCCTGCGTCTTCCGCAAGGACCTCTATTACCGGCTGAATGTCGTGTCTCTCGAAATGCCGCCGTTGCGCGACCGCCGCGAAGACATACCGATGTTGGCCCGATACTTCGCCGCCAAACACGGCAAACGAGTCACGCGCAAGCTGGCGGGCCTCTCCCCGGAAGCGCTGGCCCGCCTGGAAGCTTATGACTGGCCGGGCAACGTGCGAGAACTGGAGAATGCCATCGAACGCGCCGTGGTGCTGGGCGCGACCGAGCTCATCATTCCGGAAGACCTTCCGGAAGCCGTGCTGGATGCTCCGGCGGCATCGGAGGCGATCGGCGGATACCACCAGACGGTACGGGAGGAGAAGAAGCGCGCGATTCTGGCCGCGCTCGGACGGGCGGGCGGCAATTATACGGAGGCGGCGAAACTGCTGGGCGTTCATCCGAACTATCTGCACCGCCTGGTTCGCAATCTCGACCTGAAGGATGAGCTGCAGAAGGCGACCGACCGATGAGCGCCACGCCGGGTGCCAGCCGCATTCGCATGGGGCAATTTCGGGAAATGCGCAACGGGATCCCTGGCATCCATGGCATCCTGGAATCCGCAACTTGCAGATCCTAAAGGTCCCGTAATGTTCCGAATCCCTGTCTCTCCGCCATTTTAGTTAGAATCGATAACTTACAGAGAATCCGGGCTGGAACAGTCATGACGGCGGAAAAAACGACGATGGCCCTCGGCTGGCGCGTCTACGGCTTGGGCGTGATGGCGCTGGGCTTGGCATGTCTGGCGTTTGGAGCCTTCGACCCGGGGCAGCCGGTGCCCAAGAACTTTCCCGCACGCATCGTCCTGGCCTATGCCGCCGGTGCCTTCATGGTAATCGCGGCCGCGGCCGTCGAGTGGCGCCGAACCGCTGCCTGGGGCGCCGCGGCGCTTACCGTCTACTACGCGCTCTTCGTCGTCATCCTGATGAACGGCCGCCTGGTGCTCACCCATTACGCTGTATTCGTGACCTACGAAAACATCGCCATGCAGCTCGCGATCGCCGCGGGCGGGCTGATCGTATACGCCACCACCGCCAGGATCGATGTGACACTGGCCGGGCGCCTTACGCACCTGGGCCGACTGGCGTTTGGGGTCTGTGCGCTGGTATTCGGCGGAGCGCACTTTGCCTATATGAGCCACACCGCCGAGCTGGTCCCAAAATGGCTGCCGCCTACGCAAGCGTTCTGGGGTTATACGACCGGGGTTGGCTTCGTCGCGGCGGGCGTTGCGATCCTGACCGGAGTGCAGGCCCGCCTCGCCGCGGTCCTGGTAACCGCCATGCTCGCGTTCTTCGGACTGCTGGTGAACGAGCC
>JBEKYC010000130.1:0-7153 GCA_049511415.1 Bryobacteraceae bacterium | reverse complement strand
CTCGCGGCGGGGGACTTGAACGGCCAAGGCGGCGCGGATGTCGCGGTAGCCAACGTCTACTCTAACTCCGTCTCCGTGCTGTTCAATCTTCCGGTGATTTCGGTTTTCCCGAATACCGTGGCATTTGCCAGGGAGGCGGTGGGTAAGAAGAGCCCGCCGCGGACTGTGACGATCGGCAATCCGAGCGGCACGCCCATCGGATTCACCAGTATCAAAGTGGCGGGCGCCGACCCGGGAGATTTTGCCGAGAGCAACACTTGTCCCATCGCCGGCTACGCTGGCGCCCGGCGCGACCTGCTCGATTGCGGTCACGTTTACGCCGACGGCTTCGGGGAAGCGCGGCGGCAAGATCGAACTGACGGATACCGTGCCGGGGAGTCCGCAGTCCATCACGCTGACGGGCAGCGGCACATAACGCCCGGCGGTCGCCCCAGCGCTGTAAAACAGAGACAAAACAGAGAATTACGCCCCACAATGTGATGATAACCTATACATTCTAATATACTTGAACGCCAAGACCACCATTTTGATTATCAGGGGATAACAGCGCCCTAACAGGTCATTATCAGGCCCTCTGATACGGCCCGGTTACGGCCCTGTTTTTCAGTGATATCTGAAAATCATTGTGTGCCTGCACATTGCAGTAAATAAGTGCGTTAGCTATCACAAGCTGGTAGTTTTCTCCTGTTCTGTCTCTGTTTTACCCATCGTATCTGTTGAAAGAAACACTTGCCAAAGACGTGATGCGGGTGATCCGCGAGGTATTTGCCGGAGATGGCGCAGCGTTTTGTTTCCACACCCGTTTCCCGATCTGCGGGGGTTTTTCGTCCGGATACAGGCGAGTGAAGCCTCACCAAAACCGCTCGCGCAACTCGATGGCGGCGGTCACGTCTTCATGGCCACGTCCGCCACGTCGGCCCGATGGCGGAAGTTGAGACCGAAACCAGCGGGCGGCGCGCTCTTTCAACTTGGGGTCGCTGATGAAAAGCGTGGAATGATCGCGCTGAAGCTGCTCGGTAAGGCGAATGATGTCTGTGCGTAGCGTCGCGGGGGTGGACGGTGAGGATGCGCGAGGCGGTTGCAGACTCGGGGCCGAGATCCGGGAAATTCCACCGGGACGCAGAGCGGGATCGCCATCTCAACAAAGCGAGCAGTCCACCCTGGCACATCGACATCGAGGCGGATGATCCTGTAACGCGGCAGGCTGGACGCCAGTGGGGTCAGGCGACCTCTCCAGGTCGTCGCGGGAACTGGTTCCCCGCTCCGAGTTGGTCGGCGCAAGCCGCATTCACGTCCTACTGTGAATGCTCCTGGGGCCCGCTGTCAAGATCCGTTCCAATAGCTCCAGCCTTGGGGCGTAACTCACGCATGGGGAGCGTTGGCGGCACTGGCCACGAAAATATGTCGGGATGAATTTCGACGAGCGGATCGCCGGCATTCCAATCGAGATGAGGAATGCGCGCCTATAAATGGTGAGTCGCCGATATCAACTCACAACGCCGTCGATTGAGCGAACGAGCGGCGATGCGAGTGGCGTGGGTACCTTCCTTCGGTTGGCCAACCGACCTGGCGTCGAAGGCGCTTGAGTGCCTCGGATCTAATACGATAAAGTGATCGCTCGATGTCGTAACGCAGGCTGTTGCCAGGCTGTCGCCGCCTATGCCACGTTACCCAGTAGTGCTACGCTTTAGGGACCGACTAACGGAAACATCTCCGTCAGGGAGCAGTCCTATTCTCGATGCTGGCGGTGGGGGCGATGGCGGCTTACTTGCCGGCGCGGCAGGCTGTGCGGATTGACCCGTTGGCTGCGTTGCGGGAGGAATGATCCGGGATGGGGAGGATTCCAGTAATGCGATTTGAAGGTACGCTTTTTCCTCTGGTCGGGTCTTGCGCGGCTGCATATGGACAAGGTCATCAGTACCGCCGGCGGTCCGCGAGAGCCCGAGCGATGCGTGTGTTGCTATTTCTAATTTGCGGGTTGCTCTTTGCCCAGCACCAATCGACGCCTCCCGACGTGCCTTGCGCGCAGACTACCCTGGTGCGCTTTGACCGCGGCCCGCATTGGGAAGACGCTTCCCAGGTCGGGCCGAGACACATCGCATACATTCAACAGCAGTTGAAGTCCGGCACCGTTCTTTCCGCTGGCCCCATGGCGGGCGCCCAACCGGACACTGTCATGAGACTTGCGGGCACCGACTGGAAGCAGGCGGAAGCTATTCTGAACGCCGACCCGTACGAGCGCGAGGGCGTGCTGAAGATCGCCAGCCATGAGGTGTCGAACGGGTGCGAGGCTGGAAAAACCGGCACGCCGATCCAAACCAGCTGCACGCTCGCGTCCGGCGCTTGTACCGAAATCAACCTTCGCGAAACCGATCCCTATAGCACGGCAGGCGCATTTGGCGGATACGCCGATCCCACCATCCGGCAAGATCCCCAGACGGGCACGCTCTGGATGGCTTACTCCTGGCCCCACACGATTCGGGATCCTGGACGTGGAAGACCAGCACAGGTCATAGATACGCACGTTTCCTACAGCACGGACAAAGGCAAGACATGGACTTACAAAGGCGCGCTGTATGTAGCGCAACAGGTTAGGAATCCGGTTACCGGTGACAGCGATTACACGGCTCACGAAGTGATGAACCTCTTGCCGCAGGTCGTGAAAGGAGTGACCTACTGGTATGGAATTCATGCGGTTTACAATGTTCCGCCGAACAGTGGCAGGGGAATGCGCATGGAACGCTACTCGAAGCGATGGCAGATCGCGATGGCGCCGGGAGACGCGACGACAGGTCCGATGGGACTGGCCTCCGCGGCACCCCAGTACCTGGGGCAAAGCATAAACACCGAAGGGCAGCGTTTTCCAGTGGCGCTTGACCTTAGCTCGGTCGACCCCGAAGTAAGCGGTTGCGTGCAGTTTTACGAACCGGCTCTGGTGCTGTCGAACAACAATCTATACCTGTTCCTCAGTTGCCAGCCCGCCGCCAGCCCGGCCGCGTTTTATGCTGTTTTTAGAACCGGCAGTCCCCATGAACACGCGCCAGATTGGAAATGGACCTATGTCCGACAAGGGCCCACGAAATTCGCCAATCTAAGCGATGCCAGGAGCGTTAGCCGTTATCTGGGGAGCGGCGCCACCTATCTTACTCAGATGGATATAATGCCCAGCAAGACGCCGGGAACGCTGTTGGCAGTCATGACTGCTGCCTACAATGAAAACGGCCGGAAAGTAAGCCTCGGATGCGTGGCGGCGGAGATGGCCAGTCTCGATCCGCCAAAATTTGTATACGACCCGCAGGGCCAGATCCAGGTGGATGCGCTCATCACCAGTCCGGATTCTGAACCCACCGGACCCGGGTCTTGTACGTACTCACCTGTCTCTGCGACGGGCATGATCATGGCCCACAGGCAGGCGTTCCGGGCGCCCCAAAACAATGGCTTCTTCACTTTCCTCATGCAGTCATTGCTAACCCCATAAAAGGGCGAAGCGATCTGGCTCGCTTTTTCGGCTGGGAACTGGAAGCCGAACCATGCCCGAAAGAAATTACATCCAGAGCGTAACACCGAGCTGATAGGGCACCGGGCTCAACGACGAGGTCCTCGTCCATGTCGGCACATAAAGAGAATGCAGGCCTGAATCCGCGCGCTCACCGGCCCGGACACACTCCTGCCGATATCGAGGGATATCGAGGACGCCTCTATAAGCGTCCCCGCCACCAGTTTGCCTTACTGCCAGGATGCATATCGCAAGGCTTCTCGCGGACCTTTTCAGGGAATCAGCTCGAAGGCCTTTCCATCCAGGTTGAATGTTGCCGTGCCGTAGAGAATTCCATAGGCGTCGAGAACCAAGCCGCCATTGCCTTCCCCATCCAAGGCCAGCGCGAATAGCTCGGTCCATTGTTCGCCTGGGCTTGTCGGCGGCTGCAACGCGAACGCCGTGCCGCCGATGGTCGTGCCGTAGAGGACGCCACCGGTTCCCACCACCAAGCTCGAACAGGGTCCCGCGTCGCCGTCAACGCCGGTGAAGCTGTAGACTACGTTTTCCGTCCAGAAGGCTCCCGGACTAGCGGGAGGCGTTAATTGATATATGGCGCCGAAGTCCGAGGATCCGCCACCCTGGGTCGGTCCGTAGATTACGCCGTCGGCGCCTAGGGTCACGCCAGCGGTGGGCGAGAATCCATCGCCGCCGTACGGTACGAAGCTGTATAACACTGTCTCGGTCCATGGGCTGCCTGCACTGGGTGGCGGTGTTACCTGGAAGACGGCTCCGTTATTCAAAGATCCGCCGATTAGGGTCGTCCCAAACAAAGTCCCGCTGGGACCGATCACCAGCGTCGAATAGGGGCCGTCACCGTCGGCGGGTGCGCCTGCGAAGCTGTGGAGAACACGCTCGTCCCAAGGGTCGCCGGGAGTGGAGGGCGGTTTCAACGAAAAGACGGTCCCGAAGCTTGACGTTCCGCCCCCCGTGGTAGCGCCGTAGAGGACGCCATTGTGATCGAGGGCTAAGCCTGCCGCTGGATATCTGCCATCGTTCGGGCCGTTGAAGCTGTGGATTACGGATTCCTTCCAGGAATCGCCGGGAGAAGCTGGAGGCGTTAATTGGAAGACCGTTCCAACGCTACCGGCGACACCGCCATAAGCGGTCGTGCCGTAGAGGACGCCGTTGGGTCCCATGGTCAAAGTATCGGAAGGGTAGTAGCCATCGTCCTGCTTGCTTCCGAAACGGTGCAAGACGGTTTCGGTCCAATGGCCACCTGGGGACGATGGCGGAGTCAGTTGGAAAGCGAGACCACAACCATCGGTAGCAACCGGACAGGGAGACGTCGATAACCCGCCCTGCTCGGCGGTTCCGTAGAGGACACCGCCCGGACCGATGGTTAAGCCGTTTTGAATGTTCGCGCCCTTCTCGAGGGTATCGAAGTTGAAAATCGTGGTGACGCTGGCGGGGGTGCTTTGGGCGTTTGCAAACGGGGTAAGCGCGAAGCCCAGGATAAGAAGCGAAGTCCGATAATCCACAGCTGTTTATTCTCGTTGTTAAGGGTATCAGGTCCGGCAACTCTATGCGCGCGGGGGCAGAACCCGGCTGGCGGATTGAATACTCCCGTTCTAGCGTTTCGATTGACGAGCCCGTTCTCAACGAGAGCCACTTAATCGGTCGGGCAGGACACGATATCGGCACGACACAACCCCGGAGGATACCATGCGGGTGTTGAGCGGCTTAGCACTCGACCGCGCCACCCCACAAAAAAAGCCGACCCGGCCGATGCGAAATCGGTTAGTGGGACGCGGGCGCCACTAGGCCATCAAAACCAGCCTCCGGACGGCACGACGCCATTGAGGCGCAGATACGTGGCGAGATTGCCGTAATGCAAGGCGTCATGATTTGCGACTTGCGTCAAGACGAACATCTTGCTCGTCTTGGCGCCCCAGAAGTCCGCCGGGTCATTGAGGTGCTAACCCGGAGTACACGCCATCGCAGTAATCGAACGCGCCTTTGAGGTAGGCCATGATCTGGGTCTTCGAATCCTTCGCAGTATCCGGGGAGGGGTTCGCTTCACCCTTGACGGTTGAACACAATTATGTACGATATATTCGCCACATGGTTCAGGATCTCGGCAAACGAGCGAACGTCCTTCGTCGGCCGGTAGCTGTACTTGGACTCTGGCATCGCGTCCGCCGACTTCATTGCTCTGCCGTGTGATTGAGTTAGATGAACTGCTCGGGTTTTGGTATTGGCCGCGCGGAGCAAACTCTGACGGAGCTCACGCTCACCAATTTGCGATTCCTGGAATCGTATTTATCCTCGTCGTTGGCAAGAAGATGGCTGCGGACACGTTGCGGGTTTCGGCGGCACCGGCGCCGGAGTGCTATATCGGAATGGACGAGTCAGCGGACATGGAGGAGTTGATGAAAATAGCCGAACTGCGAAAAACATCTCTCCGACTTTAGTGAGGCCGGTCCTCGCCATGTCGCGCTGGCGCGGCAACGCGGAAATCCGCAGCCTCCGCGGATTCGTCTAAATGCGGGCCAAAGAGCCGCTTCGCGCGATGGCGAAGTTTACAGGAGCTAAGGCCGGATGACTGGAATGGGCTTCTGGCTAGGCCAAAACCGCGGTCTCCGCTCGTGCTAATCTGATCCATCGATGCGCCTCTTCACTTTCGGCATAGTGCTTGGAATTGCTTGCCTGTCCGGCCAAGGCCAGAAACCGGAAGGCCCACACAAGAAACCAGCGAGCCTCGCCGACTACGGCCTGACCCGCTTCGCGGACGATATTCCGATTCGCATGACTCTGGGTTGTACTTCCCAAGTACCTGGCCGCACTTTCGCATTTGGCGAGCCGGAATAGTCGCCGATATTACCTGACAACGTCCCTGTCTTTCCAGTGCAGATGCAATCGCGCCGCGCAGGGGTCCCTTGTGCCATCGCTCGTTCCGGCCGGGTACTGGCAGCACTGGCTGAGGTTGTGTTCCGCATCTGCAGTTTGTGCAGGATAGCGGCGCGCTCCCAGTCGTTGAACTTCAAGTGCCGCCGATTGAGCGCTTTCCAGTTCGTCCTTGCCCCACGAGGCCCGCATGATTCCATTGGGCCGATTGGGCTTCCTTCTGTCCACTGTGTCGGCAGCGATGTCACAAACCAAAGGGGGGTGCGCTCTACCGAAGGGCGCATCTTATTGTTATCCAATAACTTAGCTCTAGGCCCAGACGGGGCGAAATCAGCCCGCCATGGTGAAACGACTAGAGGAGGAAGAGGCTGCAACTGATAAGGAGAAAAAGGGTTGGTGGCCAGGGACCGCAATGCACCGAACAAGATAGGCGCTCCACGCCCGGCGACGGTTCGGCATGGCGCCGTCCTAGCGCGCGCTTGCTCCGCTCCCGCAGCAAAACCTGGTAGCTCGCGATCGAAACTCTACCCAAGCCCGGCGCGGCGAACCAGGTTCGTAAATCGGGGGTCGGCGCGGAGCGGGTCGAAGAACGGATGCACTTTCAGGAATTGCAGAATGTTCGACTGCTCGTGAAACGCCTGCTCCAACCAAACGAAAGCCTGCTCTTTATCGCCGAGTCCCAAGTAGGCGTTCACAAAAGCGCCTGCGGGAACGTAACCAGCTTTTCTGCGCTGCTGGAGTTCGGCGAGGAGGCGAAGCGCATCCGTGCGA
>JBEKYC010000129.1:0-7385 GCA_049511415.1 Bryobacteraceae bacterium | reverse complement strand
GACGATTCGGGCACGGGGCGCTTTCGCGGGATCAGCGTGGGCGGCAACGACATGGTGAAGCCGTTGTTTGAAGCGTGGCTTGAGCCTTTCCACGACCTGGGTGCGACGGCAGTAGTGGGCACCACTGCCCTACCGACGCGGCAGCCAGGCGGGACCGACCACACATCGTTCACCTGGATCGGGTTGCCTGGGTTCGGTTTTATGCAGGATCCCATCGAGTACGGAACGCGCACCCATCACTCGAACATGGATGTTTATGATCGCGTGATTAAAGGCGACGTGATGCAGTCATCGGCAGTCATGGCGTGGTTTGTCTATAACACGGCGACGCGGGCGGAGATGTTGCCGCGCCTGACACAACCTAAGCCTTTGAAGCCGGCGGTTGCGGCAACAAAACCAGAATAAGCGGCGCGGAGTTCAATTCGTAAGTTGAAGCCGGGGCGTGCCGGCGCCGAGCACCCTGTCGAGGTCACCGCCGCGTCGCTCTTACGAAGCCGTGGCGTAGGCGCTCGGAATCCTGCGCGGGGACATCTGGGTGGAGGAGATCCGCGAGGGAGTTGACGGGTTGTGAGGTGGGTGTCAGCCAGCCCGCCATCGAGCATCGCGTGCGGATGAAGGACTTCCGCCGGGAAGGGCGGGAGGGGTGATCGACTTCACCTGCATTTTCCTCCTGCGTGCAGCAGGCGACCAGGAGGAGTTTTGGGGCGCGGGTTAAAAACGCGACGCGGGCTACGGCTCCTTGGCCATCACGAGCCAGCCCCCGCCTCCACGCACCGGCGTACCGGCCAATGATACGCAATCCTCGGCGCATCGGTCGTGAGGCGACACGCGAGATCGTCGGCCAGCGCGCGATTCTGTTGGGGCGTGGCTGGAGCAGGTTCGGCAGGGCCATCTCCGGCCCTGGGACCATGTCGCTTCCATTGCCGTGCAGCACCACTACGAAGGTACTGTTACCTGCAAAATTAGGCACTAGGACTTTACAAGAGAGGCGACCGGCAGTTAGCATCAGTGAAGCCGACGGACCCTAATCGAAATCTTGGATAATGTCGCGGCCTCGGGAACGATGAGGGTCCCAAGTGTCGGAAACGGGGGGGCTTATGCTATCGAAATGTGCTCCAATTTGTGGAGTGTTGTTGGTTTTGAGCGCTGTGCCTGCTTTGGCGCAGCAGCCTGTCGGGTCTGATTCAGCGGTGGGGACGGCGGGGTTTGTCCCGCGGCAGCATGGGCCGAGGATTGTGGCGCCCGGAACGCGTCCACCGGTGTACGACCCGATCCGGAATGTCACGGTTTCTTACAACACGATCTGGGCCGGGTACGCGGTGACCGGTACGGACTTCACATACGTGCAGGGATCGTGGATCGTGGCGGCGGTGGACTGCACGAAGACGCCGAAAACAGACTCGTCGGAGTGGGTGGGCATTGACGGCTGGTCGTCGAATACGGTCGAGCAGATAGGAACGGATGCCGACTGTCTCGGCGATACTCCGTACTATTACGTGTGGTATGAGTTTTACCCCCTCAACACCATCGCGATCAAGGACGTGTCGATTGCGGCGGGCGATAAATTCTCGGCGTCGGTGACGTACGAGGGCAACAACGAATATCTGGTGGCGATCACCAACGAGACGACAGGGCAGGGCTTCAGCAAGGAAGTGGAGTTCACAGGGGCGGACGGGAGCGGCGTGCCGATGAGGAATTCAGCGGAATGGATTGAAGAGATGGACGGTGCCAAACTTTCTGATTTCGACGTGGATTCTTTCGGCGCGTTGTATACGGGCGTGACCAGCGGCACGGATGAAGCTACGGACTCATCGATCTCGGGACCGATCACCGATTTCGGCAGCGCGGTACAGGAATCGATTTCGACCAAGAGTGGAACGGACAAGAGCAAGGACACGGCGGTTCCGTCGGCGCTGGCATCGGACGGGGCAAGCTTCACGGTGACGTGGAAGTCGGAGTGAAGCAGTTGTCAGAGCCTAATGAGTGCGTGGATACTCTCCCTCGAATCCGGGCATCTGGCCGGAACCGATGGGTTCTCTAACACCTAATTCGACGTGTGATCTTTCGCCCTTCACTTGGCACGATGGCCGAGCCAGATGTTCTAAGATGGCGAGAGGGGACTCGCGTCATGTTGAAAGCGCTCGGCGTTGCCTTTCTTCTCCTGGAAACGGCCTTGAGCCAAACCACCACTCCGTCGCCGTCGTCTAAAGTGGCCGGTGCCCAAATGGGCGAGTCCTCAGACGCAAATCGGCCAGAAGCGCCCGGAACCATCAGTGGCGTGGCGACTGACAGCACGGGATCGGTCGTGGTGGGCGCGCTTGTCACACTCGGGAATACCCCTTCTACAGACAAACGTACGACGGTGACGAACGAAACCGGATCCTTCCACTTTTCTGCGGTCGCGCCCGGAAACTACACGATCACGGTCATTGCCGATGGATTTGCGGTGTGGACAGCGGCCAGCGTTGTAGTCCGTGCAGACGAGAATCAACCGGCGGTTTCGGCCGTATTACAGGTTGCTTCCGCATCCACCAAGTTGGATGTCGGTCTATCGCAGAAGGAACTCGCGGTGGAGCAATTGAAAACGGAGGAGAAGCAGCGCCTGTTGGGCGTTTTTCCGAACTACTTCGTTACCTATGACCCGAATGCGGCGCCGCTGAACGCCGCGCAGAAACTTCAACTCGGCTGGAAAACCATCGTCGATCCGATCACTATCTTGTCCAGCGCGATTACCGCGGGAATCCAGCAGGCGCGGAACAGTTACCACGAGTTCGGTCAGGGCATGGAGGGCTATGGGAAGCGTTTCGGGGCGCAGTACGCCGATAACGTCAACGGCGTCGTCATTGGCAGCGTCGTCATGCAGACGGTCTTTCATCAGGATCCCCGCTACTTTTATAGGGGCACCGGCAGCTTTCGTTCGCGAGCCCTGTATGCCATCGCGACCGCATTCGTTCGCAAGGGTGATAACGGGCACTGGCAACCCGATTATTCCGATGTTCTGGGGAGTCTCGCGGCCGGCGAGATCTCGACCTTGTATTATCCAGCCAGTTCGCGAACAGGGCTACGGCTTTTTCATGATGTTCTATTGGGTATCGGCTGGAGTGCGGCAAGCAACCTGTTCGAAGAGTTCTTGTCGCACAAGATAACCACCCATGTGCCGAAAGTGGCGATGGCGCTGTCCAAACCGATTTTGCGCGAAGGAACGCCGGTATCCCTGATTTCCGTCGAAGAGCTCAGTTCCAAGACGGCTGAAGGCGCCGGACCGATCGATTTTGTGCTTACCAACGATATTCAGGTGGGCGGCGTGCTGGTGGCCAAAGCTGGGTCCAAAGCCGGGGGCCAAGTAGTTTACGCCAGCGGACCAAATGCCGGGAGCGATGCGATGCACGTTGAACTGGAGCGAGTGCACCTCAAAGTGGGCAGCGTGGAGATTCCGCTCAGGAGCACCCCGGGACGGAAGGGCGGTGCCGCACTGGAGTATCATCGGCTGGAAGACTCGGAGAGAATCGCCATCGTGCTGTATGTGGCCGACAAGACCGCGCTCCCGCCGGCACAGTAAGCCAGACTCGATTTGTTCGACTGATCGGCGACAGTTCAGCATCACACTGGCGGCACCGGCAAACCCTCGAAATGGCAGTTCGCGGACGAACAGCCGCTCGGGCCGCGAGGCGTGCATCGAGCGCCCGGCGATGTTGAGCAGGACGGCGGCGATGCGCGGGTTGGGGTTAGGGGCTGACGAAAGGTCTAGGGGAGAGGCCAGGGCCGTGACTTGCCATGCCGGGATTATTGCACAGTGGAAGGCGGATTCGGTGCCAGCCAGTCGTCCTTGGCAGCCATCGCGAGTTCGTACCTCGACACCCCGCATGGACGCGGCTTGCTCGTCACGGCCCGCTGCTTCGGGGGTATCATACCGTGATGGCCTCGATTGAAATCGACCCGGAACTAAACCGCCAGGCGCTGGCGGAGGCCGTCCATCAGTATCCCGAATTTGCCAACCGAGCAGTGACGGTGGTTGCCCGTCCGCTCTTGCGAGGGTTCGCCTGGCAACTGGAATGGAATGGCGAGCCGCCGACGGGACAAGAAGCGTGGGAATTTCAGAATGCCGCGATCCGGGCGTATAAGAGGATGGCGAAGATCGGGGAATAGCGCGGTCGGAATCGCGGAGCTTATCTGAGCAGAACTAGCTTCCCCGGCCGGGCGGTGGCGCTGGCGGCTGTGGGCTACGCTTTCATGCGGGAGTTGTGAGCCGCTTGCCCTTCTCTGCAAGTAGTAAGGCCAGCAACTTCGCCGGCTTGATGGTGCTGGCGTTTCCGGAAACGGCGTGTAGTTCGCCGGGCCTTTCGAGGAACATCTCACCGGCGGCATACGTCTTCTCCGGCCCGTCGCCGACCTTCGAGCGAATCTCCCCTTCGAGCACGTAGACAATGGTGATGCCTGGGTGACGGTGCGCGTTCGAGCTTTCGCCCGGCCCGTAGGAGACTTCCACTGCCGTCACCGACCAGTCTTTCAACATCACGTCGGGTATTTCGTGCTCGAAAACAACCTTGCTGCCGCCGGCCTTCTGGCCGCTTAACAGGGCTTGGCCCAGAAGGGCACCAACGCTGCTTAGCAATACTCTTCGCTTCAACATCTTCCTACCTTACGACGAAACGGCCAGTTCGCACTCCGGCCTTCCCGGTCGCCAGTCAAATCTCGTCGTCTTGGAACGGCGCGGCGGCGCTCTCCCCTGGCGGAGCAGTGCTCCCGAAGCAAGGAACGGAAGCGAGGCTTACCTCTGAGTCTCCTCTTGCCCTTAACTGCGGACTTCCCCTTCGCCGCCCGGAAGATCTCGGCGTTCCGTTTCTTCAGTCTGTCAAACTCCTCGATCCACTGCTCCAGCGCCAGGCTGCTGACCTTCGAAACCTGCACCGTCCGGTCAAGCCAGTCGGTGGCCTCGCCGCCCTGGAAACAAAAATACTGGCCGGCATTCTCCCGACGCGCAGTATGGCCGCGTTCGGCGAGCCGGTTGATTGCCTTGATGGTCACTAGCATGTCGATCCATTACCATCCTCGCTGTGCTGACATTCGCTCTTGGGATTTTTTCGGTGCCGTCCATCGCTAACTTGCTTTCTGCTAACATTAGTACTAATTTGTTAGTGAGGATGAAGCCCCGCATCGTACTGGCTATCAGTATCCTCGCTCTCGCCTCCTGCGTCCATCCCAATCGCGTCACCCGCGGCCTCCTCCGCCACTTCGCCCGCAAGCACGCGTCTTACGTTCTCGTCTTCGGCTCGCTCTCGATGCCTGTGGATTCCACGGCGCACCCCGCGATCCGCTTCGTCCACCAGTCCAACCGCGCCGCACCGGAGTATCTCCTGCAAGAAATCACTGTGGCCGGTAACCACCGCTTTTACGCCATCCTCAATAAGCCCGCAGATCTCCCCATACTTGACGAATTCGAAGCCGCCGTGGGCAGCGCCAATACCGCCTGGGACAAAATCACCTATGTCCGCCTTCATCCGGGCGAAGGCCCGCTTGCTTTCTACGTCGGCGAGATCACCGTCACGCCGCCGCCTGCGCGTAACGTGCCCGGCCAAACCATGACCGTCGCCATCCGCGATGATTTCCAGAGCGCCGCGCAGGAACTCCGGCGCCTCTATCCAGAGTTCACCGGCGCGATCACGAAGGCTCCGCTGCTCCGCGCTCCGGTCCCCGTACTAGCGCCGGCACGCCTAATGTAGAATCGATGATTCCGTTCGAAATGCCGGCCGGCGCGTAGCGAGTCTCTTCACAAAATTCAGCGTCGCGGGAGCCAGGGAGTCCGCCTGTAGGCGGGCCGGTGGACTGCGCGAACCCGCCCCACCGGACGATACACTCCTCTGGAGGATGATCCACTGCTTAGCTTAGACTGCCGCATATTGCTTCTTGTTTCCGTGGTTTGGTCATCTGGCCGGGCTCACCGCGTTGGTCGCGGAGGTGGCCATACCGGAAAAATGGCGCGCTTCGCCACTGTGACGCATCAAGCGCTACCGTGGATGTGCCCGCAACGGAAACGTCCCGTTCATGCATCGCTTGGCTACGCAAACGGAAGCCGTTGATGGCCTGGCGGCGCTGGCGGCCTCTCGTCCAGGTCTCGCCGCTGATGCCGCAACACGGCGGCGACCAGTTGCCACGTTGGACCTGGCGTATCGCGCCACGGTACCGGAACGGTGATGATACAGTAGTGCCGGGTCGGATCGAAGCTGAAAAACCCAGCCTGCCGCCGGATTAGCTGCTTCCAATCGCGACCGTGGCGACCCGGGTCGCCGTCTGCCCTGGATCACGGTAGTGCCATGAGGTGGGCGACGTAAGCGGGACGCGCACCCTGAAACGGCAACCGACGTCCGATGGCCGGTTTGCGGGACAATGGAACGAAATGGCCCGCGTCTCCCCGCGCACACGATTTGCGTCCTTGCAAAAGGTATTCGCGCAAGGCCGCTCGCCGCTAATGGATGGGATTGCACAACTGTCGGTGCGATGAGGATCTGCGCATAGAGACTTTCGCCCTTACTGCCTCCGACGAAGAGGTCAAACGCCCCGACTGCCTCGATAAGCGGTATCGTGTGCATTACTTCCTCCGACGCTCGATAGCCACCCTTTTCGAGTTCAAGGGCGCACTAATTAAGACTTGGAAGACGGATGAATTCAGAGCGGCGCACGCGTCTGCGACGGACGCTGACGCGCCACTGTCCCAGAAATCCCGAAGGTGCTGTTCGACGGTGACTTACGCAGCCGGCGCCCGGCCTCGCCGCACTTCCCACTTGAACCACTCGTGCCCTCAGGTGCTTCACAGTTGCCGTGTGCCGTGTTCCGGTGTAACGCCATCGCCCACGCGAGGATTTCCGACGAATGCGTCCAGAGGCGCTATCGACGAACTGAAGAAGGAGGTTGAGAAACTACGAAGAGAAAGCCAGTACCTGCAGGCTCTCACTCTCGCCGTTATCTCCCTCATCCTGGCCGTCGTCGCAATCTGGGTTTCCGTGAAGTAAAGGAGCAAGAGGATCCGCCCCGGTGGGGCCGCGGAGCAAACGACGTGAGTCGGCTTGATGGATCGGCGAAATACCCGAAATGCCCAGCAGCCTCGACACAGCGCGCCAACCTCCTTTTTCGATTTACTCGCGCCGGTCCTCCATCTCAGGTGCGTCTCGCCGTAGTGGGCATGCAAGAGGAAGGGAGGTGCGAGTGTTCCGTTGGAGTCGATTTCGGATGGCGCGTCACAGCGCAGCCCGTAACTCTATGAAAACAGGCTCTACATCAAAGATGGGGGCAGCCCCCCGAATCTTTGAGTGCTAAAACAAACTTGGGAGAAATGTTTTATGCATTCAGAGATGGTGTTGGGACTGCCCGACTACGAGATTACCGAGATT
>JBEKYC010000128.1:0-9215 GCA_049511415.1 Bryobacteraceae bacterium | reverse complement strand
CAAGGGTGCTCCCCTGCTCGCCAATAACAAGGAGTAACTTCAGAGGCGATTCTAGCAGTCGTGACGGTCGTTATGCCATCGGGGAATCCATTATTAACCAACAGCAAAAAAGCCCGCCGCGGCCGGAGCCGGGCGGGCGTGGGCGGGCAAACTGGGTGGGGCTACTTAGGCAGGCGGTAGCTGCGTTCGCCACCTTCCGGCTTGAAGCTCTCGACGGCGTACCCGGCCTTCTTCATCGCGCCGGCCATAAATCCGCGAACAGTGTGTCGCTGCCATTGCATCCGGTCCATGATTTCGCTGATCGTGGCTCCCTTGGCGCGTTGCAGCATCTCGATGACCTGAGCCATCTTGCTGCCTTCGCGCGGCCCGTCCGCTTCCGCCTTGGCCGCCTTCTTGCCCTTGGGCGCGGGCTTTGCGGCAGGCGCGCTCTTCTTGGCGGCGGTGGCCTTGCTGGTGGCCTTCCCCTTCGACGGCGCGCCCTTGGCGGCCTGTGCGCCACCTTTGGCCTTTCCGCTGGCCTTCGGCTTCGCAGGCGGTTCAGCCTCGGGCGTGGCGGCTACCGGCTCCGCTGCAACCATCTGGCCCAGCTTCTCGACGCGCTCCCAAATCTTCGCGGCCGCCGTCTTGGGGTCTTTCAGCGCTTTCACCGGCTTGACGCCCGGCAGGCTGTTGTACGTGGCTATCAGGCGCTCTGCCGGCCACGCGGCGATCAACTCGGCCAGTTCCTTCTGATCCGTGAACAAATCAAAAGGCGTCGTGCTGGCGGCTGCGGCGGCTTCGGCAGTGGCAAATGCGGTGATGCTGTTTTCGTTATCGATGGTGAAAATCGTCATGTTCGTGCTCCTTTTCGTTCCGCGATTCGCGGTCACCACATGGATCACTCGGAAGTGCTTGAAAGGCAAGGCGTTTCTGAAATAATAAATCGACACTGGCGAAGGTCTGGCGATGCTTGGCCGAGATGACACAAAATGTCCGGAAATGTCCCAAAACTAAAACCTAAGCAAGAGGCAGCTATAGTCGCGCTGTTGTCGACCCGTTCCGTCGAAGAAGCTGCGCGCTCCGTCAAAGTAGCCGTCAAGACGCTGTATCGCTGGCTCAAGGAGTCGGACTTCGACGCCGCTTATCGCAAGGCTCGGCGTGACACATTCGGGCAGACCATCGCGCGCTTACAGCAAGGCTCGCCGGTCGCCGCGGCAGTGCTGCTAAAGATGGTCGTGGATGTTCAGACGCCGCCATCTACGCGTGTGCGCGCCGCCGAAATCGTTCTGGACAAGGCGGCCAAGGCCATCGAATTAGAAGACATTGAGGCGCGCTTAGCGGTTACCAGCACACGCATTAAACGGAAACAAGCATGGGGGCTTCGCGCGTTGTTGGCGCGAAACACCATGCGCCTGAGATGCGACAACGACGGTTGAAGCAGCGTATGTTTCTGATCGACAAACGCGGAGAACGGCCAATCTGTAGCCAGTGCCACAAGCCTTTTGCGGCGACCGCAAAGCAGGTCCGCGTTTTTCGTCGGGAGCACGCCCAAATCGCCATCACCTGTCCGGATTGCATCATCCGGGATTGCGGCAGGCCGGAGACTCTCCATCGAAGGGAGTCTGCCATTGCCATCTAATAATCTCTCTATAAAGAAACCCTGTCAGTATTTTGACAGGTCCTGTAAAACGGCTGACAGGCAAACTGCGACGTTAACGGGATTCGGCAAGGCGCCCGCGGACGTGAATGCTATACCGTCCCGGCGTTTGTCGCCCATCGGCAAATTGGTGTTTTACGTTTTGGCGACGAAGGCTTGCGGGACCAACCGTACGGTCTGGATGAGCGACGGCGCGATTGCCCGACGGTGCGGCGTCAGCCGGCCATCGGTGATTTCGGGGATGCGCCAGTTGTTGGATATTGGGCTGGTGGAGAAGGTCGGCCTCCCTGTGAATCAGGTTCAGGCATATCGGATATGCCACCCGATGTTTAATGCCGGATCCGGCCACGCGAATATCGCTGACACGGCGCACCCGACGAATCCGCTGGCCTCAGCGAAGCATGCCTGCGGAAATTGTCACCGCCCATGTAAGCGCTTGAGCAGGGCGGGCATCTGCCGCGGGTGCAAGGCCGAGAAGGACCTGGCAGCGCGGGTCAAGGAGGTTCGCGCGGAAGTTGGGCCGGCGGCGTCGGTCGAGCAGATAGCCGAGCGCATGAAGCAAATCGACGAGGAGCGTGTGAGGCGGCGCCTGACCGCTCGCGTGCGGCGCGTCATGGAAGAGGCCGTCGCGTGAGGGCCGACTGATGCGTGCGCTGGATCGACGCCTTCGCAAGCTGGAAGTGGGATTGCTACCTGCGGCGGAAACGGATGCCTCGCGGCAGTATTACGATGTGATGCTCGAGGTTGCCCGAAACCGCGCCAGAATGCGGGGTGAACCCCTGCCGACTGAAGTTGCAGGCCTGGAGTGGACGTATCAGATTCGCACCATCGGCGAGATCATCAGGACCGAACTGCAGCGCATCGTCTCAAGACTGGCGCGCCTGGAGCGAGAGACCCGGACGAGCACCGGGCCGCGGCGCTTCCGGATTCAGTACGGCTATTTAAAGACGCTGCCCGGCGATTATACCGGGCCGCGGCACACGGTAACCGTGAAGCAACTGGCGACGGATTCCGACGGCCACGAGTGGTTCGAGTGGGAAGAGCGGCCAGGCCCTGAGCCGCCCGCGAACGCTGCTGACCCCGCCGAGACCATCATCCACGTCTGCTACATTGAAGCGAAACCGATGGTCTGAATCCGTGTGGTCTCGGCAACCGGACACCTAGCGATATCAACTCACAACGCCGTCGTGTGGCGCAGCGAGATCAGCGGCTGGAATGCAACGAGGCCAGTGTGCTGATACACTATGCAACTTGCGTCAGGATCGGCCACATTCACGCCAGAGAACCGTTATGCTGCCGATAATCAGGAACGGATATCACTCGCTCGCGAGACGGCTTCTATAGGCGAGCCGCCATCCCATACATTGGCGTCAACACCTAAGTCCTTGGTCGCGAATGTTCTATCGAGCAGAATCACGACAATCCCTTTGATTACCATCGGCGGATACCTGTCGTAAGCCGGCTCTTCGTTCGTCCTTCTCTATCACCACGGGCAGCAGCGGTCGAGAATTGCAAGCATACCTGGCGTGCCGGTTCTCGTGCCTGGTCCACGCTACGTCCGCGCCCCGTTCAGTGGCCGGCACGTGTTTCATCGCCGGAGCCGCGCGAGGTTGCCTCGGCCAGCGTGAGCACCTGGTCTCGTATTCCCGGATCTGCGAACAGCGCGGCCGTGGAGCGCAGCACTTGAGATCCGACGGCGCTCAGGAAGACCGGATCAAATTCGAGGGGATCGCCGACAGATATGGTTACAGTTCCGCCGCTAAACGTAATGAGTATAGGGCCCCGGAGGAATTCAATCTGTGAGGGGTCCCAGCCGCTGAAGACGGCCACAGCATCTATATTTGTGTTCATATAAAACGATGATCTCCTTTCGTCGCTAATTTTCGAACAGCCCCGATTGGTTGGCGCGGGCACCGCCCCGTCGGCATTCCTCCGGGCCGCACATGATCCTGCGTTGCCGACCATGGCGGCGCCCTGAGATCGCGCTGCTGAGCGGGGCCCGCCCGCCTCTTCCCGAGAACGGCGGTTTTCGGCGGCCCGGCTCGCGGTGCCGCCGCAGGCAGCCGCCCACGTGGCCAGTCCTACAGTCCCCAAAAGTGCCGCGCAAAGGTGTTTTGCTGGTGAGCCTTCGTCCGGTTAAGTGCCAAGGCCGCACTCAAAGCAGCAGCCAGGGATCCCCAAGCTGCAGTGAAACCCATGCGGGCATTGCACGCAGCTCGGGTGCGCGGGCGAGCCGCCCGTCGCGCAGTTGCTTATGCACTGACTGTAACTCGTTTGGCAGCCGTGTTGGCACGTCGTCTGCTGCGGAAATACTCCCGAGCCGAAGGCTGCCCCGGTTGCGTGGCCGCTCTGCCGGTATACATTGTGGGTCCTTTGCAGTGACGCTTCGGCGTCAAACCCTGGAATATGCGTCATCGTCTTAACTCCTTTAAATTTTGATTATCGATCATAGTACAGTGACATCTTGGAAAAGAGGAATGGGAACTCCTCGGTGACGTCAACACGCACGAAGTGTTTCTCGGTGAAGTCGTTCTTCCGGTGGGTGTACGAGAAGATGATATCAACGATCCTGCGGGTAGCGCTCAATGGAGAAAAGCGTGTGGAAACGTCCGTGAGTGAGAAGTCCTCATTGAACTTGGCGACGGCCGTGGCATAAGTGCCGGGGTAGCGCATGGCGAGGTAATTTAGCGCGCGGTACTCATCGGTAGCGCCGGAATTGTCGGTCATCTGCATGATGCGGTCGAATACTTCCCGGGCGACTCGCCTGAAGTCCTCGTCGGTGGCTTTCGTGGTATTGGGGATTAGGGCGACCATCTCGTCGCGAGCGAACGTGTAAATCTGGTCGAACCCGACGGTAGGTAACAATAGCCCGTTACACACGGGCGGTCCGGCGATCTGCCCTCTTATACCGATTACTGCACTTATTCGCATCTTCGGGTCGCCCTCTGTAGTCTGTATCAGTAGCTCGAAGTCAGCGGGGTCTCGAGGATACAGTATGTATGTTTCAAGGCCCTGAACGCACAGCACCCAGCACAGTTGTCGGGCGAGGTAGCGATTCTCGTGCTGCGACAAAACCTGCCACACGACCTCGGCATCGGTCATGCCTTCGGTTCGGACTCTTGCCCCAGCCTGCGCGAACTCTTTATCCACAGAAATGTTGGGGTAGCGCCATTCGATCGTTCCAAGTGCATACACGTACGACGGCGCTGGCCCGTTCGCTCCGGACCCGCAAGATGGACACTGATTGGATTCATGTTGCGGCACGACCGCCGCGGCCGGCGGTGGCCCCGCGGACGTACTTTCCCGCTCGGGCGGGCCAGCCGGCCGATTCTCGAAAGAACCTACAGCGTTCGGTTCATCCACGAAAAACTCCTCCTTATTAAGTGATTTTGTCAGGTGCTCTCACGGCGAGGCGCTCGCCTCGCGAAGGTGACCCATCTGTTCAGCGTGGCGGCGCGGCGGTTGCACCCACCGCACGGCGTCACCCCCATGGCGTAAGTCATCCGCTTGACCGCATCTCCGAGACCGATCTCTTCCTCGTCGATGAGAAATCCGGGGAGGCGCACCGCGTGGGGTCCCTTAGGCTTGCCCGCCTTCCTCGCATCCTTCATCGAATCCGCTCCGGGCCTGCTCCCACCGCCATCCACTGCCTAGCCGCCCACGCGTCCAGTAGCGGCGGCACGATAGACGCGCGCCCGGCCCCGTTTGGCTGCCTCGCAGCGAGCTTGATACGCACCGCAGAAGCGGAGGGAAGCTCCGACCAAAGAAGCGCGATGGCACCAGAAACGAAGGGCGCAGCTACGCTCGTGCCGCTCAGCGTCATGAAGCCGCCGGTCGCGCGCAGACTGGTCACATTCTCGCCAGGAGCCCCGACGCCGCGCCTCCCGATCGAGGACCCGACGTTGGAGGACCGTGTTGGGCGTCCGCTCCGCTCCGTAGCCACGACGGGGATCACCCATGGGTGGGCCGTAATCACCGAGCCTCCCACCATCCCCTGGTTCCCAGCGGCCGCGACCACGATAACTCCGTTCTCCGCGCAATGGTCTAGGGTCCTTTTCAGCGCCTCGTCGCCTTTCGGAGACGATTGTGTGAGGCCGACGCTCAAGTTGATAATGCGCGCGCCTGCCCGGATTGAGTCCACGATGGACCGGGCAAGCTCTTCCGAAGTCGCACTGGGCGGGTTGCCCGCTGTGCCGTCAGGAGACGGCTCCGCGAAAACGGGCCGGACCAGCAGGGTACAACCCGGACAAATAGCCGGCGCCGCGGAGCCGCGTCTGGCGTGCAGAATGCCGGCCACGAACGTCCCATGCAGGCAAGACATACCGCTCGGCTGGGAACAGGAAACGGCGGTTTGGCCGGAAACCGTACGTATGTTTTTCGCCGCCAAGCCGGCGTGCGTCATTTCCACCGGGCCATCAATCAGGCCGATCAAGATCTCGGGCATGCCCTGCGTCTGCTCCATCAATCTCACCAAATTGACCACTGCCAAATCATCCGTCATCCGTCATTACCGCCGACCAATGCTCCAGCTACCGGCGTATTGTCGAGTACCCAAGACGAATCTGTTGCTAACGGTCACGCCACGCAGTTCTCTTCCTGCGGGTTCGTCTTTGCCGTCAACTCTTACGCCGCTACACCAAAGATCGTGTGGATGAATTCCCGCTGACCTACTGCGTCCCTTTTGCCTACCCAACGAATCTGCCCCTTCCGAATGACAGCATGGCCTCGTAACCTCCGATGGTTCGTCAGGCTGCTTCCACCGATTCGAAACCCCAGACTGGCCACAATCCGCTTCTTTATGAAACGATGATCCTGCTCGATGATGTTGTTTAGATACGGTGACGTTCGGCAGCGACATCGACGGCTCAATTCACCGGCTTGCTTTAGTTCAGCGACGGCTCCGCGATAGGCCGGATATCCGTCCACAATAATTACTCGTGGACGACTGCCATAGCCCGTCGTCAACGCTCGCCGCAGAATTAAGCGCGCCGCGATCAGATCGCGATGGGGCGACAACATAAAGTCGATGGTTTCTCCAGCCGAATCGATGGCTCGGTCCAGATAGGCCCATTTGCCCGAAATCTTCGCATACATTTCATCCACCCGCCACGTGCATTCCCCCGCCGCAGCTCGCACCGGATCCGGTCATTTCAAAACGTGCGCCTAGCGCTGCACCCAGCGCGAGATTGTTACATCCTTTTTGGATGGCCCCTCACTTGGTTAAGCGTAAATTAGCGGGAAAAACTCGCATACGCCGGCAGATTTTTTTCGCCCTATAATCAATGCTATGGATTCCGGCGAGGTCACGCGGCTTCTGCGCGCCTGGCGGGATGGCGACGAGGGTGCATTCCAAGAATTAGTGCCGCTGGTCTACGACGAGCTAAAGCGGCTGGCGCACCGATACATGCGGCAGGCGGCAGCCGGCCATACCCTCCAGACCACCGCCGTTGTGCACGATGCGTACATCCGGCTGGTCCACGCTTCCCCTGTCGATTGGCACGACCGTACCCATTTCTTTGCCGTATGCGCACAGGTCATGCGGCGGGTGCTGGTAGACTATGAGCGCCAGCGCGAGTCTTTGAAGCGCGGAGGCGGTGTGCAACTGGTGTCCTTAGAGGATACCCCGGAGACCGGAAAGGACGGCCTCATGGACCTATTCGCGCTTGATGAAGCGTTGACCCGGCTGGCGTGTTTAGACGCACGCAAAGCCAAAGTGGTGGAACTACGTTTCTTCGGCGGACTGACGGTTGCGGAGGCGGCGCAGGTATTGAAGATATCGCCGGGGACTGTAATCCGCGACTGGGACTTCGCTAAAGCTTGGCTCAGGCGCGATTTGGATACAGGAAGGCGACGCGCATGCTGACCTCTCTCCTCTGAGGGTCAGACTATAACATGGCTCATGAGAAGAAATGCTTCGACCCTTTGCATTACTAAATTTCAGTCCACTTGCACTGCCATGTCCAACATACGCCGGCAGGACCCTGAACGTTGGCGCCTGTTAGAAAGTCTGTATCATGGCGCCATCCAACGCGACCCGGCCGCGCGCGAGGCATACTTGCGCGCAGAGTCCGGCGGCGATGCCGATTTGTGCCGCGAAGTGGAGGAACTGCTGGCGCATCAGGCGCCGTCGGATCAATTCATGGGTTCGCCTGCAATTGACATGGTGGCAAGGCGTGACATGGCCATGCTGGCCAGCCAGCCGGAATTTCGTCTGACTACGGGCGCTTGCTTGGGTCCATACGAGATCGAGCAGCCATTGGGGAGGGGCGGCGCGGGCGAAGTCTATCGCGCACTCGATACGCGCCTAGGCCGCGTGGTGGCGCTCAAGGTTTTAATCTCAGGCTCGCTGGAGCAGGGCGTGCGGCTGGAGCGCGAAGCTCGATCCATCTCCAGCCTGAATCATCCCTATATTTGCGCTCTCTACGATATCGGCCGAGAGACGGATCTTGACTACCTGGTGATGGAGTACGTGGACGGCCCTACGCTGGCGGCGCGCTTGCGGGAAGGCCGGCTGCCCACTGCCGATCTACTGCGCATCGCTAAAGAGGTCGCGGAAGCGCTCGACTGCGCACATCGCCAGGGAATCGTACACCGCGATCTCAAACCGGGCAACATCATGCTGGCACCGCGAGGCGCGAAGTTGGTAGATTTCGGCCTGGCTCGGCGGCGCGAGCAAAATGACGCGGCGGTCGCGAATCCGCTCGTAGCAGGCATGGCTTCAGTTACCGTGTCTGGCATGGTTGCTGGAACGCCTCAATACATGGCGCCGGAGCATATCGCGGGAGCACGCGTGGATGCGCGCACAGATATTTTTGCGTTCGGTGCCGTCTTGTTCGAACTGGCATATGGGTGTAAGGCGTTCGGGGGCGATAATCCCATGGAGGTAATGGAGTCCATCCGCTCGGGCGAAGTGCAGCCGGTTTCACGGCGCGAATTTGCCGCGCCCGCCGCATTGGACCGGGTGATCCGCAAATGCCTGCAGAAAGCACCCGAACAGCGCTACCAATCTGCGGCGGAAGTGTTGCGCGACTTACAAAGGATCGAGAGGCAGGCGCGCCATCGTATCCCACTTGACTGGCGTACCGTGCTGGCCGGGTGGGCGATATTAGCGGTTGGCGCGGTTGCCGTGGCGAGGCTGCGCCCTACGCCACCCCTCGCTGCCCAGATCCTGTATTCATTTAAAGGCAAGGACGGCGATGGCGCGCGATGCTGGCGCAGCGGCCTAACCATGGATACGGCCGGGGCGATTTACGGTTTCACATACGATGGCGGTATCGGCCAGCATGGCATCGCTTACAAGCTCGTTCCACCAGTCGCCGGGAGGGGCACCGGTTGGCATGAGGAAGTTCTATATCGATTCCATGGCCCGGATGGCGCTAAGCCGCTGGGCTCTCCGGTTTTTGGCGCTGACGGTTCACTTTATGGCGCGAGTTCGGCGGGTGGTCGCGAGAACCATGGCGTCATTTTCCGGCTGACCGCGTCCAGGCAGCCTGGAGATTCGTGGCAGGAGATCGTCGTCCATCATTTCACTCCCTCATCCGGCGACGGTGGTGCACCTACTGGCACACCGGTCTTCGCC
>JBEKYC010000127.1:0-8901 GCA_049511415.1 Bryobacteraceae bacterium | reverse complement strand
ATGCGACTGTCACTAGCGATTGCGAGTTTTGTAGCCCTGATCGTACACGGCATCGTGTTCTACGATCAGTTCTTTCACCGCTGGGAGCGGTATCAGACAGCCTACTTCGACCAGGCGCGTACCCTATCGAAGAACGAGCGCGAGAAGGCCGAACTGGAACAGCGCCGGCCGCGCATCGAACAATACATCGTCACGCAATTCGGCGACACGCGGGTGGACCGCTGCGGCACCTGCCACATCGCGGCGGACGATCCGCGGTTTGAGAAGTACGCCGAGCCGCTGCGCACGCATCCCTATTCGGCGGCGCTGGGCGATGTAGAACGGAACGGCCGCTGGGAACGGCGGCACAAGTTCGCCGACTTCGGCTGCACGGTGTGCCATGACGGGCAGGGCCGGGGGCTGGATCGGTATTACAGCCATGGTGAAGACAGCTTTTGATCCAGGCCAACTGGCGCAAGAGCATCGCACCCAAGCTGTTGGGCAAAGAGTACATGGAAGCCAATTGCGCGCAGTGCCACACCGAAGAAAACTTCGCCGGCACGCCGCACGTGAACCGCGGGCGCAAGCTGTTCTACGCCATGAACTGCTACGGCTGCCACCGCATCGAGGGCATGTCGGAAGGCACGCTGGGTCCGGATCTTTCCGAAGCCGGGAAGAAGTACCGGGTGGAATACCTGTGGCAGCACATCCTGGATCCGCGGGTGATCTCGGCGACTTCGTTCATGCCGAAGTTCAATCTGAACGACACCGATATCCGCTCGCTGGTGATCTTCCTGAAGGGCCGGCGCGGCATCAACTTCGCGGAAACGTCGCTGGACCAATACCGCATGCGGGTGAGCGAAGTGAAGTTGAACATCACGCCGCCGGGCCAACCGGAGGTGAAGGGCGAGACGCAGGCGGCGCGCGGCAAGCAACTGCTGGAAGAACGCGCCTGCACGGCCTGCCACAAACTAGGCGAGGTGGACGGCGGCATCGCTCCGGATTTGAGCTACGAAGGACTCATCAAGGATCAGGAGTGGCTGCTGGAGCATTTCCGAAATCCACGGGCGAAGACGCCGGATTCGATCATGCCGGCGTTCCGTTTCCCGGATGCGGACCTCGAGGCACTCAGCGTTTACCTGGCGGGGTTGCGAACCCCGCCGCCCGGCATGCCTCCGGCCGATACCTTCAAGGCGCTGTGCTCCCGCTGTCACGGGGAAAAGGGCGACGGCTTGGGCAAAGTCGCGTGGTATCTGGATCCGGCGCCGCGGGATCTGACCAAAGCCGGATTCATGACTTCCAAGCCGCGCGAGCGATTTCTAAAGTCCATTCGAGAGGGCGTGCCCGGCACGTCGATGCCGGCATGGGGCCGCGCGCTCAGAGAGGAGCAGACTGCCGGCGTGCTCGATTACGTGTTCACCGCGTTCGTGAAGGAGCCGTCGAAGCCGGAGGTGAAGCACAATGTACCGGACACAAACGCGGTGGCGTCTACGCCGGAATCGATCCACGCGGGCGAAGAAATCTTCCTGCTGCGCTGCACCGGGTGCCATGGCCGCAAGGCCGACGGCAAAGGTCCCAATTCGCTGGATATCTCGCCTCGCCCGCGCAACCTGCGCAATTCGTTTTTCGTGCTCAGCGTTACGGACCACCGGTTATTCGATTCGATTCTGTACGGCGTGCAGGGAACGGCCATGCCCTCGTGGATCGATTATGGCTTGTCGCAAAACGATGTGGGCAACATTGTCAACTTCATTCGCAGTATGAACCAGAAGAACGGGAATCAATATGCCAGAAAGTAAATCAGTGAGCGCTGTCGGAGCCACTCCTTTGAGGACCGGCGTCGCGCACGCCGACACGACCGCGAAGTGGTTCCTCCTCAGTTCCATCAGCTACTTTTTTATCGTCGGGATTATTGCCCTGACCATCGCGGCAAAGTTTGTCTGGCCGGAGTTGCTGGGCACGGTGTCCTATTTGACCTACGGCCGACTCCGCCCCCTGCATGTGAACGGCATGCTGTTCGGGTGGCTGCTGGCGTGTGACATGGGCCTCACTTTCTACCTGGTCCCGCGGCTGTGCGGCGTGCCTCTGTGGAGCGAGAAGCTCGGCCAAGCGACGGCTATTCTGTGGAACGTCATCATCCTCAGCGCGGTGGTGTCGCTGATCGGCGGCTATAACAAGGGTTGGGAATACGCCGAACTGCCGACCTTCGTCAGCGTGATGGTAGTGATTGCCTGGGTGATGTTCGGCATCAATATCTTCGCCACCATCGGCACGCGCAAGTATCGGCAGATGTATGTGTCGCTATGGTATGTCATGGGAAGCATCCTATGGACGGCGTTCGTCTATATTACGGGCAACTTTGCGGTATTCCTCACCACAGGTGTCAACCAGGCGAACCTCAACTGGATGTACATCCATAACGCGGTGGGCCTGATCTTCACGCCGATCGGTTTGGGCGCGGCCTATTACTTTATTCCTAAATCCTCCAATACGCCGCTGTACAGCCACAAGCTCTCCATGGTCGGGTTCTGGTCGCTGGCGTTTGTGTATGTCTGGACCGGCGCGCATCACATGCTGCACGGACCGATCTCGCAATGGCTGCAGACCATCGCGATTACCTTTTCGGTGATGCTACTCATCCCGGTGTGGGCGGTGGTTTATAACTTCTTCGCCACGATGAAGGGGCAATGGCAGCAACTGCGCGAGAATGTGCCGTTGAAATTCCTGATGTCCGGGGTGGTCTTTTATCTGCTGACCTGCTTCCAGGGGCCCATGCACAGTCTGCGCTCGGTGAACGCCATCGTCTCCAAGACGGACTGGATTCCGGGTCACGCGCACATGGCGCTGCTCGGTTGCTTCTCGTTCTTCGCGATCGCGGGCAGCTACTATATTGTGCCGCGCATCTTCAAAACCTCACTGCACTCCGAGGCGCTAGCCAACTGGAATTTCTGGCTGATGATGATCGGCGGGCTGGGCTTCTTCGTCACGCTGTGGCTGGGCGGCTTCTGGCAAGGCTGGCAGTGGAACAATCCGGCGATTCCATTCATCGACACCGTCAAGGCATTGAAACCGATCTGGACGGTGCGTTTCTTCTCCGGCGCTTTGATCTTCGCCGGCATTGTATCGTTTGCCTATAACATCCTGGCCACCGCCATCGGCGCCAAGGACCGGCCGGCGATGGCCCAGTAAGCGGGAGATGACCTATGTTAAGTAAAGCTGATAACAGCGCAGGATTCGCAATCGCCGCCGCCCTGGTGTTGTTCTTCATTGGCGGCACGTTGACCACGGTGGTCCCGCCACTGGTCGACAAAAGCTGGGGGCGACCCTTTGAAAACCACGATCCCAGCAAGGGCCCTACGGGAAAGTTGCAGCCCTATACCGAGCAGCAACTGCACGGCCGCGCCATCTACGTGCGGGAAGGCTGCTGGTACTGCCACACGCAGCAGACGCGCACGCTACTGGCCGATACCAAGCGTAGCGGGTGGAAGGGCGTGGATTCGCCGATTTCCACTCCGGACGAATTCGTCTACGATAACCCGCACATGTTCGGCACCAAGCGCACCGGCCCGGATCTGTCGCGCGTGGGCGGCAAATACGATACGCAATGGCATCGCACGCATTTCCGCAACCCGCGGGACCTGGTGCCTGGTTCGGTGATGCCGCCGTTCCCGTGGATCGTGGCCGACGAGAAAGAATTTCAATCGCTGGTGGCTTATCTGCAAACCCTGGGACGCGCCAAGGATTGGCGGCCCAACCACGACTACGAGAGGTGACGCCGTGCACGATTACGTCTATCCGAGCATTTTCTTTTCGTACTTCCTCTTCTTTCTGCTGCTGGCCGGCGCGGTGTTTTTCTGCGTGCGGTCCATCAAGGACGGCTATTGGGGGCGCGACGGCGAAGATATCAAGTACCGCATGATGCACGACGACGCGGACGATCAGGAGTAAATTATGACACCCACGGATACGAAAAAAGAAGGCCTACACGAATACGCCGACGGTTGGATCACGGAGCGCAGCGGCACCGAGATCCCCGGCTTCCTAAAGTTGGCGTTTATCGTGATCGCTGGCGGTTGTTTCGCCTACTTCCTGATCTATATGTACGGCGAAGTGAATCATCCGGAGCGGGGACCGCTGGTGCGGGCGATGAATGCCGCTACGGAGGCTTCCGGCACATTGATGTACATCATCGCGGCCATGATCATTATTTACGGTTTGATTGTGGTGGCGTTTTCGTTCCGGAGAAACAAGTAGGATCGAGCGCCCATGACCGACGGCTTCTTCCAGGTCCAAGTCCCCGATGCATCCGAGTATTGGATGCAAATGGTGAAGTGCCGGCACGCCTGTCCCGTGCATACCGACGCCTGCGGCTACGTCAACGCCATCGCCGAGGGACGCTACGAAACCGCTTACCGGATTGCGCGCGCCACCAATCCGTTCGCCTCCATTTGCGGGCGGGTGTGCGGGGCGCCGTGCGAAGCCAACTGCCGGCGCGGGTCGCTGGATGCTCCGGTCTCGATCCGCGCGCTGAAACGCTTCGTCACTGAAACCTACGGTCCCGAGAGCGGCGAATACGCACTGCATCGGGATGCCTGCAATCGGGCCATGCTGCCGCCTCAACCGGGAGACTACGAACGGATCGCGGTAGTCGGGGCGGGCGTTTCCGGCCTGACCGTGGCGCACGATCTGGCGCAGACCGGCTACAACGTCACTATATTTGAAGGGGACTCCGAGCCGGGCGGCATGCTTACCGTGGGCGTGCCGGTTTTCCGCCTGCCGAGGGAACTGGTGCGCCACGAAATTAACGCAATTCTGTCGTTGGGCGTGGAACTCAAGTGCAATATGCGGCTGGGGCGCGATTTCTCGCTCACCAGCTTGCGGCAGGACGGTTACAAGGCCATCTTCCTGGGCATCGGACTGCCCAAAGGCCGCAAGCTGCCCCTGCCTGGTGCGGACAATCCGAACGTGCTCGACGGCATGGATTTCCTGCGCGCCTTCAATACCGGCAAGACGCTCTCGCTGGGGCGCCGCGTGGTGGTGATTGGCGGCGGCAATGTGGCATATGATGTGGCCCGCTCGGCGCGCCGCGAAGTAATGGCGGAAATGGGGCGCGGCGAGCAGGTAGCGTACGATGTGGCGCGCTCCGCGCTGCGCATGAGCGGCGATAAGGAAGTACACGTGGTTTGTCTGGAGAGCCGCGAGGAGATGCCTGCCGACGACCTAGAGATTGTGGAAGGCGCGGAGGAAGGTATCCGCCTGCACAACCGGCGCGGGCCCAAAGCCATCGTCGGCGAAGACGGGGAACTCGCCCTGCGAACCGTGAAGTGCACCTCAGTGTTCGATGCCGCTGGCCGGTTCAATCCCTCGTTCGATGAGTCGTTCACGGAGGACATTCCGGCGGATAGCATCATCTTCGCGATCGGCCAGACTTCCGATCTGTCGTTCCTGCAGCCGGAGGACGGTATCGATACCGAGCGCGGCCTCGTCAAGGTGGATCGCACGACTTATCGCACCAGCGCGCCCGACATATTTGCCTGCGGGGATATCGCGCACGGCCCACGCCTGTTCATCGACGCGATCGCTTCGGCGCAAATCGCGGCCCGCTCCATGCACGATTATCTGCGCGGCACGCGCACGGAAGTCGCGGTGCGCCGCAGGTGGATGCCCGCCGCCTACACCATGGCGGACGGCTGGAACGTGATCCCGCGCCAGAATCCGCCGGTGATCGACAGCGAGCGCCGCGCGGCCTCGCTGGAGATTATCGAGGAGCGTTTCCCGGAAGCCGAGGCGCGCCGGCAAGCCTCCCGCTGCCTGCGCTGCAATATCAACACGGTGTTCGATACGTCGATCTGCGTGGCCTGCAACGGCTGCGTGGACGTCTGTCCGGAGAACCTGATCCGGCTAATGGGGCTCAGCCAGCTTTTGCATACGGATCACTGGATGGCTCCGGCCGCAGCGGAGTTCGGCATGGGCGAAGAGCAGTTCCAAAGCCTGTCGCCGGAAGAGCTGGATCAATTGGGCGCCGTGATGCTGAAAGATGAAACTACCTGCATCCGCTGTTCGCTGTGCGCCTCGCGCTGCCCCACGCACGCCATCACGATGAAGGAATTCGCATACTACACCGAATGCGTGTCGGTGCCGCAATGACCCTGCTGCAATTCTGGCTGATGTTCGCGCTGGGCCTGATCAGCAGCGTTCATTGCGCGCAGATGTGCGGTCCGATCGTGTTGTCCTATAGCCTGCCGATGGCTACCTCGCCGCGCTGGTGGCGTGCACACGTCTATTACAACCTCGGACGAGTGACCACGTACACCGGCTTGGGCGCGCTGGCCGGGGCCGCGGGTGGCGCGATCGGTCTCGCCGGACGTCTGGCGGGAATCGCGCACGGCAGCCGTATCGTGGCGGGCGTGGCGATGGTGCTGGCGGGTATCTATCTCGCCGGGTTGGTACGACCCGGCAGTCTGGTGCGCATCGAGCAGCCGGGAATCGCCGCGCGTCTTTCGCGGGCCGGCAAACGTTTTATGCTTTCCGTCAACCCGGTCAGCAAATTCCGCCTGGGACTGGTGTTTGGACTTCTGCCCTGCGGGTTGATCTACGGCGCGTTGCTGAAAGCCGTGGACGCGGGAAACGCGGCAGCCGGGGCGCTGACCATGATGGCTTTCGGGCTCGGCACGAGCATCGCGCTGGCCGCTACCGGTATGGCCTCTTCAGCTTTTGGGTGGCGCCTGGGGCGTTGGTCGAACGCGCTGGCAGGCGTCAGCATCATGCTGGCGGGAGCTTTGCTTATCTGGACCGGCGTCGCTCCGGGCGCTCATGTGCATCACCATGCCCATTACTGAGGCTGCCAAAAAACGCACGCCCGCCCTGCCGCCGCCCCGCGTCACCTACCACAAGCTGCGCAAGCTGATCCACTTCGCCTGTTTCTTGGGATTCCTGGCGCTGCCCTTCTTCAACCTGATGCGTTTCGATATTCCGCGGCAGCGTTTCTACTTCGCGGGATACGAGCTGTGGATCAATGAATTCGCCATCATTTTCTTCGCCCTGATGTTTCTGATGTTCCTGATCATCGGCTCGTCCGTCTTTTACGGACGGGTCTACTGCGGCTACATGTGTCCGCAGATGATCTTCAGCGAGACATCCATTGCGCTGGAAAACCGCCTGCGCCGCTGGGTCAACAAACGCTTTTTTGAGTGGTCCGCGAGGCGGCGGAACTGGGCCGTGCGCGGGTTGTTTCTGGCTATTCTGGCGCCGGCATCGGTTTTTCTGGCGTTCGCGTTTATCTCTTACTTCGTTCCTCCCGCCGACCTCTTCCACCGCCTGCTGGCTTTCGATCTGCACACGGCCGGCGGCATCTCCGGCGCGGCCGTCAGCATCATCACCTTCCTCGATTTCACCCTGGTGCGGCAACGATTCTGCACCACGGTCTGCCCCTACGGCTATTTGCAAGGCATTCTGGGCGATAACAACACGCTGCTGGTGCACTATCGGGACGAAGGGCACCAGTGCATCGAATGCAAAAAGTGCGTGCGCGTCTGCCACATGGGTATCGACATCCGCAACTCGCCTTTCCAGATCGAGTGCGTGCATTGCGGTGAATGCATTGACGCCTGCGTGGATGTGCTGGGGCGGCTGGGCAAGAAGGGCCTGATCCACTACACCTGGGGCGAACATGGCGGCGAACTGGGCGGCAAGGAGCCCTGGTATAGCCGTATCGGCATTCGGGACGCCAAGCGGGTCGTCGTGTTGGTGCTGCTGCTGTGTTACGGTTGCGGCCTTTTCGTCGCGCTGAGCATGCGGCGGGACCTATTGGTCCAAATCGACCCGGAAAGGGCGACTCTCTATCGGCTGAATGGCAGCCGGGTGTACAACCGCTTCCGCTTCCAGATCGCCAATCGCGGGCACGCGCGGTCGGCGGTGGTTTTCTCGTTGCAACAACTGCGGGCCGCGACGCTAGAGATCACGCCGAATCCGGCGCCTGTAGCTGCCGGTGCGACCCAGCAGGGCGCCTTCGAAATCTCCCGCCCGCTGGCTTCCAGCACCGAGGAAGTCGACCACTTCAGCATTGTCGCCACGCCGGTCGGCGGCGGCCCGCCCGATATTTTCCCCATGACATTCTTGAGTCCACCACAAAGGAGTTCGCAATGACCAAGCGCAGTCCGTTCCTGGTTCTTTTCCTGGCGTTCATCAGCGCCATTTTCATCGGCATTCTGATTTTCGTTTATTTCGTGACGAAGCAGACCAATCCGGTGATGTTGGACGATCACGGCCGGCCCCAACCCACGGCGATGCTTCTGCTACTCTCCGCATGACCGCTGCGGTCCAGCTTAAGTGCGACCTGTGCGGCCTGGAATGCGGGCGCCATCCACTGACGCGGCGCATCGGCGGCGACGAGCACTCTTTCTGCTGCGCCGGATGCCTGAACGTCCATGCCATCCTGCTCGAATACAAGCAAAGCCTGAAACTTGGGCTGATCTCCAATCGGCGGGAAGAAGCCGCGCCGGTTGAAATTCCGCCCGGCGCGGAGATCCGGGAAGCCTTGTTCCAGGTGTCCGGAATGTGGTGTACATCCTGCGCGTGGTTGATCGAACACGTGCTGCGCAAGCAGCATGGGATTGTCTCCGCAGACGTTTTCTTTGCCTCCGATCTGGTGAAAGTCCGTTACTGCCCGCTGTTCCTGCCACGCGAACGGATTCCTGCCGCCATCGCCGGCCTGGGCTATCGCGCCCGCCAATACAGCGGCCGCAGCGAACGGGACGGCTCGGAAACGCGCGATCTGCTGCTGCGCATCGGCGTGGCTGCTTTCCTCTGGCTCAACGTGATGTCGCTCAGCCTGGTGCTTTACGCGGGATACTTCGAGCGCATCTCGGACAGCGTCGCGCACGTGCTGCCGTTCGTGCTGCTGCTGCTCGCTACGGGATCGGT
>JBEKYC010000126.1:0-10337 GCA_049511415.1 Bryobacteraceae bacterium | reverse complement strand
TTAGGCTCGCGAGGACCAGCCTTCTATGGTCAACAGCGCATTGGCAGGTCCGGAAAAAGCTTCGTCGCCTGGAAGTTTCGAACCATGTCGGCAAACGCCGACGCCAATCTTGCAATCTATCTTCTTTCGAATCCCGCCTTTCAAGAAGAGTGGCGAAAAGATTTCAAGCTTCGGCGCGACCCTCGGGTTACCCCGTTTGGGCGTTTCCTAAGGAAGACCAGTTTGGACGAGCTGCCGCAGATCTGGAACGTAATCAGGGGCGAGATGAGTGTAGTTGGGCCGCGGCCAATCGTCGTCGAGGAGATCGCAAAGTACGGCTCGGCGTTCGATCTTTATGGACGTGTCAGACCTGGTATAACAGGCCTCTGGCAAGTGTCGGGTCGAAATAATACGACGTATTCGGATCGCGTCAGGCTCGACGAGTATTATGTCAAGAATTGGTCCCTTTGGTTAGATGTTCATGTTCTGTGCAAAACTCTGCCTGCTGTTTGGTCGGCGAACGGAGCATACTGAGATCCTGTGGCATCGACCCGTGAAGCATTGAAAAACCTCTTGAGTGAATTGCCTGGAGACACTGCGGATTCGGGTGATTTAGATTACTTTTTGGCGATGAGCCACGCCTTTTCTTATCAGCCGGTCGTCGTCCCCGTCATGAGGGGCAAGTCCCCGGCGGGCGTCCTACTAGCGGCCCGACGACTCATTCTCGGCCAAGCCATCGGGATTGTGGAAGTAGGCCGATTTTGCGAGGGACAACCCGTCATTGCGAGCGAATCTGAGAAGCGCTTCACACTACAGCAGGCGCTCCGGGAGCTGTGTTCGTGGGAAGATGTCCACACCGTCCGTCTGCGGACAACGCCGGACCGCTCTCTCATAGAGACGCTTAGCAAAATTCCGGACACAACCTTTGATAGTGAGATTGTCGAGATCCGAGACACCCTCAGCCTAGGTTCGTCGCTCGAGGAATTTTTGCAGACTCTAGGCCGTCGAACGCGGAGGAATTTTCGGTATTATCGTCGCAAAGCGCTAATGAGCGGATGCACATGCGTCGAAATAGCCGAACCGGGGCTGGGACGGGTGGCTGCCAAACTAGTCGCTCATCAAAGAACCAGTAGCTACACGGGTTATCGCATCCAGCGGTTTGTAGCTGGCCTGCGGCGGATGCCCCACCCGATATTCCTTGGGCTGCAGTCGCCTGACGGCGTTTGGCTCTCGATGATAGGCGGTTGGCACGCCGATCAGCGCGGATATTTGTTATTTCAATTGAACCACAACGATCAGGCGTATGATCGCGTATCCCTTTCTGTCGCACTGCGCTCCCATTTCTTTGAACGCTTAATTGAACGCGGCGTTCGGGAGGTGAGATTCCTGGGCGGTTTGCAGGGTAATCTACAGATGTACTGCGGACCAACTGAGAACCAGGTAATTACCCTGCGCAAAGTGGGCTGGCGCTCGCGGCTGTTCTTGAAGGAAGAGAGCCTGAGAATGGCAGGATCCCGGCGATTCGGGCGGGTACTCTCTGCGCACGGGATATAAATTCCAGAATGCCAGCCAGCTACCTCAAAATCGCCGGTGAACTCGTCCAGGACGCCCTGCTCGCCTCCGTCGAAGTCACTCAGGAACTCAACGACCACTGGCGCTGCACTGTCGAATGCCGCCAGACCGCCGACCGGCGCTATCCTCTGGAGGACCGCCTCGGCCAGGACCTGCAAATCGTCACATACGACGAACAGCAGACCGAATACGTCATCTTCGACGGCTTCGTCCTGCGCGGCAAGCTCATCTACGAAGTATTCGGCAGCTACGGGATCGTCCTCACGGCCGTAACGCGCTCCTATAAGCTCGACCTGACTCCCCAAGAAGCCTACTTTCGGAAGAAGCAACTGAAAGACGTCGCCGCCACGCTGACGGGCGCGGACAATCTGTCCGCGGACGTCACCTGCGCGCAGAAACCGGCCCGCAACTACGTGCAGTGGGGCGAGACCGATTTCGCGTTCCTCAAGCGCATCGCCTACGAGCACCTCGCCTGGATTCGTCCCACGGCGCAGGGAATTCAGATCTGCGACTCGTTTCAGTCCGGCGCCGTGGTGGAATGGCGCGCAGAAGGCGGCTTGACGAGTTTCAAAGTTCGCGGACGGCTCGGCCAACCGTCCTTCAATGGAACGCATTACGACGCCCGTCATATGCAAAGCCAGACCTTTCAAAAGATCACTAAGGCCCCCGATTTCTTCGGCGCCAGCGGCCCTATGGTGGCCGCCGTGCAGCGGGCATCCAACGCCAAATTGCCCGCGGGCTTCGTCCATCTGGATAGCCGCGCTGCCACCGGCGACGAGTATCAGCAGATCCTAACGCGTGAGAGCGTACGTTCTATCGGCGCCAACATCACTGCCGTTGGGATCAGCCAGAGCGAAGCCGTCAAAGCCGGCGATACGGTGCAGATCGACGGACCCCTGGACGCGGCCGGGAAGTATGGCGTCACCAAAGTAGTGCATCGCTGGACGTCATCCGGATACGAGAACGAATTCCGGTGTACACCGTGGCAGAGCTATATTTGCCCGGAGCCTCCGCAGCCGCGTCACATGCCCGGGATCGTTCCGGCGCGCGTCGTCGACCATAACGATCCGCGAAAAATGGGCCGCATCAAGGTGCAGTACGATTGGCTGGAGGACGGCGAAACAGCCTGGGTGCGCATGGTCACGCCTTACGCCGGCGCCGACCGCGGCTTCATGTTCATGCCCGAAAAAGGCGACGAAGTCCTGGTGGCCTTCGAGCACGGCGACGCGGAACGGCCCTATGCCGTCGGGTGCTTATGGAATGGAGTCGACCAGGCGCCCCGCGAGGATTTTTGGGGCGGCGACATCGATCCCAACGACGTCAAGCGGCTCGTAACCAAGAGCGGGCATCGCATCCAGTTGTCGGACAAGCAGGGCAAGGAAGCCATCACCATTGCCACTCCCAGTCATCTGAAGGTAGGGATGCTGGAAAAGACCGATGAGACGACCCGGTCGATGCTCGTCGTGCATTCCGACGATGGCGACATATTTCTCAGCGCCCCCAACGGACGGATTCATTTCCAGAGCCAGTATCTCTCGCGCGAAACCGGCGTCTCCGGCGGATCTGCACAGCCGGCGAAAGCCTCCGGGGCCTCTTCCGCGCCGGCTCCTGGTCCTGACTACGCGGCTCAGGCGGCCTCTCTGCGGCAGGCAGCGGCATCGGGAACGCCACTTTGTGCATCGTGCCAGAAGTAGACGGCTCTTGACCGGCAGTCTTCCAAGCGGATGAGAGCGACGCTCGAAATCCGAGGTGGTCCCCACTCCGGGCGGAGCTTGGAGATTCGGCCGGGTGAACCTTGCCGCGTCGGACGCGGGACTGCGGCCAGCTACATCATCCCTCAGGATGAATATCTTTCCAGTCTCCATTTCGAACTCAACTGGGACGGCCGGACCTGCCGCCTGAAGGACCTCAACAGCGCTAACGGCACCTTTCTAAATGGGGCGCGGGTCACCGACGCTCTGCTCGCGGACGGCCAGGAGATCCGGGCCGGACAGAGCCGGTTCCGGGTGTGCCTGGTTCCGGATTCATCACCGCGTTCTTCCGCGAAGGACCTGATTCGGTCATTGGAACAATCGCAGCCACTTTACGCGGTGCTCGACGCCGCGCGCAGCACACGAATTCTGGAACTTCTTAGCGGCACGACGGAACAGTTCCAATGTCTATATGACGGCGAAAGCGCCGTGAAACTGGCGGCGTGCGCACCCTATCTCGTGCGGCTGTCCGTGAAATCCCGCCTCTTGCGCAAATTGGTCCGTGAAGGGTCGGGCAAGAGTTGGGGCGTTTACGTGGTTTGCGAATGTTCGTTTGCGGAATTGCGCAAGCACTTGCGCCACTTTCTGATGGTTAAATCGGAGGGAGGCGAAGACTTCTACTTTCGCTTCTACGATCCGCGCGTGCTGCGTGTGTTTTTGCCGACGTGCACGGAAGAACAGTCTTCGAAGTTTATTGGTCCGGTCACATCGTTCTTCGTTGAAGAAGACGAGGGTGGGGTCCTCCGGGAATTCGCGGCCAAAAGACCGCTCGCCCCCGTGGCAGTCACGAAGCCACTCTAACCATGTTCGTCATTACAAAACGCCAGTTTGCCGCGCTGGGTGAGCAGTCGTTTACGGATAGAATTCGCGGGACATTGACGGAGTTGTTCCCGGAACAGACACGCCAAATTCCGCCGGCCTCTCTCGACGCCCAGATCCTGAAGGAGGTCCGGAATGCGGCTGGTTATGGTCTGGTATCTGAGCAGGCAGCCGCGACCTTTGTCATGACCGCGTGGCTGCTGGGGCCAGGCTTCGACAAGAAGTTCCCGGCGGTGCAGGAGTATTTGACGAACCGCCGCCGGAGTGAAAGCGAAAAGGCAAAATGGCTCGAGGCCTTTTCTGTCTGCTTGCTGCAGACGCTGCAAAAATAAGCCTGGGAAGACCATAGCCGTGGCAGGTTGGGGCTCGGTTCTCGAACAAGCATACGATGGCGCGACGGAAACCGCCAAGGACGCAGCAAACTGGGTCGGCTCGACGGTCTCCGCGGCGTCGCAACAAATAGCTGCTCTTGCCTCCGCGGCTTACGACAAGACTGTAGAACTGGCGAAGGTCGCAGCCGCCGCGGGGATTTTGGGATCGGAGTATGCGGCCGTGGCGGGAGTCAAGGGCGCCGGCATGGCCCTCGGTGCCGCAGGTTCCGCGCTGACGCCGTTAGCGGACAAGGCTGCGCAAGCTTACCAAGCAGTTAAGGAGAAATTCTTCCCGAAAAAGCCCGCACTCATTCCGTGCATGCCATGCTTGGCGAAAGATACGGCTGCGGCGCGCGCCGCCAGAATCGACAAGCGGAACCAGTTAATCGCGAAAGCCCGGGCATCGAACGATCCCGCGGCACAGGCGAAGGCAAATCAGCTCCAGCAAGATATGGCCGCGGTTGAGATGGCGCGTTTGTCGGCCAATACTTATACCCAATACGATCCTAACGCATCCCCAGAGGATAAGGAGCCGCCGCAGCCCTGGCATGCGATGACTGACGGCGAGTTGCAGGCGGCCGGCATCGACCCGAATCTAGTACATGACTCAAAGGCGGTAATCTACACACTGCCTCCCGATTTTCCATACAACCCGAAGACGGTCCTGGCCTTTCGTGGAACTACATCCGAGGACGAGGATATACTGGCCGATCATGATCAGGCGCTGGGGATGGAGACTCAGCAGTACAGCGCGGCCATCTCATTGGGACAAGAGGTTGGGGACGCGATGCCGGGTGCGGAAGTTACCGGGCATTCGCTCGGCGGCGGTAAGGCGCAGGCGGCCGGCATTGCGGGCGGATTGCAGGGAATGATGTTCAACTCCGCAGGCTTGAACCCGCAGACCGTGGGGATGACGCCGGATGACCTCGCCCAGCACCAGGACCAATTCGTGCAATACCGCGCCTCGGGCGGAATCATGCAGGGTGGCGGGGATCCGCTGACCGGTGTGCAGAATTCACCACTGGCACAGGACGCCGCGTATGGAACGGCGCGAGTAGCGCAGGGAGCCCTAAACGCGGACGCGTGGGCCCGGCAGGTCTTGGGACAGCCGCCCCTCACGGCCGGCGCGCCGCAAGTTGTGAAGGACCTCGCCAGCAGGGTACAGAATGTGACGACCGAGCAGGCGGCGAAAAACTACGCCTTGAGTAAGGGAAAATGGTATATTCCTCCTGCCGTCGGCGAGGTTCGCGGCGTTACCAGCAAGACGGATGATGGATCAAATGCGGGAATTCTCGGCGCTCAACACTCGATTACAAACATGGTCGATGGATTTGAGATGCGAAAATACAGTAACATCTCGGATCTGCTGGCGGCCACTAAGACGCAAGGCAATCCGGCCGACTATTTGGGCCCGTCTCAGGTTGTCATGCAGTGAAAACGGTTGTGCTTGCCGCCTTCATGCTATTACCTGCGCAGCGGGAGGCTGCCGCCATGGTTGATCCGGAAAAGGTGTTTGCCGACCCGAAGGTCATTTCACTGGCGAAAGCCGTCGCCGCCGGAAACCTTGGCGACACGCAACGGATTCTAGCCGCCAGAGCCAATGTCAAGACGAAAGGACTAAAAGGCCTTACGGTCACGCATTTCGCGCTATATGCAAAGCAGAATGGCCCGGCGGTTCTGCGTGCTCTTCTGGCCGCCGGCGCAGATCCCATCAGCAGTTTAGAAGACGGCAACGATGTACCGCACTATGCGGCCGCCCGCGATCAAGCGGACCCGAAATTCATGGCCGTTCTGCTTGATGGCGGCGTCTCCCCCGATCTGATTGGCGGCGGGGAGAAGAATTCGTTGCTCGATGCCGCGGTTTCTGGCCGCAACGGGTCCGTCGTCGAACTGCTGCTTTCACGCGGCGCCCACGTGAACTACAACCATCCGTTCACGGGCACGGCGCTGCATCGTGCCATGAGTATCGCTGACTATCGCATTGCCACGATTTTGCTGGATCATGGCGCCGACCCGAATCTGCGCAATCACCAGGACCCTAAGATCCTCCCCAACGTGCCCCGGCGCACGCCAGCCGAATTGTACTGCCGCTTCCAGACGGGCAAGAGACAGCATCCGTCCCCGCAACAAACTACCGACTTCGAACGGATGAAGCAAGCATTCGCGCGGCGCGGTGTCGTTTTCCCATGTGAAATATAGCGCAGGCCGTCTCGTACCAAATCCAGCACGGAAATGTCTGCCAGCTATATAAAAATCGGCGGCAACCTGATCGACAACGCCCTCCTCGAATCCGTCGAGGTCACCCAGGAACTCGACCAGCATTGGTGGTGCCATATTGCGTGCCGCCAGACGGAAGACCTCCGCATCTCGGTCGAGGACAGCCTTGGGAAAAGCCTGCAGATCCTGACCTACGATGAGCAGGGCGCCGAGCACGTCATTTTCGACGGATTCGTGCTCGATGGCAGCATTCTGTACGAAATCTTCGGAAGCTATACGGCACGCTTTACCGCCGTGACGCGATCTTACAAGCTCGACCTCACCGAACAGGAGATGTACTTCCGCAAGAAGACCATCGGCGACGTGACCAACGCGCTGGCCGGCGCCGATGGATTGTCCGCCGAAGTAAATTGCGCCATGAAACCGCCCAAGAACCTAGTGCAATGGGGCGAGTCGGACTTTCAGTTCCTGAAGCGATTGGCTTATGAGAACCGCGCCTGGATCCGGCCGACGGCGCAGGGTATACAGATTTGCGACTCGTTCCAGAGCGGCGCAAAGCTGCAATGGCGCGATTCGGACGGACTGTTGGATTTCGACGTCGCGGGTCAGATTGGACAGCCATCCTTCAACGGAACGCACTCGGACGCCCGTGGCATGCTGAGCAAGGCCTTTATCCAGGTAAAAAAAGATCCGGACTTCTTCGGCTCCAGCGCGCGCATGGTCGCGGCCCTGAAGCGGGCCTCCCAGTCGCTACCCTCGGGATTCGTGCATATCGATAGCCGCACGGCAACCGCCGACGAATACCAGGACGCGCTCGAGCGCGAGAGCATCCGGTCGGTTGGCGGCGGCGTCTTGGCGCATGGGCACAGCCGCGCCGAGGGATTGAAGCCCGGCGACACAATCGAAGTCTCCGGAGTGCTGGACGCTACCGGCAAATACGGCCTAACCAAAGTGATTCATCGCTGGGTGAAGCAGGGCTATACCAACGAGTTCTGGTGTACGCCCTGGACCACATATTTTAATCCCGAGGCTCCGCAGCCCCGTTCCATGCCCGGCGTGGTGCTGGCGCGCGTGGTCGATCAGAACGATCCGCGCAAGATGGGTCGGATCAAGGTTCAGTACGATTGGCAGGAGCAGGGCGAGACCGCCTGGGCGCGCATGACCACGCCGCATTCCGGAAGCGATCGCGGCTTCATGTTCATGCCCGAGGCCGGCGACGAAGTCCTCCTGGGCTTCGAACATGGCGATCCGGAGCGGCCGTACATTCTGGGCAGCCTCTGGAACGGCGTGGATCAGGCGCCGCGCGAAGTCTTTTGGGGCGGCGATATCGAATCCAACGATGTGAAGCTCATCGCCACCCCCACCCATCTGAAGATCGCGATGTTGGAGAAGGCGGACGAGACGGGCCGGTCGATGATCTTGCTCTACTCTAACGACGGGGATATCTTCTTTAATGCACCGAACGGTCGCCTGCACCTACACAGTTCACAGATCTCCGAAGAGGTTGGAGGCGGCAGTTAAAGTCGATCCAGCGCTTCACTGTCCCAACTTTGGACGGGCCAGGAGGCCTGTCCCACGCGCTTTACTTCAGGCGGCGGGTTTATGTTCAAATGCGCGTACTTCTCATTTCTCGCTGCAGCTTTGATGCTGACTGCAGGCGCCGTTCTTTGCCGGGCACAAGTGCGGACGCAGCCGACGCCGCAGCAGGCCTGGCGCGCATCCATGTCGCGGAAGCCCCTGCCCAAGCGTGGATGCTTTCATGCCGAATATCCGGGCACCGAGTGGATGGAGGTTCCGTGCGTCAGCGCGCCGCCGCCGAGCGGGTCGGGGAGGGGGCCCAGGCGCAACACCGTAGGCGGCGGCCTAAATGACTTCGTGGCCCAGTCGTCATCAAAAATAATACAGACGGCGGTCGGGTCATTTCCCAGCGTCTTCGGCGTCACGAGCGAAAGCGACACGTCCTACGGACCTAATGCCTTCGGACTCCAGCTCAACTCGAATAGCAACATCCCGACCGGTCTTTGCCCGAACCCGGGGTGCGCGGGATGGGAACAGTTCCTTTTTCAAAACTTTCCAGGCGGCCAATACCCTACTGCCGTCTACATCCAGTACTGGCTGGTGGGCGCGGAGAAGTGCCCGCCATCGTGGAACCCAGCCACAAGCGGGCCGCCGGGGTGCTTCCAAAATAGTCCGATGGCGGCGCTTTTCCCCGTCACAATCGCGGACTTGGGCGCTTTGACTCTCATTGGGGAGGCAGGCATCGAGGGCATGGACGTGGTCGTTCTGTATACTGAACCAGGGGGCGGGTCTGGCGCCCAAATCGATGCGTCGGGGCAGGAAAGCGTGCTCGGTCTGGAAGCGTACTGGACGGCCGCTGAGTTCAACGTGTTTGGCGCCGGAAACACTTCCGCAGCCATCTTCAACGCCGATAACTCCGGTGCGACGATCGTCGTCCAGCTTAGCATTAACGACGGCACCGTGACCCCCCCCACCTGCATACAGGAGGGCTTCACGGGTGAGACGAACAGCCTCACGCTGATGCCAGAGGCGATCTGGCCAGAGCTTTCGACCTGCCTTCCCTTTTACGGCGAGAACGCTGGCGGCACCGCCTTGCCCTCGATCGAATTTCTGGAGAGCAACGGCCCCTACAACGGAATATCGGTGACAGCCGATCTCCCGTCGTCGGTAACGGGGAGCAGCGCCGTGCTGAACGGATCCGTGAACCCCCACGGAAGCGAGGCGCTTGCCTGGTTCGAGTACAACACGAACGGCACCCCAAGTTGCAGCCAACCGCAAACGGCAAATCCCGGAACGGTCTACGTGCCCGCGGCCTTCAACATCGGCTCCGGGGGGGACTACGTGCCCATCTCCACCACTATAGTTGGACTTAGCCCCAGCACAACCTACTACTACTGGGCGTGCGCGTTAGGCGCCCTCTACCAGGCAAACAGCAACGTGGAGAGCTTCGTCACGCCCCCGCTCGCCCCGCCCCCCACGCCGTACGTGTTCGGCAGTGGGCCTGGCCCGGATGTGATATGGGAGGAACCCACGGTTGGATGGGCCCAAGTCTGGTATCTTGCTTGCGTCCCCGATGAGCCTTGCTACCCGCCAGCGGGAGGAGCGGCAGATGTGACGCAAGCCAATCCGTGGAACATCGTGGGCATTGGAGATTTCAATGGGGACGGAGCTCCGGACATCGTGTGGCAGGATCCGGTGAGCGGCGCGGTACAAGTGTGGTACCTGGGAGGTCCCCAAGGCGTCACGCTTATCGGCGCCGCGGATATCACTACCAAGAATCCGTGGCGGGTGGTTTCCGTAGCGGATTTCAACCAGGATGGCCATCCGGATCTGCTCTGGCAGGACCCTGTTAACGGATTTTCCCAGATCTGGTATCTGGGCGGACCGCAAGGAACCACACTTATTGGCGCGGCTGATCTGGATGTGACCAATCCGTGGAAAATTGTAGGCACTGGCGACTTCAACAACGACGGATTCCCGGATGTGCTGTGGCAAGATCCGGTGAGCGGCACAGTGCAGATCTGGTATATGGGAGGAAACACTCCCGGATCGCAAGGCAGCGTGCTCCAATACGCCATAAACCTCACCGGAGCGATGACCACGAAGGTAG
>JBEKYC010000125.1:0-8765 GCA_049511415.1 Bryobacteraceae bacterium | reverse complement strand
CCGCGATCGCGACGCTCGCCGCACACCGCTAGGAGCAAGACAAATTCAGACGTCAGTTCGGCGGGGATTACCGAAGTGACCTTGACCTGATCTTTGCGGATGAAGATGGAAGTCCATTGAAGCCAGACTCGATTTCTGCTTCCGTATCGGCTCTGTTCAAGCGATTGAAGATTCCAAAGCCCAAAGGCGCTGGCCTACATCTCCTGCGCCACACCCACACATCGCATCTGCTGGCCAGTGGTGTGCCCTTGCCGGCAGTGTCCGCGCGGCTGGGCCATAGCTCGATTCGAACAACCCAGGAAATTTATGCGCACATGATTACCGGGCAGGATGATGAGGCCGCCCGACTGTGGGAGGATTTCCAGCTCAAGAACGAGAGCCGGGGAAAGGGTATTCAGTGAAGATCGCCCGAGCGTTGCGCGTGGCAGCGCATTACCTGTAAGTTATAGAAAACATGGTAGCGCTAACGGGAATCGAACCCGTATTTAAGCCTTGAGAGGGCTCCGTCCTAACCGTTAGACGATAGCGCCATGGCGGGCACTTCCGATTCTAGCAACCTGCCGGGCATCTTGTCAGCCCCCGTCCCCCGGCGACTCAGCCGTATAGCGATACTGTCGCCGGTAACAGACGTCGCAGCGATGCGGCACGCAACTCCAGTGCTCCAGTAGAGGATCGATCCAGTGATCCGGCGTGGAGAGGCGTAGCGTGCCGTTCCCGCAATACACGCAATTGGGCGTCTTCGAGGCGCGCTTGGCCTGGGCGGCTTTGGCCAGCAGTATCGAAAACACCACAGCCGCCGCGACCAGCAGCAGCAAGCAACTCCCCCAGATGATCACCATGGCCGAATCCCATTTGCCAGTATAACGTCGCCGCGCGGTGATACGTTGTGACTCATGAAGCTCGCGATCGCCCTGTTCCTGACCCTCCCGCTGCTGGCCCAGATCCGTTTCGTGCCCGCCAAGAAGTTGTGGGTGCTCGACACGGACCGCACCTCGTACGTGCTCGGCATCAATGAAGAGAAGAGTCTCCAGAATGTCTACTGGGGCAAGAAGTTGTTGCGCGACGACGATCTTGCGCCCGCGCACACCGCGCCGGAACATGCGTCGTTCGATTCGCGCGAGACCATGTCCAACGAAGAGTATCCGGGATGGGGCGGCATACGCTTTAACGAGCCGGCGCTCAAAGTGACCCTGGCGGATGGCACACGCGACCTGGTGCTGAATTACGTTTCGCACGAGATCCAAGGCGATACGCTGGTGATCCACACTAAGGATATCCGCTACGCGGTGGCCGCGGATTTGCATTATCGCGTATACCCGCGGTCGGGGATCATCGAGAAACACTCGGTGATCCGCAACCAGACGAGCGCGCCCGCAGTGGTGGAGAGCGCGCAGTCTGGCGTGTGGTACGTGCCGCAAGGCGAGGGCTATCGGGTCAGCTACCTGACCGGACGATGGGCTGGCGAAACGCAACTGCAGCGGGACCCCGTGCTGCCCGGCAAGCGGGTGATCGAGAGCCGGCGCGGCAACACCAGCCACCAGGCGAATCCGTGGTTTGCACTGGATCGGGCCGCCGATGAAGAACACGGGCGCGTGTGGTTCGGCGCCATCGGCTGGAGCGGCAATTGGAAACTGGCGGTGGAGGAAACACCCGCGCAGCAGGTGCGCGTCACGGGCGGGTTCAACGATTTCGATTTCGGCTATCAACTCAAACCCGGCGAAACGCTGGAGACGCCGGCCTTCTACGGCGGTTTCACGGAGGGCGGCTTCGGCGAAGCTTCGCGCATGATGCACGCCTTCGAGCGCAGCGAAATCTTGCCGGACCACGCCGCGCCGCACACGCGCCCGGTGCTTTACAATTCCTGGGAAGCCACCACATTCAACGTGAATGAAGCGGGCCAGAAGGAACTCGCCGATAAGGCGGCGCGCATCGGCGTGGAACTGTTCGTGATGGACGATGGCTGGTTCGGCCAGCGCAACGACGATCACGCCGGCCTGGGCGATTGGACCGTGAACCCGGAGAAGTTTCCGAACGGCCTGGGCGGGCTGATCGGCTACGTGAATAAGCTGGGGATGAAATTCGGCCTGTGGGTGGAGCCGGAGATGGTGAATCCCAACAGCGACCTGTACCGCGCGCATCCGGATTGGGCGATGCACTTCAACGACCGGCCGCGCTCGGAAGCGCGCAATCAACTGATCCTGAACATGGCGCGCGACGATGTGCGGGAGCATATCTTCGGCGTGCTGGACAAGTTGGTGGCGGGGAATCATATCGAGTTTCTAAAATGGGACATGAACCGGCATTTCGGCGAACCAGGCTGGCCGGAAGCGCCCATCGCCGAGCAGAAGCAGATCTGGGTGAAGTACACCGCGAACGTGTACAACATTATCGACCGGCTGCGCGCGGGACATCCGGGGCTCGAAATCGAATCCTGCTCGGGCGGCGGCGGCCGCGTGGACCTGGGAATTCTGAAGCGCGTAGATGAGGTCTGGACTTCGGACAATACCGAAGCGTTCGACCGGCTGCGCATTCAGGAAGGCTTCACGTACGCCTATGCGCCGAAGGTGATGATGGCGTGGGTGACGGACGTGCCGAATCTGAACGGCCGCGGCACGCCGCTGGCGTATCGATTCCTGGTCGCGATGCAAGGGTCGCTCGGCATCGGCTCGAACCTGAACCACTGGACAGACGCGGATTTCGCGCTGGCGCGGCGCATGGTCGGTTATGACAAGCAGATCCGCGATACGGTGCAGAACGGCGATCTGTACCGGTTGTCCTCGCCGCGGGAGGGCGAATTTACCGCCAATCAATATGTAGCGCGGGATGGCAGGCAAGCGGTGGTGTTCGCGTTTCTGCATTCGCAGCAGTATCTGCGGCCGGCGCCGGTGGTTTATCTGCGCGGGCTGGACGAGCGCGCCGTTTACCGTTTGCAGTCCATCGACGGCAAGCTGACGAACCACTTGGAAACCGCCGGCGGGTCGTATCTGATGAACCATGGCATCCGCTTCCGGCTGGGCGGCGATTACGACAGCACCCTGTTGATCCTGGAACGCTTGCCGTGACATATACTGGCTGGTGCGGAGGCCTGACATGCAATTGCACAAGAAGATCCTGATCGGGTTTTGCGGCGGCGCGCTCACGTGGCTGGCAGGTTGCGGTAGCTCCCCGCATGCCCCGACCGAGAAATATTACCTGGTGGCGACCAACGTCAAGATCCCCTATTGGCAAAGCGCCAATTCGGGATTGCTGCGCGCGGCGCAACAGATCGGCGTGAAGGCCGAGATGGCCGGACCGGATACATTCGATCCGAAAGCCGAACACGACGCGTTCCAGCAAGTTTTGGCCGATAAAGTGAAGCCGTCGGGCATTATGGTCTCGGTGGCCGACCCGGGCGTGATGCAGGCGGATATCGACGCGGCGATCGGTCAGGGCATCCCGGTGATTACTGTCGATTCGGATGCGTCCGCGAGCAAGCGGCTGACCTTCGTGGGCACCGATAACTACAAGGCCGGCACCATGGGAGCGCAACTGGCGGTGAAGCAGTTGCAAGGCAAAGGCAACGTGGTGATCTACACCATGCCGGAGCAGGCCAACCTGAAGGATCGGCTGCGCGGCTATCACGACGTGCTGGAAGCGCATCCGGGCATCAAGATCATCGACACGGTGGACGTGAAGGGCGATCCGCGGATTGCTTTCGACCGCACGCAGGACATGGTGGACAAGAAGACCATGGACAAAGTGCAAGGCTTCATCTGCCTGGAGGCCATTGCCTGCCCGGAAGTGGCGGATGTGCTGGACCGGAACAAGGTGAGCGGCAAAGTAGTGGTGGCCATGGACACCGACCAGCGCACGATGGACTGGATCAAGAAGGACCGGATCGCCGGCACGATCGCGCAGAAGCCGTTCAGCATGGGCTTTGTGGGTCTGGGCCTGCTGGACAGCATGCACCACTATCCGCCGAATCCGCTCGACAAGCCCTGGGCGCAGGATCCGCAATCGGTGGTGGCCACGTTCATCGACACCGGCGAAGTGCTGGTGGACAAGAGCAACGTGGATTCGTTCATCAGCGAGACGTCGCAGAAGAGCCAGTAGGCGGCGGCGATCCGGCGGACGATGCACAATTTGGAAAAACAAAGCCATACCCGTTTGTTTATGCTTTAACTCATAGATAACGAACTGGTTGGCATGCTTTTCGACGTATTTTCCAGATTTTCCGGTTGTGCACTTTTGTGCACGAAGTGCACATTTTTGATACGTCGCATTCCCGGGTAGACTCGTTCCACAGCGAGAGATCGCAGAAGAGCGAATAGGCGGGCGGCGATCCGGCGGACGATGCACAAATGGAAAAACAAAGCCATTCCCGTTTATGAACGCTTTAACTCGTAGATAAAAAAGGATTGGCATGCTTTTCGGGGCATTTTCCGGACTTCCCCGTTGTGCACTTTTGTGCACGAAGTGCACATTTTTGATATTCTTTGGGGCGGGTTTTTATTTGTCAAAGAGCCGGCAGGGGGTCCCGCAGCGGAGACGCTACCTGTCTGCTGAAAACGTAGCATTCCGGCGGTACGGGCCGGAGCGCCACGATTGGGGAAGCTGTTAGTTTTCGGGGATCGAAATATTTTCGAGAAGTGTGACCGGCGAACTTGGAGGAGTGACGATGAAGATCTTATATTATGCCGGGTGTGTAGTGTGCCTGGCGGGCGCGGCGCAGGGCGGGGAGAAGATCGGCGGGGGCGCGGAGGCGGCGAGCGACTATTTGCGGGTGATTCGGGCCAACGACCTGAAAGCGCTGCAGGGGATGAGGGGCCCAGCGATGCGGGAAACGCGCGATGCGCTGGATTGGACCCCTCTGCATTACGCGGCCTTGTACGGGAGCATGGAAGCGGTGCGCATCGTACTTGATGCGGGCGGCGATCCGAACGCGCGGAACCGGGCGCAAGTGACACCCCTGATGTTCGGCGCCTACAGCTTTGAGAAGACCCGGCTGATGGTGGAAAAGGGCGGCGACGTCAACGCGAAGGCCAATGACGGGACGACCCCGCTTTGGGTGGCGGCGGGCGCGCAGGGGAACGAGCGGACGGTTCGCTATCTGCTGGCTAAAGGCGCGAACCCCAAAGAGAGCCAGCGGAACGGCGCGGACTATCTAATGCGGGCGGCGGCGCACGAGGACGGCGGCGTGATCCGGCTGCTGATCGAGATGGGCTTGGATCCACGGCGCGCGATGGATTCCGGCGATACGGCGCTGACAGAAGCGTATAACATCAGGGAACACGAGAAGGCCGGCATTCTGCTGGCGGCGGGCGCGGATGCGAACGCGGCCACCACGGACGCGGGCAGAGTGAAGAACGGTCCCATCGACAGTTTCGGGCTCACGCCGCTGATGCTGGCGGCGTCCATGAGCGATGCGGCGTCGGTATCGGCGCTGATCCAAGCGGGGGCGAAACTGGATGCCACGGATCACCGGCACATGACCGCCCTGATGATGGCGGTGGCCACGGACCGGGCGAATGCGGCGATTGTGCAGCGGCTGATCCACGCCGGGGCGGATCTGAATGTGCCGGACCGCTACGGCGAGACGGCGCTGGACTGGGCGCGGAAGTATGGCAATCCGGCGGTGGTGGCGGCGCTGGAAAAAGCCGGGGCGAAGGGAAAGGGTCTGCCGCCCGCGCCCAAGAAGCCAGCGGACTACCAACCGGATGCGCGGGAAGCTATTGCGCGCGCCGCGGCGCTGCTGACCAAATCGAGCGAAGAGTTTTTCCCGGCGGGCGGGGGATGCATGGGATGCCATCATCAACCGTTTGCCGGACGGGTGTATGGCGCGCTGCGGGCATCCGGTCTGCCGGCGGAGCCACGATTGCGGGAGGGCCTGGTGAGGGCGATGGTGGCGGAACGGCCGCGGCGGATGAACCCGGCGAGTCTGCTGATGGCCGTCGCCGGTATGATCGACCAGTTTCTTTACCCGCTGGCGGGCATGGCGGAGATGGGAGAGCCTGGCAGCGCGTACACGGACGCTTTGATTCACTACATTGCGGAGACGCAGGATACTTCCGGCGGATGGAGCGTGCAGGTGGCGCGGCCGCCGCTACAGGAGAGTGACATCACGCGGACGATGTTCGCGATCCTGGCGCTGAAGACGTATGGCTGGCCGGCGCGGCAGGCGGAGTTCGACGAGCGCATCGCGCGGGCGCGCGGCTGGCTGCTTACGGCGCAGACGTGGACGACGGTGGACGAGGCCGACCGGATTATGGGATTGTGGCTGGCGGGAGCGACGCCGGCGGAACTACGGAGCGGCAGCGCGAAGCTGCTGCGGGAGCAGCGCGCGGACGGCGGCTGGGCGCAGACCGAGCATCTGGATGCGGACGCGTTCGGCACGTCGGCGGTGCTTTATACGCTGCGCAAAACGGGCTTACTGAACGTGGCGGACGGGGCGTACCAGCGGGGCGCGCGATTTCTTCTGGATCGGCAGTTTCCGGATGGATCGTGGTACGTGCGGAGCCGGTCGGTAAAACTTCAGCCTTATTTTCAAAGTGGATTTCCGTTCGATCACGACCAGTGGATTTCGAACGCGGCGACCGCGTATGCGGTGATGGCATTGGCTCCGGTGGCGGCCCGGGAGTTGCCGGTCAGCGGGCAATAGCACGCCATGTGATGCGCCTGCCCATCCATTGGCAATCACTATACTGGAATCATCGTTGAATTAACGGAAAACGGGCTGTATTGCGCGCGCGGGGATTTTTATGTGGATCCCTGGCAGCCGGTGGAGCGCGCGGTCATCACGCATGCGCATTCCGATCACGCGTTCGCGGGATCGCGGGCGTATCTGACCACGGGAGCGGGAGAGGCACTGCTGCGCGCACGCATCGGGATGGAGGCGTCCATACAGGCGCTCCCGTATGGCGAGTCCGTCAATCTGAACGGAGTGCGGGTTTCGCTGCACCCGGCGGGGCATATTCTGGGATCGGCGCAGGTGCGGATGGAATTGGACGGCGAGGTCTGGGTGGTCTCCGGCGACTACAAGCTGGAGCCGGATGCAACGTGCGCGCCGTTCGAGCCGGTAGTTTGCCATACGTTCCTCAGCGAAGCCACGTTCGGTTTGCCGATTTACCGGTGGGCGCCGGAGGCCGCGGTGCTGGCGGAAATCCAGGCATGGTGGGCCGCGAATCAACAGGCCGGCAAGGCCAGCGTGCTGTTCGCGTACAGCCTGGGCAAAGCGCAGCGCGTGCTGGCGGGAATCGATGCGCAAGCGGGGCCGATCCACACACACGGCGCGGTCGAGAAATTCTGCGACTTGTACCGGGAAGCGGGCGTGGCGTTGGCGCCGACTACGCACGTGGGAGCCGCGCCGGCGGGGAGGGACTGGAGCCGCGCGTTGATCGTGGCGCCGCCTTCGGCGAACGGCACGCCTTGGATGCGGCGATTCGGCGCCTATTCGACCGGTTTCGTTTCGGGCTGGATGCGCATCCGCGGGGCGCGCCGGCGGCGGTCGCTGGATCGCGGCTTCGTGCTGTCGGACCACGCCGACTGGCCGGGGCTGCTAGCGGCCATCGAGATGAGCGGCGCATCGGAGGTCCGGGTGACGCACGGCTATCGCACGCCGATGGTGGAATGGCTGCGGCAGCAGGGGCGGGCCGCGCAGGCACTGGAGACGCGTTTCGAAGGCGAGCGGGACGAGGCGGAGCCATGAAAGCGTTCGCAGAGCTTTATGCGGCGCTGGACGAGACCACCAAGACCAACGCGAAGGTGGAGGCGCTCTCGAGTTATCTGGCGCGCGTGCCGGCGGAGGATGCCGCGTGGGCGCTGGCATTCCTGATCGGCCGCCGGCCGAAGCGGCTGCTGGAATCGCGCAAACTGGCGCAATGGGCCATTGAAGAATCCGGCATTCCCGATTGGCTTTTTGGCGAGTGCTACCAGGCAGTGGGCGATTTTGCGGAGACCATGGCGCTGCTGTTGCCGGCGGCGCAGGCTTCCAGCGACCAGCCGCTGCATTACTGGATCGAAGATCGGCTGCTGCCGTTGCGGGAGGCGGAGGACGATGCCAAGCGCGCTTCGCTGGTAGCGGCGTGGCGGGAGATGGACGAGCGGCAGCGCTTTGCCTGGAACAAGATTATTACGGGCGAGTTTCGCGTGGGCGTTTCACAGAGCCTGGTGGTACGGGCGGTGGCGGCGGTGAGCGGACTCGACGCGGCAGTGATCTCGCATCGACTGATGGGCGACTGGCAACCCACGGCGGCGTTTTGGCAGCAATTGGTAGCGGCGAAGGCGGGCGACACGGATGTGAGCCGGCCCTACCCTTTTTGTCTGGCGTACCCGCTGGATGGGCCGCTGCAGGATCTCGGGGATATACGCGAGTGGCAGGCGGAATGGAAGTGGGACGGCATACGCGCGCAGTTGATCCGCCGCAAAGGGAGAACGTTCATCTGGTCGCGCGGCGAGGAATTGATGACGGACCGGTTTCCGGAGTTGGTGGCGCTGGGCGGGCGGCTGCCGGAGGGTGTAGCCATCGATGGCGAGATTCTGCCGTGGAGGGACGGCCAGCCGCTGCCCTTCGCGCAGATGCAACGGCGTATCGGGCGCAAAGCGCTCGGGCCGCGGATTCTGAGCGAAGTGCCGGTAGCCATGGTGGCGTTCGATCTGTTGGAACTCGGCGGCGAGGATATACGGGAGCAGACTTTGGAGCAGCGGCGCGCACAGCTCGAGGAGATCGCGCCGCCGGAATCGGCGCTGATCGTATCGCCCGTCGTGGTGGCGGAGACTTGGGCGGAACT
>JBEKYC010000124.1:0-8780 GCA_049511415.1 Bryobacteraceae bacterium | reverse complement strand
GCTTCCCCGAGCGAAGCGCGGTGTGCGGAGGCACAAACCATTTGTGAGGCCCGAGCAGTTTGCTGCGCTCGTGGAACTCATTGAGGAGCCGTACGCCACGATGGTCTATGTTGCGGTCTATACCGGCCTCCGGGTCAGCGAAGTGATTGCGCTGCGGTGGAGCGATATCCACGAGCAGTCGATCACGATCGATGAGCGGTATTGCCGGGGAGACTGGGCGGCTCCCAAGAGCGCGGCTTCCAATACGACCATTCCGGTGAACCGGAAGGTCATCGAGCGGATTCAACGGTTGCGGACGTTGACCGTTGCGGTGAAAGCGGGCACGGGAACCAGACGCTACCGCGCCGTGAAATCGGACGGACCAGACGATCTGGTGTTCCAATCGGTGCAGCGCGGGCGTCCGATGCGTGACAACAATATACTGGCCCGGCATATCAAGCCGGCCGGGAGGAAACTGGACATTGGCTGGGTGAACTGGCTGGTGCTCAGGCGGTCCTACGCCACCTGGCTCAGGATGGTGGGAACCGATCCCCGCGACAGGCAATCTCTCATGCGGCATTCCCGGTTTACGACGACGGCCGAGATCTACGAACAGGATCTTCCTGAGTCGCAAATGCGGGCGGTCGAGAAGCTCAGTGCGTTAGTGAATTGAAAAGTGAATTGGGACAGTAATGGGACAACGGGAAAATTGACGTGCGGCTAAGTCTTTTAGAATGTGGTGGCCAGGGACGGAATCGAACCGCCGACGCCAGCCTTTTCAGGGCTGCGCTCTACCGACTGAGCTACCTGGCCGCTAGAACGTCATTGTAACAGACCTAGCCGGCAGTCCGCTTCGCTCCCACCCCATGAACATCCTCCAACCATTGATCCGTCAACTCCGTCGACCACCCGAATGCGGCCGCCTCCCGCCGGCCAATCCGCGCAGCATCCCTTTCCCGCGTTATTCTGAAAAACAGCCATGCCATCGATCACCCGCCGCACATTCCTGCACGCCGGCGCCGCACTTGTCGCCGCTCCATTGGCCCCCTGTGCCGACGCCCCCGCGATCCGCTTCCCAGCCGCGCCGCGCGACCGCCTGGCGGTGGCCAGTTACCCTTTTCGTAATTTCATGGACCGCCCCGGCCATCCCGGCCTGCAACTGACCGAATTCGCCGCCATGGTCGTCGACAAATTCGGGATCGACAATATCGAGCCGCTCAACGGCCATTTCCCCTCCACCGAACCGGCTTATCTGGACGATTTCCGCCGCTCCGTCGATCGCGCCCACTCGCACGTCGTCAACATACCGGCCAATGTGGGCGCCAGCTTCTACGATCCCGATGCCGCGCGGCGCGAAAAGGCCGTGGCCGGAGCCAAACGCTGGGTGGATGTTGCGGTGGCCGTCGGCTCGCCCAGCGTGCGCGTGCATATCCAGGGGGCGCACGGGACGCCAGACGTGAACTACGCGGTGGAGACTCTGAAACGCGTGGCCGAATATGGAGCCGCAAAAAACGTGGTCGTCAACCTTGAAAATGACGACCTGCTAAGCGAAGATGCGTTCTTCCTGGTCAAAGTGATCGACGCCGTCAACAGTCCCTGGCTGCGCGGCCTGCCCGACTTTGGCAACTCCATGCTCAAGGGCGACGAAGACTTCAACTACCGGGCCGTGGACGCCATGTTCCGCCGCGCCTACAACATCTCGCACGTTAAAGATAGTGAAGTCGACGAGGGAAAGGTATTCCGCGTGAGTCTCTCAAAAACGTTCGCCATCGCCAAAGCCGCCGGGTATCGCGGCTATTTCTCCATGGAGTTCGAAGGCGAGGGTGAACCCTACGAAGGCACGCGCAAACTGATCGAAGAGAGTTTGAAGAACCTCTAAACCTACGCCGGGTGATACGCGATGCAGTCGATCTCCACCTTCAGGCCCGGCATGGCAAATTCGCACGCAACCGTCGTGCGGGCCGGTTTGTCGACGCCGAAGAACTCCGCATAAACTTCGTTCATAGCCGCAAAATCCTTGCCGTCCGCCAGGAACACCGAACACTTCACCACTTCCGCAAGACTCGCCCCACAGCCTTCCAGAATGCGTTGAATATTCGTCAGCACCAGGCGCGCCTCGTGGCGCACATCGCCCAGTTCCACCTGGTTGGTTGCCGGATTTACCGGCACCTGCCCGGATACGAAAATGAAGTCACCCGCGCGCACCGCCGGTGAATACGGGCCGCGCGGCGCCGGCACTCCCTGCGGACTCAATCGTTCAATCATTTAATGTCCCTCTGCTTCCAGAAATCGCTCGGCTTCCATGGCCGCCATGCAACCGGCGGCCGAAGCCGTAATCGCCTGCCGGTAGGCCCGGTCCTGCACGTCGCCGGCATGAAAGACCCCGTGGATGTTGGTGCGCGCGCCGCCTTTGGAAATGATGTAGCCGTCGGCATCCGTCTCAATCTGTCCCTTGAAGATGGCTGTGTTGGGGATGTGACCGATGGCCACGAAAAATCCGTCCACTTCCTGCTCCCACACGGTTCCCGTGGCCAGATTCCTTAGCCGCACGCTCGTAACCAGGTGTTGGGAAGTGTCAAAAACATCCTCCACCACGGTGCCCGTAAGGAACTTGATCTTGGGGTTGTGCCGCGCCCGGTCGAGCATAATCTTGGAGGCCCGGAATTGATCGCGGCGGTGCACCAGCGTCACCTCCGATCCGAACCGCGTCAGGAAGTTCGCCTCTTCCATGGCCGAATCGCCCCCGCCGATCACCATGATCTTCTTGCCCCGGTAAAAAAAGCCGTCACAGGTGGCACACGAGCTCACCCCGTGACCGATCAGCCGCTGTTCGGACTCCAGGCCCAACCAACGGGCCGATGCACCGGAGGCCACAATCAGCGTGCGCGTCTCGATCCAGTCGCCTTCCACGTTGATGCGGAATGGACGGCTCCCCAACTCCGTGTCGAGCACGTCGCCATGTATGTATTCGGCGCCGAAATTCTCAGCCTGCTTCTTGATGTTTTCCACGAGTTCCGGCCCATTGATACCTTCCGGGAAACCTGGAAAGTTCTCCACCAGGGTGGTGAGTGACAATTGACCGCCGGCATGCCTGCCCATCACGACCAAAGGTTGCAGATTCGCGCGTGCGGCGTACACGGCCGCCGTGTTTCCAGCGCAGCCGGAGCCGATAATGATAACGTTTCGCATCTGGAATTTTAGACTCTCCAATGTAGCATGGCGATTCCAGCGCCATTGGTTCCGCTAAACTAAGGCGGCGGGCGCCCACACAACGACCGGCGCCTGAATCCCGCGCTGTTGTCATGCCTGGTGCGGCATTAAGATAGGGGAATGCAAAAAGAACAGCCGGAAACTTCCCCAACCCGGCGCGACCTGTTACGGGGTGTGATGGCCGTAGGATCGGGCGTGGCGCTGGCCGGTCAGGCCAAGGCCGCTCCCCGGTCGAGCGGGCAGTCCGTGATCGGCATGCCGTTCCAAGCGCGCGAAAACGTGCGCATGGGACTCATCGGGTGCGGTGAGCGCGGGTCCAGCATGCTCGAAGAGTATCTGGGCGTCGAAGGGCTGACGGTGACTGCCGTATGCGACGTGGTGAAAGACAAGGCTCTGAAAGCACAGGCCACCGTCGAGCGCGCCGGCCGCCGGCCGCCCGCGGTCTACGCCAATGGCGAGCGTGACTTCGAGAATCTGGTAAAGCGCGACGACGTGGACTTTGTCTACATCCCGTCGCCTTGGGAATGGCACGTGCCGATGGCCCTGGCGGCCATGAACAACGGCAAGCATGCGTTTGTGGAAGTGCCCGCGGCCTTCACCTTAGAGGACTGCTGGAAGCTGGTGGATACCTCGGAGAAGACCCGCCGGCATTGCCTGATGCTGGAAAACTGCTGCTACGGCGAAAACGAACTCCTGGTACTGAACATGATTCGCGCCGGTTTGTTCGGCGATCTGCTATACGGCGAGGGCGCGTATCTGCACGATCTCCGCCGGCTGCTGTTCGAAGACGCCAGCGAAGGCTTGTGGCGCCGGTTCCCGCATACCAAACACAATGGCAATCTGTATCCCACCCACGGTCTGGGACCGGTGGCCAACTACATGGGCTGCAATCGCGGCGACCGCTTCGACTACATGGTGTCGATGAGCACTCCGGAGCGTGGTCTGGACGCCTGGCGCGCAGCCCACGTCCCCAAAGACAGCCCCAAATGGAAAGAAAAGTATATCTGCGGGGACCTGAATACCTCGCTCATCAAAACCGCCAACGGCCTGGTGATTACGGTGCAGCACGACGTGGTAAATCCGCATCCGTACGACCGCATCAACCGCATCGCGGGCGTGAAGGGAATCTTCTGCGACTATCCGCCGCGCATTTACTTCGACGGCGCCCCGAAAGAAGAATACGCGACCATCGACCAGTTCAAGGCCGAGTACCAGCATCCGTTGTGGAAAAAAGAGGGCGAGATGGCGCGCAAACTGGGTGGCCACGGCGGCATGGATTATCTGATGGTCTACCGGCTGGTGGAGTGCATGCGAAAAGGATTGCCGCCGGATTTCGATGTGTATGACGCAGCCGCCTGGAGCGCGCCGGGCCCTTTGAGCGAGGCATCCGTAGCCCAGGGCAGCGCGCCCGTGAAGTTCCCGGATTTCACCCGCGGGCGGTGGAAGGAGAAGCGGGGCTGGTTGGCTTAAGATCCAGGGTCACGGTGCGGACTTCCACGTCGCGGTCCCTGAGGACATACAGCACCTTGCCGGCGCCATCCACGACCACGCTGGCGCCGCCGTAAGTTTGTCCCTTCCAGGGGCCGTGACTCATTTGGCCGATCACGTCCGTCCCCACTACGGGGCATTTCCATTGCGCGGCGCGGCGGGTTACCAGCTTCTCCAGTTCCTTGGCATGCCCTGGCCATCGATCGACCGGCGCGGCCCAACCGTACGGCACTAACATCAAGTCTGGCGCGAGTTCGGCGATGCGGTGCGCGATCTGGTCGCCGAACGTATCCGCACAGATGACCAGGCCGATGCGCCCGAATTCGGTTTCCACCACGCCAATGTCCTGCGCGCGCCCTTCCGCATAAGGCGGATCCATCAGCCAGGCCAGCACATTCAATTTGCGGTGCTTCCACAAAAGCTTGCCGGTCTTATCCACCAGGATCGCCGAGTCATACAGCTTGCCGCCGTCTGTTTCGTCCAGACCGATGGAAATCATCAAAGCATATTTGCGCGCCAGCGCGGCGATGCGCTCGCTATCGGCGCCCGGAATGGGCGCGGCCATGTGGTGCGCGTCCGGGTTTTCCCAGCCCAGGATCGCCGATTCCGGAAAGGCCGCGATATCTGCGTGCTCTGCTGCGGCGCTATCCAGGGCGTATTCGATGCGCCGGAAGTTGCCTTCCCGATCGCCATCCAAGCACAGAATCTGGCAGACGGCCACGCGGGTCTTCATGCCGGCCGCTCCACGGCTTCCTGAATCTGCCGCACATGCGCGCGCCGGTGGGAGTAGCGCTCGAGCACCCAGGCCAGACCGGCGCCGAGGATTTGGTCTACCAGTTCGGGACTCGCGCCGGCGACTTGGGAGTCCGCTGCGTCCGCGCTTTCCAATGCCAGTCGGGCGGCAGCCGCACCCGGAATTGCACGGGCCAGAGTCTGCACTCCCTGGTTGATGGAATCTACGGATAGACCTGTCAGATTGGATAGCTCGAACCGGCCGCCCCGCCACCGGCTGACTAAGTGGGCCACGCGCTGGTCCCAAAAAGCCAGGTGGCAGAGTTGGGATGCCACCGTCCAGCCGGAACCCACCGGGAGCGCATACGAGCGTTCGTCCAGGCGCGCGATCAGTGCGGCCAACTCCTGTAGTGCGGTTTCGTTTTCGCGCGTGAAATCGGCGAGCGTCATGCCTGTCAGTCTATCAGGCTGCCGCGCCGCGTTATCATCAGTCGCATGACCTACCGAATTCCGGCGCTCTTCTGGGCGCTTGCCGCCGCCGCATGCGCGCAGAACTGGCCGTCGTTTCGTGGGCCGGCCGCATCCGGCGTGGCGGACAAGCAGCACCTGCCGGTAAGTTGGGACGTCGCGCGCGGAACCCACATCCGCTGGAGCGCCACCATTCCGGGCTTGGCGCACTCCAGTCCCATCGTGTGGCAGGATCGCGTCTTCGTTACCACGGCGGTCAGCAGCCGGCCGGATGCCTCGTTCAAGCGCGGCTTATACGGCGAGGGCGATGCATCCGACGATGTGACTTCGCAGCAGTGGAAACTGCTCTGTCTAGATCGCAGGACTGGCAAGTTACTGTGGGATCGCATCGCATACGAAGGCACGCCCAAAGAAAAGCGCCACATGAAGGCCACCTATGCGAATTCCACGCCGGCAACCGATGGCGAAGTGGTGATCGCCTACTTCGGCTCGCAAGGATTGTACGCCTACGATACCGCCGGCAAGGCGCTTTGGAGGCGCGATCTCGGCCGGCTCAACGTGGGCGCTTACGATTTGCCGGAATACGAGTGGGGCACCGCCAGTTCGCCCATCATTTACGGCGAAGCAGTCATCCTGCAATGCGATCAGCAGAAGGGATCGTTTCTGGAAGCGTTCGACCGCAAGACCGGCCGCACCTTGTGGAAGTCCGAACGCGACGAGTTGCCCTCGTGGGGCACCCCGGCGGTTGACGCGGAAAACGGGCGCGCCGAGCTGATTACCAACGGATCGAATTTCGTGCGCGGTTACGACCCGGCGACAGGCAAGGAACTGTGGCGGCTGGGTGGCAGCTCGAAAATCACCGCCCCCACCCCGGTCTTTGCGGACGGCATGATCGTGGTGGCCAGCGGACGGCGCCCCGAAGCGCCCATCTTCGCCATCCGTGCCGGCGCGGCGGGCGATATCACCGGCAATGCGCATTGGGTGGCATGGCAGAAACAGCAGCGCGGCCCCTACATGCCCACGCCGCTGATTTACGGCGGCTACCTTTATATACTGGGCAACGCCGGCGTATTCGATTGCTATAAGCTGGCGACCGGCGAAGAGATTTATCGCGAACGCATTCCGCACCAGGGATCGGGATTCAGCGGATCGCCGGTCGCCTCCGACGGGCGCATCTATTTGCCGAGTGAAGATGGCGATGTGTTCGTGGTGAAGGCCGGTCCGCATTTCGAGCTGTTGCAGAAGAACGAAATGGGTGAGCCGCTCATGGCCACGCCGGCCATCTCCGGCGGCCTGCTGCTGGTGCGCACGCAGCATCATCTGTGGGGCATCGGGGAGTGAATTCGTCCCATCCGCACCTGCGCGCCTACCTGGCGCTGGCGGCCGTCTGCTTCTTCTGGGGAACCACCTACCTGGGCATCCGCATGTCGCTCGAATCCTTCCCGCCGCTGTTGCTGGTGTGCGCGCGCTTCGTGATTTCCGGCTCGTTGATGCTGGCGTTCATCGCGTGGCGGGGGCTGAAGCTGCCGCGCGGGCGCGATCTGCGCGCGGCGTGCCTGAGCGGCGTGCTGGTGTTGGGCATCGGCAACGGCGGCCTCGTGCTCGCGGAGCAATGGGTGCCCAGCGGAGTCGCTTGCCTCATCATCACGGTTTCGCCGTTTTGGATGGTAGGCGTGGAGGCGCTCTGGGGAGGCGAGCCGCTGCATCTGCCCAGCATTGTGGGCATGCTGGTCGGTCTGGGCGGCGCCGCCCTGTTATTCGCGCCCGACGTGCACGGCCACACCTTCAACGCCGGCCTGCTGCGCGGCTTTCTGGTGCTGCAATTCGGCATGGCGGGATGGGCCTTCGGATCGATTTACCAGCGCCGGCAGGTGAGCGGCGTGCACCCGATCGTGATCGGTGCGGTGCAGCAGCTCGCGGCGGGCCTGTCGTTCCTGCCGCTGGCGCTGCTGGTGCACGAACATCCGGTCGAATGGAGCGCACGCGGTGTGTGCGCCATTCTCTATCTGGTGACCTTCGGCTCGATCGTCGGATACAGCGCATATATCTATGCCCTGGACAAGCTGCCCGTAGCCATCGTTTCCGTGTATCCGTATGTAAATTCGGTGGTCGCGGTGACCTTGGGCTGGTTGTTCTACCGCGAACCGTTCGGCCTGCGCGAGGCCATGGCCATGGCGGTGATCTTCGCGGGCGTGGCGCTGGTCAAGCGCTATAGCAAGCCGGGTCTGGCGCGGCGAACATCTGAGCGGTCGAGGTGACGACGGCGACCACGTCCAAGACCCACATCGTTCACGGCCGTGAAGCTTCCCGGCGCATGCTGTCGATTACCCACATCCTAACCAGCGTCGAGACTTCCACGGTTTTTCGCTTGGCGAGCCTTTCGATCATGCGCTTTGCGGCTGGCGGAATGCGGATGTTCAACTGCTTCGTGTTGGGCTGGTTCCAATATTCGAGGAGCATCCGGTCCAGATCCGCACGGTCCGGATCCACCTCCATGATCCCTCGGTCCAATAGGTCAATGCCGTCGTGATGGTCGAAGAAATCATCGAGTTCCGCGTAACTCGCGCCCTGGTGCGGCAGCCGAATCCCGGCTGTCTTCTTCTTCACGCGTGCCTGCTTCATAGCTTCCGGTGCCTGGCCTTCTCGCGGGGACTCATGGCGCGCATGTGGAACACGACATCCCGCTCCCCGTCCCGGCGGTACGCAATGTGCAGATACTCGCCGGCATAGTTCCTTCCGTACAGCTCGTAGATTCCTTGCAGGGCTCGCTTTGACCGTAGCTTCAGCGGGCCAGTTTCGAGCACTTCAAAAAAGTCGCCTTCTTCGTAGCCGTGCTTGAAGGCGCTTTCAAGAAAAACGACCACTCCGCTTATGTATAGCACACGCTAGCACAATCGCGCAAC
>JBEKYC010000123.1:0-9310 GCA_049511415.1 Bryobacteraceae bacterium | reverse complement strand
TAGAGGACGGCGACACGGGTATCTTCGAAGATGGTGTTGCGGGACGGGTAGCCGGCTTTGAGCTTCTTCTGGATTTCGGCCGCTAGTCGATCGGCGGTGTCTTTGGCTTCCCACCAGCCGCGAGCCAGGCGGAACTCGTCGCGGACGGTGCCGTCGGGGACGACGCGCTTGCCGCCGGAGTAAGTGGATAGCTCGGGGACGAGGGTCCAGCCGCGGCGTTTGGCGGCTTTGTCGAGAAGGTTTTGGAAGGGGCCTTTTAGTCCTAATTCATGGGTTACTAGCTGGCCTTTGAGGTGTTGCAGGTCGCGGAGATAGGCCTTAACGATGGGATCGCTGGGGGCCAATTCGAGCATGGTTTCATTATGGTATCAATCATGACAATGCTGAATGGGAAAGTTTGGCAGACCACGAAAAACGATGGTCTGCCCCACGGCGGGGCCTAAAGGCCGAGCATTTGGCGGACGCGGGTGGTTTCTTCGCTGGGGCCGGCGCCGAACAGGCGCTTGAACTCGCGGCTGAACTGGGAGGAGCTTTCGTAGCCGACGCGCTCGGCGGCGATGCCGGCGCGCAGACCTTCGTGCACCATCAGCATGCGGGCTTTGTGCAGGCGGATGGTCTTCAGGTATTGCAGAGGCGAGGTGGACGTAACGGTCTTGAAGTTCTGATGGAACGCGGACGGACTCATGCCGGCGGTGTCGGCCAGATCGTCGACGCTCAATTCGCGCGCATAGTCGTGGTGGATGCGTTCGAGGGCGCGGTTCACCTGGGCGAAGCGGCTATGCAAGGCAGCGGCGGCGCGGAGGGCATCGCCCTGTTGGCCGCAGAGCACGCGGTAGGTGATCTCACGGAGGATTTGCGGACCGAGGATACGGGCTTCGCGCGGGTCGTGGAGGGTTTCCAACAGGCGCACGGCGGCGGCGCTCAATGCGGTATCGAGCTGGGTGGAGTAGATGCCTTGGGGGATGGCTACGGCGGAGCCGGAGGGCGCACCCATCTTCATCAGCAGCTCGGCGAGAACGGCGAGATCGACGCGGATGGACACGGCCAGCAACGGCGCGTCGGGAGTGGCTTCGGTTTCACATTCGAAGGGCAGCGGCACGGATAGGACCAGGTAATTGTGCGCGTCGTAGGTATAGACCTGATCGCCGAGATAGCCGCGTTTGCGTCCCTGGCCGACGATCACGATGCCGGGCTCATAGAGCACGGGCGAACGGGGAACGGGCCGGCTGGCGCGCATGAGCTGAACGCCATCGACCGCGGCGGGATGGATGCCTTCGCGCGTGGCCAAGGTGGCGAGCAGCGCCGTCATGCGGCGGTTGCTGGCGCGCAAAAGTGCTTCCACTTCGGGTGAGGATGCCGCTCCCGCCATATCCAGAAATATAGCATGGGCTTCCGCATTTCCTAACACGGTTGTGGCGCAGTTTGTAGTTTTAGGCAAATCTTCCGTAGGTTCCGGCATTGAGCGGGAAGGCGATCGGCGGTCTTATGGAAGAAGAAAGGAAATTATTATTCGCATGTCAGCTATCACGCAATCCCTGCCGGTAACAACTGGAACCAAAACCGCCAGGAGCTGGGCGGCGCAGAGCGCGACGGCGCCACTGGCTCCGTTCGGCATCCACCGCCGCGAACCGCTGGCGGGCGATGTGGTCATCGACATTCTTTACTGCGGCGTGTGCCACTCGGATCTGCACCAAGTGCGCAATGAATGGCACAATTCGCTCTATCCGGTGGTGCCGGGCCACGAGATCGTGGGGCGGGTGGTGAAGACCGGCGCCGAGGTGACGCGGTTCCGGGTGGGCGATCTGGCGGCGGTGGGCTGCATGGTGGATTCCTGCCGCATCTGCACGAACTGCCTGCGCGGGGAAGAACAATATTGCGAGCGATTCCCGACGCTGACTTACAACGGAGCGGATAACTTCCTAGGCGGTCCGACGTTTGGGGGTTACTCGGAAAGCATCGTGGTGGATGAGGCTTTCACGCTGAAGGTATCGGACAAGGTCAACTTAGCCGCTACGGCGCCGTTGTGTTGCGCGGGGATCACGACTTACTCACCGTTGCGGCATTGGAACGCCGGTCCGGGCAAGAAGGTGGGCGTGGTGGGCTTGGGCGGGCTGGGGCACATGGCGGTGAAGTTCGCGCGCGCGTTTGGGGCACACGTGGTGCTGTTCACCACGTCGCCGGGGAAGGCGGCGGATGCGGAACGGCTGGGGGCGCACGAGGTGGTGGTGTCGAAGAACGAGGATGAGATGAAGCGGCATGCGGGCAGCTTCGATCTGATCATCGACGCGGTCTCGGCGCGGCACGATATTAACGCTTATCTGGCGCAGCTCAAGCTGGACGGAACGGTGGTGCTGGTGGGGGCGCCGGAAGAGCCGCTGCCGGTTTCGGCGTTTCAGCTGATTATGCCGCGGCGGCGGCTGGCAGGGTCGGCGATCGGGGGCATCCGGGAGACGCAGGAGATGTTGGATTTCTGCGCGCAGCATGGGATTGCGAGCGACGTGGAGACGATCGGGATGCAGCAGATCAACGAGGCATATGAGCGGCTGTTGCGGGGCGATGTGCGGTACCGGTTCGTGATCGACATGGCGTCGTTGCAGGGGTAAGGGCAGACCACAAGATGCGATGGTCTGCCCCACGGGTCAGGGCTTGGACTTCAAATCGATCAGTAAGATGACGGACACGATCAGTTGTGCTACTTGCAGGAGAGCCCAACTCCGCACCTCCTGGGTTGGCGGGAAGATCAGACCGGAAAAGCCCCACAACACGTCCGCAAATGCGTGCGCCAGCGTCGGCACCCAAATGCTCCGAGACCTGATGTAGAGCCATCCCATGGGGATCACGGCCAGGATATTGTCGATGGGGGTCATGACGAACGGTCCGAGGATCGGGTGGTTCGGATAGGCGCGCATGACGTAATAAATCGGCGTATGCCAGAAACCCCAGATGACACCCAGCAGAAGCAGACCGTTGACGAGGCCGAACGCGCGGACCAATTTGCCCTGAGCGTAACCCCGCCATCCGAACTCCTCGGCGAACGCGAAGGGAATCGAGATGGCGGTGTACAGCAATAGGTTTTCGAGGAGGCGCGTTGGATGTGAAGGGAGGCGGCCGGCGGCGGACGAGGCCAAGGCGGCGTAGCCCAGGCGGATCGAGATCGGCAAGGACATGAGGAGAGCGATGATTGGGAGAAGCATCGCCCAGAGCCAAACGATGAGCGGGCCCTTACCCCATCCGACCGAACGAAATCCCTCACGGTAGTGAAGCCGAAACGCGACGGCCGTCAGTCCAGGGATAAACATCAAGGCATTTTCGGCCCAGTTACTAGTTATATGCAGAGGAGGAAAGCAGGATACGAGGAGGGCTGTGATGAAGATCACGGCCAGCGCGTAGAGCAGGATTTGCTTCCGTGTCTGGTTCACCGAGTCCCTTGGTCAGGGAATACGAGAATAATGGCAGAAAGTTCCGTCAGGCTCGATTATGCGCGGCTGGATTGACGACGTGGATGGGAGTGCCGGCGGAGAAGGCGGCGATCTGGTCGAAGATATCGGAGAATTGGAGTTCGTATTCTTCGCGGGTGACGTAGCCTATGTGGGGCGTGCAGACAGCGTTGTCCATGGTTAGGAGTGGGTAGTGGATGTCTGCGACCGGCTCCTGTTCGAATACGTCGACGGCGGCCATGCCGGGACGGCCTTGGGCGAGAGCGCGGGCGAGGGCGCCTGGTGCGATCAGGCCGGCGCGGCTGGTGTTGACCAACAAAGCCGTGGGTTTCATGCGGGCCAGATCGGAGGCGGTGACGATACCGCGGGTGGCGTCCACCAGGCGCATGTGCAGGGAAAGCACGTCGCAGTCCGCGAAAAATGCTTCTTTGGATGCGGCGGCCGCGTAACCCTCGGCGCGGGCGCGATCGCGGGCGGCTTCCCGGGCCCACACCAGCACGCGCATGGCGAACACTTTTCCGTATGCGGCAACTGTCGCTCCGATGCGGCCATAGCCGTAGATTCCGAGAGTCGCGCCGCGCAGGCTGCGGCCTACTCCTGTTTGCCAGATACCGTTTTTGAGGGCCGCGACTTGTTGCGGGATCTGGCGCATGGCGGCGAGTATGAGCGCCCAGGTAAGTTCGGCGGTGGCGTAGGAGGGGGTCCCGGCGTGCATGTTGGAAGACACGATAATCCCGAGGCGGGTACAGGCGTCGATATCGATGTGGGGATAGACGCTGCGCTGGCTGATGAGCCGCAGCTTGGGGAGGCGTTCCAGCAAGGCGGCGGAGATTTTGGTGCGCTCACGGATGAGAACCAGGGCTTCGGTTTCGCGCAGCCGGTTTGCGAGCACGCCGACATCGTCGACGTGGTCATTCCATATTTCTACTTCGTGTCCGTGGAGTTTGCGAAAACAGGAGAGCGTGCGCAGGGTATCGAAGTAGTCATCCAGGATGGAGACCTTCACGGCAGGCGGTCCTTGGCGCTGTGGAGAAGCTCAGACCCGGCGGGGGTCAGGCGAACGCTGGATCGGCCCTTGCGATACTCGATGCAGACCAACCCGCGATCGTTGGCGTCCTCCCAAACCGGCAGCTTCGGGCAGGATGTGCGCCAGGCGTCCATAGTTTCCTCATAGGAACGATCCTGGCGCGAGAGCCACTCCAGCAGATCGAGGATAAGAACGTCGGTAGTTTCGGGCACGGTTCTTATTTATTCTATCTGTTGTGTAATTTGTGCGTGGCAGGCGCGGCAGGACGCTCCCTCACGGTCGCGGCTCGGCTCAGAACACCTGAATTTCCCGGCGGCGGGACGGGGCGCCCCGCCGCTCGAATCGGCGGAACGCTCTATTGTTCCGACGGTGTTACGTCAGGGAGCACGGGATCGGCCGGCGCGCTGCTGGAGGCGGTACCCTTCATGCCAACCACGGTAACGGCGCCGTTCATTCTGTATTTGAGCTGGGTGCCCGGTCCACCCGCCACGGTGGCGGAGCGGAGGCTTTGGGGCGACGGACTGAAAGGCGCCGGGTTCAGCATGATGGCTGTGCTCCAGCTACCGGGCGCGAGATAGGCAATCAGGGTAGTTACGGTGTTGTCGCGACTGTTGTAGATGACGGTCAAGACGTCAGCTGCGCTGGTCAATGTAACCGCCATCTTGCCCGGTGTGGTGGTGGTGAAAGATCGCAGTCCTATAACATCGGTTATGGCTCCGGCGGGAATCGTGTATTCCACGGAATTGACCGCCACTTTCGTGGGAGTCATGGACTCGCCGGCCATAAGGGTTAAGGAGCCGGTATGTCCGGCGGTGCCCAGAGGGTCGGAACCTTCCAGGACTGGGCCGAGCGTTCCTGTAAGTGCGATCGTGAGAGTCGTGTTGCCGGGAGTCTGCGCCGCGAGAGGCAGCAGAGCCAGCGTAAACATTGTGAATGCGGTCGATAAACGTCGTAGTAACATCGAATGGTCATCCTTGGTGTATTAGTCGCAGGGCGCGCATATATACGGGCCGCACAAGAGCACGAAGATGCCCAAAGGATCAAGGGAAACACTGGCTCGCAAATACGAGGTGTTTGACAGTACGGCCGCTAATGTTAGACTGCCAAGATGGCACGGCCACCAGACCGCATTTTGCTCAGCTATCTAGCCCCCTACGATGCACACGTCTCAAGCCTGGCAATGGCGCTGCGCGAGGTGGTGCTGGAGGAGGCTCCGGCGGCTGTGGAATCCTTCGCCAAGGGTTACGCGGTCTCGATTGCGTTTTCGTTCACCGGCAAACCGCTGAAGGACGGATTTTGCCATATCGTTACTTATAGCAGCCATGTGAACCTGGGCTTCAATCGCGGCGCGCTGCTTCCCGATCCGGAGGGAATCCTGGCGGGGACGGGGAAGATGATCCGGCACATCACGATTCGCAACGAGCAGGACCTGGATCGTCCGTCGCTGCGGCGCTATCTGCGGTCGGCAATCGAGCTGGCGCCCGGCGGCTAACCACGGGTTGCCTGGCGCGTCTCATCCACATGAAACAGTGGACGCCGGCTTTCCGTTCGCTTACGCGGCGAAAGGGATTTGCCGCGGCCGTGGTGACGATTCTGGGAGTGGGGATCGGCGCCAATACGGCGGTGTTTTCGGTGGTGGATGCGATTCTGTTGAAGCCGCAGCCGTATCCGGATGCGGGGCGGCTGGTCACGGTGATGGAGGCCAGCCCGTCGAAGAGCGAGCGGGACAGCCTGATCGCGCCGGGACGCCTGGAAGACTGGAACCGGATGAACCGCACGTTCGACGGGATCGCGGCCAGTTACAGCGAGAACGTGACGGATTTGAGCGGCAGCGATCCGGAGCGGCTGGAGGGGCGGCGGGTGTCGCCGGGCTATTTCCGAGTGTTCGGAAGCAAGCCGGTGCTGGGCCGCACGTTCACACCCGAAGAAGATCGCGAAGGCGGTCCGAATTCCGCGGTGATCGGTTATGGGCTTTGGACGCGGCGTTATCATCAAGCGGCGGATGCGGCCGGCAAACGGCTGATGATCGGCGGCACGGGCTTTACGATCGTGGGCGTCATGCCTGCGGCATTCACCAGCCCGACGATTGATGTGTGGCTGCCGGCGCAGATCGGGCCGTACCTGATGCGCATCCGGGAAGCGCGCTTTTATTCGGGGATCGGGCGGATGAAGCAGGGCGTGACGATCGAGCAGGCGCGGGCGGATCTGGCGCGGGTCCAGCAGCGTTTGGGCGAGCAGTTTCCAGCGAGCGATAAAGGATGGTCGGCGGTGGTGCGGGATCTGAAGGAGGCGCGGGTCGGCGGATATCGCAAGACGCTGCTATTTGTGTTCGGCGCGGTGCTGTTGCTGCTGCTCATCGCGGTAGCGAATATTGCGGGGCTGATGCTGACACAGTTGCAGCAGCGGGAGCGGGAGATGGCTATACGCAGCTCGATCGGGGCGACGCGCGGGCAGATATTGGCGGCGGTGATGCGCGAGATCGTGCTGCTGGCGGCGATGGGGGCGGCGGCCGGGTGCGGTCTGGCGGTGTGGCTGGTGCAGTCCTTGGGGAAGGTGTTCGCGATGCTACCGGCGCCCGGAGGATTGGCGATGGGATGGGAGGCACTGGTGTTCGCGGCGCTGGCGGGGACGGGCGCGGCGGTGCTTTGCGGATTGCTGCCGGCGGTGGCGGCCACACGCGCCAACCTGGCGGCGATCCTGGCACAAGTAGGCCGCGGCGGGACGGGCGCTACGCACGCGTGGCAGCGGGCCCTGGTGGCGGGCCAGGTGGCGCTGACGGTGGTACTGCTGGCCAGCGCGGGCTTGATGCTGCGCAGTTATTACAACATGGCGCACGTGGATCTGGGTTTCGAGACGGGGCATGCGATGACGTTCCACATGGGCGCGGCCTGGGACGAGAATCGCGAGCGGATCGGGCAGAAGCAGATTGCGCTGCTGGATGAACTGCGGCGGACTCCGGGCGTGGAGGCGGCGGGATTCGCCAACTTTCTGCCGGCGAGCGGCGCCACGCTGCGCTACCAGGTGGAATTGGTGGAGACGGCGACGACGCGCGATGCAGGAAAGATTACCGTGGGCGAACGCAGCATCACGAAAGGTTATCTGGGGGCGCTGGGGGCGCCGATTCTGGCGGGCGCGGATTGTCCGGAGCTGCAGACGCTCAAGACTTGGGATGCGCCGCCGAAGGCGCTGGTGAACCGGCGATTCGCGGAGATGTTCGGACAAAGCCGCAACCTGGTGGGGCAGCATCTGCGCATGCTGGGCGTGGGTGTGGCGCCCGACGCCAAGCCGACGGAGATCGTGGGTATCGCGGGCGATTTGCGCGAAGATGCGCCGAACGTGGCGCCGGCGCCGTTTTTCTACGTGTGTATTTCGCCGGGCGGCTGGCCCGATCCGGACTATGTGGTGCGAACGGCGGGCAACCCGTTGGCTATGGAGCAGGCGATCCGGCCGTTGGTACACCGGGTGGATGCGTCACGCGCGGTGTTCGGCGTGAAGACGGTATCCGAAGTATTGGATGAAGCCTTGGACGAGCCGAAGCTGAAGGGCCGCGTGGTGACGGTGTTCGCGGTGGCGGCGATGCTGCTGGCGGCGGTGGGGCTGTACGGGCTGGTGGCGCTGGTGGTGACGGCGCGGACGCGGGAGATCGGCGTGCGGATGACGCTGGGGGCGCGGCCGGGGCAGATCGTAGGGCAATTGATGGCCAGCGTGGGGCGGCTGGTGGGTGTCGGCGCGGGGATTGGGCTGGGGCTGACCTGGCTGGCGGGGCGGGTGCTGCAGTCGCTGCTGTTCGGGGTAAGCCCGATGGATCTGGCCGCGCTGGCGGGAGCTATTCTGGCGCTGGTGATGGTGGCGGCGGTGGCGGCATTGGCGCCGGCGCGGCGGGCGGCGCGGATCGACCCGCTGGCGGCGATCAGAGAATAGTGCCGCGCGGCGCTACCTGGCGGCGGTCTCCTGGCTGAAGGCGCACATCCATTTGCCATCGCGTTTCCGCCATAGCGAGGAGATGTGGACGCGGGCGGTGAAGTCCCGGCCGTGGCTGGTTCCGCTCTCGACGATGTCGTAGGCGATCAGGCCGGAATCCGGCGATAGGGGCAGGAATCGCACGCCGGTGATGGTGTAGTCGCGCAGCCGGAAAGCGGTGACGTGTTGCATAACTTCAGCTTTGGTAGCGATGCCTTGTGCGTCAACGAAGATCGCATCCTAGCGCGTTGGTTCCCGGCTTGGGCGATTGCTGGGCGCAGCCGAGCGCCGCCGTCAACAGCATGATTGGAGCGAGTCGCATTTATGGAGCTTAGCGCGAAACGCGGCGGCGGGCGATCAGTTCATCGAGGGCCAGTTTGCCGGGACCGAAGATCAGGATGATGAGGAAGGCCAGCAGGAAGGGGTAGGGCGAGGCGGCGTAGAATTTGTCGGGATCGGAGAAGACGGAGAAGAGCGCTTCGCGGTCGGCCAATATAAACGCGACGATCATGTCGCCGACGAGGAGCAGGGAGATGATGCGGGAGCCCAGTCCCATGATGATGAGGATGCCGCCGACGAATTCGAGGGCCGCTATGAAGGGCGCATTTATGCCCGGCAAGGGTATGCCGAGGCTGGTGAAGAAGCCGGTGACTTTCGCCAGGCTATGGAGTTTGCCCCAGCCGGTTTGCATCATCTGGAAACCCCAGTAGAGGCGCACGAGCAGAAGAAATGGCGATTGCAGGCTATTGGCGGCGGCGATCAGCTTTTGCATAATTTGCACAACCAGCCCATTTCAGCCCAGGCGGCGAACCAGGTTTCGACGCGCGCCAGGCTGGCTTCGGATACGGCTGCGATAGCTTTGCCCACCGGCTTGCCAGCGCGCAGG
>JBEKYC010000122.1:0-8917 GCA_049511415.1 Bryobacteraceae bacterium | reverse complement strand
TGATTCGCGTTGGCGAAGGGGGTTGCCGCCCCCTGCGTATTATTGAACGTATCGTTCGCGTTCAGGTACCGTCCGTTCCAGTAATAATTGGCGTTGCCGTGGATCTGGTTGGTGCCCGATTTAGTCACATAAGAAACCTGAGCTCCGGAAAGCTGACCATACTGACCGCTATAGGGGTTCGTGGTGATGGTTACTTCCTGGACTTCGTTCGAACCGAGAGTGAGGTTGGATGCACCCGAATTGTTAATATTGAAATACGGATCCATGTTGTTCTCGCCGTTGGTAGTGAACAGGTTTGAAGTGCCGGGTAACCCGTTTACGGTGAAGTTGCCGAAACCGCTCATTCCGGGCGGTGCGACGTTGAGGAGAGCGCCGGGCGCGGTGTAGGCGATGGTAGTTAGATCGCCGCCGCCGTTGGGTAGCAGTTCCATCTGCTGCTGCGTAAAGGTGGTGATTTGGGCCGGGTCCTCGGTGACGAGAGCCGCGGTTGCCGAAACCTCAACGGTGGTTACGGCTTGTCCCACCTGAAGAATCAGACTAGCCGTGACCACGTTTCCGACAGAAACGTCGACGGGGCGTTCGACCTTTTCGAAGCCCGCGAGGGTCGCCGATATCGTGTAGCGGCCCGGTTTGAGAAGCGAAAACCGGAATTCACCCGAGCCGTTGGATGACGCGGTTTGAACGGATCCGTTATCGAGATCGGCCAGGGTTACAGTTGCGTTGGGGATCGCCGCGCCGCTGGCATCCGTGATATTACCGGATACACCACCGGTGGTCAGAGATTGTGCAAGGCTGGGGACTGTGCCTACAGACAGCAGGACTCCAAATATGCTGAAGAGCAAGGCCCCGAGCCGGAGTTTGGCGTTGATTGAAGCATTCATACCGCTAGACTAGCGTTCCAGGGCCTTAACTGACAGGACTGATCCTTAGGCCGATTGATCGATGCGGCGGGTTGCCGGTCTTAGCCGTTGAACCGTTCTAGTGTGAGGCCAATAGGTGGCCGCATAGCCAGGCGGCGCAGTCTGGAAACACACCTGTCCCCGCCAGTGCGGCGGCAGTTCGGCTGCCATTACCGGCGACAGCTACCGCCAATATTTCAGGAAATTGAAGCAGATCTGACGCTAACCGCCGGATCGGACGAACAGAGGTGTTTAGTGCAGTGCTATGTGCGGCGCAGCGCTGCCATCTGACCAATACGGGACCGGAACCATGAAAATTGTCTCGGGCTCCGGTACGTCGCGAAAATCGTCATTAAACAACACTGGAGAGCCGGCCAGGTTCGCGCCCCAACTGGCCTCGCCAGTGCTGGGAACATGGAACATCAAATGCGGATGCCAATGCCCGGCCGAGTCGTTGAGATATCCCATCTTCGAAAGCATGTAAGACATCGCGCCGGCCTCCGGCGCCGGCAGTTCTTTCTTTGCAACGCTCGACGCTATGAACTCATGCACCTGCGTCTTCGATAACCCACCCAGGATCAGTTTCGTCCTAGTTAAAGTATAAGGAAGGACCGTTCTCACCGCCGCTGGATTGTAGCATATAGGCCCTCGAATCTTAGGATTCCAGAACTCAGGACTGTCGAATGGAGACATCCAGGATCGTTCGACCAGGCACGTGAAGCCGCTCTTGCCGTTAACGGCAGTTCTGTAGCCGCCAGTCCCGAGAACAAGAACCGCCGCATCCCGTGCGATTGCTTCCGGAGCCGCGCTTCGGGCCATTGCGATTTCAGCTTCGGAATCCGCCATCAGGTATTGCTCAACAGCCGCTATCCGGGGGTACTGTTCCGAAATGGCGATTCCCTGGCAGCCGGCGACCAGGATTAATGCCAGCAGTGCATTTCTTATCGATTGTGTCATCGCTCATAACTAGATTAGCGCTTACCCGATTCATTGTGCGGACCGATCCTCAGGTCGATTGACCGATGCGGCCAGTTGCGGGTTTTGATCGGTAGATCGAACCTGTGCCACGCTGCAACTGCGCTAGAATTTTGCATGGTGCTTCATAAATCCTTGCGGCTCACCTCATTTTGGCAGTTGCAAACCCTCGGGTGGGTGTGTTTCTATGTTTGGACTCTGTTGGGATCTTTTCCCGACCTTCTGCGAAGCTCGGGAGCGTTTCGCCAAGACACGTTGGTGGTGGGTTTACTGTTCCTTGGCAGTTGTATAATTCATCCTGTTTGCCGGTGGCTGCTGCGGCGTTACCCTTCCTGGATCGCTTTCGAATTGCGGGCTTTTGCCGCGTCGGTCACAATCGGAGCGGCGGTCGCGTTCGTGTATGAACTAACCATAAGGGGCATTCACAACCTGAGTGTTGTGAACCTGGCCGAAAATTCAGCCAACTTCCCTTTCTTGCTTTTCAGTTGGTCCAGTCTGTACTTCAGCATCAAGCAATGGCATACATCGTCGCAGGAAAGGGAACGTCTGTTGCGTGCCGAAGCCGATGTTCGGGAAGCCCGGTTGCAAGCGTTGCGGTACCAGTTGAATCCGCACTTTCTATTCAACTCGCTGAACGCCGTTTCCACGCTCGTTCTGGATGGCGAAGCTTCCGCGGCTACGAAGATGTTGGCGCAAATCGGGGATTTCTTGCGCACCAGCCTGAACGGCCAATCCGCGCTGGAGGCGCCTCTTTCACAGGAGATGGCTTTTACGGAACAGTACATCGCAATTGAGAAAACCCGGCTGGGGGAGCGGTTGCACGTGAAGCTGACGATATGTCCGGATACGCTCGATATCATGGTCCCGGGCATGTTACTTCAGCCGCTGGTGGAGAATGCGGTGCGCCATGGAGTGGCGAGCATTGCCGAGGGCGGGAAGATCGCCATAGAGAGCGGGCTGCACGAAGGGCGATTACGAATTACCGTCAGCAATTCGGGACGCCCACGCCCTGGCAATCAGGGGGAAGGCGAGAATGGCATCGGCAAACGCAACATCTCGGAACGGTTGCAGACACTGTACGGTAACGATCATCAATTTCGGCTGCAATGGCCGGAATCCGGCGGCTGTACCGTCATTGTGGAACTACCCATCCGCAGGCTCGGGCCGCAAGAGGTATCGCCGTGTTAGCGCTGATCGTGGATGACGAGCCATTGGCCCGCCGCGGGGTGGTTCTCAGACTGCGGAAGTTCAAGGATATCGAGATCGTCGGGCAATGCGGGGATGGCGTGTCCGCGGTCGAGAAAATACTCGAACTTTCGCCCGACTTGATCTTCCTGGATGTGCAGATGCCGGGAATGGATGGTTTCGAGGTTTTGCGCGCGGTGCCACGAGAGAAGCTCCCGAACGTAATCTTTTTGACCGCATACGAACAGCACGCACTGCGCGCATTCGAAGTTCACGCATTGGACTACCTTCTAAAACCCGTGGACGACGACCGCTTTGCGGCGGCTATCGGCCGGGCCCGAAAGCTGGTCGATTCATCGTTGAAGACGAAGATGGCGGAACGCGTTTTGCAGATGCTCGATCAGACGCAAGAGAAATTTGTCTCCCGTTTCACGGTGCAAACCGGGCCTCGCATACAGATTGTTCAAGCGGACGATGTGGAATGGATTGGAGCTGCCGGAGATTATGCGGAACTGCACGCGCACGGCCGCGCTTACCTGCTGCGCGAAACCATGGCTTCGCTGGAGCAGAGGCTCAATCCGGCGAACTTTCTGCGCATCCATCGTTCTCGAATCGTGCGGGCGGAAAGCATCGTGGAACTGCGCTCCATCGAGAATCGGGAATTCATCGTGCGGCTTTCCGATGGCTCCGAACACCGTTCCAGCCGCACTCACGCGAATCGTCTGGAACACTGGTTGTCATCCGGAGGGCAATGAACCTCTGTCCGGATCGACTCCACCAGAGAAATGTCGGCAGGCGAAGCTCACCGGTCGAACAGCATACATCCGGTAATGGTGTAATGCCGGATTCCAATGACGTGACTGGTTAGGGGTTACTTGACGGCACGACTGGAATTCGGCATCACGCCGTCGCTGGGTTCTGGCGGTTCCCGCTGAATTGACGTGCCAACGGTCGGCATGATGTGTGCTTCTTCCGGTGGCAAGCCGACTCGCCTCGGCGACGACCAAACTCATCAACGTCGTTTATCAGGGGCTGACACTGCTCTCTTTGTGCCCCGAGGCTGATCCCACCCGCTTGCAGGTCCTCCAGACTGCCGGCGTTTGATAATCTTTAGCGATGAAGACGCTCGCAGTGATGTTCTTCGGTGCCCTTGCACTCTGGGGTCAGAGCTACGAAGTGGTTGTTTCCAGGGACATCATGATCCCGATGCGGGACGGCATCCGGCTTTACACAGATATTTACCGGCCGGCCCGCAATGGTGCTCCCGTCCAGGAGAAGTTTCCGATTATCCTCGAGCGCACTCCCTATGGAAAAAGTTTCGTGGCGTCATCCGCCGATTACTTCGTACACCGGGGATACGTGGTGGTGTTTCAAGACGTCCGCGGGCGTTACAAGTCGGAGGGCAAATGGGTGCCCATTCGCGACGATCCGAAAGATGGGTTCGATACGGCAAAATGGCTCGGCGAACAGCCCTGGTCCAACGGAAGCATCGGCGCCACCGGATCGTCCTACGATGGCGCGACGCAACATGCCATGGCCATCGCCAACGCTCCCTACTTGAAGGCCATGGTTCCCCGCAATGCAATGTCGAATTTCGGAAGGTACGGCGTTCGCCATAACGGCGCGTTCGAACTGCGCTTTTTCAACTGGATCTTCACTCTGGGATTTGCGACGGGAACGGATTCGATCCGGGAAGCCGCCGCGCGAGCGGCCTCCGATCCGGCAGCGGTGCCCGCGCTTGCCGACTTGGCCACCCGGGTACGCGAATACGTCCGCAATCTGCCGCTGCGTCCGGGCACGACGCCCCTGAAGTTCGCTCCCGATTACGAAGCGTGGCTGGTGGAAGCTATGGGGCATGGCGATTACGATGACTTCTGGAAAGACGCCGGCTCCAGTGTCATCGACCACCTGGCGGAGTACAAGGACGTTCCGGAATACCACACCACCGGCTGGTACGACTCCTGGGCCACACAGGTGGCAAACCTCAACTTCCCCCAATTGCGCAAGTCGAAGAAGAGCTTGCAGCGGCTGATCGTGGGGCCATGGATTCACAGCAGCGAAAACCTAAGCTACGCGGGAGAGGCGCAGTTCACCGCTGACGCGGCTCTGGACCTCGACGCCTTCCACCTCCGCTGGTTCGACCACTGGTTGAAGGGAGTCGACAACGGAGTGGACCGCGAGCCGCCGGTCCGCATTTACGTCATGGGCGGTGGCGACGCGCATAAGACCGCCGCCGGACGCATCTTTGTGGGAGGCCACTGGCGCAACGAGAACGAGTGGCCCCTGGCCCGCACCGTGCCGGTGCCCTATTATCTGCACGCGGGTGGTGTTCTTTCCGCGCAAAAGCCCACCGGGGACCCGCCGGTTACCTATCTGTTCGATCCCAGGAATCCGGTTCCCACTCTCGGTGGTAACATCTCGTCGCAAGGAACGCTGATGTTTCAGGGCGCTGCCGATCAACGGTGCCGTGCGGATTTCTGGCTGTGTTCGGATACCCGGCCTTTATCGGCACGGAACGACGTCCTGGTCTTCCAGACGCCCCCCCTCGCTGACGAGATGGAGGTCACCGGGCAGCTCATCGTGAACCTATGGGCGAGTTCCAACAGCCTCGACACGGACTTCACTGCCAAGCTGATCGACGTCTATCCCCCGAATGCCGATTTCCCGGCGGGCGTGGATCTGAACATCGGTGACAGCATTGTGCGGGCGCGATACCGGAACGGCGGCCAGGCTGAGCTGCTCGTTCCGGGACGCGCGTACGAGTTCACGATTGAAATGTATCCCACATCCATCCTGTTCCAGAAGGGGCACCGCATCCGGTTGGATATCTCGAGTAGCAACTTTCCGCGGTTCGATGTAAATCCGAATACCGGCGAGCCGCTGAATCAGAATCGTCGCGTTCAGAGCGCGGAGAATACCATCTATCTCGATGAGAAGCGCCCATCTCGTATCATTCTGCCGCTGATACCGGCACACTAGTCCGATCGAACGCCCGCATAGTCTACAAGGTGAGTGCCGCCGGCCCAGGGGGGGCCGCGCTACCAGGCTGCTCGTCTCTCTATGTTCACGTAGCGCGTCGTCTCAATCCAGTTCTCGTGCTTCTCCACCGCCTGCGCCGGCGCCAGCCGCGACACGCTGCCGAATTCGGAAAAATCCGCGCCACCAACGTTCGCCGCTTGATCTCTTCGTTGAGGCATTCCAACAGAATTGGTGCCCGCAACGCCACAGCGGCCCTTCGTTACTGGCTAACTGAGCAGCCGTTTTTCTCGCCGAAAACCACCTTGCCGTCGTCGCCTCCCACACCTCCAAAGACGCCGCTGCCGATTTTGCCCTGGCTGGCATGGGCTGTCCACACTTGGGCGCCGATCTCTCCCGCGCCTTCCGGCACAAAAATCTGCACCATAAGGGTGCCGTCAATGATGAAGAACTGGCCCTCCCACTTGATACCGTCCGAGACCCACGACGCCTCGCCCTGGAGCACCCCGCCAGATCCGCGTTCATCGCTCAGCGTCAGGCAATAGGCGCCGTTGCTGAATATCGTTCCGCTCACGGTCGCCGGCCAGTTGCCGTTGTAGCTCTGAGCCATAGCCGCCGAGGGCGCCATCGCGAATGCCACCATCTGCAATACCGCGGCCGCGAATGTAATGATGTTTCTGATCATCTTCTGCCTCCTCATGAAATAAACCTGTGGACCCAAGGAAACTATAGCGACGGAAGATTACGCCAGTGGTCTCAAAAGTGTAAAAGTAGTGTAAAACGTTTGGCCGCGGATCTCTGCGGTGCCCCAAGTCCCGACCAACGGGAGGCGGTCATGCTACGGATCATCGCGCCATGCGCCGGCATTTAGTTCGGCTGCTGTGGCCGTTGCGTCAGGTGGCTACACACCGAGTAGCCCGCCATCTGGAACCTTGTTACGCCAACCCTCCCGACTGGACCGATCTGGCGTCACCCCGGTGTCTACCTCGTAACAGCACCAGAACTCGCCTTTCGCCGTTCGGTCGCCCCTTGCGTCACACCTCCTGACCGCCTGAATGAACGCTTCGGGTCGGGCAACTCAAGCTTCATCCAGCGAACCTCAGCGCACGCCCGCGGATGATTGCAGGTCCTTGCGCCTGAAAACTGATTCAGGTCGGCGAAATGACGGCGTTGTGTAGCCTTATCGCCAGGTATTTAGCCTCCGGTACTGCGCGGTGAACGATTCCGTCCTTTATGGCGCCGAGCCCGTATTCACCGTCTCCCACTCGGCGCACAGCAACTCGCCCCTGGTATCTGCGAGCTCCGACTCGACCAGTACATCGCCCTGGCTTGCTATGTTGTCGAAGTGCAGTGTGAACGCACGCGGCGGCGCGACCCGCGGCAGCGACTTCTGTATCTCCGTCGTCCCCCCGATCGATACCGTCCACGTTGCGGCCGTCGCGGTGCTCAAGTCGAAGCTCACCGTCACCGTACCGTCCGCGTAACTCGCGTTCATCCCCGATCCGCACGCTGGCGTCCGCCACAGTCCGCTGTGAATCTCCAGATCGAATCCCGTCAGCGTAGTCCACAGCGACCCGCCCGGCCCTTTCGCGATCCCGCCCAAAGTGCCCTGCCGCGACGTGGGGTACTCGGTGAACACGCCGTCCGCCGTAACTCGCCCGATCCAATCCGTCGCGCACGGATTGCAGGTAACCGTGAACCACACCGCGCCATCCGGGCCCAACGTCACCGGCCCCGTGCCTCCACCGGAGGGCCGCTCCGGCACTGGATACTGCGTCATGACACCCGAAGTCGTGCTGCGCCAGATATTGCCGCTCGTGTCCGCGAACCACAGCGCTCCATCGCTCCCTGCCGTGATTTCCGCCGCCAGGTTGAACGGCCCGTAGCTTGCCGGCGACTGGTATGAGGTCACCGTGCCCGCCGTAGTCATACTCGCCACTCCCGCGAAGCCAGAGCCGTTGAAACCGCACCAGGTGAACCATAGCGCGCCATCCGGCCCAGTCGCGATCCCACCCAGGAATTGGTTGGCGGTTGTAATCGAAACGGGATATTCCGTGATCTCGCCCTCCGTCGTGATCCGACCCAGACCGCCCTGCGCCTCGGTGAACCACAATGCCCCGTCTGGTCCCACCGTGATGACATTCGGTGAGTTCGACGCCGGTACCGGATACTCGGTCACCGCGCCCACCGTAGTAATGCGGCCGATTTGCCCCGCGCCGCTTTCGGTGAACCACAGTGCGCCGTCCGGTCCCGCCGTAATCGAATTGGGGCTGGCGTACTGTGTCGGGACTGCGTATTGGGTGAGCGTGCCGCCGGAAGTGATCCGTCCGATGTAGCACTGACCTTCGTAGCAGCCGCTCTCGGTGAACCACATCGCGCCGTCCGGCCCTTCCGTGATCCCCGTTGGAAAAGCGCTGCCGTTCGGAATGACGTATGCGTTCTTATGGAAATAGGCGCCGTCGCCGGATTGTGCGCAGGCAATCGCAACGGCCCAAAGGACGGCTGATACAGTCTTAAGTAACATCAGGCTCCTCCTCGCCCTCTGCGGGATGCTGCGAACCATTCTACATCTCGGAAACACACGGAGTGCACTTCCCCGCAGGATTTCGCGGGGGGCGAGTTTGATTGTGAACGGATTGCGGCGCCACTGGAAGTAGCCCACCCGGCGGGCAACGGCCTTAATTCGTCATCAACGGACACTGTTCGGGCCACGTGGCCCCGGGACTCTGAGAATGCTTTTTCCGGGCCGAGCGTCAACCGTACGTCAGGTCGGTGCTCTGTCCGACCTCGATAATATATCCGTCAGGATCGCGGATGTAGCAGCGCGTCTCGCCGTACTTGGGGATCGGCTCCGTGATGAACTCCGCTCCTCGACTTTTCCA
>JBEKYC010000121.1:0-12419 GCA_049511415.1 Bryobacteraceae bacterium | reverse complement strand
TTCCGGATAGTCAATGGAAGCCGAAGGTCAACCCGTGGCTGATAGCGTCAACCGTTGCACTCGCCGCGTTCATGGAGGTGCTCGACAGCTCGATCGCCAATGTTGCATTGCCGCATATAGCCGGAAGCCTGGGTGCGAGCACTGATGAAGGCACCTGGGTTCTGACCAGCTACCTGGTGTCGAACGCGATCGTTCTACCGATGGGCGCCTGGGCTTCGAGCGTTCTCGGCCGCAAGAACTTTTTTATGCTGTGCATCCTGATCTTCACGGTCGCCAGTTTTCTTTGCGGCATCGCTCCTTCCCTGCCCATACTTCTTCTGGCTCGCGTCGTTCAAGGCGCCGGCGGCGGCGGCCTGCAGCCGATGGCGCAGGCGATTATGGCTGACTCGTTCGACGAGAAGAAGCGCGGCCAGGCGTTCGCGCTCTACGGTCTGGTCGCCGTACTGGCACCATCCATAGGGCCTACCTTGGGCGGCTGGATCACGGACAACTACTCCTGGCGCTGGATCTTCTATCTCAACATTCCGGTGGGTATTCTGGCCTTGACGCTCGTCAGCCGTCTGGTGGAAGATCCTCCGTGGATCAAAGCCGACCGGTCGAACTTGAGACGGCTCGACTACATGGGACTCGGCTTCTTGACTATCGCCATGGGTGGATTGCAGATCATGCTCGACAAGGGCGAGGAGAACAATTGGTTCGCTTCGGATTTCGTGCGCGTCTTCGGCACACTTTTCGCGGTCGGTATGATTGGCCTGATCTGGTGGGAGTGGCGGGTCAAGAATCCGATCATGAATCTGAAGCTCGTCAAGCACAGGAATTTCGCGATCTGCGCCTTGTTGATGATTCTGGTGGGTGGCGTTCTCAACGCCTCGACCGTACTGCAGCCGCAGTTTTCGCAGGAACTACTGCATTACACGGCTACTCTCGCAGGTGAAGCGCTCACTGGCGGGGGCCTGGCCTTACTGGTGATTATGCCGCTGGCGGGATTCGCCACCGGCCGGTTCGCCGCGCGGAATATTGCGGTTCTCGGTTTCCTTTTCTTTGCCGGGGCCTTCTATTACACGTCCACTCACCTCAATGTAAACATGAGCTTCGGCTCCTCTACCTGGCTGCGAGTCCTGCAAGTAGCGCCGATTCCTTTGTGCTTCATCGCGATCACCAACGCCGCCTATGTCGGTCTCCCCAAGGAGGCCAGCAATCAGGTTTCTGGCATCATCAACTTTGCACGCAACGTGGGCGGCAGCATCTTTATCGCAGGCACGGGAGCCATCGTCACCAATCGCACGCTCTTCCATGAGGCTCGGCTGGCGGACGGCATGCGGCTCTCGAATCCAGCTTACGCGAGTCGCCTGAGCGCGCTTACGCATGCCTACGGCGCAGTTGCCACCGGCCCGGGAGCGGCGGCGCTGGCGCGCGGCACAATCTACCGGGAACTGAACCGCCAAGCCGCAGGCCTCGGCTATGTGGATATCTATCGCATGCTGGCATGGATGTCGCTCGCCATGGTCGCGTGCGCGCTGCTGTTGAACAAAAACAAGCCCGGGGAGGGCGCACCCGCCGGAGAAGTGGGCTGATCGATGAAAGCGAGGACACTCAAATGAGGATGCGGCGCCATAAGAAGGGGGAGGGGCAAAATCCATCGGATCGCGAGACTAGCCGGCGAAAGCAGTGGCCGGCTCTCATTCTCACGATTGCGGTCTTACTCGCCTGCCGAGAGAGCATGGCGCAGACAGGCGCCGGAGCGTCATCGATGCCGAAAGCCCAGCAGGCGCCCCTGCCGCAGAGCAGCGGGAGCGTGGAAGCGCAGCAGTCCACCGGGGGTAGCGCGGGCAGCAGTTCCAGCGTGAATACACTCAACAGCACCATCCAGGTCTCGGGCAGCTTTCAGGGCAGCGTCCCCGACCCGAAGGTCCCCCAGGGACCGCTTACCCTGACCATCGCCGAGGCAATACACCGCGGTCTTCAGTTCAATCTCGGCGGCGTGACCGCCACCCTAGCGGTGAGGCAGGCGCGCGCACAGCGGCTGGCAGCGGTAAGCCAGATGCTGCCGAACATCTACGGGACGCTGACCGAAACGAGTACCAAGGTAGACCTTCAGACCGAGGGCTTCAGCAGTTCGGTATTCGGCGGGGCGATCGCGCTTCCCACCACCATCGGGCCTTTCCATTACTACAGCGCGCTCGGCAACGTGAGTGAGGATTTGAGCCTGACCGCTCTTCACAACGTCCGCCAATCGGACGCATCGCTCGAGGCGGCGCGGATGAGCGCGGCCAATGCGCGCGAACTCATCGTCCTGGCGGTGGGTGGCGCGTATATTCGCGTCATCGCGAACAAGGCTAATGTCTTGTCGCAGGAGGCGCAGGTCAAGCAGGCGGAGGCAAGCTTCAAGCTAGCCGACGACCAATATCGCGCGGGAACCAAAACCATCATCGACAGCAACAAGAGTCTGGTAGAGTTGCGCACCCAGCAGCAGAGACTCAGCGCCCTGCGCGGCGACCTGTCGAAGCAGACGATGCAACTTGCCCGGCTGATCGGCCTTCCAGCCGGACAGGCGTTGGTTTTGAGCGAAGATCTGCCGATGCAGGTTCCGGCTGCCGTTCCTCTGGAGGAGGGGATCAAGACCGCACTCGACGCGCGCCCCGACCTTAAGGCCGCCCGGCTGCAATTGAAGGCTGCGGCTGAGGCGCGGCGGGCATCGAAAGCCGAGTACTTGCCCTCCGTGGGCATCAGCGGCAACTATGGCGTGGAAGGCATTAACCCGAACAAAGGAGTGTCGGCGTACGAAGTCTCCGCCGGCGTGAATATCCATTTATTCGATAGCGGACGCGTGAAGTCCGACATCGATCAGTCCGATGCGAGATTCGGCCAGTTGCAGGCCCGTTATGACGATCTGAAGGCTGCCGTGGATCTCGACGTACGGCAGGTCTATGTCGATCTGCAGGTGGCCTCGGAACAACTCAAGGTGGCGCAGGAGAATCGCCAACTCGCGGCCGAGACCCTGACGCAATCCGTCGATCGCTTCGCCTCCGGTGTGACCAATTCGGTGGAGGTAGTGCAATCGCAGGAGACGGTCGCCGCGGCGGAACGGGACTACATCAGCACTCTCTTCTCTCTGAACCTTGCCCGCATCGCCCTCGCCAAGGCCACTGGGCAGGCCGAACAGTTCATTCCCAGCATGCTGAAAGGAAATTAACCATGCCCGTCAACGATCAGGAACCGACGACGAACCAAAATGGGACGCACCCTGACCAACAGGACGCGCAAAAGGACCAGCAGAAACAAGCTGCTACTGGCACACAAAACGGTGACAAACAGAACGGCGCAAAGAAGCCCGATCCTGAGAAGAAGCCCGATGTCGAGAAGAAGCCGGCGGACCCCGCTACGAAACGAAAGCGAATCGTCATCGGGGTGGCAGCCGGCGTCGTGGTACTCGTCGCCTCCCGCGTTGCCGGAACGGTGCAAGCGGTATATGCGGAGAACGATCAGCCGGTGAAGGCCGGCACGCCCCTGGTGGACCTGGACCCGCGCGATTACGAGGCGCTGGTAGCGCAGGCGCGCGCTCAGTATGAGCAGGCCTTGGCCCAGGTCGCCAGCCAGAATCCCAACGTGCCGATTACACAAACCGCGAACCGCAGCGCAGTCGACACGGACACCGCGGCCATCCTCAATGCCGAAGCCGTGATTGCCGGCGCGCAGTATGACTATGACAGCAATGTCGCCAAGCTGCGCCAGGCGGAGGCCAACAATCGCAAGAGCCAGTCCGATCTTGCCCGCTACAAAGAACTCGTCGATAAGCATGAGATCTCGCTTTCCGACTACGACGGATATGTGGCCAACGGCGCCGCTCAGGAGGCCGCCGTGGAGGCCAGCCGCGCCGCCGACGCATCCTCACTGAAGGTGGTGGAGCAGCGACGAGCGCAATTGCAGCAACAGCAGAACAAACTCCGGGAGGACGCGCAGAACGCGCCGCGCCAGGTCGCCATCAGACAGGCCGACATCTCATCGAGCGCGGCGAATGCGTCGTCCGCCAAGGCGCAGTTGGACATCGCACTCCTTAATCTGAGCTACTGCCATATAGTTGCGCCCGCAGATGGAATCGCCACCGGGCGAACCGCCGAACTGGGGAGCAGAATCTCGGTGGGGCAGCAGCTCGTGGTGATCGTTCAGACGCAAGACGTTTGGGCAACGGCTGATTTCAAGGAGACGCAACTCCGTAAAATGCACACCGGCCAGCGTGTCACCGCTCAGGTGGATTCGCTCAACGAATCCTTCGAGGGCGAGGTAGAGTACATGCCGGCCGCAACCGGAGATCGCACCAGTCTTTTTCCACCCGAAGACGCCACCGGCAATTACGTAAAAGTCGTGCAGCGGCTGCCTGTCCGAATCCGTTTGGATCCCAATCAGCGGGACTTCAACAGACTGCGCCCGGGTATGTCGGTTGAGGCGAAGGTTTATCTGGACGCGAAAGGGAGGAAGGACACGAAAGCCACATCCGCCCGCAAGTTTTGAGACCCGCGCGGGCGGTAGACGACCCTCGTCGAGTTGGTCACATTTGTTATAGGGAAAGTAAGTCAGCGTGGAACCGAGTCGCTGATCCTGATCGAGCGCAGGGGATGCTGATTTGAGGGCGTCGCGAGTCAGAAATCGTGTTCTGGGAGATTACTCCCCAGAAACGCGCTTGTGGCGGTTTGTAAAGATTGACTAAGCCTTCGCCTTCAACGCTTCACGCAGGAAGACCGCCAAACCGGATCGATCCCGTTCGTGTTTTGCCACTCGGATCATCGCTTCGTACGTGGCAATCTCCGGCAAAGGGCTCGTATCGACGCCGTTGATTTCAAGAAAGTCAGCGGCGGGCTGCACTCGGTCCGTTTATTGCCGTCCAGGTACGCCTGACTTTCCGCGATATGGAAGGCGTATGCGGCGGTGATTTCGTAAAGGTCGCCGCCGCTATAGAAATAGACGTTGAGCGGCTGCGCAATTGCCGACTCCAACGCATGCTCGCTACGAAGGCCCTGCAAACCGCCCCATGCTTCAATCTGGTCCCGATGAATCGTATCAATCTGCTCGCGGGTCAGAAAGTATGGTTCGGGTTCCAATAACGTCGCTGGTCGTGAATTCGGCTACTCGGCGAGCCGGCGAAACAGGCCGGCGTGCAACGAACTCGTCTTCCGATGGGCTGCGTTGAACCGCTCAGCGTCAGCGTAGCGTACAGCGGGTTTATCGTTCGCGCGGTCTTTTCCTTCCGCTCCGCTCGCCGCCGACTGCCCGGTTGCCTTGAGGTAGCCGGAAAGAGAGCTGCTGCCCGTTCGGCTTAACAGGGTTTGCAGGTGCGCGTCGCCGCGAATGCCGGGAGCGAAGCTATCGCCGTAGGTCCGGCGCAGCGTATCGATCCGGGTGTTACCGCTCTGGTCAACGATGCGCGCGCCGTTTTCGTGTGCGCGGCCAGCGGGGCCCGGGCGCCCGCCCGTTCTCCCCGAGCCGGCTTTCTTGGGCGATCTAATTCTTTCCTTGGGCACGGTATGCTCCTACTCAATTCTAGCGAAGCGTGAACGATCTGATTCTCTGCCCTCCACCAGCTGCGTGGGGCTGACTTCGCTCAGTCCGTGGCCACAGTTCCGCAAATACTCGTCATACTTGGGTGCGGTCCCTTGACGAGGCCGTGACCTCGCTGCTGGCCCGAAAGCGCGCAAGCGCCTCTTGAAGGAGTCAGGAACCAAGAGGTAGGCGCGCGCTTATGTAGGGCGGGCAGGATCTAGAACGCCAGGAGTCGGCCTGAGAGGCCGACGCAGGCTGGGAGCCTGCCACACAATGGGCAGACCACAAAAAACGATGGTCTGCTCCACTGGCAGATCTGCCGGGGCTTACAATGAGTCCGTGAGTTTTCCACGATCCAGCGGGATCCTGCTGCATCCTACCTCATTGCCGGGACGATTCGGGATTGGGGACTTGGGGCCGGAAGCTTACCGCTTCGTCGACTTCCTGGCGGACGCGGGGCAGCGGATCTGGCAAGTGCTGCCGCTGGGTCCGACGGGATACGGCGATTCTCCTTATCAGTTGTTTTCCGCGTTCGCGGGGAATCCTCTGCTGATCAGCCTGGAACAGCTTGTGGCGGACGCGCCGGAGTTTCCCGCGGATACCGTGGATTACGGGCGGGTGATCCGGTTCAAGTTCGATCGGCTGCGCGCGGCGCATGAGCGCTTCGGCGGCGGCACGGAGTTCGAAGCATTCCGGAGCGAAAATGCGGCGTGGCTGGGCGACTACGCGCTCTTCATGGCGCTGAAGGCGGCGCATGGCGGCGAAGCCATCTGGAGCCGTTGGGAGCCGGAAATCGCGACGCGGCAGCCGGCGGCCATGGCCGCATGGCGTTCACGCCTGGCCGATGAAATTGCGTTTGTGGAATTCACGCAATACCTGTTCGCGCGACAGTGGCGCAGCCTGCGCGACTACGCGCGGGAGCGCGGCATACGCATCATGGGCGATCTGCCGATCTACGTGGCGCATGACAGCGCGGATGTGTGGTCGCACCCGGAGTTATTCCAGTTGGATGCGGCGGGCGAACCGGAGGTGATGTCGGGTGTGCCGCCGGATTATTTCAGCGCGACGGGACAGTTGTGGGGCAATCCGATTTACCGCTGGGACCGCATGGCGGAGAGCGGATTCGCCTGGTGGATCGAACGGTTGCGAGCGGCGCTGGCGCAGGTGGATATCGTGCGCTTGGATCACTTCCGCGGGCTGGAAGCGTATTGGGAAGTGCCGGCCGGCGAGACCACGGCGCGTAATGGGCGCTGGGTGAAGGGACCGGGAGCGGCGCTATTTGTGGCGCTCCAAGGCGCGCTCGGCGATCTGCCCATCGTGGCGGAGAACCTGGGCGTGATCACGCCGGAGGTGGAGGCCATCCGCACGCAGTTCGGATTTCCGGGGATGGCGATTCTGCAGTTCGCGTTCGGCAAAGATCCGCAGGCGCCGGATTTCAAGCCGCATAACTACCCGCGCGACCGGGTGGCGTACACGGGCACGCACGATAACGATACGACGGTAGGGTGGTGGTCGAGCGCGGACGCCGGTGACAGCACGCGCACGGCAGCGGATGTGGCGGCGGAGCGCGCGTTCACGCGGAAGTATCTGGCGACGGACGGCAGCGAAATCCATTGGGTGTTCATACGGGCGCTGATGGCGTCGGTGGCGAATACCGTGTTGTTTCCATTGCAGGATGTGCTCGGCCTGGGGAGCGAGGCGCGCATGAACACGCCGGCGGTGCCCAGCGGAAACTGGCGGTGGCGTTATCGCGCGGAGATGCTGACTCCGGCCATGGCGCAGCGGCTGAAAGAGATGGTGTCCACGTATGACCGATAAACCGCGCCTGGATTTCTGGCAGATCTGGAACATGAGCTTCGGCTTTCTGGGGATACAGTTCGGCTGGGGCCTGCAGATGGCCAACATGAGCGCCATCTATGAATACCTGGGGGCGCGCGCCGATCAGATACCGATTCTGTGGCTGGCCGCGCCGCTGACTGGATTGATCGTGCAGCCGATTATCGGGCATGCGAGCGACCGCACGTGGAACCGGCTGGGGCGGCGGCGGCCGTACTTTTTGACGGGGGCGCTATTGAGCTCGGCGGCGCTGATCCTGATGCCGCGGGTCTCGGTGCTGTGGATGGCGGCGGGGCTGTTGTGGATTCTGGATGCATCGATCAACATCAGCATGGAACCGTTCCGGGCGTTCGTGGCGGATATGCTGCCGGAAGATCAACGCACGCGGGGCTTCGCCATGCAGAGCCTTTTTATTGGCCTCGGCGCGGTGGTGGCGTCGGTGCTGCCTGGATTTCTGATGAAGCACGTCGCGATGGACAGCGGACGTATTCCGTTGCCGGTGCGGCTCTCATTTTACTTGGGCGCGGCGGCTTTCTTCGGGGCGGTGATGTATACGATCGCGACCACCCGCGAATATCCTCCGGCGGATCTGGACGCTTTCCGCCGCATGAAGGCGCAGAAGCGCGGATTGGCGGAGAATGCGCGCGAGATTCTGGAATCCATTGGGGGCATGCCGGAGACCATGAAGCAACTGGCCTGGGTGCAGATTGCCACGTGGCTGGGTCTGTTCTGCATGTGGCTGTATTTTCCGGTGGCGGTAGCGCATAACGTATTTGGCGCGGACGATCCGCACAGCGCGATCTACACGGAGGGAGTGGCGTGGGGCGGGTATTGTTTCGCGATGTATTCGGCAGTCTGTTTTGTATGGTCGTTCGTGATGCCGGCACTCGCCGGCCGGTTGGGGCGCAAGATGACGCACAGCCTGTGCCTGCTGTGCGGCGCGGCGGGGCTGATGTCGGTGGCGGTGATCCACAACAAATGGCTGCTGTTCGGTTCGATGGTGGGCGTAGGCATTGCGTGGGCCAGCACACTGGCAATGCCTTACGCCATTCTGGCGGGATCACTGCCGGCGGAGAAGACCGGCATTTACATGGGAATTTTCAACTTCTTTATTGTGACGCCGGAGATTGTGGCGTCGTTGGGCTTTGGCTGGGTGATGGCGCACCTGTTGGGCAACAACCGGCTGCTGGCGGTCGTCGCCGGCGGCGTGTTTTTTGTGGTGGCGGCGGCGTTGATGCAGCGCGTGCGCGACGTCGGGGCTGCGCGCACTCCGTCCGGAACTTAGCCCGCCGGGCTGATCGTGCCCAGCGCCTTGGCCTCGCCTTCCCACTCCATTTCTATCTTCCGAAGATGGTCGTACCAGGTGAATTTCAAGGTGATGGACGTAAGCGCAACCACGGCCAGAGCGTAAGCGCAAACGTCGTAGCGGCGGATCACGATGTACACCGGGAAGGCCACCAGGCTGGTTTGCCAGGCGATACCCACCACAATGTTGAACATGTCGCGGGCGAAATCCGGGTTCGGTTTGAAGGACGGATTTTCGCGCATTACCTTCTCGCGGATGGGACCCCAGAAGCCCCAGGGGCGGACGCGCTTGTAGAAGTCCATGAGCACGGCATCCTCCTCGGGTCTGGTGGCAAGCGTACCCACGACACAGCCGATCAGCGAAATGCCCACGATGATCGGAAACGAATTCAGCGGCGAGACATTGGGCAGCGTCCACGGGATGATCAGCGAGCCGGCGATACCAGTCACCATGCCCCAAAAATAGCCATAGCCGTTGAAGCGCCACCAATACCACTTGAGGACGTTGGAGGCGGTGTAACCGCCCCATAGCGCCGAGACGATCCATTGGATGACGGTGTTGATGGAGGTAACGAACCAGCCAACGGAAATGCCGAGAACCACGACGGCAAAGGATGCGACATAACTTAGGCGGACATAGGTTCGCTCGCTGGCGTGCGGGTTAATGTATTTGCGATAGAGGTCGTTGACGATGTAGGGCGGGGCGGCGTTCACGGTGGCCGCGAAGTTGGACATGAAAGCGGCGAGCAGGCCGGCCACCAGGACGCCCAGTAAACCGGCGGGCACGAAGTGGCTGAGCGCGTCCGGAAGCACCATCTCAAAATCCATGGCGGCGCCCATGGCGCGGATGCGATCGCTGTAGAACACCAGAGCGAGAATGGTGAGCCCGGTGATCATGAAATAGCGCGGCACGTTGAGAACGACATTCACCATGGCGCTCATCAGCGACGCCTCCCGCGGATTACGGGTCGAAAGGATGCGCTGCATATCGTAGTTCGGCGCGGGACCGGCCATGCTGATGAGGATGCCTTTGAAAAGCATCATCATGAAGAATGCGCCGAAGATGGCGTAGCCGTCCTGGGTGATCTTGGTGTTAACCGCCGCAATTAGCCCGGACCAATCCAGGTTCAGATGCCAGCCGAAGAAGATTTGGTCCCAGCCCGCCGGGACGGCGCGGTGCAACGCCTCGGGCGAGACGCGGGCGATGGCGATGATGCCGATGGCCACGGACGCGACAGACAGGATGCAGAACTGCAACACCTCGGTGATGACGACGCTGAACATGCCGCCTTTCACAACGTAAAAGGTGGTGATGCCCATCAGGATCAGGGCGTACTGATTGGCGGAGAGGTGCCAGGGCAGAAAATCGGTGGCGAATTTGCCGATGCCTTTGAAGCCGTATGTGAGGAAGCCGATCACACTGACGAGCGCGTAGATCACGACGATGATGTGCGAAAGCTCGGCGCCGCGGCCGGAACCGAAGCGCGTGCGGATCCATTCGGCGCCGGTGGTTACGTTGGATCGGCGCAGCCAGGAGGACAGGTACACCATGAGGAAGATCTGGTTGAAGACGGGCCACAGCCAGGGAATCCAGACGCTTTTCAGGCCATACACAAACATCAGGGAGACGAGCCACATGGTGCCGGCAATGTCGAACATACCGGAAGCATTGGAGACGCCCAGGAAGTACCAGGGCAGGGTGTTGCCGCCCAGAAAGTAAGCCTTGGTGTCGCGCGACGCGCGGCGGGAGACCCAGTAGCCCAACAGTACGGAGGTCGCTACGTAGACCAGGATGATCGCGACATCGATCGTGTGCAGATGCATTTCGAACCTCAGTTCGGCCGCCGGAGCAGGGAACCGGTGGCAGGCGTTCGTTGCCTAAACATAGTAACAGAGCTTCTGGTATAAAATCCGCCCAAGCCGCACCGCAGAGGTAATTACATCCAGCGGCGAAGCCAGTTGAAAGCGCGCTCGTGAAAGAGGGATCTGGCGCCGGCTTCGCAATGCTCCGCCGCTCCCTCGCTGCGGCGAAAGGCGAGGAATTCCTTTTCGCAGGTCAGGACGTCGTAAACCCGCCGCGCCGACACGCCAATGTCGTCGTCCTCCGCATGGCAGATCAGTGTTGGGCAGCGGATTTCGCCTTCCCTGCCGGCCAGCGTATAGGCGGCGGCTTGGCGCAGGTAGTCTTCCAGGTCGGGTGCGCCGTGCACGAAGAGGCCGCGGCGCAACGCCCAGCCTGCCGTCGGTTTGCGGAGTTGGCTGGAGAGGATTCTTCGCAGCAGGGCGCCACCCAGGCCCCGTAACGCAGGCAGGTCTTTCGCCAGGAACCGTGGAATGCGGGCCTGAAAGATCTCCAGCAACGAGAACTCGCCGGGATCGGCGACGCATGCCGCCAACCGCGGTTCGCCGCTGGCCGCGCGCAATGCGAGGTAGCCGCCGAAACTCAGCCCAATGATTCCGATGCGGCGCGGGTCTACGCACTGTTGACCTGCCAGCCAGTCCACCACCGGGCCAATGACAGCTTCCCAATCGGGGCGAAAGGGCAACCGGTCTTCGAGCAGGGTGGCTCCCTGACCCGGTCCGTCGAAGATCAGGCAATGGTAGCCGCGGCGTAGGGCCGCGACGGCGTTCCAGAAGTAGCACTCTTCAGCGGTACTGTCATAGCCTCCGTTCAGAATGAGCGTGGGACTAGGCTCGCCGCCCGCGGCAGCGCGCAGGAAATAGCCGTGCAGCAGCGTCTGTTGGTACGGGATGGCGACCTTCTCGACGGATGGATCCATTAAAGCGGCCGCTCGGCGGAAGCTTGAGCGATGCAGATCGTAGGCGCGCTGCAGATCGCCGGATGGAGGCGCCTGAAAAACAAAGACGTATGCGTTTCTGTAATAATTCGAAGCACGCAGGAAGGCGTCGCGCGCGCTGATCGTGTGGCCGCGCCGCAGGCTCTCCTCGGCTTCAGCCTGCAGCCGATCGGCCAACTCCATCCAGGCGCGGAACCAACCCAAGCAATCCTTTTCGCGGATGCCACGCGCAGTTGTCAGACACTCAGCCACATCCGCGCCTCCATAGCAGCAATGGCCCATGGTGCGGAGCAGTAGCGCATCGAATAGCGGGTCGCGGAATAGCAGGCGCATCATGCCGATTTTCACACGGATGGCGCGCCGTTGCGTGGACCGCCATCGCAGCTACAATAGACCTGAGGTTTTTCACGGGATGCAAAAAGCTATGCGTGTTACGGCGCTCTTTTTATGCGCGACCTTCGCGTCTGCGGCGCAGTCCGGCGGCCACGGCCAAGCTGCGGAGCACATACCGGCCATTGAGGAACGCACCGCGACGATGCACAAGCTGGACGGTTACTTTCCGATGTATTGGGATGAGCGCACGGGCAGCCTGTGGCTCGAAATCTCGCGTTGGAACGAAGATTTCCTATATGCCACCGGAGTGGCCGCCGGGCTCGGCTCGAACGATATCGGACTGGACCGCGGCCTGGAGGATGGCGGCAAGGTGGTGCGCTTCGAACGCGTCGGCCCGAAGGTCCTGCTAGTGCAGAGTAACGAATCGTTCCGCTCCTCCAGTGATAACCCTGCGGAACGGCGCTCGGTGGCGGATTCTTTCGCGAAGTCGATCCTGTGGGGCTTCACGGTGGGCGCGGCAACGGACGATCGCGTCCTGGTGGACGCCACCGATTTCGTGGTACGAGACGGAGCCGGGGCCGGCAACATACTGCCTGCGAGCAGCGGCGCGTA
>JBEKYC010000120.1:0-9592 GCA_049511415.1 Bryobacteraceae bacterium | reverse complement strand
TTCCATATCGTCGCGAAAATGAACAAGGCTCTTGACGAAGTCCGCGCCGGAGAATCGCGCCGCATGGCGAGCGAAGGCCGGACACCGCTCCTGAAAAAGTCGCGCTGGCTCCTGCTCAAGCGGGAAGAGAATCTGAAGGCCGAGCAGCGCTTCCGACTGCGCGATCTCCTCCGCTACAACTTGAAGACCGTCCGGGCCTACCTTCTCAAGGAAGCATTCCAGCAACTCTGGGATTACAGCTCGCCCTCCTGGGCCGGGAAGTTTCTCGACGAGTGGTGCCGTCAAACGATGCGTTCCCGCATCGAGCCCATGAAGAAGATCGCTCGATCTCTTCGCCAGCACCGGGAACTGATCGTCAATTACTTCCGCGCAAAAAATGCGCCTCGTCGGGGGAATTTGTGGGTGACGACGAGCGTCAGCGAGCCGTCTTGGTGAGGAACCGGTGGAACTTGCGGCATGTGGAATCGAATGATCTCTGCTGATCTTCCCCGCCGTGATAGAGGAGGGGCCCGCCGTACTCGATCATCTGGCGGAGAACCAACTCCACGGGCTTCTTTCTCAGGGAAGAATCGCTGTGGAGATCGCGGATGAACTCCCCGCCCAATGCCCACATGTTATTGAAATGTTTCTGGATCGTCTTCGGCGACAGGTCTGACGCTGCCAGGTGTTCGAGGAAGGGCCGGAACAGGGCCGCTAAATGTTCGCCGGGCGGCAGATCCTTTTCCAGCCCCATCCACGAACGTGGCCAGCCGTTCAGATCCCGGCAATAGTGTTCAAGGTGCGGCATTTCGATGGCACGCTGCTCGCCGGAGATCACCGGTGCGTTGAGGTTGTAGCGCCAATACTTGGGTCGCTGCGCCGGATTGCGGATGGCTTTCTCCAACTCCCCAACGAGCGCATCGTCGCTTAAGAACCCGCCGGGCTCGCGCCGGGTTCCTTCCTGTAAAAAAGAAAGAAAACAGAGAATTACACCCACCAAAACAATGGTAAGCTATACATTCTAAGTTACTTGAAGGCGAGCAAAGTGTTTTGATTATCAGGGGATAACAAGGCCTGTTTCGCGTGTTATCAGGGTCTCTGATACCCGCGCAGATCAGGGCCTGTTATCCCCTGTTATGCCTATGCTCGCACGCGCGACCAACTCTATTGAAATCTGTCGCTTAAATGCGATTGGTCACTTGGTCCGCCGCCGCTTTCTGTTCGACCAGCGTAATCCCATCCAGGCCGTTGGTGTTGTCGGTCTGGCCATCGCCGTTCATGAAGGCTATAGTGGTCTCGGATGAAGCCGCCACAATCGTGGTTGTGTATTTCTGCCAGAATATCGAGGTCAGTCCCGCCCCAGCCAAGTTGGTGATCGAGAAGGTTTGGGTGCCGTTCACGAAGACGTTCAGGGTGCTGGTGGTGCCGAGGGGGCCACCCGGATCGTTGGGATTGCCGACATAAAAAGTCAGCGTGTACGTGGTACCGGGGGTTGTGGCGACGGTCTGCTGGACTCCCGTGGCGCTGTTGCTTCCGTCTCCGGTCAGGTCGAGCCACTGCTGGCCGACTGCCGCCGGAAAGGTAAAGCCGTTTCCTATGAGAGTGGTGCTGACGATACTCACATTGCCCGTCGCCCCTACCACCTGCCAGCCTGTCAAGGTGGCGGCGCCAGTATCGAAGTTCGTGAAGGTTCCGGCAGGTATGACCGGCTTTTCGAAGCTGCCGTTCTGGATCAGGTTGGCGCCGAACGCTCCTTGAATCAGAAGGCCTGCGGCCGCCAACAATTTGATGCTCATCGTCTGTTTCATCGTTTCGTTTCCTTTCGCTGTCTTGATTGAATTTGCGTGGTAGCCGCGATTCCGACGAGGCGGCCACGTCTTGGTAGGCAGAATACGGTTTTGCGGCGCCGCTGTGAAGTTTCAAAGCCTGTTGAAACGGTCACAAGGGCACGTTACATCTTGTTTGCAATACTTTGCGATCTGGTGCATCATAGGTCAATCCAGCGCCGATGAGCCCAGCCGCATCCAACCCGTCCGCAGTCCGCGCGCACTTGGCCGTGCTGGGGGCCAGCGCCGCCTTCCGCGAGAGCGCACGGCATCGCCGGCTGCTGGAGTTTTTGGTGGAGACGACCCTGAGGGGCGACGCGGACGGATTGAAAGAGTTCGTGATTGCGGCTGAGGTCTGGGACCGGAACGTCTCTTTCGATCCGCGCATTCACTCCATGGTGCGGGTGGAGGTGGGCCGCCTACGTACGCGCCTGGATCGCTACTATTCGGACGAAGGCGCGCATGACGACCTGCGCTTCAGCATTCCGGTGGGCAGCTACGGGGTGGTCTTTGACGGCGTGTCTTCCGAGAGTACGCCCAGGGGTCTGTCCAGTATCCCATCCAGCATTCCGGCGAACGCCGCCGACCGCTTCCAGCTTGTTGAAATGCTGGGCCGCGGGGGTATGGGGGAGGTCTGGAAGGCTCGCGATAGGCGCTTGGAACGGGACGTAGCGGTGAAGTTCATCGCCGGCGAGTTGGCTCACGAGAGCGCAGCGGTGGAACTCTTCGAACGGGAAGCCCGGGCCACGGCGGCCATCAGCCATCCGAATATCTGCACTATATACGATATCGGAGAGCGTGACGGGCGGCCTTTCCTGGCTATGGAACTGCTCGAAGGCGACACCCTCAAGCGCCGGTTGGAGGCCGGGAGTATTTCAGCCGACGCTTTGCTGACCTGGGGCATCGAGATTGCGGACGGACTGGCGGCGGCGCACACCGCGGGAATAGTCCATCGCGACCTGAAGCCCGCCAACCTCTTCATAACCACGCGGGGCCAGGCGAAGATACTCGATTTTGGCTTGGCGAAACTGCGGTTGGAGGCCCACACGGAAGCAGCGCCGGCCGGATCGACGGCGGAACCTGGCGCCGATCGATCGGGTGTGGCCGGCACCCCCAGTTACATGTCGCCGGAGCAGTTGCGCGGCGAGGAATTGGATGCACGCACGGACCTTTTCAGTTTTGGGGTTGTGCTTTATGAAATGGCCACGGGGGCGCTGCCTGGAAAAGTGCCGGAGCCGGCCTCCAGGAGAAATCCACAAGTTGTGGAGGAGTTGGACCGGATCGTTGCGAAGGCGCTGGAAGAAGATCGGGAAGTACGGTACCAGCACGCGTCGGAGATCCGGGTTGATCTGAAGCGCCTGAAACGCGACAGCGATTCAGGCAGGTTGGCGCCCACTCGGGAGCGGGCCGAGCCGCAGAGCGCGGCTGGGCCGCACCGTGGATGGTACATTGCGGCGGGGGCTCTGGCGCTATCCGCCATAGCCGTCGGAGTTTTCTATTACGTGCGGCCAGCGCCGAAGCTCACCGGCAAGAACATAGTGGTGCTGGCGGAGTTCGGCAACACGACGGGCGACCCCGTTTTCGACGCTACGCTGCGGCAGGGGCTCTCGGCGCAACTGGAACAGTCGCCGTTTCTGAGCCTGCTCTCGGAATCGCGCATTACGGAAACACTGCCGTTGATGACCCAGCCCAAGGACGCGAAACTGACGGCCGCGCTGGCGCGGGATGTTTGTCAGCGCACGGGAAGCACGGCCACGATTGAAGGTTCCATTTCTGTTCTGGGAAGCCAGTACGTGCTGGGGCTGCGGGCGGTGAACTGCCGCAGCGGCGATTTACTGGCGGAAGAGCAGGACACGGCGACCGGCAAAGAACAGGTACTGAAAGCACTGGGTGAGGCCGCCACCAAACTGCGTCGGAAGCTGGGCGAATCGCTGACGTCGGTGGAGAAGTATGACGCGCCGCCGGAGGGTGTGACAACGGGATCGCTCGAGGCTCTGGAGGCCTACAGCCTGGGCTCGCATTCGATGTATGCCGAGACCAATGGCCGTGCGGCGATTCCGAGGTTCGAACAAGCCATCCGGTTAGATCCTAACTTCGCGATGGCCTATGGGCGCCTAGCAGTCTGTTACAGCTCCATGGGCGATGCCGCGCGGGGGGCCGAAAGCGCTCGCAAAGCCTACGAGTTGCGCGACCGGGTAAGCGATCGCGAAAGGTACTACCTGACCTCGCACTACGAAATGTTCACTACCGGCAACCTGGAAGCGGCGCGCAAGACTCTGGAGTTGTGGGCCCAAAACTACCCACGCGACGGTGGTCCCTTTTCCAACCTGGAGAAGGTCTACAATACCCTGGGGGAACACGAGAAGGCTCTGGCCGCCGCGCAACAGAGCTTCAGACTCTCTCCTGGCGCTGCAGCGGCTTATCGGGAACTCGTCACTGGCTACATTTTCCTGAATCGTCTACACGATGCTGAAGCTGTGGCGAAAGAGGCCCAAGCCCACAATCTGGATTTCCCGATTCTTCACCTATACCTCTACCAAATCGACTTCCTGCAGCACGATCCAGAAGGCATGCGGAAGGAGGCAGCGGTTGTCAGCGCCAAGCCTGGGTACGGGAATCTCCTGCTCGATCTCGAATCGTATAGCGCGGCATCCGTCGGGCAATTCGCCCGCGCGCGGGATCTGGCGCAACAAGCCGCGGAGGGCGCCAAGCGGGATCAAGACAATGAGGACGCGGCCAGCTACCTGGCCGAGGAGGCTATGGCCGAAGCCGTGGCAGGAAATCGGGAATTCGCGAGACGGCAAGCCTTGGCGGCCCTCGCGATCTCGAAAGATAGAGGTAAGGACATCGAGCGGATGGCAGGCACAGCCTTGGCTCTGGCTGGAGATTCAAGCGGCGCCGCGCGGTTGGCCGGCGACCTGTCCAAGCGCTTTCCGGAGGATACGCAAGTTGCGATCACCCGAGCCATGATCCAGGCGGCCATTGCTCTCAACCAGGGAGCAGCCGGCCAGGGGGTCGATGCGCTGGCGGCAATTGCTCCATACGACCTTACGGGCGGCGACGATACAGCGTCTTCAGCCTACGAGCGGGGCCAAGTCTTGCTGGCTGCACACCAAGGCGCCGCGGCAGCCGCGCAATTCCGGAAGGTACTGGACCATCCCGGCGTGACGCGGAACTTCGTCGCAGGCACGATGGCACATTTGGGCCTCGCCAGAGCTTACGTGCTCACTGGCGATACGGGGAAGGCGCGCACCGCCTACCAGAGCTTTCTTGCCGCATGGAGGGATGCCGACCCGGATCTACGCGCGCTGCGGCAAGCCACTGCGGAGGTTTCGAAACTACGTTGATTAAGGCGGAGCGACTCGAACCCTCGGTCCACGGACTATCCGACCGACCGTCGCTTTAGCCGACGAAGCTCCGCCCGTCCGAGGTCACTTTGAAGACCGGGCGATTCCATCGCCTGCAAAACAGGGGCGAACAGGAGGCGGGTATCAAGAGACCTCTTGTAACACAGAGAGGGAACAGGAAGTGCAAAACCGCCTAACTCCGGACAAGCTACACATTCTAATCCACTTCAAAGGTTCGCAGATGATTGCGGACGCCGAAAATAACAGGGAATAACAGGGCCTGTTTCGGAGATTATCAGGACCTGATATCGCAAATAACAGGGTCTGTTATCCCCTGAGCACCGCGGAGCTCATCCTGTACGCGGTGCGCAAGGGGGTGATCATTTAGATGACCGAAACGGTTCCAGGGCGCGTACAGTACGTAATCATTTCGGGCGGCCAGAACCGATCCAAGCTCTCGTGCGTTGGGTATGGGCTGGCACTGGGCGCGCTGAGCGTGGCTCTGCAAAAGCTCCTAGCTCCGTTAGTAGATCCAGATTCGTACCAGTTGCTGCTTAGCGCCGTCGCCATCGGCGTTATGTACGCGGGTGTCTGGGCGGGAGCGTCGGCACTTCTGGTTACAGGCTTGGCTAAGTGGTTCTTGTTCCCTCCTGCGGAAAGTTCTCTCCACTTATTTTCAATCCGGCTTTTGCTCAGGTTCGATTTATTTCTTTGTCTAGGGGTGCTCATCTGCTGGTTAGGGCAGAAGCTGCACGCCTCGCAACGGAAAATGAAAGTACTGAGCGGTCTGCTGCCGGTTTGCGCCTGGTGTAAGAGAGTCCGTGACGAGCAGGGTGAGTGGCAGATGTTGGAGGCCTACATTCACGATCGCTCGGAGGCCGATTTCACCCATGGCACGTGTCCGGATTGTGCGCGGGAGCTGGTGAATTGACGGTTCCAACCAGCACCACGGTGTTACGAAGACTCCGCGGGTCATCGCGGTGGGGCGCGCACGAATCTTTGGGACTGAGGTCCCGCGCGGACTAAACGACCACCGGCTAAACGACAGGTTTTGATCGCCATTGAAAGGCGCCTGACGGCAAGAATCACAGCCGTCAAACAAGCACTGGTGGGTTCCGCGCAACCCTCCGAGGGGGGAAAGCCGCTCGAAAGGAACGAACTGCTCCAAGCTGACGTCCGACGAGCGGTGGGTTTAGACATGGAGGCGGATACTAAGAAATGACGCACATTGTGTTCAATGGCTCGGCGTTTACCGGCACGCCGGGCCGTGAAACGCTGCCGGAAATGGCGCAATCTGTGAGCGGCACGCTTGGCGAGTTTCAGGCGGCGCTCGCGCGCATCTGGAGTTCGCTTCCCGGTTCTGTGCGTCGTCACACACGTTTGCATTGCGCGGCGAACTCCAGATGCTCCGCTTGGCATCGGGAACGGGTATTATGTGTCCAGGTGAGTGAGATGTCAGGCAGACGTTGTCCTTGTTTTTGCGCGGCGGCCTTCGTCGCCCTCTTCCTCCTGCGGCCAGCGGTCGCACAGAATCCTCCGCCGAACGTCCCTCCCGCGGGGGCGCAGCCGGGCACGCCGATGCCACCGCAGCAGCTTGACGATCTGGTGGCGCCGATCGCCTTATATCCGGATCCCCTGGTGGCGGAAGTATTGGCCGCTTCCACTTACCCGATGGAGATCGCCGAAGCGGAACAATGGGCGCGGGACCATGCGAAGTGGAAGCCTTCCAAGCTCATGGACGAGGCCAAGAAACAAAGTTGGGATCCCAGCGTACAGGGGCTGGTGGCCTTCCCCGACGTGCTCGCCCGGTTGACCCAGGATATGGGCTGGACCACGCAGCTTGGCAACGCCTTTCTCGCCCAGCAAGCAGATGTGATGCAAGCGGTGCAGCGCATGCGGGACCAAGCCCAGGCGAAGGGGACGCTCCATTCGACGCCGCAGGAGACCGTCACCACGCAAAACCAGAACGGCCAGTCGGTAATCGACATTGAGCCGGGCAACCCGGATGAATGGTACGTGCCGAATTATAACCCCGCATACGTATGGGGACCGCCGGCCTGGGGAATATACCCCCCGCTGTTCTACCCCGGTATCGGTATGGGTCTGGGGTGGTTTCCCGGCATAGATATTGGTCTCTGGTTTGGCGGCTGGGGCGGCTGGGGATGGGGCGGTTGGGGTTGGGGCCCCGACTGGTTCGGTGGAGGTATTTTCCTCAACCACTCTTTCTTCAATCGTTACGGTTTCCGTGACGGTTTCGGAGGAGATCGCTTGGGCCGTTCCGCCTGGGCGCATGATCCGGCGCACCGGCTCGGTGTGCCGTATGCCAATCGGGCCGTCGCCGACCGGTTCGGCGGCGGCGCGGCCAGGAGCAACTTTGGCCGCGGGGAAGGTGGGCGTCAGGCGATCCGCGGCGCGCCCGAGCAACGCCTCGGAAGTAAGGGTTTTGAGCAGCGCGGCTGGACGGGCAAGCACAGCGCCTTCGGCGGTTATCACAACGGTGGCACGACGCGCATGCAAAGCGATCGAGGCTTCTCAAGCATGCGAGGCGGCCGTGGCGGATTCGGAGGCGGCGGCGGATTCCACGGGGGCGGCGGCGGAGGGAGGCGATAGCAATGACCGGCAGGCTCTTTACCATTTGCGCGGCGCTGGCATTTGCGTGCGCCGCACCTTCAATCGCGCAAGAGCGCTTCGATTCCGCGGCGGCCGCCGCGCAGGCCGTCGTCGATGCGGCGGACGCCCACGACTCCGCGCGGTTGTCGGCCATTTTCGGTCCACAGGCGAAAGAAATTCTTACCTCGGGCGATGCCGCGCAGGATCGCGCCGAACAAACCGAGTTCGCGCGCCTCGCGCGCACTAAGCACCGGCTTGAAATCTCCCCCATGAACCCGAATCGCGCGATACTCGCGATTGGCGAGGAGGACTGGCCGTTTCCGGTTCCCATTGTCCGCACCAAGGGCAAATGGAGCTTCGACGCCTCCGAGACCCCCATCGAGATGCACGCGCGGCGCATCGGCACCCATGAACTCGATGCCATCGAGATTTGCCACGCGTACGTGGAAGCGCAGCTAAAATACGCTTCCGAAGATCGCGACGACGACGGCATGCTGGAATACGCGCCCCATCTTATGAGTACGCCTGGCCGGCATGACGGGTTGTATTGGAAAGGCGCCGGCGAGCCGCTGGTTCCGGAGGGCCTCGCCGAGGCCGCCTGGGACGGCGCCCGAAAAGGGAGCGCCAAACCCTATCACGGATATTATTTCCGGGTTCTTGAGGGGCAAGGCTCCCATGCGTCGGCAGGAGCGCACAACTACTTCGTCAAGAACAAGCTGATTGGCGGGTTCGGTCTGGTGGCATGGCCGTCCGAATATGGAGTGACGGGAATTCACACGTTCATCGTGAACCAGGACGGCGTGGTCTACCAAAAAGATATGGCGCCGGTTCCCGGCAAGGCGGCGCCACCTATAACCCGCTTCGATCCCGACGATTCCTGGCAACGAGTGGATTAGACCCGGCTGCCTCAGTCTTGGCGCCTCAAAAGAGAGGTAAGCCAGATGGCAAAGCGCAACACGATCATGCGGCCAATTCACGCCCTGGCGTCACGGGCAAAGCTTCGGGCTAAGCTCGAAATCGGATGTGCTGGAAACTACAGTTCTGTCCCCGCGGTTCCAGCGGATAAGCTGGAGCGGTTCGGGAAGAGCAGCTAAAGATTCAGCAGAAAATCGCGAGTGTTGAGACGCAGGCGCTTCCGCCCATGAAGCAGGCGGTGGAAACGATGCTGCGCACCAGCCAGGCGGCAGAAGCATTCCCGGAGGTTTCCGGGGCGGAACAACGACGGTTGCTGCGGTTGGTCCTGCAAGGGGCCTCCTGAAAGGGGGGCGAGTTGCGGATGTCGCTGCGGGGACCGTTTGAGAAATTACGACTTTCGAACTCCGTAACTGCCACAAACTACGAGGGCTTGGGGGCAAAAGAAGTCGAATTTGATAAGTGGCGGAGGAAGAGGGATTCGAACCCCCGAACGAGTTACCCCGTTAACGGTTTTCAAGACCGCCGGTTTCAACCACTCACCCATTCCTCCACTTCGTATTCTATCTGATTCCTTCATCTTACGGACCATGTCACACCGCCGTTTTGGCCTTTTTCGCCTTGCGGGGCACGACTGTCACAGGTGTGTCACGGGTCGGAAGCTTCGCTACCGCCCGCGCCTTTGCTTCGTGGTTGCTATGTGCGTACCGCATCGTGGTATTGATGGTCGCGTGTCCCAGCAGTTCCTTGACGGTCACGAGATCCACGCCGGATCGCGTCAGCCGTGAGGCGAACGTATGCCGGAGCGTGTGCCAGGTGATGCCGGCCAGAGCGGCCCGCTTCAGAATCGCCTTGAAGCCGAGCTTCAGGTCATAATACCTGTCGCCGGTCGCCGGATTGTAGAAAACATATGGCCCG
>JBEKYC010000119.1:0-9918 GCA_049511415.1 Bryobacteraceae bacterium | reverse complement strand
GATGCTCCTCGGCCTCGCTCCCCGGGACCGGCGCTCGCCTTGAAAGGTGACACAGCTTCTCCAGGAATGAGCGAACCTCCTTTACGCCCGTTGCGAGCGCTGGGCATTAACACAGCCTATGCCGAACGCCGGATTGGTACAAAACGGATCTCGATCCGCTGATTCAGCGCACTCGCTATCCTCCGCAACATCGCCAGGGAGTGGCCCTCATAATCGGCGTCCTCAAGGCGGCAGATGACCGATGCGGTGGTGCCTATGAGCTTGGCAAGCTGAGTTTGGGTGAGGCCCGCCGCTGCCCTCAGTTCCTGGATCTTGAGGGCAATCTCTTCATTCGCGCGCGCCTCTTCCAGATTCTTCAGCCGGGCCGGCTTGCCTTCGTAGAACCGGCGGTGAAGGATCTCCACCGCGTCGCTGGTCGGTTTTAGCGTCTTTGCTTTGTTATCTGGCATAGTCAAGCCTACTCATACGTGTGCTTCGCCGGATTCGCCTCAAACCGCTTCTTGCGTTCGACGGCGCGATCGATGTCTTTCGGCGGGACCACCCGCTCTTTCGCAAGACCATGAGAGACCACCGCTGCCACCGCGCCGTGGAAGAAGTACAGGATCCGGTGATGAACGCCTCCCAGGCTGGCGCGCAGTTCGTAGATGCATGAGCGAACCATAGGAAGCCGATCCGTCCAACCTTATGCAGGACGCTTGAATACCAGGACCTTTGAAGTAAACACCTGCACGGCTTCGTCGTTCTGGTTGAGCGTAGTGTTGCGAGCTTTCACGATTCCCTGGTTAGGCTTTGAGCGCGACGGCACTATTTCGAGAATCTCGCTTTCCACGTGCAGCGTATCGCCCGGATGCGTGGGCCGCGGCCAGGAGATCTCTCCGCCTAGGCCCAGAATTCCGGTGGCCAGCGGCAGTCCCGAAGTGACCATCAGCCGCATCGTGATGGCTGCGGTATGCCAGCCGCTGGCCGCAAGTCCGCCGAAGATCGTCCCGCGCGCGAAGGCCTCGTCCAAATGAAACGGCTGCGGATCGAATGCTTCGGCGAATGCTTTGATGCTTTGCTCATCGACCCGATATTCGCCGGAGGTGAACCGCTGGCCGACGGCGAGATCCTCCAGATACAACTGCGTTGCGCTTTCCTGGTTCATTGCACTAATTTATCGCGCCTAGGCAACCACCTGACAGCCGGCACGATCCGCGCTATTTAGATTTCTATTGACGACTGAAACTCCGAATTGCTATCAGAGGATTCAGCATGAGCGAATCCCCGACGCTGGCGATCAAGACCTGGCATATCGACCGCTTCGTTCCATACGCAAGAAATCCGCGCCGGAATGACGCTGCGGTGGACCGCATGTGCGCGTCGATCCGCGAGTTCGGCTTCAAAGTCCCCGTGCTCGCCCGCAGCGACGGCACGGTGGTTGACGGCCACCTCCGCCTCAAGGCCGCGCGCAAGTTGGGATCATGGCCGGGCGGCGACATAACCGCAATCCCCACAATCCTCTGCGACGAGTGGACCGACGCCCAGGTGAAGGCGTTCCGCCTGATGGTGAACCGATCGGTGACTTGGGCCGATTGGGACGACGAAATGCTCTCCCTGGAATTGCAGGAACTCGCCGCGGCCGACTTTGACCTCTCGTTCACCGGTTTCGATCCGCGAGAGTTGGAGGATCTGCTCACGCTTCCCGACAATGACGAGCAGGCCGACGTCGCCCCGCCACTGCCGGAGAATCTGGTATCCCGCTTGGGGGACCTTTGGCTGTGCGGCGACCGGCGCAATCAGCACCGCTTGCTCTGCGCCGACGCTACCAGCCCTGAAGCCGTCGTGCGGCTGCTCGGTGACCGCAAACCGTTCCTGATGATTTGCGATCCGCCGTACGGAATAAGTCTGGACTCCGAATGGCGCGACCGCGCCGGCTTGAATGGCTGCGGCGCCGCAGAGCCCAGCTACATGAGGCGCCGCACCACCGGCCACGTCGAGACAACCATCTCGGGTGATACTCGTGCCGACTGGAGTGATGCGTTCGCCCTCGTGCCGAGCCTGCAAATCGCGTACGTCTGGCATGCCAGTCTCTATACGCGCGAAGTGCTGGACGGCCTGCTGCGGATCGGCTTTCTGCATCACCGACAAATCATTTGGGACAAGCAGCGTACCGTCCTGACGCGCTCGCTGTATTGGTTTCAGCATGAGCCCTGCTGGTTTGTAAGGAAGAAGAACGCGGTTTGGTACGGCAAGGCTGGCGAGAATTCAACGATCTGGGCGTGCCCTTCACCCAAGATGTTCATGGGTGGGTCAGACGAGGACAAGTTCGATCATCCTTGCCAAAAGCAGGTGGAACTGATGCGTCGCCCGCTGCTCAACCACACCAAGCGCGGCGAGGCAGTCTACGACCCGTTCCTCGGCAGCGGTACCACACTCGCCGCCGCGGAAATCACTAAGCGCGTCTGCTACGGCATCGAGCTTGATCCGAAGTACGTGGATGTCGTTGTGCAGCGGTGGCAGACGCTTAGCGGCAAGCAAGCCACGCTCGATGGCGACGGTCGGAGCTTCGACGAAATCGCCGAGGAACGCAAGCAGCAGGTGACCGCATGAATCGAGCGTTGCCTGGCCGAGATTGCCGCCTTCAAAGCCCAGCTACGGGCTGGCCATCCGGACGTCGAGGGGCTGTGCCTGGCTTTGTCCGATTGGTCTGCGGAGTTGCGGCTCATTCGGCTGGGCGTGCCAAAGTAGCCACGTCCGCGCCACAGTTGGCCCACGTTCGCGCGGGCGGAGGCGGCTGGCGCAACCGGCCAAGTACTCAGAAGACGCGCACACAGGGCGGAAAATGCGAAGGAGCAGGGACCCCTAACAAGCCCCTGCTCCAAACGGCCAGCAAACTGAATGTATTCCGCCTCCCCACGTCCTTTGCGGACCGGGACAACGCCGAAATCAACTCAGCGTTCTCCCACAGGAACAGCATCCAATTCGTGAGTCATCCTATCAAGCACGGCCCGCTTACGGCTATCCGAAATTTTACGGGTCCACAAGCAAAAAGCCCGCCGCGGCCGGAGCCGGGCGGGCGTGGGAGAGGGCAGGCGATGCTACTTGCTGATGCGGTATGTACGCTCGCCTCCCTCTGGCTTGAAGGATTCCACTTCATAGCCGGCCATCTTGAGCGCGCCGGCGACGAAGCCGCGGCAAGTGTGCCTCAACCAACCCATGGCCTCCATGATCTCCGTGATGCTGGCCCCGTTCTTCCGTTGCATCATGGCGATGACTTGGCTCATCTTGCTGCCCTCGCGCGGCCCGGCCGATTCCGCCTTGCCAGCCTTCTTGCTCTTCGGCGCGGCTTTGGCGGCAGGGGCGTTCTTCTTGGCGGGCGTGGCCTTGCCAGCCGCCTTCCCCTTCACCGGCGCGCTCTTCGCGGCCTGTGCGCCACCTTTGGCTTTCTTGTTGGCTTTCGGCTTGGCGGCCGGCGCTTCGGGCTTGGCCCCTTGGGTTCCGGCTGCGCGCCTTCGCCCAAGCCCTGGATGCGATCCCAGATGCGGGTGGCGGCGACGTTGCCGGTCTGGAAGCGCTTCACCGGGCGGACTCCAGGAAGGCTGTTCCAGATGGCTGCCAGCCGTTCGGGAGGCCAGGCGGCGATCAAGTCTGCCAGCTCTTGCCGGCTGCTGAAGCTGTGGAAGAGGGTTGCGGTGGTGGCGGCGGCCTCTTCCGGGGTCGCAAACGCCACGATTTCGTTTTGTTCGTTGATGGTGAAGGTTGTCATTTTGGTGCTCCTTTTCGTTGCGCTTGTCGCGGTCAACACATGAATCACTCGGAAGCTATTGAAATGCAAGGTCTTTCTGCTTTAAATCGACATTGGCGAACGGCTGGCGATGGCTGCGCAGATGCCCCCAGATGTCCTGTTTTTCTCTTTTTTTATGAATGGACACGGCAGCAAATTCGGGCGTTAGAAGGAGGCGGCCATTGCGGCCCTGCTTGCGGAGAAGAACCATGCCGACGCTGCCCGCGCCGCCGGTATCGATGTCAAGACTCTGCGGCGCTGGCTGCGGCTCCCGGAATTTCTCGAAGAGTATCGGCGAGCCAAGTGGGAAGTCTCAGAGCAAGGCTATGCGCGGGCCCAGCAGAATACCGGCGTCGCCGTGACGGTGCTGCTTAAGCTGATGGTCGACGCAGGTACGCCGGCATCCAGCCGCATCCGCGCGGCGTTGGGGATCGTGGAGATCGGACGCGATGCGCTGGATTTCGAGCTGGAGACTCGGATGGCAGCGATGGGGCGCGCACTGGCAGAAACGAAGAACAAGCGGTGACGCGCCGATATGTCGCGTTATCGTTCCGCTCAAAGCCAGAAAATGGGCAACCGAAGCATGAGGAGCGACTGATGCGCGCGTTGGATCGGCGCCTGCGCAAACTCGAAGTGAGGTTCCTGCCCGCGGTGGAAACGGAAGCCTCGCGGCAGTATTACGATGTGGTTCTCACTGTGGCCCAAAACCGTGCCAGGATGCGGGGCGAGCCCTGCCGGATAAAGTTACGGGACTGGAGTGGACGCATCAGATTCGCACCCTCGGCGAGATCATCAGGACCGCGCAGGAGCGCATGCGTGCGCGCTGGGCGGCGGAAGAGGCCGGAATCACGCCCCAGCGCAAGGCGGAGGAGGAACGATGCGCGTAATGGAACGGCGCCTGCGCAGGCTGGAGAAGCAACTGGCGCCCCTGCAGCGGGACCGCTCGCAAGATATGCGATTCATACTGAGCGTCCTGAGTCAGCAGGCGACGCTGGCAAACTGCAACTGCTGGCGAACCCTTACCAACGGGGTGCTGAGCGAATCTGTGGCGCTCGATGGCGTGCAGGGCACCATCACTGACGACGAACTAGAAGCGTTCATATAGAGCTTTCCGATTATCGACGCGGACACCCGACCGGACAAATCCTTGAAGTGCATAAGCTTCCGGTCGTTCATTGGCAGGAGCAATGAGATCCATCGTTTCAAGACTGGCACGGCTGGAGCGAGAGACCCAGGAGAGCACGGCACCGCGACGATTGAGGATTCAGTACGGCTATTTGAAGACGCTGCCCGCCGATTACATCGGCCCGCGGCACACGGTGACCGTGAAGCAGCGGCAAAGGATTCTGAGGGCCACGAGTGGTTCGAGTGGGAGGACCGGCCAGGAGCCGCACCGGCTGCGAACGCAACGGCCTCCAGCGACGAGACCCTCGTTCACGTTTGCTATGTGGAGATGCCGAGGCCGGCGGGAATGCGGGAACAAAGATGAGGGCGATTCACAGCCGCTTGCACCGGCTGGAAGATCAGTTGGCCGGCGCCTACGGAAAGCCGCCGGAAACCTATCGCCTGGTCATCCGCCGGCTCGACCAAGTCGCCAGCCTGGAGAATGCTGCTTGCACACGCAAGCTATGGCCGAACGGCACGGCATTCGAGATGGTGCGTTTCATGGGAGAGCGCAAAGGCGGTCGCGAAGCCATCGTAGAGGGACTGGACCGGTGGGTCGCAGCTTCCCAATCGAGACATAGAAATGCGCGCCATTGCGGAGTGAGTGACTTACCGATAAAGTAGGGCCGTCTGCCGCTAGCAAATACTCAGGCTGGCTTTGCTGCCGCACCTCGTGGCGTCAGAAGCGCCAGGGCGGCCGCTACGGCAAATAACGCTAAGACGTCGCCCCAAAGATGTCCCAAGTGCTCGGAGTTCGCCACAGACTGTACTGCCATGATTCCGCCGTCGATCTGCTCCGGCGCAGTGGTTCCGCCAGCGCGCCGCAATTCCTGGGTGGAGCGAACGCGAGACAATAAGACGTGATCGACGTAGCGGTAGAGTTCGGACGCAGGCTTAACATTCCGGTTGCCAAGAAACTCGCTGTGGACGACGATTTCATCGTTCTTCCGGATTACTATGAAGCATCGAAAACGCACCAACACGGAAACCTCTTCCGCATTTCTGCAGATGGCGCACTCGTTTGGACCATCAGCTTAGCCGGCAATGACCTGGTCACGAACGTTGAATGGCGCGCCGGGAACCTCATCGCGTGGACTTGGGGCTGTTCCATGATCACGATAGACAAGTCCAACGGAACCGTATTGGACTCTGTGTTCGCGAAATAGCTGGCGTATTTCTCAGTGCCCAGCCAGCGGCTTCGGATCTTCCAGAGTATGCTATTGTGCACCGCCAAGTCGTCGCACCGCCCTTGGATTACGCCTGGATCATCCGCCCACCCCGGCTGGGTCAGTTTTGGAAAGCACCTCCGGGTCATTTCCTACAAGCGCCGAAGTGAAGAGAGACTGATGCGCGCGTTGGATCGACGCCTTCGCCGGCTTGAAGTCGGTTTGCTGCCCGCGGCGGAAACGGAGGCTTCGCGGCAGTATTACGATGTGGTTCTGACGGTTGCCCGAAACCGCGCCAGAAGGCTGGGCGAGCCCATCCCGGATGAAGCTGCGGGGCTGGAGTGGACGCGGCAGATTCGCACCCTCGGCGAGATCATCAGGGCTGGGCAGGAGCGCATGCGTGCGCGCTGGGCGGCGCAGGAGGCTGGAGCGGCAATGATCGCCAAGAACCTCGGCGTCAGTAGAGTTATCGGATGATTGAAATATCGGAGGTTTCGATTCATGAAGGCGGACGATTTTAGGAGCGCGGCGGCCGATGCCGCCAAGCAACCGCGGATGGAACTCACCCGGCGCTTACTCCTGCGCTCGTCGCTGGCCGCGTCCGCGTGGCTTACCCTGTGCCGTAGCGGGGTACTCGCTAAGCCGGATCCAGGCCCTGTTGACCGCTTGGTGGCGGCGTATCGCACAGCGTGGGACGTGCCGGCTCTTTCGCTCGCGTATGGCCGAGACGGTCGCATCCTTCTAGCTCAGGCGTATGGACTGGCGGAACGTCATAGCCGTCGCGCCGCGACGCCGCAGAGCCTGTTTCGCATCGCCAGCCTGTCGAAGCCGATCACCTCCGCTGCCATCTTCACCTTGGTGGAAGCGGGCAGCCTGCGCACCGGCGACCGAGTCTTTGGTCGCGACGGTATTCTCCGCAGCTTCGCGTTGCGCAGGCGTGCCAATTGGCTGCAAGCCATCACTGTGGAGCACCTGTTAACGCACACGGCCGGAGGATGGTCGAACGGCGAACACGACCCGATGTTTCACAACACCGCTCGCAGCCGAACGGCCTTCATCCAACAGACGCTGGACGCGCACGAACTGGAAGACCCGCCGGGTACGAGCTACGCCTATTCAAATTTCGGATACTTCTTGCTGGGCCGCGTGATCGAGCAAATCTCCGGCGTTCCGTATGGCCAGTATGTACGGCAGCATGTGCAGGCGCCGTTGGGAATCTCGAACATGCAGTTGGCCAGGAAGAGCCCAGCGGAGGGCGAAGTACATTACTACGGACTAGGCCGCGGCGATCCCTACGCTGTGCCGGTCGAACTGCACGATGCCAATGGTGGCTGGATCGCCACGCCGGCCGATCTAGTGCGCTTCGCACTGGGAGTTTTTTCCACCGAAGACAAAGCTGACGTTCCGGTATTGTTCAAACCGGAGACTCTACGCCAGATGACCCGCGTTTCGACGGCAAATCCCCGCTATGCCTGTGGGTGGAGCGTTTCGCCTGACGGGGACTGCTGGCATTCTGGCGGCTTCGATGGCGCCGCCGGTTTCCTAGTGCACCGTCACGACGGGCTGGCGTGGGCTGTGCTGGTGAACACGCGCCGCGCGCACTCCAACATGGAGAAGGAACTGCACGATCTGTCGTGGAAGATCGCGGACGGGCTGTAATGCGTCTGGCGGCATTATGTAATGCGTCTGGCGGCATTAGAGAGGGGGAACGATGCGCGTAATGGAACGGCGGCTGCGCAGCCTGGAGAAGCAACTGGCGCCGCTGCAACGGGACCGCTCGCAAGATATGCGATTCATATTGAGCGTCCTGGGTCAGCAGGCGACGCTGGCAAACTGCAACTGCTGGCGAACCCTTGCCAGCGGGGTGCTGAGCGAATCTGTGGCGCTCGATGGCGTGCAGGGCACTATCACCGACGACGAACTGGAAGCGTTCATCCAGAGCTTTCCGATCGCGTAATATGATAATTCCTTCCTGGCGCCGGCACGCTATTATGGTTGCGGTCGCAGGTTGGCCAATTTGCGGACCGATGGATATAGCCGAAGACCTCAGACAGGACCTCTTGGCTCGCTGGAAGGCGCTATTCGACCGGGTGTCGCTCCTGGCCGAAGCAGCCGGGCGCGGACTGCGCACGCTCTACGCTACCGGGGACCGATTCGGGCTCAAGGCTTACACGCCCGGCAAGTTTCCGGCGGGCGGTCGCACGTCGAAGAACCCGATCCCTGGGTGCGACAACTGGGTGTACCTACTCAACGCGGCCGGACGTCCTGTTCACGTGGCCATGCGCCATTCCTTCAATCAAATCGACTGGCAAGGAATGTACGCGTACGGCACTGCGGAGGCCGAGTATACCGAGTTCTGCATAACCACCCAGATACCCTCGGAATACACACGCCTCGCACTTTCCGATGGGCAGCCGGCTAGCTTTCAGCGGCTGCGAGTCCAATGTCGTGGGGCCCTTCCCGATCTGCGCGGCATGTCCCCAGGCCTACAGGCGGAGCGGATACTGTCCGATCCGTACCTACACGAAATTGAGATCGAGACGTACGATTTGCAGGACGGCAGGGTTCAGTCCGGGTGGGCTTGGACCGAAGCCCCTAGGATCCCGCCGCATCTGTCGATGCTCGCGTATTCCTATTCGGACGATGGCAAACTCCAGCGGATTGTCGCGAACTCGGAACTCGGTGGCACCCGGACCGTTTTTGCGGCCCGGACAAAGACAAGCCTGAAGCAATTGTCAAGCACACTATCCCAGCGGATCGCGGGTCGCATTATTGAGGCTCTGCAGAAGGCGTCCTTCGATTCACCCTTGGTCGCGGTTGCGCTCCCTTACCACCCTCCTGATAACTACGTCCCCTCCGTGGTCCCAGGTACCCAGGCGGACGCGGAGAGGATGGCGGATCTCTGTCTGGTGGTGGCCGTGGACTCGAAGCGATGGATCGAGCTAGTCGAAGAAGATTTTGCTCCCGAAATCACCGAGTTTGCCGACAGGATAGACTACATTGAGCAATCGCAAACCGGCGCGAAAATGGTCAGGCAAGCCGCCCGTATGGTGACGGAATTTGGGCGGGGGCAGCCCTGGGCCGCCGAGAACTTTGTCGCATTTGCCATTGATTGGGAATTCGAAGGAGGCGATCTGGCAGACATCCTGAAGGAGTGCGGAGCTGACGGGAAAACGCTGAGAGAATGGACGCAGCGGGGCTGGCTCTAGCGGCCCCCATCTGACTCGCGCCACAGTGCAGAAAGGTTTATTGTACATACCTGCCGAAAGCTCACGATGCTCGGAACTTTCGGATGTATCCGTCTGTTAGGGCTTGGAAGCGGAGAACGTTACCCGCTAATCACTTGGCACTGAACGCTTTAGGCCGTTCCCCACAACGCGAAGGCAGGGCGCGTTGACCTGTCCAGCGAAGGAATGGCATCTGGTGAAGTCTTTGTCATTGCGCGACCGGAGATCATGGTCCCCGCCTGTGCCTCAGCCCCTAAATCGCCAGTTCGTGCTCGATGGTCACACCAGCACTTAGTGTCTTGCCAACGACGCAACATTGTTGGGACACAGCCATGAGCTTATCGATCTCGGACTGTCCGCCGTTCCGAACACCCACTCTCGTGTGCGTTCGCATTCTCAGGAAGCCTACCGGAACCGCCGGCACACCGAGAGAACCACGCAGATCGATGTCGCCCTCGACCTTCACCTCGAGCAAGGTAAGCTCAAGACCCATCATGTTCGCGACCATACGAATGGTGAGTTCGTGGCAGCACGCAAGGGCGGCGCATAACACGTCGCCAGGCGTGGCTGCATCGTGGGGGCCACCGTGGCCCCGATG
>JBEKYC010000118.1:0-10118 GCA_049511415.1 Bryobacteraceae bacterium | reverse complement strand
CCATAACCGTGACCCACATAGGCGATGCGGCTGGCGTCGACATCGCTCCGCGCGGCCAGCAGATCGATGCCCCGCCGGATATCGATCACGGCCTGAATATGGATGTCCCGGTCGTTGTCACTGTCGCTCAGCGAATTGAAACTGCGCCGCCAACCTACCGGTCTCTCGGGCGGCGCGTCGATAAGCAACGACACAATCGGCGGCGACGCGCGTGCCAGCAGCAGCGCCTCGGGGAGGAACTCGTCGCGCCTCCCGTAGTCGGCCGAGAAGATGGCGGCCGGGTACTTCCCGTTCCGGGCGGGAGTCACGAGCGTCGCCGAAACCGGTCCCAGGGCGCCGGAATACGAGAGCGCCGTCACATACGATCCGTCGGCCTGCTCGGGCTCTTCGCTGCGGGCATTGAGCGGCGCGGCCGAATTGTACGAAAACATCGATGCCGGATTTTCCGCGGCCGGCTCCGCGTGCGCACTTGCGGCGCCGGAGGCTCCCAGTCCATTCGCTGGAACCACCCAAAGGTATATCCGGTCGTCCGCGAGTTGGACAGTCTTGGCGGGCGTCCAGCTTCCCATGTCGAACCGGTGAGAGACGATGCGCGTTCCCGGCCGCAGCTCACCGAGAAGCTTGGAACGCAGACGCAGGTTGACGCCGGGGGTGAGAAACATGGTCACGACTGACGCCGGACGCAGGTCGTATGCGAACAGGTCGGCCTGGACGAACGTGGCAATCCCGGCGAGGCCCTCCTGGCGGGCCAGCGTTTCCGACTGCCGCACAAGACTGGGGTCGATCTCGACGCCTGTGGCACGAATGCCGAATCGTTTGCAGGCGGCGATCACGATGCGGCCATCGCCGGACCCCAGATCGATCAGCACGTCCGCAGGTTTGATGTCGGCCAGATCGAGCATCGCATCCACCACGTTCGGTGGCGTGGGAACATAAGGGACATCTGTGAATTGCGGGTCGCCCTGCGCGCAAAGCGCTGCGGCGATGGCAAACCCAAGGGTGACTGAGCGGCGCAACATGGCGGTTTCCCTTAAGTGCAGACGCGCGGCAAGGGCCGCCCGTGCAAGGCGCATTTCGAAAAGCGAATGGTTTCCAGCGGAACGAGCTCGCGGGCTTCGAGCCGCAATACACGTTCGGCGACGCGGCGCGGCTGCTGGCTGGCTTGGAACTGAATGTAATCCGGCAGCGTGGATCCGGCAACGCAGCCCCCGCGCTCTCCGATTCCACCGCGATCCTATTTCCCTGGACACCCGCGCCGATCTGTTTCATGTCCACGAACCTTCTGATCCTAAGGACCTAATAGGCATACACTTGGGATCAGCAACGCACTCCGAACACCCTCTCGCGCCGTCCAGCCTCGTATCTGGCGCCCGGTTCTCCCTCAATGCCGTTCACAAGGCTATACAGCTAGAAAATACGGGACTTGCCGATCTTCGACCAAACTTCCGTCGTACACTTGTGACTGATGGTGACTTCCTCGGAGCGCGCGAAGCGACTGGAGACCCTCTTTCGCAGCCTCAGGCGCGCCTTACACAACTTCCTGACTCTGCGCCAGGCGCGTATGCCAAACGAACCTAATCCCATAATCGAACACCGCCGTTCGCCTCACCTGGCCTTAGGGTTTTCGCGGAACCATCTGGTCCCGCATCGCCACGTGATAGATCAGCGACGCGGCAACCGCCGCGGACTGCTTCAAATCGTCGGGCAGAATGTGATCGTAGGTATCCATGTTGGTGTGCGGCGCGCGCGTGTTCTGGCCTTCCATGTAGTCGCGTATCCACTGGAATCCGGGCAAGCCGGCTTCATCGAACGGGATATGATCGGTCGATCCGGCGCCCTCGAGCGATAGCGTGGTGGCTCCCAAGTCGCGGAACGGTTCCAGGAAGGCGCTGAAGATCGGACGCGCCGCGGCGTTGCCTTGTAGGAACAATCCGCGGATACGGCCGGTGCCGTAGTCGAAGTTGAAATAAGCGTCGAACTTCGCGTATTCCGTGCTACCCGGCTTGAGATGCGCGGCCAGGTACGCGCGGGAGCCGAGCGTACCTTGCTCTTCGGCGCTCCACAAGCCGATGCGGATCGTGCGCCGCGGCTTCAGATCGAGCGTTTGCAGAATGCGCATAACTTCCATGGCAGTGGCGGCGCCGGCGGCGTTATCGGTTGCGCCGGTGCCGGCGTGCCAGGAGTCGAGGCAGCCGCCCACCATCACGACTTCTTCTTTCAAATCCGTGCCGGGGATTTCGGCGATCACGTTATGAGTCATGGGGTCGTCATCGTAAAACCGTACGGCGATGCCGATCTCAAGGCGCACGGCGATGCCGCGCGCGGCCAGGCGGACCAGGCGATTGTACTGCTCGGCGGCCACGTTGATCTGGGGTAAGATGGCAGGCGGCTTCTGATCCCAGGCATGCACGCGCTGGTCGAAGGGCACGTCCGGCGGATAGGGGACGGTGGCTGAGGTGACGTAGACGGTGCCGCCATCGCGGTACGCCGGCTGCAACACCACGGCGGCGCCCTCGGTTTGGAGGAACTGCCATTTGCGGTAGTCGAGATCGGCGGTGGCGCGTTGTTCGGGGGAAAAATGAAACGGTTGTTCGGGCGGCGGAACTGGGGCATTGGCCAGCTTTTGCAGTTCATCATCCGTACGGCGTTGGGCGGGCGGTTCGAACAGCGGATCGACCGGACGCGCGGCGGAAAACAGCACGATTTTACCTTTGAGCTTACCTTTATAGCGGTCGAGGTCCGACGCGGTCTTGACATCCAGGAAGATCGCTTCGCCGCGGATGACGCCGTTGGTCGGCGGGCTCCAGGCTTTGGGATCTGCGATCAGCGGGCTGAAACCGGGCACCAGCATATTCGCCGTGAATCCTTCGAGCGACCAGCCCCGGCCGAAGGGTCCCCAGGGTTCCAAGTGGGCGTTCCGAAGGCCCCAGCCGCTCAGTCGGTCGCGCGCGTATTCGGCGGCGCGCTTGTAGTTGGGCGAGCCGGTCAGTCGCGGGCCGATGACATCGGCGAGATAGCCGGCCGTCTCCATAATTTGGGAGTGATTCAGGGCAGCGTAGCGAATTTGGGCTATGGCTTGGGCATCGACCTTCTCGGCGGCATGGGCAAAAGCCGCCAGTAAGAACAGCACCGTCGCGAGTCGCATACAACTATTTGAGCACCGTCGGCCCGCCATCTCCTGGCTCGAAACCGGACACTGTCCGTTACCGGACATCACACCGTGACAAAATGGCCACTGGTGCGTCAGAGTATTTGAAGGGATGAGTGGAAGCTACAGCAGAGCCGGAACTTATGGCCCAGGACGCGCCTGGCGCAGTAGGTGCCAGGTTGAGCCCCAAACAAGATGAAGCCGGTTTGATCCGGGCGGTGCAGCGCGGCGATCAGGACGCTTTCGAGCAACTGGTCCGCGCGTACGACCAAAGTGTGCTCCGGCTCGCCATGAATCTGCTGCGCTCGCAGGAAGACGCACGTGACGTCTTTCAGGAAGCTTTCTTGCGCGTGTTCCGCAGTATCGATTCGTTCCGTTTCGATTGCAGTTTCCACACGTGGCTTTACCGGATCGTGACGAACATCTGCCTGGATTATTTGCGAAAGCGCAAGGTGCGCAAAGAAGAGCCGGCGGTGGTGGACACGCCCGACGGCACGCTCGACCGCATGAACGATTTTGAAGAGGAAGCCGCGCACGCCAATCCCGAGCGCAACCTGTGGAACCGCCAGTTGAGCGGACGCATCGCCGGGGCGTTGGCCGGGCTGACACCGCGCGAGCGCATGGTTTTCGAGTTGCGGCACTATCAGGGCCTGCGCCTGCGGAATATCGGCGAGATCCTGGGCACCAGCGAAGAAGCCGCCAAGAACTGTCTATTCCGCGCCACCCAAAAGATGCGCGCGGAGCTGGGAGATTTTCAATGAACTGCGAATCCGTAACCAAGCTGATCCCGCTTTATTTTTACGGGGAATTGCCGCCCGAGGAAGAAGACGCCCTCGAACAGCACCTGTATACGTGCGCCGGTTGTGCACGCGCGGCGGAGTCGCAACGGGAGTTATCGGCCGCACTTGACCGGCGGACGATGCTGCCCTCCGCGGCACTGCTCGCCGAATGCCGGCACGACCTGATGCGCGCGGTCTATCGCGACGAAATGCCGCGGCTGAAGCCGGTCGAGCCCAGGACGCAGCGATTCGCCGAGACTTTTGCGGCCTGGTTTCCGTCGCTGGGCGCATGGCGCATGCCGTTGGGCGCCACGGCCATGCTGACGCTGGGTTTCGCGGTTGCCAAGCTGACCACGCCGGGGCCCCTGGGTCCGTTTAACATAGCATCGCTGGCTCCCGAAAACGTGATCTCGGCCGTGCGTTCGGTGCAGCCGGTCGCCGACGGGACGCAATCCGGCGAAGTACGCATCGTGCTGGATGAGACCCGCCGGCGGGTGGTTTCGGGAAAGCTGAATGACAATCATATCCAGCAATTGATGCTGGCCGCCGCACACGATGAGAACAACGCGGGCGTGCGTTGGGAGTCGGTGGACCTGCTCAAGAGCCAGTCGGATTCCACCCCGGTGCGCGAGCTGCTGTTGAACCGGCTGATTGAAGATCCGAATCCGGGCGTGCGGCTGAAAGCCTTGGATGGATTGAAGCAATTCGCGGCGGATCCGGGCGTCCGGCAGGTTCTGGCGCAAGTGCTATTACGCGACGATAACCCCGGCGTGCGCATCGGCGCGGTGGACGCTCTTACGGCCCATGCGGACGATAAGATGGTCGGCGTTCTACAGAGCGTAGTGCAAAAGGAAGACAACGGTTATGTGCGCCGCCGCTGCGAAAAGGCGCTGAAGGATCTGAATGCTTCGGTGGGGACTTTTTAAACGGTGAACATGCTGCGTTTTCCAATTCTGCTGCCCTTATCGTTGAGCCTGGCGCTGGCCGCCGACCCGGTGCTCACGCGCGAGGGTCCGTATTGGGTGGAAGTGCGTTCCGGGTCGGAAACTTTGGCCCCCGGAGCGCGGCTGCGCATTAATGCGCGCGGCGCGGTCACGCTCAACGGCCAATCGCAGCCGGACCTTGTGTACACCCTCAAGATCAAAGTGAAGGCCCGGGATGAGTCCGATGCCCGGCGGTTGACCCGGGCGTTCAGCGTGCGCTTGACTAAGCAGCCGGGCAACTCGGCCTCTTTGGTCGTCACCCGCGGCGAAGGCATGGCCGATCTGGACATCAAAGCACCGCGCGCGGCCGCCGAGACCACCATCAGCACCAGCGAAGGCGCCGTATCCTTCAACGACATGGATGGCACGGTGCACGCGGATACCGGCGGTGGCGCGATATCGGCGGATCGCATACACGGCAACATCCTCGTGCGCACGGCCGGCGGCGACATCCATCTAGGCGCCATCGATGGCTCGGCCAATTGCACCACCGCCGGCGGCCGGATCACGGCGGATCTGGTGCGCGGCGAGGCGTTGCTCCAGACCGGCGGCGGCGACATCGTGGCGCAGCAGATCGATGGACTGGCGCATGCGGCCACCATGGGCGGCGGTATACACATTCTGCGCGCGGGCGCGGCGGTGATCGCCAATACGGGCGGCGGTCCCATCGATGTAGGTCAGGCGCATGGCACGGTCACGGCCCGGAATTCGGGTGGTCCCGTGAAGGTCGGCTCCGCCACCGGTGTGCGTTGCGAGGACGCTGCAGGCGCGATTAATCTCGATCACATTTCCGGCGCCATCCGCGTGACCACCGCCGCCGGCAGTATCATCGCCAGCCTGCTGGCGGGCAAGCCGCTGGCGGACTCGTTTCTGGCCACCGGCAGCGGTGACATTACCGTATTCATCCCGTCTAATCTCGGTGTGACGATTCGCGCGGAAAACGATCTGGCTGGAAATATCCGCAGAATTGTATCCGAATTTCCTGGAATTATCGTGCGGCAGCAGGGTGGACAGGTGATCGCGGAAGGGCGGCTGAACGGCGGTGGTCCTATCCTTCGGATCTCCGGGACGGGCGGCACCATTTTCATCAAACGGCAACGGTGAGGATCTTATGAAACAGGTTACTTATTCAGGGCTGTGCATCCTGGTTTTGGGCGCTACCGCCGCAGGCGTGTTCGCGCAGGACCCCGCGCCACGCGCACGCGCGGCCACCGCCCGCTCGATCGTGATTCGGAAATCGGGCGGCAGCTTTCTGGGTATCGGCGTGGCCGAAGTCGACGCGGAGCGTGCCAAGGCGCTGAACCTGAAAGAGGTGCGCGGCGTCGAAGTGAAGAGCGTGGATCCGGACAGCCCCGCCGCCAAGGCCGGCATGAAAGAAGGCGATGTGGTGCTGGAGTTCAATGGCCAGCCCATTGAGGGCACCGAACAGTTCGTGCGCCTGGTGCACGAGACCCCCGTCAACCGCCAGGTCAAGATGCAGGTCTGGCGCAACGGCGCTCCCGAAACCCTGACCGCGACCATCGCGTCGCGCATGCAGGTTATCGCCGGGCGCGCGCCCGACGCCGACGAAGCCTTCACCGTCGAGATGCCGCCGATGTCGGAGATGCCACCCATGCCGGAAATGCCCAGCATGCCGCCGATGCCTCCAACCCCCGCGATGCCTGGTTTGCGCATTTATGGCACGTCCCGCAGCGGGATGCTGGGTATCGACTGTGAGTCCGTGGGCGGCCAATTGGCCGGATTCTTCGGCGTGAAAGAAGGCGCGCTGGTGCGCGAGGTGTTCAAGGGTTCAGCAGCGGAAAAGGCAGGCCTGCGCGCCGGCGACGTGATCGTAAAAGTGGACGGCGAGACCGTCACGAGTGCGCGCGAAATCACCAGCGTTCTGCGCGCCGCGCGAGTGAAACATACCTTCGCCGTAGTGGTGGTGCGCGACAAGAAAGAGATTACGCTCCAGGTGGCGATGGAATCGGGCGGCGCTCGCGGGATGCGGCCGGTGGTGTCGAGCGGCCGCTGGTGCTAGTCTCCTGGCCCGCGGAGAATGCGGGTAGGCCCTTCGCCGGTCCGGGTCCTTCGCCCGCTAGTGATTCCACCATGCACGCGATTTCGTGAAGCAAGAACGGCGTAAGGGAGCCGCTGAAGCCCGAGGTCCCTTAAGCACTAACCTAAGCCGGGGTAGACTCTTCCCGAGGGAGATCGCGACCCGAGAGAGAGCCGTTCGTGGGCGCTGCGGTGCAGGCCGTGGGCTAATTCAGCCCGACTTCCCAGATTGGGACTTCCCAGGAGCTGGGTGGCTCGCGAAGGGATTCCTAGCCAGGAACCGGCTCGACTTTCACCGAAATGACGGCGAAAGGAGTCACACAGGTTTCGCAGCGTGGCGCTCGGCCGATTCGTAGAGAGAAGGACACGGTCGTGCCATATCGAGGGACTCCGCATATCCAGAACGAGAAGGGCCAGCCCTTCCGGCTCGCCGCACAATTTTTCCCGTTTTGAGGCGCCGGCATTGCATCCGGCGTGCTCCTGTTGATTATCTACAAACCATCATGTATTATAGATAATCGACAAGGGCGGCACTCATTGAAACCGACAGATCTGGTCCAAGGCACGCTTGACCTGCTTATTCTCAAAACGCTCTCGCTCGAACCCATGAGCGGATGGGCGATTGCAAAGCGCATCGTTCAAATCTCTCAAGAGGTTCTACAGGTCCAGCAAGGCTCCTTATATCCCGCCCTGCATCGCCTTGAACATCAAGGATGGATCAAGGCTGAATGGAAGACTTCGGAAAGCAACCGGCGTGCCAGGTTCTATTCGCTTACCGCGGCCGGCCGAAAACAGCTCAGATCGGAGCTCGACAACTGGCGCCGCCTCTCGAACGCGATCGGACTCGTCGTCGAGGCGATTTAAAGGAGACATTATGCGTTGGCTCGCGAAACTGCGAATGCTGCTGCGCTCCATCTTCGAGCGGCGGCAATTAGATACCGAGCTCGATGAGGAGTTGCGTGAACACATGGAGCGGGAAACCGAAGACAATCTCCGGGCTGGTATGTCCGCGGAACAGGCAAGATCAGCGGCTCGCCGTACAGTCGGCGCCCTTTCACAGATCAAAGACGAATGCCGCGACGCACGCGCGGCGGGATTCATCCAAATATTCGCGCGTGACCTGCGGTATAGCCTTCGAATATTATGGCGCAGCCCCCTGTTCACACTGATTGCATTGATCACACTATCCATCGGTATCGGCGCCACCAGCGCCATTTTCAGCGTGGTCAACGGCGTCCTGCTCAAACCGCTGCCGTATCCCAATGCCGACGAGCTGATCACGGTGAATCACGCCGCGCCCGGCGTCAACCTTCCCGAAGCCGGCACCGCCCCATTTCTTCATTTCACCTATCGCGATCAGGCGCACTCGTTTCAGGACATCGGTCTCTATCAATGGGCGCGTAGCACCGTAACCGGCCTCCACGAACCCGAAGACGCGTTAAGCCTCAACGTCAGCGCGCAGGTTCTGCCCATCCTCGGCTTTCAGGCTGTGCTCGGACGCCGGTTCTCGGATAAGGACGATGCACCCGGCAGTCCGCCGACCATGGTCTTGTCATATGCATGGTGGCAGGCGCGATTCGGAGGCGACCGCTCGGTGCTGGGCCGCGCCGTGACAGTGGACGGAGTTCCGTGCGAAGTCATCGGTGTCCTGCCATCGAATTTCACTTTCCTCGATCAGAACGCTGCGTTTCTGCTTCCGCTTCGGCTCGATCGCAACAAGACCATTCTGGGCAACGTGAGCTATGAAGGAATCGCGCGCCTGAGACCGGGCGTCACCATCGGCCAGGCCGCCGCCGACCTGGCGCGCCTCATCCCCATTGCGTTGCACAGCTATCCTCCGCTGCCCGGATTCACGGTAAAGGCGTTCGAAGAAGTCCGCCTTACGCCTCGCCTCGAAACGCTTAAAAGTAACCTGGTCGGCGATCTCTCAAAAACTCTTTGGGTGCTGATGGGAACGATCGGAATCGTGCTGCTGATCGCGTGCGCCAACGTCGCCAACCTGCTGTTGGTTCGCGCCGAAGGCCGCCAGCATGAACTCGCGATCCGCGCGGCTCTCGGAGCGGGACGGCGCGACATCGCGCGCGAGTTGCTGATGGAAAGCATCGTGCTCGGTCTCTTCGGCGGCATCCTCGGCCTGGCGATCGCCGCTGCCGCCATCCGCTTGCTGATCGCTATCGCCCCGGCCCACCTGCCGCGCCTCAACGAGATCTCTATCGATCCCGCGGTGCTCGCCTTCACCTTCCTCACGGCGCTCGCGAGCGGCGTTCTGTTTGGGATAATACCCGTCTTCAAGTACGCCGGCCCGCGCATCGCCGCCTCGCTGCGCGGCGGAGGACGAACGTCGTCTCAGACTCGCGAGCGGCGCCTGACGCGCGGCATGCTCGTCGTCGTGCAGGTCGCGCTGGCGGTGGTCCTGCTCGTCGGCTCCGGCCTGATGATCAGGACGTTCCAGGCGCTCGGTCACGTCGACCCTGGATTCGATCCCCATGACGCTCTCACGATGCGCATCGCCATCCCGGACGCACAGGTGAAGGACCCCGTCGCGGTCGCGCAATTGGAGCAATCCATCCTCGACAAGATCCGCGGGATTCCGGGCGTCGTCTCCACGGGAATGACCGCCTCCATTCCCACGGATCCGGGCGGCAGCCTTTACCAGGTCTACGCGCGCGATAAGACGTATGACAAAGTGCCTCCGCTGCGCCGGCAGAAGTTTATCTCACCGGGGCTTCTGGCCGCCCTGGGCAGTCGCCTGGTCGCCGGCCGCGAATTTACCTGGACCGACGTCTACGAGCGCCGCTCCGTCGCCATGGTCAGTGAGAATCTCGCGCGAGAGTTATGGGGCGATCCGCGCGTCGCCATCGGCAAGGAGATCACTCCGAACCAGAAGGATCCCTGGCGGGAAGTGATCGGCGTGGTCGCGGACGAGCGCAGCGAAGGCATCGAGCGGCAGCCGCCCGCGAGCGCGTACTATCCGCTGCTGATGTACCACTTCAACAACGAACCGGTAGCGGTGCTTCGCACGGTCGCCTACATCATTCGAAGCAGGCGGGCGGGATCGCCGGGCCTGCTGGCCGACGTGCAGCGCGCAGTCTGGAGCGTGGATCCGAGCTTGCCGCTCGCTGAAGTCCGGACGCTCGACGAGATTTATTCCAAATCGATGGAACGCACGTC
>JBEKYC010000117.1:0-10422 GCA_049511415.1 Bryobacteraceae bacterium | reverse complement strand
CCGGAGACCTGGGGTTGTTCGGCGGACTGGAATCGCACATAGTCCAACAAGGTTGAATCTGTGAGCGCGCCGGGAACAATCGAATCGGTTTGATGGACACTTTCCCACCAGCGGAGAAAGTGCAGCAGCTTATATGCATAGCTGGACAGAGTGATATCCGCCACGCGTCGAAGGAACTCGCGATCCAGGTAGCGATTGATCCAGTCGATTTCACGGCCTGTGGTCTGCTCAACGACACGGAACGGACTGCGTGCGTGGCCGGGCGCAGGCTGGTGGACAACGTGGAACTTCATGGCCGCGCCCTCTCCAGGAGCAAGCGGAACCCGGGCATATCGCCGCCCTGAACGAAAAAGCTGTTCGGATCGTGGCCGTCGGGCAAGGAGACCCTACGAACTTCCAAGCCCTGTTTCCGAAGTTGATGCGATAACCTTTCCGCAGCATGTTGTCCGCTGCTATTAGGGTCGGCATCAAAGGTGAGGTAGACGGTTCGGGAATCGTCGCACAGTTGCCGAAACTGGCGAGCGTTGAGGTGGGCTCCTAACGAGCAGGTGACGTTGTGAAAGCCGGCTTGCCGCAGGACGGCATAGTCGAACAGGCCCTCAACGAGAATCACTTCCGAATATCGCCGCACCTGCTCCCAGCAATACAAGCCGCCTTTGGTGCCCGGGAGGAAACGATGCGGCGGCGCCGAAGCCGAGATACTGCGGCCATAGAGATTGCCCTCCAGCGGAAAGACAATGCGACGGATGTAGGCGTCATAGCCGGCGGCAGTGACAAGACCGGATTGACGCAACATGTCGGGCTGATAACCCAACTGGCCCAGCCAACCGCGCAGGCAGCCGCCAGGCGCGTAGCCGATCCGCATGTGGTCGATCAGTTCCGGCGAACGGATCCCACGTTGTTGCAGGTAGGCAACCGCCTCAGCGTGGCGGTGGAGTTGCATGCGATAGAAACTCGCGGTCTCGTGCAGCAATGGGGCCATACCACGCCACTGACGAAGTAACGTCAGAGCTTGTGGAAACTTCACCTGGTGAAAGGTCTCGACGAAACGAATTACATCACCACCACGGCCGCAGCCGTAGCAGTAGAACAGGCACTTAGTGGGATCCACAGGAAAGCTTGGTTTGTGATCAGAGTGCAGTGGACATAGTCCCATTAACCGACCCCGGCTGAGCTGCCGGGTCGGCTGCCAATCGAGTGCCTGGAGATAGTCCAGCAGCGGAATCTGCTGTTTCAACTCGTCGAGAGCTTGACGACTCATGGACTTCTTGCCCCGATCGGCAGAATACGGCAGACCGCACCCAGATCCCAGGCAAGGATGGTGGGTGCCCTCAAAAAGTGCACGCCGATGGCTCCGGCCGTCAGCCAGCACCACACGCTGAGCAAGCGGCGTTGTGCCCATCGGCGCACGCTAGAGGTGCGTCTGGGTTCAAATGGGGTCGAACTGTCGATGAAATGATCTTCACCCTGGCGTCACTATTACGGCGAGAGGCCGCTCGACTAACCTCTCACTAAGCGGAAATCGGCGATGTCAGGCTAGGAGAACCTTGGACGATATCGCTCAAACTAACATAGGAGTTAAGAATGCCACTATCGTTTCTGACCAAAAGTCAGCAGTTCGTTTTCGTCGACCCTTCGGCTACGCCGCCCGCGAGCATCAATCCCGAGGCCGCGCTCCCCAATCATCTCTATGACGTTTACGTGGTTGTCCAGAACACCGACAGCTTCGAATACACCAACGTTCAAGTCAATGTCTCTCACAGCGCCTTCGGTATCGGGAACATGCCCGGCACCAGCGGCTTGACCCAACCCGCGCCTGTGACCGTGCCTCCCGAAGCCTTCGGTATTCCGGGCACTGCCACCGTCGCGTTTACATTCTTGACGCCAGCCGGCGGGCATGGCTGCCTCGGCGCCACCATCGCTCCCAACGGCCCCTCCATCGGCCAGAACGTCACCGTCATCTCCTGCCCCTCGGGAGTGCCGTCCTTGCTGTCTTTCGTCGTCTTCGGCGGCGCGACCGCCGAGTCCATGGTGCTCACCTTGACCGAATCGGTGCAGAACGGGGCCGTCATTCCGCCAGGTTCGCCGCAGTCCTGGAAGCCGTTGCTCATCGCGCCTCCGGGCACGGGTCCGGCCGGTCCGGTTGTTTCTCCGCTGACGGTCAACCTGGCACCGGAAGACTTCTACTCGGTCGGCTTGCAGGTCACCCCGGTAGCCGCTGCGGCAGCCCACGTCTTCACCATCGTCGGGACCGTCGCCGGCCAGTTCGTCGGCGAGGTATCCATTATCGTTAACCCCGTCGCCGGCCTGCCCGCCCCCGACCCCTACGTCTTCGGCGGATACCACAGCCCGGACGTCCTGCTCTTCGATTCGTTCGGCAATCCCATTCCCATCGTCGGTGATCCGCAAGGAAATTCCCTACTGACACCCAACACCGACTACAAGATCTCGGCGATCGTGCATAACGACTCCCCCACGCCCGCCGTGAATACGGTCGTCCGTTTCTGGCAACTGCCGGGGGGAGTGGGATCCGTCGGCCCTATGATTGACGTGCGCACGGTAACAGTGCCGGCGAACGGGAGCGTGCAGGTGGATAGCAATTTTCCGTTCCACAGCGCGCCCCCCGGGCAGCACCGATGCGCCGTAGTCAGCATCTATAACTCGCAATCGAAGAACGCCACGGTGGATGCCGTGACGTCGACGCAGATCCCCAACCCGGGCAATCCCGGCACGCACGAAGCGTCGGCGTGGCGCAATACCGACTCCATGTTCGTGTTCATCGGCAGGCCCTGGACCTTCGCCTTGCAGGGGACGGTCCTGCCCGGAGACCCGGTCGAAGTGACCGCCGCTGCGAACTTGGTTGCGGCCGGTTTCGAAAAAACGCCGGAAGTAGCCGCCCTGCGCGAGTCACTCGAGCAGGCCGGCGCGCAAACGGTCTATCCGCTGTTCCTCACCCCGGCGTTGCAGGCGAAGTTGCCCGCCGCCGACTTGAAGATCAAGGTCGGGGCGGCGAAGCCCGTACCGGTCGACAAAACGGACAAGAAGGCCGCAGCGACTGCCGAGTTCGTGATTTCGGGTGTCGTACCCGCCAATGCCAAACCGGGTGACGTTTTCCTGGTCCAGGTCTCGGCGAAGTACGCCAACAAGACGGTGCAATTCCTTGAGTCGCTTCACGTAAAGGCGAAGTGACGCCTCTTGCGATAAGCGCATGCCATGCCCCGGCCGGGAAACCGGCCGGGGTTTACTCGTGGGGCAGGCTCCGAAATGCTCCCAGCCTGTGGCGGCCTCTTGAGGCCCCGTTCCCGCTCAGCGGTCGTAAAGCTGCCTTGTTTCACGCGCGGATAACCCGACTGCCCCGTCGGCGCTCTTCCATTGCCTGCTTTGCCTCTAAAGTCGTTTGAGATCGTCAATGCCATAAGGAGACAGCCTTCCCAAGTCGGCCGATTTTGTTATGGAAGCCCCGGCGTTGCCAAGCCCAGTCCAACGAGATGCAGCGTCTAAGGATTGCTTGCGCGATGTCGAGAACACTCACCGACCCGCTCCTGATGCCGGGCAATGACGTACTGGCCGTTGACCATGAGGTGTCAAATCCGTCCCTGCCACCAAAGCCTTCAAAAATAGAACAAACCTGTATGGGCCGGCAGCCGCCGCCATCCGCCCGGGTGATAGAATAGCAAAAAGCCACACGTAACGCAGCAGGAGGAGCCCCGATGGCATATCGACCGACGCTTTTCGCTCCCTGTTTGTGCGTTTTTACAACATTGATCGCGATTTCGCCGGTTCGAGCCTCGCATGCTTATACGATGGTCTGTTGCGGCGTGCCCTCTTCCGTCACGGTTATTGATCGAAGCATGCGCCGGGTCCAGACTTTCATCGCGGGCCAGGGTGCCGCCGGTGTCACGCTTACGTCCGACGGTAAAATTCTCTACGTCGCTAACGAAAACGACTCCACCATCTCCGTGCTGAACGCCGCCACCGGCGCCACCACCGCGACGATTTCTTTGAGTACGTACGGTGCCAGCCCTTACGGCGTGCTGCTCAGTCCTGACGGCTCTGAGTTGTATGCAACTGCTGTCCAGAATGGCTACGTCAGTGTCCTCGGCGTGGCTACCGCGACGAACTCCGTCCAATTCGACGTGCAGACGCCCGGTACTTATTCGACCGACTTCTCCCCCATCCCCCTCCCTCCGCCTGCGATCTCGTCGGACGGCCGAACGATTTATATTCTCGCCAGCGAGTTTATGGAGTTCGATACCTCAAGCTTCGCTGTCCAAAGCATCTCGATTCCTTCGGGAGTTAAGCATCCGCTGGGTGTGGCGATCACGCCGGACGGAGCCTACGCCGCCGTGACCTTCAACGACGCTGGGACTTTTGCAGCTTACGCCGGACAATTCGCCCTGCTCGATCTGAACGCGCAGAGTCTGGCCAAACAGATCAGCTACCCGAAGAACACTACTGTGGGCGGGGTGGCCGTTTCACCCGATTCGTCGCATGCCTATTTCGCGGTGAATAACTCGGGCAACGTCGGCGTCGCCGCCTTCGACATCGCTACGCAACAAATCGCGAAGGTATTTCCGGCTGGCGCCGGCAACGGCGTCGCCATTGCTGTATCACCGGACGGCTCCGAAATAGAACTGGGCGAGTCCAGCGCGTTGGTTGTATCGATGGCTGCCTCCACGGGGGCCATCACCGCCCAGATAAGCGCTCTGGGGGCCATGACGGCACTGAGCTTCGCACCTGACGGCGACCGTATTTACGTCCCCAACTTCGACTCCTCCATGATCGAAGCGATTGACCCCGATACATCCGAGATTTCCGATCAGATTCCGGGCGGTTGGCTCGGCCTCAGCATCTACGATACGTCTTACGCTATGGCCGCAAGCGCCGACGGTCGCCGCCTAGCACTCACCGGGCTAATCAATGTCACCTTCGTAGACACTGTACATCAGCGCGTGATCGGCGCCATGCCGCTCCCCGGGTCATTCAAAACTCTGGCACTGTCTCCTGACGGCGAGTTGGCCTACCTGGTCTTCGACCCGAACACGGGAGGTGCGGATCAGGTCGATGTCATTGATTGGCCACCTTCACCAGTGGCTCCCACGGCCTACACGCCAAGGGCGGCGGCTTGTACGAGGAGGTGATGAACGTTCCGCTCTTTGTCAGCTTCCCCCAAATGCGGAACAACGCCTCCATGCAGCCTGGCCCCTTTCCGTTACCCTATACTTGTTCTTCCGTCGACTTACTGCCTTTCCTCTACAGCTTGGCCCTCGGCAACCCCTCCTGGCGCAGTAATAGCAACGATATCATTTACTACCTGGCTGGGCGCGAAGCCATTGAGGACGCGATCTATCTATACGACGATAGCAACAACTCGTACCATTCGATTCTTCAGGAGCGCCGCATATCCCGCGTCCCGCTATACTCGTCTGCCTGCTCTGGGGGAATTTCTGGCTGCCCGGGTTGGGAAATCTACCAGCCTTTTGTTCTGCACACGGCCGATGACTACCCCGATGCCGCCGTGGGTGGCAACCACTGGCCCAGCCACGCGATTGCATTTAGAACGTGCGATCAGACGGATACCAGCAATAACGCAGCTCCCTTCTTTGGACAGACCACCTATGGTGGGGGTAAGCTTGGTATTTACAGCTATTGGGACACATGCGATCAAGACTCGCCCCCCATTATGGGCCTCAATAGCAGTGCGTCGAATACGTCAAACCAATACGAATTTTACAATTACTCCGTGCACCCTTGGTATCCCAGCAACATGTCGCCCAACCTGGCAGAGCTTGGCAACCAGTACTTCAACAGCACCGGCGGCGGGGTGACAAATCAAGCCAGTCTTTACGTCGACGGATTCTTCAACAATAGCGTCCAGAATGAACTCTACTATCTCAACAATTCGAGCAGTGGCAATAACGTCCTGCAGGTTCAGGCCGCCATCCAGAACGCGTTCCAGAACTATATAGCCTACCTTAACTGTGCGAATAGTCTTACCGGAAACAACAACAACGGTGTCGTCATTCCTGGGCCGGGCGATGCTTGCCCTACTAGCCCAAACACCTGTATGAATTGCAACAACAGTACGAGTCCTGCCGCATGCCCGCCGACATACCAGTTTTGATGCCTGAAATCCCCGTGCCTGTCGGGCATGTCTGCAGCCGCACTGCGCGTACTGTGGCATGCCTTCTGGCGCTTGCGGTCGTCGCCAACGCTGCGACGCCCGGCATGCCGACATTCTTCGCCCGGCGCGACTACACTGAGTTGCAAGGCGTTTGGGTCCAAGTCGCTGACACGAATGGGGATGGGATCCCTGACCTCATCGTAAACTTCACAGGCTATATCGAGGTTCTCTTTGGCAATGGCGACGGCACCTTCGGACCCGGAGGCGCCAATACAGTCTTGCTGAACATGCTGCCCGACGGTTTCGTCGCTGCGGACCTCAACGCGGGCGGCAGGGTGGACATTGTCTTCGCCGGCTACATGGTCGGCGAGGACTATCCGAGCGGAATTGGAGTCGCCTTCGGTAACGGCGATGGGACCTTTCAACAGCCTACGTTCTATGAAGTCGCTGATCCTGGTCCCGTTGCCAACCTCGTTCTCGGCGACTTCAATGGCGACGGCATCCCGGACGTCGCCGCCGCAGGGGCAAACGGCATCTGGTTATTCACTGGCAAAGGGGGCGGATTATTCAATCCGGGCGTCTTGGCGGTTTCGCTTCCGGTCGGAGGTGGTGGCGAAATCGCCGCAACCGACTTTAACGGCGACAAGAAACTCGACTTGGCCGTGACCATGCCTATCAGCCGCACGGGATTCGCGGTCGTCCTAGGCAATGGAGACGGTACGTTCCAGGCCCCGCAACTATTCTCTCAACCCTACCAGCCGTCCGGCTTGGCAGTAGGCAAGCTCGCCAAGGGGGGGCATCCGGGGATCGTGCTTACGGCGAACTCTGCGTTTTATCTGTATGCAGGCAACGGGGCGGGCGGCTTCTCCGGTCCGCACCTCCTCAGTCTTCCGGTTACGAGCGGAATCGCTCTCGGCGACGTGAACGGTGACGGTTTTCCGGATCTCGTTTCGGCCAGCGGCTACATCGCCTACGGTACCGCCAGCGGCGTGTTCAAGCCTGCCGTGTATTATCCGGTGTATGAAAACTCGTTTCACAATGTTGTCCTCGCCGACCTGCGTAACAACGGCCTCACGGATATAGTCACGAACAATGGTTCTGCGAGCTCAGTGCTGCTGAACGAAGGTAAGAGCAGATTCGAGGACGGCCAGTGGACTACCGTCGCGGGCGGTGCGGGGTGTGGGGCCGCCGCGGACTTCAATGGTGACGGCAAGCCGGATTTGGCAGTGATCACTAGCACAGGGTTTACTATACTGCTGGGAACCGGCAAGGTCACCGCACCCTTCAGCACCGGAAGCAGCGTAGCTGTGGCGGGTGCGGCCTGCCTGGTCACCGGCGACTTGAACGGCGACCACATCCCCGATCTGCTGGTGGCGGTGAATGACTCGCCTAACGCCTTGCTATCATATCTGGGCAACGGCGACGGCACCTTCACGCTGAAGGCTGCCACGCCGACGCCGAATTCCGGCGGTGAGGTGGTGCTGGCGGATTTCAACCACGACGGCAAGCTGGATTTCGCAACGTCCGGCAATCTGTTGGCGCTAGGCAACGGCGACGGCACGTTTCAGATGCCCGCGGCAATTGTGTCGAGCCCACCTGCCACCGGATTCTCCGGCATCGCGGCGGGGGACATCAACAACGACGGCTGGCCAGATATTGTGCTGACCAACAGCCAGTTGTATGCACCGGGCGTTGACGTCTACGTCCTGCTTAACAACCAGCACGGCGGATTCAATCAGGTACCCACGGGTTTTGGCGTAGGTACACAGCAGCCTATCCTCGTCGACCTGAACGGCGATGGGAACCTGGACTTGGTCCTTGGCGCGGTCCTGGGAGCGGCTGCGTCAATCTATCTTGGAGACGGGACGGGGGCGTTCACCGCTGGGCCCTTGCTCCAGGGTCCCGGAGCCGGGACTGGCATCGACTTGGTGTCCGACGTGAACGGTGACGGCATTCCGGATGTGCTGGTATTGGGGGCGGACTCGATCAACGTGTATCTCGGGCAGGGCGGCGCTACGTACGCCACGCCCTTCGCGATCGGTACCGGCCCCCTCCCCGGTAGCCTGCTAACCGAAAATCTCCACGGCCAGTCGCCATCCGCCGGCCTGCCGGACATCGTCGTTCCGGATTTGTCTGGAGGCGTGCGGGTGCTGATTAACTTGACGAAATAAACCATGCCGTACATGGTGAACGGCCAACTCGTCCCCGAAGAGATCATCCACGAAGAGTTTCTGCGCATCGGCCGCGACGTTCAGTGGAACAACATCGCGGACTTGAACGAGCGTGCGCAACGCATGCGTGCCGCCGCGGAGCACTCCGCGCAAAACAGAATTCTGATCGAGCAGCATGCGGCGGGCGATCCGCGGCCCATTGCCGCCGTTGAGATTGACGAGGAACTGGGGCGGCAGGCCGCACAATGGGGATGCCGCAGTACCCTCGATCGCCACGAGGCCCGCCTGCTGGCGGAGCGAAACCTGCGGCTCAAGCGCACCCGGGCGGAGATGCTGGCCGGCGCCATTAGGCCCACGACCGGGGAACTGGAGACCTTCTTCCGCGCCAATCGCCCGCAATTTCAGAGGCCGCCGATGTTCCATGCTTCGCATATCGTGAAGTACGTGAACCATGAACAAAGCGAGGAGCAAGCCGAAGCCGCCATCGAGGCAGCGCTGGCTGAACTGGAACACGGCGTCCCCTTCGCCGAAGTCGCGGACCGTTTCTCGGACTGCAAGGACAGGGGTGGCGACCTCGGTCAGTTTCCGGCAGGTCACATGGTAGAGGAATTCGAGGAAGCCATCTGCGACCTGGAGCCAGGCCAGCGCACCGATATCTTCACCACTCCGTTCGGCTTCCACATCGCCATGCTGCACTCCAAAAAACCTGCCGGCGAGGCTGATTTCGAGGAAGTGCGCCGTGGCATCGAGGACGTCCTGACCTTCGCCCGGGAGCACGAAGCTTACTTGCGGGCAATCGACGAAATGCGTTGTCGGGCCAGCATACAGTGGGTTCCGGTGGCCCAAGCTGCTGCGCGCTGAAATGCACAACCATCCTTGCTGCGCTCCTACCAGGTCTCGGCTGGAGCATTTCGCGACCTCAGTCAAGGCGTCCTTTGAACGTCCCCGCGCCACAAAGGGATCGCTGGAAAACATGCTGCGGCTGGAGGGCGGCGCGTTCTACATGGGCAACGAATCGCCCGCTCCATTTCCGGCCGATGGCGAAGGACCGGCTCGCCGAGTCACGCTGAGTCCGTTTTATATCTCTAAATTTGCCGTGACTAACGAACGGTTCGCCGAGTTCGTGCGAGAGTCGGGATATCGCACCGAGGCCGAGCGCCTGGGCTGGTCGTTCGTATTCCGTAATCACGTGCCGAAGGGCGACCCTGGTCCCGCAATGCCCGAGACACCATGGTGGCTGGCTATTCATGGCGCGGATTGGTCGCACCCCGAAGGCAGTAGCAGTTCAGTGGATGCTCGCCCGTACCATCCCGTTGTCCATGTGTCCTGGAACGATGCCGCGGCCTTCTGCGCTTGGGCAGGCTACCGGTTGCCCACCGAGGCGGAGTGGGAATTCGCGGCACGTGGCGGGTTGGAGCAGAAGGTTTATCCCTGGGGCGATGAGCTGAGGCCGAATGGCAGGCACTGCTGCAACATCTGGCAGGGCACATTCCCGGATCTCGATCTAGGCGAAGACGGGTTTACGAATGTGGCGCCGGTCAATGCCTTCGGGCCGAACGGCTTCGGTGTGTACAACGCGGTTGGCAATGTCTGGGAATGGTGCGCGGAGTATTTCGATCCCGCGTGGCACGTGGAAGCCACAAGGCTTGACCCGATCGGGCCGCCCACGGGCGAGACTAGGGTAATGAAGGGCGGTTCCTATCTCTGCCACGAGTCCTATTGTTGGCGCTATAGGAACTCAGCCCGGACTGGAAATCCGGCCGACAGCTCCACAGGGCATATCGGCTTTCGAGTAGTGAGAGACCTATGAATTCAGATGAGTTTTCATCGGGCCGAGCGCCTTGTCGTCCGATGTGCTGCGCAGATCGGCCATATCGGAGGTTCGACTGTCAGCGCCGGTGCAAAAATACCCATAGTGCCGGTTGAAAATTCCCCCACCCTATAATGGTCGACCCTAAAACAGGGGAGGCCAAAAATGTTTAGGGGGAAAGACGTGCAAGAAATCGAAGAACTGAAGAGACAGGGTTTGAGTGTGCGAGCGATCAGCGAGCTAACGGGCTTTGATCGCAAGACGATCCGCCGGTATTTGGATGGGAGCGGCGGGACGCCGGTTTATGGACCGCGGCC
>JBEKYC010000116.1:0-11166 GCA_049511415.1 Bryobacteraceae bacterium | reverse complement strand
TTGCGGGAAGCTTTGGCGCAGGCTGAAGGGTTTCAGGGTTTATCAAGTGACGCGGCTTCGTGGAAACGATTTTTAGACCAATCCAACAACTGAAAGGGAAATTCAATCAAGATGACTCCAGGACAAGCATGGACACTGTATCTGTTGATGGGAAAATATGACGATGGCGGAAGCTCGGCGTTTCGCGCGTATGCCGACGCGCAGGTCAAGGGTGGCGCCACCTGCGACGCAGCTTTCCGCGCGGCTGTGAGAAATCAGTTCGAAGCCGTTGTCGATGATATCGACGACTTCGTAGGCGACATAGGCACTGTCAATAGCTTTGGCGCGGCCGACCTTCGGAAGGGATTACCGCAAATACCTTACGGGGGCAGTGGCGCCTGTCCGACCCAGGACGAAGGCGGCGACATCATGACCACGCTTGGCGAACTCGGAAGCTAGACAGATGACGCGCCGCGAATTCCTTTCGACCGCCGGAGGAACCGCGACCGCGGCCGCGGTGGAACGTCGCCTTTATGCGAATGCGGCTTCGGGTGTACCTGTCTCCAAGTGGAGGTGGGTACCGCCCGGAGAGGCGCAAGCGCCGCCGGACTGCGTCTCTGCACTCGAGGTGATTAACAAGATTAATAAGATGCCTCCGGACGGTACGCGATGCATCGATTTCAAGATCCCATCGCACCGCGACCCGATTCACCGGCCGCGCTGGTCCGAATTAAAGTTAGAACAGAATCGGGACTTCCGCCTACAAGTAATCCGTGATCTGAACAAAGCTTATGACAAAATGTTGTCTCTTCCCGACGACGATTGCCACAGTCTGGTATTCCAAACGTGCCTGCACGACTTTTACTGCGGGGGACGCTGGGACGGTGGAGATGTTCATTATACTTGGGACTTCCTGCCCTGGCACCGCGCTTTTCTTTATTTCCAGGAGCGGATCGTAGCTCGTGCCGCATGCAATCCCTGCTTTCGCATGCCGATCTGGGACTGGGAGACAGATTCAACCATCCCAGACTACTATTGTCGAAAAGGTCTGCCGAATTTTGTAACATGCCCAAAACGTACGCCTGAGACCAATCTCGCTTTCGTTCGTCATGAGGTCGGTGTAGGCGCCACGCAATCGTGGCTGCTCAGCAAGGATTTTCCGAGTTTCATCGGCACCCAGACCGAGTATTCATATCTTAAATGCAATGACGGTCCGCATTCCGCGATTCATACAAACGTGGTGCAAGGGCCAATGACAGGATCGCCGACATCCGCCGCCGATCCTTTGTTCTACTCCCATCATGCCAACGTAGACCGTTGCTTTAGTTATTGGCTGACGCGTTACCGGAGCTATCCCAGGCCGGATGAGTGGCTCGACCGCTGCTACTACCTTTACGACGAGCATCACAAGCTAGTGCGCGTGCGGACGCGGCAAATCCTCGACGAGAGCAAGCTAGGCTACACATATTCGGACAAACCGCCAGTGACGCTATACGACTATTTCCCGAAGGTCGTAACGGACGAATTGTGGAACAATCCGATACGTCTCGCTGAGTTACTGACTAAGCTAATGCTGGAAATGGCATCCGCCGGGCTTGGAGCGTTATTGAGCTCGGCGCGTTTCGCGGAGCTGCCGATCAGACTTATGGTGACCGTGCCGGGGCAATTCGCGGAACCCGGTGTTTATAACGGAGTCTTCTTATCCAATGGCAAGCAGGAGTCGCTGATCGGCGGGTTCGGTTTTTTTGGACACCAGATGCGCGATGGGACCGCCAGTATCCAGGTTCCGATCAGGGGCTGCATCGACTCCACGATCTTCGATGTCTTAACCCCCGGGAATCTCCTAGAGGCCCCAGCCGGTGGCCCATTGCTAATCTCCGTGCGGTCGCGGAAAGGACCAGCCAAGGAGCAGAAACTTGCACTGCACGACGTCAGCCCTTTCGAACTGCTCGTCCCAACTAAGCTGGCGGGGCTGCTATAGGTCCCAAAGCGCTTCACCCCGCAATCGCGATCTTCAGCCTGGTCCTTGCGGCGTCCCAGTCGCGCTTGACGGTGCGCTCGGCTACGCCTAGGACCGTGGCGGTTTCTTCCAGGCTGTAGCCGGCGAAGTAGCGCAGTTCCACGACCTGCGCCTGGCGAGGCGATTGCTCTTTCAGTTTGACCAGGGCGGTGTCTACGGCCAGGATCTCGTCGGCGTCGGCGTCGGTGCGGACCAGTTGTTCGGACTCGTCCACGCGGACCAGGTCGCCGCCGCGCTTGGCGCTGAGGCGGGCGCGGGCGCGGTCCACCAGAATGCTGTGCATCACCTTGGCCGCCAGCCTCAGGAAGTGGTCGCGATTGCCGACTTCGAGGGCCTCGGCGCGCTCCAGCCGGAGATAAGCCTCGTGCACCAACGCGGTGGGTCCCAAGCTCCGGCCGGCCGGCTCGCCGCGCAGAAGCAGAATCGCGCGGCGGTGCAATTGACGGTACAACGCGTCGAACAAGGCATTCTCCGCGGCCTTGTCGCCGCGCAGCCACGCCGCAATTAATTGGGTGATCTCCCCGTCCGCCACTACGTTGGATTATAGCTTAGCCGGCGACGGCTTCCGCTAAATGCGGCTCGTACACGCAACGCGGATCGGCGGCCAGGTAGTTGCCGGTGAGCGCATAGGCACGCGAACGCGAGCCGCCGCACACTTTCTGATACTCACAGATGCCGCACTTGCCTTCGCGCTGGTGCACATCGCGGAGCGAGAGGAACAGACTGGAGTTCTGGTAGACGTCCGTCAGGGAATCGCGCAGGACGTTGCCGGCGGTGATGGGCAGGAAGCCGCTGGGAAAGATCTCGCCGGTATGCGAGACGAAGACGAAGCCTTTGCCATCGCTGACGCCTGCCGTGCGCCACATCACCGCGCCGGTCTTTTCATTCTCCGCCATCGAGCGATGCTCGGCCTTCATGCGCTGGGCCACATAGCGGCGGTAATGCATGGCCTCGGTGGTCTTGATGGCGAAGGGCGCGGTTTTGGACAGCTCGTACATGAAATCGAAAACCTGCTCGTATTCTTCCGCGGCCAGGTCGTCGTTTTCGAGCGCGCGGCCGGTGACGATCAGGAAGAACAGGCTCCACATTTTGGTGGCAACGTCTTCGGCGATTTTGGCCATCTCCGGCAGGCGCGCCAGATTGCGGCGCGTCACAGTGCTTTGGAACTGCGTTTCGAGGCCGATCTTCTTGGCATGATAGAGTGCCAGCATGGCGCGATCGAAGGTGCCGGGGATGCCGCGGAATTCGTCGTGCGAGGGCGCGTCCGGACCATCCAGGCTGATGGCCATGCGCGAAACGCCGCATTCCTGGAAGCGGTCGATGGCGGCCTCGGTCAGCAGCGGCGTAGCACTGGGGGTGACGTTGGTGCGGAGGCCGATCTTCACGCTGTGGCGGATCAGATCGTAAATGTCGGGGCGCTTCAAAGGATCGCCGCCGGTGAAAACCATGAGCGGGTTGCCGAACGATTTGATCTCGTCGAGCAGCTCGAAACCCTGTTGCGTGCTGAGTTCCTGCGGATGGCGGGCGGACTGAGCGGAAGCGCGGCAATGCACGCAGGCCAGATCGCAAGCCTGGGTAACTTCCCAAATCACGAGCATGGGTGCTTGGTCAAAGTTCATGGGTGTTTTCCTCTTAATGCAACTGGAGGCGAAATAAGCAATTTCAGCGCCAGGGCTGAAATGTTGCAATATAACGGCTTACGAGAATGAGCGCGCGTTATCGCTGGGTGAAATGACGCAGTGAGGCGCACCCGTTCACGGCGGGCCGGAGCCGGCAGGATGCCGATGGACGATACCAGGCAAGAACTCGCGCACGACATTGAGTCCGGCCGCGCCGGCAACGCTGATCGCGAAGCTGCGCGCGGTGGCCGAAGGGGTCTGCCAGTTATCGGGAGACCAGGCACGTGAAATCCCGCTGGCGCCCGCGATGCCGAGCAGGCTGGATACGGCGAACACGGTCCGGCCGTTTGGCTTGTGGGCGGTGAATACGCCGGCAATGGCGTGGCGTGTGCGCCGCCAGGCTCCGGTCTCCTCCGAGAGGAAGTAACGGTCGTCTTCATGTAAGAGGATGGCCGACCCGAATGTAATGGACTGGCGCACGGCATTATAGGCCAAGTCGTTTCCGAAGCGCAGTCCGTAGGCAGACATGCCGTCGCCCCATTGGCGGGGGCTGCCGATCACATGGCTCAACCCCGCGGCGCCCGCTTCGCTGACGAAGGTGACCGGCCCGACGAGGCTGAGCACGTAAAGGTGCAGGCGCTGGCTTTTGGATTGAGGTTTGAATTTCTCGACGGACTGGAAAGCCTGTAATTGTTTGTACAGAAATCCGGAAGGAGGCGGCGCGGTCTGGGCCAGACACACATGCAACGTCAGGAATGCCAGCGCGATCCGCACTTACATAGGACGCGGCGGCACGCACTGGCGGTTTCGTGGAATCTCTCATTCCTCGCGGAGGGCGGACATGGGGTCGAGGCGCGCGGCGCGGTGCGCGGGCAGGTAGGCGGCGATGCCGGTGGCCGCGGCTAACAGCAGGGCGGCGATGGCGAGCGGCGCGGCATCGTGCGCTTTGATACCGAAGAGCAGGCTGGCGACCAGGCGGCCGGCGGCTAACGATGCGGCCAAACCGATGGCCGTACCGACGATCAGGATGACGGCGACTTCGCGCAGCACCAGCCAGATTACCGAGCCGGGCTGGGCGCCGAGCGCCATGCGAATGCCGATTTCAGACTGGCGGCGCGCCACGCCGTAGGCCGTCACGCCGTAGAGTCCGATCATGGCGAGCAGCAGCGCCAGTCCGCCGAAGAATGCCGATAGCAGCGCGACCATGCGGGGTTGTAGCAGGGAGTCGTCCACTTGCGTTTCGAGACTGTGGAACTCCAGCGAGATGCCGCGGTTCACCTGGCCGATGGCGGCGCGCGCCGCCGGGATCAGAGCTGCGTCCGGCTCCGAGGAACGGATTTCGAAGTTTATTCCGGGCCAGGGGTTGGGGTCCTGCGCGCCGGCCAGATAAGCCGTCCGGGAGCTATCCTCGTTGACCCAGGCGTACTTGGCGTCTTTCACCACGCCGATGACCTGATATACAGTGCGCTTGTCCGGGTTGCCGGCGCGGGTAGCGATGGTCTTGCCGATGGGCGATTGCCGGCCGAAGAAGCGGCGGGCCAGCGATTCATTCACAATCATCACCGGCGGCGCAGCCAGATCGTCGTGCGGCGAGAAATCGCGGCCGATCAGGATGGGCGTGCGGAGGGTCTCAAAGAAACCCGGCGACACGCGATTGAACCAGACGTCGGTGTCGTCTTTGCTTTTGGGGGTGTAACCTTCCGGATCGATATCGGTATCCCACTGTCCGCGGCCGATCGGGGTCATGGCGGAACTGGCGGCTGCGTCGACGCCGGGAATGGCGCGCAGACGCTGCACAATCTCGTCATAGACGCGAGGGCGCGCGGCGCGCGGAATATCGGACTGCATCATGCCGGCCTGGATCAGCAGGACATTCTGGCGAGTGAAGCCCAAGTCGATGTGCAGCAGGTTGCGGAAGGTGCCCAGGAACAAACTCGCTGCAATCAGCAGAAGCAGGGAGAGGGCTACCTGGCCGGTAACCAGTATGCGGCCGAGGGCGAAGGGTTGCCGAGATGCGCCGCGGGCGTGCTCTTTCAACGCATGGTTGGGCGAGACGCTGGTGGCGCGCCAGGCCGGCGCGAAGCCGAAGAGGATGCCCGTCAGCACGGCCACACTCATGGTGAAAGCTAAGACCCGAAGATCAGGGGTGGTGTCCAGTTGCAGCGCATTGCGGGCGGTGGAGATCAGGTGGACCAATAAGCGGCTGCCCCACACCGCAATGAGCAAGCCTCCCACCGCGCCCAGCACGGCGAGCAACAGGCTCTCTGAAATCAGTTGGCGGACGACCCGGCGGCGGGCTGCGCCGATGGCCATGCGGATGGTGATTTCGCGCTGCCGGGCGGCAGCGCGGGCGAGCAGCAGATTGGCGATGTTGGCGCAGGCGATCAACAGGACCAGACCGACCACAGCCATCAGCGTAAAGAGAGCCCTGCGGTAATTGCGGCCGGTATTGGAGAATCCCGTAGCACCAGGCCGCAGGCTGAACGAGCGGCGCAGATAGCGCCGCTGGCCGTCGTTATCCCATTCCGCCGGCAAGGTGGCGCGGTAGACTTCCGGCGCCAGGGCTTTCATACGCGCGTCAGCCTGCTGCGGCGTTTCACCCGGCTTCAGGCGGCCTAGAATTTGCAGCCACCACCAACTCCGGTCGGCCAGCGCGCTGCTGTCGGTACGCAGGATGGGCTCACAGCCGATGGGGATGGCGACGTCGTAGTGCTGGTCGAGGTCGAGACCGTTGAACCAGGGCGGCGTGACGCCGACGATGGTGAAGGGATGCCGGTCGAGGCGCACGGTCTTGCCGAGGATATCGGGATCGGAGTTGAAATGCGCTTTCCAGAAGCCGTAGCCGATCACCGCGACGGGTCCGGCGGGGCCGCCGCCGTGGATGTCGTCAGCCGTTGTGAACACGCGGCCGCGCAGGGCGGGCACGCCGAGGACGCGGAAGAGATCGCCGCTGGCCCACAGGCCTTGGGCGAAGTGGCTTTCGCCTCCATCGGCCAGGTCGAAGCGTTCCGTGGAGAAGGCCAGAGCGCCCGCGAAGGCCTGCTGATGATCGCGCACCTGTTCCCAGATGGGATTGGTAAAGGACTGGCGGTCTTCGGGCGTGGTTAGCCGGACTAGGCGCTGCGGATCTTCCACCGGCAGCGAGCGCAGCATGAGGGCATTCAGGATGCTGAAAATGGCGGTGTTGGCGCCGATGCCGAGAGCAAGGGACAGCACAGCGGTGGCGGCGAAGCCGGGGTTGGCGCGGAGGGTACGGAGGGCGTAGCGGAGATCCTGCGCCAGGGATTCGAGGAGGGTCCAGCCCCAGACGGCACGGCTGGTTTCGTGAAGCTGGGTCAGGTTGCCGAGGGACCGGCAGGGAGTTTGGGCCAGGAGATCGTGATGCAGACGGAGTTCGTCGGCCAGGTCTTGTTCTTGCTGGTGGCGGTGGAAGAGGTATTGGATGCGACGCCAAAGCTCGGGCATAGTTACTCCTCACGGAGGGCGGTCATGGGATCGAGGCGTGCGGCGCGGTGCGCAGGCACGTAGGCCGCGAGGCTGGTGGCCGCGGCTAGCAGCAAAGCTCCTAAAGCCAGCGGCGCGGCATCGTTCGCTTTCATACCAAAGAGCAGGCTCGCGACCAGGCGTCCAGCGGCTATGGATGCGGCCAGGCCCAGCGCCGTGCCGATTACGAGCATGATGGCGACTTCGCGCAGCACCAGCCAAATTACCGAGGCGGGTTGCGCGCCGAGGGCCATGCGGATGCCGATCTCGGATTGACGGCGCGCCACGCCATATGCCGTGACGCCATAGAGTCCGATCATGGCCAACAGCAGCGCCAATCCGCCGAAGAAGGCCGATAGCAGCGCCACCATGCGGGGCTGCAACAGCGAGTCGTCCACCTGGGTTTCGAGATTTTGGAACTCCAAGGAGATGCCGCGATTCACCTGGCCGATGGTCTCGCGCACGGCCGGGACGATCGCCGCGGCCGGCTGCGAGGAGCGGATTTCAAAAGTGACATTGGACCAGGGATCGTCATCCTGGGCGGTGGGCAGATAAACGGTCAGAGTCGTATCCTCTTTGACTGTGTCGTACTTGGCATCTTTAACGACGCCGATCACCTGGTAGGCGGCCTTCTTGCCGGGACCACCCGCTTCGGCCGTGATGGTCTTGCCGATGGGGCTCGATCCCGCGAAGAAGCGGCGCGCGACCGATTCGCTGACGATCATGACCGGCGGCGCTCCCAGGCCGTCGTGTTCCGAGAAATCGCGGCCGATCAGCAGAGGCGTTTGGAGCGTCGCGAAGAAGCCGGGCGACACGCGGTTGAACCAGACCAGGGTGTCGTCATTTCCTTTGGAGGAGTAGCCTTCCGGAGAGATATTGTTGTTCCACCCTTCGTGGCTGATGGGCGTGAGAGCGGAACAAGACGCGGCGGCGACACCGGGAATGGCGCGCAGGCGCGCGACGATTTCGCCGTAGACGCGCGGCCGCTGCTTCCGCGCAATGTTCGACTGCATCATGGCGGCGCGGGTTAGTAAAACGTTGTGGCTACGGAATCCGAGATCCGTATTTAGCAAGTTGCGGAACGTGCCGAGGAAGAGACCCGCACCGACCAACAGCATGAGGGATAGCGCGACCTGGCCCGTGACCAGCGCTCGGCCGAGCGACAGGTGTCCGCCCACCGTGCCGCGGGCGTGCTCTTTCAGAACGTGATTGGGCGAGACGCTGGTGGCGCGCAATGCCGGCGCGAGTCCAAAAAACAAGCCGGTGAGGCAGGCGACGCCTATGGTGAAGGCGAGCACACGGAAGTCCGGCGTGGTGTCGAGTTGCAACTCGCTGCGGGCGGTAGAGATCCAGTGGACCAGCAGACGGCTGCCCCATATGGCGAAGAGCAGTCCTGCCACGGCGCCCAGCACCGAGAGCAACAGGCTTTCCGACATCAATTGGCGCATGACGCGGCGGCGCGCGGCACCGATGGCCATGCGAATAGAAATCTCGCGCTGGCGGGCCGCAGCGCGGGCGAGCAGCAGGTTGGCGATGTTGGCGCAGGCGATCAACAGGACCAGCCCGACGACGCCCATCAATGTGAAGAGGGCTTTGCGATAATCGTGGCCCATATCGGAGAAGCCCGTGGCGGCGGGCTTCAGACTGAAGGAACGCTGCAGGTATAGACGCTTGCCTTCGGCGTCCCAAGGTGGCAGGGTGGCACGGTTCACTTCGGGCGCCAGCGCTTTCATGCGCGCTTCGGCTTCCTGCGGTGTGATGCCCGGTTTCAGGCGGCCCAGAATGCGCAGCCACCACCAGCTTCGGGCCTGCAACGCGCTTTGATCGGTGTGCAGGATGGGCTCGCATCCTATAGGGATGGCGACGTCGTAATGCTTGTCGATCTCGAGCCCGGTGAACCAAGGCGGCGTGACGCCGATGATGGCGAAGGGATGCCGGTTGAGCCGGATGGTTTGGCCGAGGATGGCGGGGTCGCTGTGGTAATGCGCTTTCCAGAAGGTATAACTGATGACGGCCACAGGTCCGGATCGGCCGCCGCCGTGGATATCGTCATCGGTGGTGAACACGCGGCCGCGCATGGCGGGCACGCCCAGGACGCGGAAGAATTCGCCGCTGGTCCAGAGGCCTTCCGCGAGGTGACTCTCGCCGCCATCGGACAGATCGAAGGAGTCCGTGCCGAAGGCCAGTGCGCCCGAGAAGGCCTGTTGGTGATCGCGCACCTGCTCCCAGATGGGGTTGGTGAAGTATCCGCCGCCGGTGGGCGAATCGACCTGCACCAAGCGGTGCGGATCTTCCACGGGCAAAGAACGCAGCATGACGGCATTGAGGATGCTGAAGATGGCGGTGTTGGCACCGATGCCGAGGGCTAGGGACAGCACAGCAGTGGCGGCGAAACCGGGATTGGCGCGAAGGGCGCGGAAGGCGTAGCGGAGATCCTGGGCGAAGGTTTCGAGGAGGGTCCAGCCCCAGACGGCGCGGCTGGTTTCGTGGAACTGGGTTAGGTTGCCGAAGGAGCGGGTCGAGGACTGAGAGAGTAGGTCGTGGTGCAGGCGCAGTTCGTCGGCCAAGTCTTGTTCGTGCCGGGTACGGTGGAAGAGGTATTGGAGACGACGATAGAGTTCACGCATTGTCCGGTCCTGACATAGTTAGACTATGGCAAAGTTGGAACGTTAGGTCAAGAGACCGGGGGCGGCTTTCGAGAGAGCGGGCAAGTGTTCGATTATGGGATTAGGTTCGTTTGGTATACGCGCCTGGCGCAGAATAAGGGTGTGCGGGACGGACTGGAAATTCCAGTGTGGGCGGGTTGCATGTCTTTGCAACGGCGCTAGTTCGGGGCCGGCTGCGAACTTGGGAAAGGCGGTGGCCATGCGCTGGGGATGGACGCGGGTGAAGCCTTGATAGATATTGCCCGGTGGGAGAGCCGGATGGGCATATTGCGAGGGATACGTCATGCCGATCCCAGTGTATGACTGCGGGATGGCGGAGATTCGGTAAGTCTTTTATTTTCTTTGGGCATAGGCGTGTGAATGGCGGACTGGCCGGTGCGCTGAAGCCGTGAGGGGGCATGCACCGCCCCCCTCCCGACTTCTCTGGCAGTCTAATCCCCGAGAACCGTCGGAAGTGCGTCCGGCCAGGCGGCTCTAACCGGCTGTCCGTGCGATAACATAGTCCTCCGCATGCCCGCGCTGGACGACATCCTGGCCATCCCCGGCAACAAGCCCGTCTACTTGCGCCTCCGCGACCTGCTGCACGGGCGCCAAGCCATAGCCTTCGCCGGAGCAGGCGTCTCCGCGCCCCTCTACCCCCTATGGCCCGGGCTCCTGAAGTCCCTGGCCCGCGCTCCGGTCGAACTGGGCCTGGCTAGCGCCGCAGACGAGGAGTACTGGCTCCGGACCGCCGCCAATCGCCCCCTGCAGGTCGCCTCGCAGATCCACCAGAAGCTCACCGACGCCCACTACTATCCGTTCCTCTACGAAACCTTCAAGGATCGCCTGCCATTCTTCACCCCGGCCCACGACGCGCTCATCCGTTGCAATTTCAAAGCCTGGATTACCACCAACTACGATCAAGGACTCGTGGAAGCCCGGCGCGTCCGCCGGCCGGAGATCCGCGACACCGGCTTCGCCATCTGGAACCAGCCCGCCGAAATCGAACGGTGGCTCAGTGGGGACCGCTTCGTCGCGGACTCCGGGCCGATTCTATTCGCGCACGGTCACTTCGCGGATGCCCCCAACATCGTCCTCGACCATGATAGCTACCGCCGCGCCTATGCCACACAGGTCTACCGCCGCTTCTACGAGGATCTCTGGATAAAGGAGCATCTGGTCTTCGCGGGATTCAGCTTCAATGACGTCACGCTTGGGGCGATCGCCGATGAGATCGTAGGCCGGTTCACCTACGCGGGTGCCCCACGTCACATCGCCATCCTGGCGCTGAGCGACGATGACACCTACAACGAGGGCATGCGCCGCGAGTACCTCGAAACTTTCCACGCCGACGCGCTCTTTTACCCGGCGCCCGCGGGCGACCACTCCGCACTGGTTGCGCTGCTCGAATCGCTGGCCG
>JBEKYC010000115.1:0-11563 GCA_049511415.1 Bryobacteraceae bacterium | reverse complement strand
ATGGCCTCCAGCCCGCGCGAGAATTCGAACGCTTCGAACGCCGCCGCGGCATCCGCGATGGTCTGGCGTGCGGATTCCGCGATGGCGTCCACCGTGCCTGGCGGGACTGCGCCCGCGCGATATTGGCCGATCATGGTCAGCGTGCGGCTGACAAGGTTGCCCAGGCCGTTGGCCAGCTCCGAGTTATACCGGCCGATCAGCGCGTCGTAACTGAAACTGCCGTCCTGGCCGAACACCACTTCCCGCAACAGGAAGTAGCGCAGCGCGTCGGCGCCCATCACCTGGCGGATTGGCTCGGAGCGCACGATGTTGCCCCGCGACTTGCTCATCTTGCTTTCTTCGAACAGCAGCCAGCCGTGGGCAAAGATACGCTTGGGCAATGGCAGACCCGCCGCCATCAGAAATGCGGGCCAGTAGACTGCGTGGAAGCGAACGATTTCCTTGCCGATCAGGTGCAGGTCCGCCGGAAACATTCCAGAGCCTTCGACTGCGGTCTTGTAAGCCGTCAGCGCATCGAACCACACATAGAAGACGTGCGGGGCTTCCCCGGCAACCGGAATCCCCCACTTGATATTTGTCCGTGTAATCGAAAGATCTATAAGACCTTGGCGCACGAAGGAAAGCACTTCGTTCCGGCGCGAATCGGGCTGGATGAATTCCGGCTGCGATTCGTAAAGCGCCAGCAATTTGTCGCCAAATTCGGAGAGCTTGAAGAAGAAGTTCTCCTCGGTGACGGTTTCCGTGGGCCGTCCGCAATCCGGGCAGGGGTCGCCGGGTTTGGCCTCGTTCACATAAAGGTTGTCGAAAATGCAGTATTGCCCGGTGTAAGAACCCTTGTAGATGTAACCGTTTTCGCGGCAACGCCGAAACAGATCGTTCACTACCAGCGCGTGCATCGGATCGGTGGTGCGCTGAAAGTGATCGATGCCCAGGCCCAGGAGCTGCCACTGCTTCTGGAACTCCGCGGCAATCACGTCGCAGAATGCAATGGGCGTCTTTCCGGCGCGTTCGGCGGCGCGCTCCACGTTGACGCCATGCTCGTCGGAACCGGTGGTGAGTTCCACGTGATAGCCTTGCATCTGTTTGAAACGCTTGATCAGGTCCGCGACGATGGTGGTGTAGGCGTGTCCGATATGCGGCGCGGCGTTCACGTAATAGATGGGAGTGGTGAGATAGTATTTGTTCATGTGGATCTTGGCGCCCAAAATCATCGTACTAAACATTGACCCGCGCCTGCCGTTTCGGGCATGGAGACTACCGTGTTCAACCGCCGTTCCTTCCTGGCATTAGCGGCTTCGACCGCCGCCCTACCGGCCGAACAGACCGCCGCGCCTGTCTCGCCGTTCGCCGATCCGGATTTTGGCTTCAGCAACTTAATTGCCCTGGGCGCCTCCTACCAGCACGGAAGCGATCCCGGCAAGGTGTTGTATATAGCGTCGCAAATCAAAGCCGGCGACTTCGAGTCGGCGTACCAGGCTTATCATGATGCCGGCGTGGAGGCGCGCAAACTAGCCGACCAAGCCGCCGCCAAGCAGCACAAGGTGAGCGCGCGGGAGGCGTATTTGTGGGCGGCTAATTGTTTCAGCGTCGCCATGCGGTTTGCGGACGGCACTAAGGACCCGGACCGCATCCAGCCCTGCTTCGAGGAATACGCGGCATGCTGGGCCGCGGCGGCCGCGCGCTTCGATCCGCCCATGGAGCGCATCGAGATTCCGTATGAAGGCGGGGCGCTGACGGGGTGGTTGGCGCGCGTGGATGGTTCGCGCCGCCGCCGGCCGCTGGTGATTCTCAATAACGGCGCCGACGGAATGGAGAACAGCAGTTATGGCCGGGGCGCGGCCGGCGCACTGGCGCGCGGCTACAATTGCCTGATCTTCAACGGACCCGGCCAGGGCGATTCGCTGTGGGTGCGTAAGCTCTATTTCCGCCCCGATTGGGAGAAGGTGATCGCGCCTGTGGTGGACGCCATGCTGCGGCATCGCGAGGTGGACCACAAGCGCATCGCGTTGATCGGCTCCAGCATGGGCGGCTATTGGGCGCCGCGCGCGCTGGCCTACGAACACCGCATCGCGGCGGGCGTGGCCGATCCGGGCGCCTGGGATATGTCGGACCCGTGGATGCACAACTTGCCGGCGTTCGTGCGCGATATGTTGAACGCGGGCAAGAAGGAACAGTTCGACCAGTTGCTCAAAACCGGCACGGCGAATAACGCGCGCGCCCGGATGACGCTGCGCTTCCGTATGCGGCCCTTTGGCATGGCCTCATACTACGACGCGTTTCATGCGGTGCGCGACTATAATCTGGCGGAGGCGGCCGGCCGCATCCAGTGTCCCATGCTCATCACCGATCCGGAAGGCGAGCCTTTTATGCCCGGGCAGGCGCAGAAGCTTTACGACGCACTCCAGTGTCCCAAGCAGATCGTGCGCTTCACGCACGCGCAGGGCGCAGACCAGCATTGCGAAGTGGCGGCTCCGGGTTATCGCGATTACTGCATCTACAACTGGCTGGACGAAACGCTGGCCTGATTATTGTGGGCGGATTGCCTCCGCCTCGTCCGCGAGTTGCTCCAGCGTGCGCGCCAGTCCCCGCGCGGCGGCGGGGTCAATGTCGATCCATACGTCGAATTTGCCGGTCAGTTTGCCGGTTTCCTCCACCTGAAACTTGACGCGCTCGCGCCGGCCCCACAGCACGTCATTGACGGCGCGACGTGAGCACCAGGCATCGACCCCAGCACCGCTTCAGCGTGGGTATGGCGTCCCGCAGAGCCTGCGGAAAACTCATTGCGTTCTGCGGATGCCATCGCCACGGCGGAGCCGCAGGATCGCGCACCACTTTCTGCAAGCTGCGGCCGGTCTTCATAAGCCCTCTTCCGGAGGCTAACAGAATCGACGAGCCTCGCCGGTTCTGGGAACCCTACGCTCACCTGTATCCACCGAAATGACAGAGTAACTCTTGACTGCCAGCGTGACATATACGGGTATCAATAAGATAACTAACCCGAACTAATGGCCATCCAAATGCGATAGCAAAGCCGCTATGTTTCAAACCATGGCCGTCCAGACCAGCCGGTCCGCACGCGGACCAGCCATGTCACTCAGCATCCACTGCGCGGTAGTCGCTTTACTATTCGTCGCCGGGACAAACCACAAGGTCCAGGAGTCACTTCGCGGTGCGATGGACCACATTCCCATCATCGCGCCTTATATCCCAGACGCTCACGGCGGCGGTGGTGGAGGCGCTCATTCAACCCTTCCCGCCAGCCAGGGTAACCTGCCCCGGCTCGCTCCGCGGCAATTCACGCCGCCGACCACGCAAGTCACTAACTTGAATCCCAAGCTGGTGATGGAGCCGATGCTGGTGATCTCCGCGGATGTGAAACTGCCGCCACTGGATACGTCGATATTAGGCGATCCGTTTGCAAGACCGGGTCCGCCATCCGACGGCCCTGGCGCGGGCGGGGGAATAGGCACGGGCTGCTGCGGTGGCGTCGGACCCGGCAAAGGTCCGGGCTACGGGCCGGGCGAAGGCGGCGATGGGATCGGCGGCATCAAGCATGGCTTCGCAGGCGCATCCACTGCCCCCGTGCTGCTCTACAAGGTAGAGCCTGAATTCTCCGAAGAAGCCCGCAAAGCCAAGCTGCAAGGCACCGTGATGCTGTACGGCGAAGTAGACGCTAGTGGCCGGCTAAGCAACGTACGAGTGACTCGCGGCCTCGGCTTGGGCTTGGACGAAAAAGCGGTCGAGGCAGTGAAGCAATGGCGCTTCCGTCCCGCGTACCGCGACGGCAAGCCAGTGGTGGAAGCCGCCGCCATTGAAGTGAACTTCCGCTTGCTGTGACCTGCGGCGCAGACCGTCGGTTGAGAGCGTTCTGGGTCGCGTGATGCATTCCGCCGGCCTGACCTTGAAGGATCTGTCGGCAACGCTGGATCGTTCGCCCCGCGGCATGCAACGGCGCAGGCAGTAGGGGCGCCTGGCGCGCTACAAGTCCTACCGGCTGTACCGGCTGGCGCGCATCATTGCGCTCGCCAAGCAATACCTCGCGGATGAGGAGACCGCCACCCGGTGGCTGAAGCGGTCCAACCGGGCGCTCGGCGGCCACATCCCGCTAGAACCGATCGACACCGAACCGGGACGACGAGCGGTGGAGAAGGTTCTGGTCAGGATCGCCTTCGGCGGCGTGAGTTGACACAGGTGCATGATGTTCTCACCTTTGCCTGAAGTTCAGACGCGACAAGGCTCCTTCATCGCTCCTATGAAGTTCTAAATCCTCTTTAGACTATTGGCAGGTATCGATAACCAGTTCGACGCGGCGGTTCTTTTGGCGGCCTTCTGGATTATCCGAACCGTCCGAGTTCGTGTTGGGAGCGACCGGCCGGGTCTTCCCAAATGCTTTGGCCGTCAGCGACCCGGCGTCGACATAATGCTGCTCAGCCAACCAAGCACGCACTGCTTCAGCGCGCCGCTCGCTCAGTCCCATGTTATAGTCCGCCGATCCGATGCCGTCCGTGTGGCCTTCCACCGTCATGGGATGCTTCCGAGCCTTGCGCACGATTGGGCCCAGCGCGTTTAGCGTTTCGATCGCGTCGTGCGCGAGGGTCGCTTTGTTGAATTCGAACAGGGCGTCGGCCCCACGATTAACCGGCGCTGGCACTTTTCATCCTGAGTCCGGACAGCCTGAATCCCTTTGGGGATTTGAATCGCCCCGGGCTTTTGCCACGGGCCTTTCGGCTGCTGAATTTCTCCTGGTGTTTGCCAGGTCCCCTTGGGTTGCTGGATCGGATAGTCCTGTGCCGCGGCGACCGCAGCTATTACAAAAAGAAGTGGAGCGCGCATGGCTGCAATTATAAGACTCAGCCACCTGCCTCGGTAAGTTAGCTAAGTGTATCGCGTCGTAGTATGACGGCCGGCGGTTAATTCCGGAGTCAGCCGCCCGTTTCGCGTCGTGCGACCTAAACGGGACGGATGGGCGGCGGAAAGCCGTTTCCGAACTGCCTGCGCGCGAGCGCGCGACGCGAGGCGCAAGCGTGCTTGTCGTTCGACCGTAGCGTGATCAGTGTGCTCTTGCCCTCGGTTCCGCTAAGCGCCGTTTACCAAAACAAAAACGGTGAATTAGGGCAAGAGACCAGCCTAAACGCTGGAGCCACTTCGAATGGTTATGAATGAGAACTTCTTGGCTGTTCTTCGAACACGCATCGACCAACACTTAAACAAGGACGGCTCGTATCTCGGTTGCGGATTCGACTCAGCCGCGAGCAACAATGCAGTCGAGGAGACGAGGGTGACGGAGTAGTTCCGTAACTTCCGCTTGCATACCCGCCTGCCGTATGCACTACAATGGAGACCGCATGGAAATTTTATTTAAGTTACTGCCATCCGTCCTCGTTTTTTCCGGCGCCATGGTAGCCCAGGGCACCATCAATACCTACGCCGGGAACGACGCCTTGTTTGCGGGGTCCGGCCAACCCGCAACCGCCGCCCAACTGGTGGGACCGAACAACAGCGCCGTCGACGCTCAGGGGAACGTTTACATTTCCGCCAGCGGCCTGTCCATGGTTCTCAAAGTCGCGGCGGGCACCGGCATCATTACCATCTTCGCCGGGGACGGCCTGGCCACTGGCGGCGGCGACGGCGGATTGGCTATCGGCGCTTCGTTGTTGTATCCGGCGGGTTTGGCCTTCGATTCGGCGGGCGATCTCTATATCGTAGACTCGTACAACAGTAACGTCCGGAAGGTGGCTCCCGACGGGATTATCACGACGGTCGCCGGCGGCCAGGGCCAGTCTGGTTTTGCGGGAGACGGAGGGCCCGCTACGCAAGCCCTGCTCACCAACCCAACCGGGATCGCAGTGGACAAGTCCGGCAACCTCTATATCGCGGACAGGGGTAACCAGCGCATTCGCATGGTCGCCGCCAGCACCGGGATCATCACCACCATCGCCGGCAGCAACACGATCGGTTTGAGCGGCGATGGTGGACCGGCTACCAACGCCACCTTCACGCTTCCCACGGGCATCGCCATCGATGCATCCGGCAACTTGTATATCGCCGATGAAAACGACTGGGTAATCCGCCGCATCTCCGGCGGGATCATCAGCACGGTGGCCGGGACGGGTAAGCCCGGATACAGCGGCGACAATGGTCAGGCCACCAAGGCGATGCTCGGGGGTCCCCAAGGCGTGGCCGTGGATTCTTCCGGAAACCTGTATATCGCCGACTCGGGAAACCAGCGCATCCGGTACGTCAACGTGAGCGGCATCATCACCACGATTGCCGGAACCGGCGCGAACGGCTTCAGTGGCGACGGCGACGCGGCCACCGCCGCTACATTCAGCACTCCGGCTGGCGTCGCTTTGGACGCCTCCGGCAACGTCTACGTGGCCGACGAATTCAATAACCGCATGCGCCGTTTTGTTCCCGGCGGCGCCATCGCCACGTTCGCCGGAACCACGACATCCAATGGCGACGGTGGACCATCCACGCAGGCGAGCGTGGAACCCTGGGCTGTGGCGGTGGACTCCTCGGGCAATCTGTACATCGCCGATCGCCTGGAGCAACGGGTGCGCAAGGTGACTCCGTCGGGCACCATCACCACCCTGGCCGGAACCGGCCAGGCAGGCGGCGGAGGCGATAACGGCCCGGCCAACCTGGCGGCCCTGAACACACCCAACGGCGTGGCGGTCGACTCCGCCGGAAACGTTTACATCGCGGACGCCGGCAATAATGCAATCCGCCGCGTGGATGCTGCGACCGGAATCATGACCGCATTCGCCGGCACCGGTAATTGCTGCTATGCGGGGACGGGAACCGGTGGAGACGGCGGCCTGGCTACGGCGGCAACCCTTTACTACCCGGAGAGCGTGGCAGTGGATGGGTCGGGCAACGTCTACTTCACCGACGCGGTGCAGAGCAACACGTCCCCTCAGGCCCAAGCCGTACGCCGGGTGACCACGGACGGCAAGATCGCCACTTGGGCCGGTGGCGGCGCGACGGTCGGATTCGGCGGAGACGGCGGCTCGCCTCTGCAAGCTCTGTTCGGCAGTTCCATCACCCTGGCGGCCGGTTCCGATGGCAGCCTGTATATCGCGGACCAAAACAACAACCGGGTGAGGAAGGTAGATCCGGCCGGGGCCACCATCAACACAATAGCGGGCAACGGCCAAACCAGCGCCTCCGGCGACGGCGGTCAGGCCACCGCGGCGGGCCTGGACCCTCCGTGGTCGGTCACCCTGGATCCGGCCGGGAACCTGTACATCGGATTTATTGGCTTTGTGCGTATGGTCACGCCCGCCGGCATCATCGGCCCTTATGCGGGCAGCGGACTGTACGGCTTTTCCGGCGATGGCGGGCCCGCGACGGCGGCATCGCTTACGGGGGCATCCGGTCTGGCGGCGGATTCCGGGAGCAACTTGTACATCTCGGACAGCGGCAACCGCCGCGTCCGCCAGGTGCAACCCGCGGTCAGCCCCGTAATGGCCTTTTCGTCCACCTACGTGACGTTCTCGCTGGCGGCCACCGGCTCGACATCTACGACGCAGACATTTGCGCTTTCCAATAGCGGTCAGGGTACGCTGAACTGGGCCTCTTCGGTCAGCACCACTTCAGGCGGAGCATGGCTGTCGGTTTCGCCCTCGACGGGATCGGTCCTGGCCGGGCAAACGGGCGCCACGCTGACGGTCACCGCGAACCCGTCCAGCCTGGCTGCCGGCGATTATTACGGGCTGGTGCAGATCACTTCGCCGAATGCCGCGAGCCCGGTCCAGTTCGTCACGGTGCGATTGACGGTGGCTACGCCGGGCGAAGATCCGCCGGCAGTGGCGGCGGGTGGCGTGTTGAACGCCGCCAGCTATAGCTTGTCCACACCGGTCGCGCCGGGAACCATCGTCGCCATCTTCGGGACGAATTTCACGGACTCGAGCACCCTGCTGCAGGCGGTCGGCTTCCCGCTGCCCGCCGAACTCGGCGGAACCTCGGTCACCATCGGCGGCGAGGCGGTTCCCCTTCTCGCGGTGACCGCCGGCCAGATTAACGCCATGCTGCCTTTCGATCTGGTGGTAAATACCAGTCTGCCTGTACTGGTGACCCGCAACAACGCCCTCTCGGCGCCGCAACCCGTCAGCATGGTTTCGTCCCAGCCGGGCGTGTTCACGCAGTCGGCCAACGGACAGGGCGTCGGGATCGTGGTGATCGCGCATGCCGACGGGTCGGAGGTGGAAGCGGGCGGCGGCAACTCGGCCACCGCCGGGGATGCGCTGGTCATCTACTGTGCGGGATTGGGGGACGTGACGCCGCGCGCGGTGGCGGGATTTCCGGCGCCGGCTTCGCCGCTGGCGAAGGCCATCGATACTGTCACGGTGACCATTGGCGGCGTCAATGCCCCGGTGTTCTTTGCCGGTCCCAGCCCGGGATTTACCGGGCTGTACCAGGTGAACGCCACCGTGCCAAACGGAATCACGCCGAATCCGCAGGCACCGCTGGTGCTGTCGCAAGGGGACCGCAATAGCGCGCCTGTTACGATTCCGGTGCAGTAACGGGCGATGCAACCTCGACATTACCGTCACGCCGCGCGCATCGGCCACTGACCGATGCGGCGGCCCGCGACCGCAGCACCCATCGTGAACATCGGCTCGTGATACGCTCCTAAAGGCTGCCTGATTAAAAGGAACTGTCCATTTCCGCCTAACCGGACGAGAAACTTCGTCGTCCTATAATCAGACCGTCTATGGGAGCCGAGAAACCGAAGGCCGACCTCTTGCCTGGCACGCTGGACATGCTGGTCCTCAAGATATTGGTGCGGGGGCATTCGCATGGGTATGCCATCGCGCAACTGATCCAGCAACTGTCCGGCGATCTGCTGCGCGTCGAAGAAGGCTCGCTTTACCCGGCTCTGCAGCGGCTTGAGCTAAATGGATGGATCGATGGCGAGTGGGGCCTCTCGCCCAACAACCGGCGCGCTCGTTTCTATAAGCTGACTCCCGACGGCCGCAAACACCTCGCCGCGGAGTCGGTCCGTTACCGCCAGGTCACCGGCGCGGTGGCCCGCATTATGGGGTTTGCTTAGGTCAACGGAGAAATGAAACGTTTTCGACGCCGTTTACGGTATTGGGTGGATCGCGGTGGAAGACAACGCCGGCTGCGGGAAGAGATGGAATTCCATAGGGAGTCCATCACCGAGGAGTTCGCCGCGCAAGGCATGTGCGAGGCGGATGCGCGTGCCGCGGCGCACAGAAAGTTTGGCAATATGACGCAAAAATCGGAAGAAGCACGTGCCACCTGGATCGCGCGCTGGATGGGGGACCTGGCGCAGGATTTACGTTACGCGTTTCGCGGCATGCGGCGGGACGCGGGATTTACGGCATTTACGGTTCTCATCGCCGGCCTGGGCATCGGCGCCAGCTCCACAGTCTTCAGCGTGGTGAATGCGCTGCTGCTACGCCCGCTCCCGTTTCGCGATCCGGGACGGCTAGTCTACATCACCAACGAAAACGACGCGACCTCTTCCCAAACCGAACACTATGCGGACCTCCGGAAGTTGAACCGATCGTTTTCCGATATGGCGGGTTGGGATTCGTATTACCGCGCGGGCGATAGCGAACTGACGGGAATGGGCGAACCTGAGCGTATCACAAGCGTTCCCGTGACCGGGAACGTCTTCACCTTGCTTGGTGTGGCGCCCGCAATCGGAAGATCGTTCACCGCGGAGGAATGCCAGGGGAAATACTCCGCGCCGCCCGCCGCCCTGCTGAGCTACAACTTTTGGCGTCGGCGGTTCGCCGCCGATCCCAACATGGTGGGACGGAAGCTGACATTGAACAACCATCCGGTGACGGTGGTGGGCGTGCTCCCTGCATCGTTCGATTTCGGGAGCGTCTTTGCTCCCGGCACGCGGGTCGATAGTTTTATTCCCTGGCCGCTGGCGGACAAGACAAAACCCACGGGGAACACGATGAAGATCGTCGGAAGACTGAAGCCCGGCGCGACGGTGCGGAGCGCACAGGCTGAGTTCACCCTGCTGGGGAAACAACTCACGAGCCAGTATCCGGAACGGAGCCCGATCGTCCCGAGGCTAGCCCCGCTGGAGCAGCACGTGAGCCGGCCGGTGATTCCGGCCCTGTTCGTGCTGGCCTGCGCGGTCGGCGTAGTGATGTTGATTGTATGCGCGAATCTTTCGAATCTGCAATTGGCGCGGTTAGGCACGCGGCAAAAGGAAATGGCGATGCGGGCAGCGCTAGGAGCGGGCCGTTCGCGACTCTTACGGCAGATGCTTACGGAGAGCGTGGCGCTGGCCTGCTGCGGCGCTATGTTGGGACTGATTCTGGCAGTGGCCGGCACGCGCGAACTGGCGCATCTGCGCGCATTCAACCTTCCTTTGCTCGAAAGCGTCCGGATCGATGGATGGGCGCTCCTGTTCACCTTGCTGGCGGCGGTGGCTTGCGGCGTGAGCTTTGGCCTGCTGCCGGCACTACGGGTCGCGGCAGTCTCCCTTCGGGAGGGGCTGCAAGATGCCAGCCGCGGATCGAGCGGCGCCCGGCCGCATGCCTGGGTTCGCGATGGACTGGTGGTTTCCGAACTCGCCTTCGCCTGCATGCTGCTGGTCGGCGCGGGGCTGCCGATCCGGAGCTTTCTCCGCGTCCTCGACGTCAATCTGGGATTTCAGCCGGAGCGGGCGGCCGCGCTGCGGATTGACCCGAGTTTCCGTATATCGAGCTTCGCGCAGCAGAACTCTTTTATCGACGATGCGCTGAACCGCGCCCGCTCGGTGCCTGGTATTGTGGCGGCCGGACTAACCGACGTCCTGCCGCTGCGCGACGACCGGTCGTGGGCTGTGTCCGCGGTAGGACAGGTTTACGGGAAGAGCCATCCGCCGCCAGAGCCATTCATTCGCGTGGTGAGCGACGGGTATTTCGAGGCGGCAGGAATTCCGTTGCGGTCGGGTAGGTCATTTACGGAGAGGGATCGTGCATCCAGCGCACGCGTCGCGGTGGTGAATGAGACGCTGGCGCGGACGTTGTGGCCGGGCCAGAACCCAGTCGGACAGGCGGTCACCACGGACGGGGGGCGGCAGGTCGTAGGCCTAGTCGCCGACGTCCGTCACGAAGCTCTGGAGAACGCGGGCGGACCGGAAATGTATCTGCCGATGCGGCAAACGGGGGACTACGCGGCCATGCAACTGGTGGTGCGAACCGCGCTTCCACCGGACCGTCTGGCGGCAGGGATTCGAGCGGCGCTGCAACCGATTGACCCGAATTTGCCGGTCCGCGAGTTTGTGACTTTCCAGGACCTAGTGGACCAAGCGGTTTCACCGCGGCGGTTCCTGGTGATGTTACTGGCCGGATTCGCGGCTTTCGCCTTGATCCTGGCTTCGCTGGGGATCTACGCCGTGATTTCGTTTTCGTTCAGTCAACGCGTGCAGGAAATTGGAATTCGGATGGCGCTGGGAGCGTCCGCCGCCGACCTGCAACGCCGCATCGTGCTGCGGACGCTTGGATTGGCCTCTATAGGTCTGGCGTTGGGAATGGCAGGGTCGCGAGTGTTGTCGAGCGCGCTGGGCAGCCTGTTATTTGGG
>JBEKYC010000114.1:0-12086 GCA_049511415.1 Bryobacteraceae bacterium | reverse complement strand
CAGGACGCGGCCGACAAGCAGCGCAAGGATGGCGAGGCACGCGCCAAGGAAACGGAAGGCAAGAAGGCGATAGACGGCGCGGAGAAGGCCTTCTACCAAGGCAACTACGGATTAGCGCAGCAACTCTTGCAGCAGGCCCAACAACTGATTCCTGGTAACCCGGCGGTACAGCGGGTGACGCAGATGCTCCGGTACACCGGCATGGTGAGCCGATTTCGTTACGTGGCGTTTGGAGGCGTGGCGATTTTAGCCGGGACGCTAGTCGGTTTTTTCCTCTGGATATTCGCCAAGAGGCAGCCGTTCTTGGAGGCGATGGACGGCGAGGTCCGCGGAATGCGATATACGGTGGATAAAGAGGTGACGGCGATCGGAGCGGTGCCCGAACTCGACGGTCAAAAGAACGATATCGTGCTCACCGACCGGAAGGGACTGATCTCGCGGATACATTGCGAGATTCACTGGACGAAGGGGAAGCTGTACGTCGTGGATTGCCAAAGTTCCAACGGGACGTTCGTGGACGGGCGGCGGATACCGGCGGGCAGAATGGTGCCGTTAGGGAAGGGCGACCGGGTGGAGTTGGCTAAGGCGGGGACGTTGAAGGTGGGGTTTCGGAGGAAGGGGAAAAGTTAGTTGCGGCGTCTGAGCCAGTTAGGGCTGGCAGACTCATTTGTCGGTAGAATCCGACCTCTGATCGGCCGAAAGCTCACGTCTAGCCTCGGTCTCCGAGAGTTCGTCTAGTCGTTTCCAGAACATTTGGACGGCGGATGGCTCCAGTGCCACCATGCGGCTATACGAACCCCCATCGCCGGCGACAAAAGGGGGTCCGGCTATCATTTGTATCTCTTCATCCAGAAGGTTACAAATCCAGTCGGGTGGCATTCTCACCTCAATCGAGCGAAACAGCCATGCTGGCAGCCACGCCGGGAGTCTTAGATCGTTAAGGATCTGAAGAAACAGAACTCCGTGCCAGAGCACCATAGCATGGACCTCGTATTCCTTTTCGATAGTGACGGCGGTTTGGCTTCGCGCTGAGAAACCGAGGTCCAGGATCTCCCGCGGGCAGTTCCGAAAGTCGCTTCGTTTTGCTAAAACACGCATGATTATTAGCCTCCGGGACGGGGCCCGGGAAGAACGATCTTGAAGTCATCAATCTGTCCAGTATTCAGGTTCTTCACGTAATGAACAGTAATTGGGTCAGAAGCGGACTCCAAACCAACCCCCGGCGTTTCACCACCTACCGGCTGGACGACTTGTTGCATCTTGACCCATCCGTCGGATCCTGGCCATCTTGGATCGTTCATTTTCAAGGGCAAGACCGTGCCCGCGTCGGGATCGGACGTCGCTTGCTCAACCGCCAGTTGTTCACGCAAGTTGCGGGGAAGCGTGGTTCCCTTTGCCAGATCTGCGGTGGATCCCTTCCCAAGGAGACGTGGCGAGCTATCACAGCCTGTTAATCCCAATGGGTCCACCCAGCGGAGCGGGTTTTGCACATAAGTGTATGTCTGTGTTCCGCCAGCCAGGCCAATCGGGTCTGTCCCTAGATATCGTCCTGTTCCCGGATCGTAGTACCGTTGGAAATTGTAGTTTAGACCGCTCTCGGCATCAAACCACTGGCCCTGAAAGCGGATAGGACATTCTGTGGTCTCCGACGCCGATTCGCTCTCGCCCCAAATTCGCAGCCTCACCGACCAGGCCACATCGCCTTTGCCAGTCACTAGTTCTCGTGGTGTGCCGACCTGATCTGTCACACAGAGGTACGACTTGCCTTGCGCGTGTTTCACGAGCGGGCGAAAGGTGCCTGGCTCATAGATCCATTCGGCCGTATCCGAATCGCCGATCTGCTCGGCGATTGTGGCGCCGTCCCACAGGTAGGTTGTTGTTCCTCGGGGACCTTTCTTGCTTACTCTTCGGCCGAACGCATCGTACTCATACGTCCAACGTTCACCGGCCGGCGTGCGCACACTGCGCAAGCGGCCTTCGGTGGTCCATTCGTACACCCAGCGATTCCCCAATTCGTGCTTTTCGATGACTCTGCCGTCTCGGTCATAAACATAATTCGTTTGTCCGACGCGTTCCAGGCGGCCACCCTTGCTGAGGTAGCGGATCTGAATCCCTGCTTTGGGTGGTGCGCGACGCTCGGTTCCGCTGGGCCATTGAACTGCCGTGGAGAGTATATCTCCGGCTGCATCATACGTGAACTTCTCGCTGGGCCCGCGGTCCTGGCGGACTGATAGAATGCGGCCGTCGGGATCGTAGTCGAATGCGCTGGCACCCCAACGCGCGTCTCGAATCTGGACCGGATTCCCATTCAGGTCGTAACGGTAGGACCGTTCCACCAGCGGTCGCAGGGGACTGGCCAACCCCGCTGCCAGTCCAGCCCACTGTGAAGTCAGGCGGTCGAGCGGGTCGTACTCCTGGCGCAGGATCAGACCGCCGCGGGCACGCCGCTCGATCTCACGTCCGGCCGCGTCTCGGACAAACTCCAGATTCTCATCGCCCGCAAGCAAGCCTGTCATGAGCCCATTGGCGTCGTATTGCCAGGACGTATCGTGCCCGGCGCTGGTGCTGCGGTTGGTGCGCAACCCGCGTACGTCGTAACGAGAAACCACGCTGCGGGTACCCTGCTTCTCACGCGTTACACGGCCGTAAACGTCGCGCTCGAAGCTGACGTCAATGGTTTCGTTCCGGGCGGCGGTCACGCGCCCGTTCGCGTCGTATTCGAACGCCGCGTGCGTGCCGTCTGCTGACTGCCTCCGTATTAGCTGCCCGGCGGCATCCCTTTCCAGGATGGTCGCTTCGCCTAATCCATTTACCCGGCGGACGCACAACCCGGAGGCGTCGTATTCAAAGCTCAGTCGGCGACCGGCGAAATCCTGCTCTGAGACAACCTGTCCCGTCTGGTTGTAGCCATAACGATACACTTCACGCCGTTCATTCTCGACCGTCACCAGCCGGGCTTCGGTATCGTATCCCAACCGGATTCGTCCGCCAGACGGCTTCCGTATTTCGGCCAGGAGATCGAACGCGCCGTATTCGTAGGACCACTCCCGCCCGTCGGGCTCGGTCCGCCGAACGAGGTTTCCTTCGGCATCATACTTCCACCGCACTTTTGCGCCAGTCGGTAGGGTCACGCGGGCCAGTTTGCCGATCGCACTGTAGGCGAAAGCAGTTCGTTCCCCGAGGAGCCCAATCTCCTCCACTACCCGCCCTTGAGCATCGCGGCGATACTGGATGCGGTTGCCCGTCCAGTCTGTGGCCCACAACGCCAAGCCGCGCTCGTCGTAGTTGAAATCGCGCGTCCGTCCCTCGGGGTCAGTTACTCGCACAAGATTTCCAAACGCGTCCCGCTCGTAGCGCCATGCGCCGCCTTGCGCGAGACCCGCTTCGGCTAAGTTACCCCGCAGATCGTAGACCCACTTCCAGGACACACCTGCCGCATCCGTCAGTACATCGGGCAATCCAGCTTTGTTGTAGCAGATCTTTACCGTTCGTCCGAGGGGATCGCGCGCGGCGGTGACATTGCCGTCTGCGTCGTACTGCCAGGTTTGCGTACGGCCAGCGGGATCCGTCTCCTTGATCTTGTTCGAACGTTCATCCCAAAGCGTCCGTGTGACGCCCCCACGCGCATCCGTACGTGCCACGACCTGTAGGCGCTCGTTGTGGACAAGGGTCACGACGCCACCCAGAGAATCGGTTACGCGCGTTGTGCGGGTGGCTTCGTCGTACGCGAAGCGGTAGTGATACATCTCGCGCGGGCCGAAAGCCTCCACACAGCGCCCCTTCGCATCGTAGCGATACTCATACCAAGTCCGCTCCCGGTCCTCCCATCGTACGATCCGGTGCTGATCGTCGTAGCGGTATAGGAAGGACTTCCCACTTCCGTCAATCACTGCGGCCAGGCGTCCACCGGCATCGTACTCGTACCGCATCAGTTCGATGCCCGGCCCTTCCGCCTGATTCAGCACGATGCGCCGGATCTGTTGAGCCGTGCCCTCGACTTCGAGCTGGTATCCGCCGGAATGCAAGACCTCACGTACAGCACCGGAGGAATCGTGCCGAAACGTGATTCGGTTCGCATTGCGATCCTCGATCATGGTGAGCAGCCAGCGCTGGTTCACCTGGCGCTCGAAATGAAGAGTTCTCAGTTGCTCGTCGCGCACCTCGAATCCGGACGCAGTGCGGCGGAGTCGTACCTTATTCACTTGCGGGTTGCGCACCCACCCACCGGGCGCTGCGGACATCTCGAACCGGGGTGACCGCCCGTTGGCGGTATAGAAGGTCGCGGCACCGGGAGACTCTTCAATCCACTGCCCCCATGTGCTGCGCCACTTCGGCCCGAAACAACTGCCACCTTCCAAACCGGAGGCGTAAGTGCGCTCCAGAGTCAGTTCTAGAGCGCCGGGCAGGACCAAGTCTCTCTTCTGGATGATGAGTTCGCCGGTAACGCCGTCCACCGGTTCGCCCTCGCAGGGCCTATCTTCAACGGACCGCAGTTCTGCGGGGTCTTGTTCACCCTCGGCGATCGCTGGTTCTTCCTCGGCCAATGCCGTCGACTCCCCGACCTCGCCGGCAGTGTCGCCGGATTCGGACGCCACTTCGGACATGACCGACTCCGCTGCCGCGCCACCGCCGACTCGGCCGGCCAACATGCCTCCGGCGAACTCTCCCAGAGCTTCGCTCTTCTGGGCGTCGGTCATGCCTTTCCACTTCGAGGCCAGTGACACGAGTCCGATGACGCCGACGACCGCAATCCCGACAACCAGGGCCGTGGCCAGCCAAGCCGGGGCAGCCGCGATGGCTCCCAATACCAGCAGACCTACTGCAAACCCCTTGACCGCACCCTTGAGGAAGCACGGGACGTTGAAGGAATGCGGCAGGATATCGCTGAAGCCTTGCTCGATGCCATGCATCAGGCTCTCGAACATGGTCTACTGATTCCCTCCGTGGCTATCACGGTAGACGCTGCAGGCCGTCGCGAGCAGCAGATTCGCCTTGTCGGTCGGCGACACTTTGTCGCTGTTCAGCAACTTGCGCGCCCAATCCATGGTCTTCTGTTCTTCAAACGCCGCAGGGCCGAGAAGAATGGAGGCATCCACGAAACATATCAGGTGGCGCTCCGTGATCAGGCCGTACTTGGCGGCGCGGGGACCACAATCCCGGACTCTGCGGAGAATGTCTTCGTCGCTCATGGAGGCGGCGGGCTCGGTCAGATCCCTCCGGATGTGCAGGAGTACCCGGCGGTTGAAGTCGGCCTCGGCTTCCTGCCGGAATAGATCCTCTTGCTCCTGGCGTATTTTAGCCATGGTCAATCCGCCGCGCACTTGACCGCAATTGCCTGCCGTTCGCATTCATGGGCGCCAGGATTAAACCGCAGCAATTGCTGTGGCTTTTCGGCTTCCATCAGGTAGGCGTCAATCGGCCCGAAGAATGCCTTGGCCTCTTCCGGCGTGCATGCTGGAAGATATACGCGCAGGACGCGCGGGTCGTAGAAACGAAAATAGCCTTCCTTGCCGTTGGCCATGGTGACGATCAGGAAGTGTCTCAGATGGCGCCTCACCTCTTCGAGCGATTTGGCCGACGTCAGGTAAACTCCCCAGCTCTGGCCCCAACCGCGTTCGACCAGAACATTCAGCAAAGGCGATTCCGGGGACAGGGACACCAGATAGGGCGCCCACGCCGCAAGATCCGTGGCGGACTTTCCGTCGTAGAGACACTGATATTCGCAATCCAGGTCGTCCTCGAGCAGCTCGACGATGGAACGGTCGCGCGCTGCGTCGAGCACTGCGAATAAAGGTCCCTGCCGGCGCAGCAGGTTCACCAGCGGTTGGGCGGTCCCGGACGTGGTGGATTCTATGCTGATTTCCACCAATGCTTCCCCAGCGGATATGCGGTCACCGTCGGCCAGCGGGGCGCGGCTGATTTTGCGGCCATTCAGAAGAGTGCCGTTGCAACTGTTCAGATCTTCTAGCGTCCAGCCTTTGGGTTGGCAGATGATTCGGAAATGTGCTCCGGAAAGCAAGGAATCGTCGGGGATGGCCAGATTCGCGGGACGCGTGCGGCCGATGGTAACGGATTGCTGCGGCTGTAACGCCAGCTTTCGGCCCGCGGCAGGACCCGATAGTATCTTCAGCGTCAGACGCATGCTTTCCGCTTCAGGTACACTTCTCCGCGAGTGCCGCGCCAATCTGCGCACCAATGCTTAGCGCTGACGCCTGCGCGGACATGCCTATCTCCACCGTGGGCAGGCCCATGACGATCACTCCCCCGTGCACCGTATTATCGCCCAGGCGCGCGGCCGGTTGGCCGCCGATCAGAACGGTCATTGCGCCCATGGCGATCACGTCCGGCGGGCCAACACAGAAGGCCATGTCGCCCAAGCGCGCGGCGGGTTGGCCGCCCACCAGTACAGTAGGACAACCCGGAGGCAGGATGGGACCGCCCACATGGGGTATCGGCGGCAGCCCTGGCGTCACCAGGGGGCACACGTGCATGTCACCTACTCGCGCAGCGGGGGGCATGTTTCAGCTCCTCTCAACAAACTTTCAGTAGTCCACGATAGCGAAACTGCCGCAGGGGCGCAAGATTGCAGCCCTCCCGACTCCCCGGGCCGGCTGCCTGTCCCTATCGCACATCCAGCGACATCGACACAGCCGGATACAGCACCGGAACGGATGTAAAGCTGCCGTAGGGACTAAAACTGAACGCCAGGGCGGTTATATCCTGTCCCGACGTGCTCTGGATCTGAATCACGCCGCGATGATTCGCGCTGGATGGGAACTCCACGGACGGAGCAAACGAAGTATGTCCGTTTGCCGGCAGTGGGCTCGATAGCATCTGGGCGGGCGCGAGGACCACGCCGTTCTCGTCCAGCACGGTCGCCGATATCACCGCGGACTGGCTGGCGGAGCTATTTGCCAGCGCCACCCCGGTAACGAATCCGTTGGTGTTGTCATAAGGCACGGTCACCAAGGTCTGCGTGTGAGTGTCCAGGGCGGCCGTTCCTTGAGCTACCAATGTCGAGCTTACCTGCTGCGAGAATATGGCGAATGCGCCGGCATTACCAGTGGCCAGAACTTCGACCCATCCGGTTTCGACGGACGTAGCGGTGGCCGGTCCGTTAGTGGCAATCACCAGAGATCCGCCAACCGGCAGGCTGCGTTCCACATACGTTGCGGTGACTGGGGAGCCGCCGCCATTCTGCGGGAACGTGAATGGCAAGGAGAACGCCTGTCCGTTGTCCTGCCAGAAATTGACCTTCACCACGATCGGGGCAATGTCGGTATTAACCACGGTGACCGTGGTGCTCCAACTGCCGGCCACGGCAATGTGCGGGCAGACACCCACCCGCGACGGAGTGCCGGAGGGTGACGGATTGATGGAAAGGTGGAATGTGCCGGAGCCGCTGTTGCCTGCGGAGTCGGTGACCTGAATAGTGAAAGTGAATGGACCCGAGACTAGCGGAACGCCGGAGATCGCCCCGGCCGCGGGGTCGAGTGACAAACCGCTGGGAAGAACGGATCCACTGGCTAAGGCCCATGTGTAAGGACTGGTGCCGCCGGACGCGGCGAGGGCAGTGTAGTAACTGCCCTGGACCAATCCGGCCGGCAATGTGCCCCCGGTCACGGTGATGGTCGACGACGCAGGGCCGAGGAACGGAACGCTGATCTGCGTGGCCCACGTGGCTCCGCCGGCATCCTGCCCACCAGCCGCGAATATCTGGCTCGCCGGCGGGGTCAGATCCCGCGAGCGGAGAGGCGCCGAGAGGCTTCCATTGGCGGGAAGGGCATTGGAACCGAAGAAGGAGGCAATGCTGGAAGAGTAGTCTGTGCCGGCAATCGAGAAGCTGGTGATGGTGGTGGGCACACCGCTGGTTTCAGTCAGCGTAATGGTGTAAAACCATAAGTATCCATCCGAATCGGGAGCCGATTGGTATACCGGATTCGGTACGCAGGTGATGGCGACGTGCGAGGTGGTCGTAACGGTTACGGTGGTGGTGCCCGACGACGGACCGAAGCTGCTGTTACCGGCATAGCTGGCGGTGACTGTGTTGCCGCCGCTTGCGAAAGCGCCGCCCGAAACCGAGATGCTGGCTGTGGCGGCAGTTCCCGATCCGGAAAGGCTGGCTGTCCCCAAAGTGTTGGCGGCCGCCGCAAAGGTGACATTTCCAGTCGGGTAGGCACTCCCGGAGGCAGCCGTGACGGTAGCTGTCAGTACCGTGGTGCCGGTGGAGGCGATAGTCGTTGGGTTCGCGGATACCGTTGTCGTCGTACCAACCGTGGACGAGGCGACCCATCCAGTGATCAGCTTGTTCACGTCCACTGAGCCCAGGCCGGTCACTTGATCGTATCCTGGGCCGGCATTAAACCCGATTTCCCCCGTAGTGCAATTCGTGGTGCCCACTGTACAAGGGACAATGTTGCTCCCGCCAGTTATATCGTGGAAAGGACTGGACGATCCCTGAGCCAGGCTGTAAAGCTTCGGATTGATGTTGCCTACACCGGCCTGCGCCTGATAGCCCCCCTGCACAAGATACTGGTTCAATAAGACAATGATTCCGGCAAAGACCTGGGCGGCCGCCGAGGTGCCTCCCTGTGCGATGAAACTGGGAGCGGCGGTCAGAGATGTCTCGTAGCCATCGTGATCGGCTGAGGCGGCCATCGAGATATCCGGCACGTCCCGCGCATTGTCAGCGGGAACTCCCGGACCTGTCTGCCATGACGGTTTTGAGAAGAAAATGCTCGCGCCGCCGCCCGAAGCCGAGATTTCTCCGCTTATGGTCGTATCGTTCCAGCCAACCTCCGGGATATAGGAGAGTGCGGAAGAGTAGTTCGCACTGGGGTTTGCAGACCAGTAGGCGCCGCTGCCTTCGTTGAATTCCGTGCCGCCAACACCAGTCACTTCGGGTATGCTGGCGGGCAGTTGGACGGCATAACCGTACTGAGCGGATGGCGACCCCTCGTCGCATTCCGCGGCTCCGCCATCGCCGGAAGCGGTGATCCAAGTAGTCCCTTGAGTGTTGGCCTGCTGCGCTAACTGCTGATCGAATGTTGCGGACGAGGAGGGGTCCGAGGAAATTTGTGGCTCACAGTAGCCGTAACTCATGCCGATGACGGGAGCGATGTTCTGATCGATGGCATATTGCACGGCCGTCCACGAACTCTGTGCGGCGACGTAATAGATGGTCGCATCCGGCGCAATACCGCTTACCCAATCCAGGTCCAGATTCGCTTCGTCTAAATCGCCGCTGATGGTGCCCGGATCCGCGCCGGCCAGGATGAGCTGCGGCACATTAGCAGGCAGACCGAAGAACTCGCGAAAATAGGCCAGGTCCGACAAGTCGACGTCGGTGGTTCCGATTATGACGACTTTCTGTCCGGTCCCCGTGAAGCCGAGACTTTGGAGGGGCGTTATGTCATAGATCGTCGCCACATCGCCGGGCACCAGGTAGTGAGCGCCATCGGTTCCGTTGGCGCGTGGCTTGGCGGTTTGCCTCCTGGCGCTCCGCTTTGGGTAAAAATCATCCAGACCGCGGATGCCAAGCACAACCGTCCGCAAAGCCGCCGGAATCGATGGATCGCCGGCATTGGCGAAATGCATCGTGCCATTGACCTGGTATCGGTGAATTTCACAGCGAAACGTGCTCTGAATCTGCGCGGCCGTGCCGCTGAAGACTACGAATTGACGGCCGCGGCCGGGCTCCACTTTGAACCCCTCGCCCTGGAGCCAGGCGGTAATGAGGGACACATCATGAGCGCTGAGGCCGAAGCGGTCGGCGTATTGCTCCGGAGTGAGCCAGCGATGGTACTCGGGCGAGGAGGGATCTTGCTGCTCCTTGAGGAATTGCTCAATGGCGGCTTGCTGGGCGGGAGAACGCCGGAGCATCAATGTGATATCCGAGAGCTTAAACGAAGCGTCCACGAGGCCCTGGTCGAATTTCGGGTCGGCCTTGGGGCTCCGGTTGCCGGTCAAAACGACGGTGTGATGGGGATCAATCGGTCCTATGCGGTCGGGCGGCGCGGCCAGGATCGCAATCGGCAGCAGGAGGAGGCAGGCTGTGCCGAATTCGAGAGTGCGGGTAGACATAATGGGTTTCCTGTGTTTCCGAATTAACGCGGGGCGTGGCACAATTACCATCGCAGGCCAACACCCCAGAAGATGGCTCTAGGCATAGTGGATGCTTGCGCGGCATACTGCTGCGATGGGTCCAGCCGGGCCAGATCGGGCCGGGGCGGGGCATCGAACGTCATCGCCTTGAAAAGGATTTCGGGGCGCTTGTCGGGGCGCACCCGGACAACTTGCATCCGGCTATGTGATTCCAAAGTCTTGATTACGAATGGTACGCTACCGGCGCCAATCTCCAGGACGAGCATATCGATGCGGCCCGCGGTATCTTCGAAGCCGATGGAGAGGCGCTGGACCGCGTCCCGTTCCGGCAGGTTGATCTTGCCCGCGCCTACTTGCGCCGCGGCATCAAAACGACGGTACGGCCACTCGATACGCAATGACAGCATATGCTCGTACGGGATGCGGATCTGCCCGTCAGGGTATGAAAACAGCAGCGCCGGTTCATCCAGCAGAAGGGCGCCGCGCGCGCCGGACGAGACCGTAAACCCGGAGGCGGCCACATAACGGGCTTCCACCTGGGCATCGCACAGGATCGCGAAGGCCGGAATTGCCAAGGTCATGCAGGTTGCGCGCATCACCGCTTCACTCCCATTCGTTCAGCGCGGGAAAAGCACCGGCCCGAGGATGAGTTCGCACGCCTGGTTTAGATCCAGGCGCTGGCCTCTCCGCGCCAGGTGCGTATCGCCCTGGCCATCCATTTCGACATCGAGTATCTCGCCCGGCGTGGCCAGGACGGCGAAAATCCTCATTTCCGAAGCCATGGTGGAGACAGCGTCGTCGGCGCGGGTATAGACAATATGGCCGGCGTCCGGGTCCAGTTGAACTTCGACGTAAGTGTCCGGCTGCGCCTTGCATTTGACGAGGCTGCGGTGCTGTTCCTCCTCGTATTCCACCAGGCGCGCGGGATCCTCTTTGCCGAACAGGGCATTGAATTCCGCGACATTTTCCCGCAGGGCCGATCGCAGTTGCCCCCATATATCGGCGGCCCGTTGCGTAAGGGTCTGTGCCATCACCTGACGCCGGCGTGACTCTTCGGCTTTCTTCGCTATCCAGCTTTCCATGAATATTCCCTGTGTTTCGATGGCGCTCACGCTGGCCCCCTCACATGCTAGTGAGTTTCAGCACCTTGAGCGTTACAGATGTCGGTGGATTTTTTTCTAGCAGTTGATCTTGACGAGGGTGCCCTGGATGGTCATCATGGCGCCCGCGGTATTGGTGGCGGTGGCGCTGGCCGAGTTTTCGACCATGGTGGCCTGAATGGAATGCTTCATTCCGGCCGTTTCCTGGATATTCATGCCGGCCTGCAATTGGTAACTGGTTCCTACGGTGGCTTGATGGCCCTGGCCGACGTTGTCGGTCACGCTGCCCGCCGAGACGGCGCGGGTCATATTGCCGGTGGAAACCGTGACGCTGCGGTCGCCGGTGATGGTTTCGGTGTGCTTGCCCTGGACCGTGATGGTTTTGTCCTGTGAATAGTTCTCGGTGAGCGACCCGGTCATTTGCTGCCAGCGGTCGCCGGTGACCAGCATGCAGTCGGCGCCGGTGGTGCCGGACAGGGCCGAGTCGGAAGTGATCTGCTTCCAGTTCAGGGAGCCGGAGGGGGGCAGGGTGTCGTCGGTGATGGGGTCCTTCACGCGACGGGGGATTTTGGTGGAAGCGTCGAATACGGATGACATATACAGTCCTGTTAGCAAACTTGGAACTTAAGTATGCCGCGGCATCTTAGAAGATGCCCCCTCTTTTCAGGAGAGCAAAAGGGCGGCTGACCAGTGAAGCGCTGGATCGATTTTAACTGCCGCCTCCAACCTCTTCGGAGATCTGTGAACTGTGTAGGTGCAAGCGACCGTTCGGTGCATTAAAGAAGATATCCCCGTCGTTAGAGTAGAGCAAGATCATCGACCGGCCCGTCTCGTCCGCCTTCTCCAACATCGCGATCTTCAGATGGGTGGGGGTGGCGATGA
>JBEKYC010000113.1:0-12898 GCA_049511415.1 Bryobacteraceae bacterium | reverse complement strand
GCCATGACTTCGGCGCGCGTGGTCGGCGGGGCTTCAAATTCGGTGTCGCGATCCCGATCGGGCTTCTCGCCGTCGCTAGTCAGAAAATCCGTCCAGCGCGATCGCATGTTGCCGGCGATATGTTTGACGATGATGGCGATGGAATTAGCCTCCGGATCCAAAGCGGCGAACAGTCGTTCGTCCGCAACCTGCGCCATCGCAGCTTCCCCCATTTTCTTGTAATACCGTAATAAAGTCAGTGAATCTTCCAAATGCGAAGTTGTAAACTGGAGCGCCATCCCGCACCTCTATGAGAGATTATAGAAAAGATGACCAGCGCCCGTTTGTCCCTCCTCGTCGCGGCAGCCTGCCTGCCACTGGCCGGGCAGATTTATAAAGACCCCAGCCAACCTCTCGAAAAACGCGTGGACGATCTGCTCGCACGCATGACCCTGGAAGAGAGAGCTTCCCAATTGTTGAGTGCATCGCCCGCCATCGACCGCCTGGGCGTGCCCGCGTACGACTGGTGGAACGAGTGCCTGCACGGCGTGGCGCGCGCCGGCCGCGCCACTGTGTTTCCGGAAACCATCGGCGTGGCCGCCACCTGGGACACCGATCTGCTGTTTCGCATGGCGACCGCCATCTCCGACGAAGCCCGCGCCAAGCACCACGAGTTCGTCCGGCGCGGCAAGCGCGGCATCTACCAGGGGCTCACGTTCTGGACTCCCAACATCAATATTTTTCGCGATCCGCGCTGGGGCCGCGGCATGGAGACTTACGGCGAAGATCCTTATCTGACTGGGCGCATGGCCGTGCAGTTCATTCGCGGCTTGGAGGGCGATGACCCGAAATATTTGAAGGTGGTCGCCACCGCCAAGCACTACGCGGTCCACAGCGGCCCCGAGCTGACGCGCCACGTGTTCGACGCGCGCATCTCCGATGCCGACCTGCGCGACACGTACCTGCCGCAGTTCCAGGCCGCCGTCAAAGAGGGCGGGGCCATGTCGGTGATGTGCGCCTACAACAGCGTGGACGGTCTGCCGGCCTGCGCGAATCCGCCGCTGCTGGAGAAGATTCTGCGCGGCGAGTGGGGCTTCCCCGGCTACGTGGTTTCCGATTGCGGCGCGGTCGGCGACATTTACCAGGGGCACAAAGCGGCCAAGACCGCTCCCGAGGGCGTCGCGATGGCCATCAAGGCCGGCACCGATCTCGATTGCGGCCTGGAATATGAAAACGTCGTGCCCGCCGTCAAACAAGGATTGCTGGCCGAGAGCGATGTGGATACGGCGCTGCGCCGCCTGCTCACGGCCCGCTTCAAGCTCGGCATGTTCGATCCGCCAGAGATGGTGCGCTGGGCGCAGATCCCTTACGCGGTGAACGACAGTCCCGAGCACCAGCAACTGGCCCTCGAAACCGCGCGCAAGTCCATCGTGCTGCTGAAAAACGAAGGCGGCGTGCTGCCGCTGCGCCGCGATCTGAAGACCATCGCGGTGATCGGTCCGAACGCCGATTCCGTGGAAGTGCTGCTGGGCAATTATAACGGCGAGCCGTCGCACCCAGTCACGCCGCTGGCGGGCATCCAGCGCAAAGTTTCGCCTGGAACTAAGGTGCTGTATGCGCGCGGGTCGGACCTCGCCGAAGGGATGCCGCTGCTGGAGACCGTGCCGTTGTCCGCGCTCTTCACTTCGGATGGCGCGGACAAACAGAACGGTCTGAAGGCAGAGTATTTCAATACGGCGGCGTTCAACGGGCGGGCGTACTTCTCGCAGGCATTCGTTTCACGCGCCATGCGCCAGGCCGCCAAGATCCCCGAAAATCCGCAGCCGCTCTTCACACGCATCGATCCGCAAATCGATTTCAACTGGTGGGACGGCGCGCCGCGCGCCGACATGGATGACGATAACTTCGGCGTCCGCTGGACCGGCTTCCTGGCTCCGCCGGTCAGCGGTAAGTATCAGTTGGGCGCCACGGGTCTGAATGCCTACGAAGTGTATCTGAATGGCAAGCGCCTGGCCGGACGTGACAACGTGCATGAACGCGGCTATGAATACGAGACGGTCGATCTGGAAGCCGGTAAGTTGTATCCCATTCGCGTGGAGTTCCACGAAGTACACGGCGACGCCGACATCCGGCTGGTGTGGGCGCCACCGCACGCAAGTTACGAAGACGAAGCCCTGCAGATAGCCCGCCAGTCCGACGTGGTCCTGATGTTCCTGGGACTCTCGCCGCGCCTGGAAGGCGAGGAGATGCGCGTACAAGTGGAAGGGTTCCGCGGCGGCGACCGTGTCAGCCTCAACATACCGCGCGTGCAGGAAGGGTTACTGCAGCGTGTTTCGGCGTTGGGCAAGCCCGTCGTGCTGGTGCTGTTGAATGGCAGTGCCGTGGCGGTGAATTGGGCAAAGGAGCATGTGCCGGCCATTGTGGAACTGTGGTATCCCGGTCAGGCGGGAGGCGCCGCGCTGGCGGACGTGCTCTTCGGCGACTACAATCCGGCCGGACGCCTCCCGGTAACATTCTATAAGTCCGAAGACCAATTGCCGCCGTTTGACGACTACAACATGAAAGGCCGCACCTATCGCTACTTCGAAGGCGAGCCGCTCTATCCATTCGGCTTCGGCCTCAGTTACACCACGTTTTCGTATTCCAACTTACAAGTGCCGGCTGAGGCGCGCGCCGGCAGCCCGCTCAAGATCTCTGTCGATGTACGAAACTCGGGAAAACGCGCCGGCGAAGAAGTCGTGCAATTGTATATCAAGCATCCCGGCGTAGTGCGCGAGTTACAGGGTTTCACCCGCATCTCACTGACTCCGGGACAGCACAAAACTGTGGAGTTCCCGTTGACTCGCACCGACGCGGGTGACATCCAGATCCAAGTGGGTGGGTTAGTCAAAAGCTCCCGGATCAGCCAGTAGATGCCAGAAATGCCAAAGAACGGTCTCGTTACCATCCCCAGCGGACACTCCGTGGACGCCACGGTGGCCAAGCTGACAGGAATCCTCGACGGCAAAGGCGTCAAGATCTTCGCACTCATCGATCACAGCGGTGAAGCCGAAAAGGCCGGCCTCGCCATGCCGAACACCAAGCTGCTGATCTTCGGCAGTCCCAAGGGCGGCACTCCACTGATGCTCGCCGCTCCCAGCACAGCGATCGATCTGCCTCTGAAGATCCTGATTGCCGAAGACTCAGCCGGTAAGGTCTGGGTGACTTACTCGAGCGTCGAGTATCTCCAGCACCGGCACGGCCTGCCTGCCGAGCTGATCGCGAATATCGCAGTGATTCACGCGCTTGCAGCCGCGGCCGCCGGATAACTACCAGCCCACCGGCTTGCCGCGATTCTGCTCGTCCAGCCACTTCTGCAGCGGCGCGAAGTAATCGCGGATGGCGGTAGCATCCATGCGGGACTCACCAGTCAGCGCCGCCAGCGCTTCCGGCCATGGACGGCTCAGGCCCATTTCCAACATCGCGTTGAAACGCCGCCCCGCTTCCTTATTGCCGTAGATCGAACAGCGATGCAAAGGCTGCCGGCAGCCTGCGATCTTCGCCAGCGCGCGGTCGAACTGGAACTGCAGTATGTCGGCCAGGAAATAGCGCATGTAAGGCGTGTTGGAGGCCACATGATACTTGGCAGCCGGATCGAAATCCTCCTCACTGCGCGCCACTGGCGGCGCTACACCCTGGTACTTAAGGCGCAACTCCCACCATGCCTGATTGTATTTTTCCGGCGGAATCTCACCCGAAAACACTTTCCAACGCCACTGATCGATCACCAGCCCAAAAGGCAGAAACGCGATCTTCTCCAGCGCCTTGCGCAATAGCAGCCCGATATCCTTGGATGCATCGGGGGCCTTATCCAGCAGCCCCAGCTTGACCAGATATTCCGGCGTCACCGAAAGTGCCATGGTGTCGCCGACCGCTTCATGAAATCCGTCGTTGGCGCTATCGCGGAATAAGAACGGCTGCTTGTCGTAAGCGCGCTGATAGAAGTTATGACCTAACTCATGATGGATTGTAAGAAAGTCTTCCGCCGTAATATCGATGCACATCTTCAGCCGCACGTCTTCCACGAAGTCGATATCCCAGGCGCTCGCATGACACACCACGTCGCGGTCGCGCGGCTTGATGAACTGCGAACGCTCCCAGAAAGTCTCCGGCAGCGGCGCGAAGCCCAGCGATTTGAAAAAACCCTCGCCATAGCGCACCATCTGCTTGTAATCGGTTTTGCGGCTCTTCAGAATCTCGGTCAGATCGAAACCCGGATCGGCATCCGCGGGGGCCACCAAAGGGTAGATGTTATCCCAGGTCTGCGCCCACATGTTACCCAACAGATGCGCCGGAATCGGACCCTTCTCAGGCACAACATCCGGTCCATACTTCTCGCGAAGCTTGACGCGCACATAGGCATGCAGGGACAGATACAACGGCCTCACCTGTTCCCACAAGCGGTCCAGTTCCTTCGCGAAATCGTCCGGCGGCATATCGTACTTCGCGCGCCACATGGCGCCGTCGTCCGCGAAGCCCAGTTCGCGCGCGCCCTTGTTAGCCAGCGCCACGTAGCGGACGAAGTCGGGGCGTATAGGCCGCGCGATGGCGTGCCACCCCCGCCATGCATCCAGCAGCTCGGCGGGATTGCGGCTGTTGGCCATCACGCGCGTCAGGTCTTCCAGATCCAGGCACTCGCTCTTGCCCGGCGGGCAATACTTGCCCTTGCCGTACGTGCCTTCCATGGATGCCGCGATGCGCGTCAATTCGTCGCTCTCCTTGGGATCGGCGGGAGTTGCCAGCGTCAGCGAAAGCTTGAGCAGCTTCATCTTGCGCGCCAGATCATCGGGCACCTTCAACGCATCGAACCGCGTGGATTGCTTCGCCAACTCGACGGTGGCGTTGATCAGGCGTTCATCCGCCTTGGCCGCCAGGGCTTCGGTATCGTCGGTGATGTACGTGGACTTCACCCAATCGGCGCGGCTGCCTTCCACGGACAAGACCAGCAGCCGGGCTTCGGCGTCGTCCATGAACTTCCGCGCTTCGCGCACGGTGGGCGCCGGCGGCGCGGCGCATAGAGATCCGGCGAACAGGAAAAGAAAATAACGCTTCATATGCCGTGCACCATTGTAAACTGACTGCATGTCGCTCAAACTGATTCTTTCCCTCGCGGCGCTCGCCGCCGCTACCGTCGCCGTTCCGAACGCCTTGGCGCAGGACCATCGGGTCTTCGAATTGCGCACGTATACCTGCAACGAAGGCAAACTGCCGGATCTGCTGGCGCGCTTCCGCAATCACACCACCAAGATTTTCGAACGCCACGGCATGACCAACATTGCCTATTGGGTTCCGCAGGACGCGCCCAATTCGCAAAATACGTTGATCTACGTCATCGCGCACGCCAGCCGCGAGGCCGCCAAGAAAAATTGGGCGGAGTTCGGCGCCGATCCCGAGTGGCAGAAGGTGCAGAAGGATTCGGAAGCCAATGGCAAGATCGTCAATAAGGTCGTATCCGTGTATATGGAACCCACGGATTTCTCACCCGTGAAATAGCGTCTATTGAATCGCCACACTGACGGTGTTGGCCACCTGTCCGTCCGCCGTCACGATGATGTTGACGTTGCCCTTGCCGGCCAACGACAGGGGCAGCGGACCGATATTCACCTGGTCCTCGCCTGCATAGCCGGGGGCTGGTCCCGAAAATAGCACCGGCACATTCACGCCGCCCACGGTGGCGGTGACGTTCTTGGCGTTGCGGACTCCGGTGCCGTACATTTCCAGATAGAACTGTGAATTGGCGGCGCTCACATTGATGGGCAGCGGCACCACGGCGTTCGACGAATTCAACTGATAGACCGGCTGCAGAGCTTGTTGCGCGCCATTAACAACCGGAAGCACCCAGGCCGCCACTAATCCCGCGGCATTCAGTTCGAAAAGCCCGGGGGAAACGGTGCCGACCTGAATCGTGGCCGTCTGCACCACGCCGCTCTTGTTCGTGATAGTTACGGTCGCGGTTCCTGGAGCCGTGCCGTCCGGTATCTCGTAGTTCACCTGCGTGGCTGACACGTAGAATAGGTCCGCCGGCCGCGTCACACCCATCGAGTCCGTCACCGTCACGGTGGTACCGTCGAGGGAGGTCCCCAGAGGCGGCGTCGCCACTTCGGTCCCGATCGCAAGGTTGGACCCATAAGCCGCGACAATTGAATCCGCCGCAAAGGGCTCGATCTGCCCCGCGGTGGCCGACTTGGTCACAAACGCCGCCATCTGTGTCGTGTTCAGCAAAACCGTGACGTACCCGCCGTTGCCACCTTGGTTAGCAATGGCCAGATCGGGTTTGCCATCGCCATTGTAGTCGGCCACGGCGATGAAGTAGGGGGAGGGTCCGCCGTTGAATAACACCTGGGGTTGGAAGGTGCCGTCGCCGTTGCCCAGCAGATAACTCATCTCCGTCGCCCCGCAACAACTCGCCAGAACGATATCGGGCTTGTTGTCCCCATTCATATCCTGAATGACTATGTCGGACATGCCGGACTGACCGGGATACAGCACGGGATTCTTGAATGTGCCATCGCCATTGCCCAGCATGACTGCTACATAGCTATTGAAGTTCAAGTCATAGGTGCCGACGACTAGGTCCGGTTTACCGTCCCCGTTCACATCGCCGACAGCCAAAGCGCTGGGATTGCTGCCCACCGCGTAGCTCACCGCCGCTTGGAAAGTGCCGTCGCCTTTGCCCAGAAAAACCATTACGCCGCCCGGATCGCTCGCCGGGCTCGTGCCTTGACTCAGCACCAGCAGGTCGAGTTTGCCGTCCCCATTCACGTCGGTGAGCGCGATGAAGTCGGTGTTGTTGCCGGCCGTCACACTGGTCGCCGCGCCGAAAGCACCACCCGCGCCGGCCAGCAGGATCGACACCGTCCCCGCCACGCCGTAGCTGGCGTTGGCCACGGCCAGATCCGGCTTACCGTCACCATTCAGGTCGCCCGCCAACACCATGAACGATCCGGAAGCGGTCGTGTAATAAGTGGCCGCCTGAAAGCTGCCGTCGCCATTACCCAACGACACGGCCACGCTACCCGAGTTAATCGCGGTGGCGACATCGACTTTTCCATCTCCATTCAAGTCAGCCAAAGCTACTGACATCGGATTATTGGAGGTCGTTGCCGACGTAAAGCTGTAGGTAGGGGCGGCCTTAAACAATCCCTTTCCCTGATTCAGGAGGATGGAGAGATTCTGCGAATACTGGTTAGCCGTGACCAGATCCGGCAGGCCGTCGCCGTTGAGGTCCGCCGTGGCGATGGCAAACGGCCTGCTTCCCAACGGGTAGAGCGGCCCGCCCTGGAACGTGCCGTCGCCGTTACCCAACAGCACACTGATATCGCCCGATCCGAAATCCGCCGTGATAATGCCCGGCGTGCCTGAGCCGGTTACGATATCCAGATTGCCATCGCCATTGAAGTCCGTGATGATCAGGCCCGTGGGCGTTGGCGTGGTGTTGTACACGGCCGGTGGACCGAATGTGCCGTCGCCCTTGCCGAGCATCACGATCAACAGGGAACTTGCAAAATCGTTGATGGCCAAATCCAGCTTGCCATCTTTATTGAAGTCGGCGGCCGCCAGGTAGATGCAATCCGATCCGGCCTTAAAGTTCTGCGGCGTCTGGAAAGTGCCGTCGCCATTGCCCAGCAGGATCGATATGGTGCCATCTTCGTTGGAGGTTGCCAGGTCCAATTTTCCATCGCCGTTAAAATCGGCGGCGATCACCGAGACCGGACCAGTCCCCAGACCCGCCGTAATCGTGGACCCGCTGCGGAACGTGCCGTCGCCATTGCCCAGCAGTAGCGTGACGCTGCCGGAGTCCGCCGTCACCGCCAGATCCAACTTCCCGTCGTTGTTCAAATCCGCAATGGCGACGTGCAGTGCATTCGGTCCCGCCGGATAACTGACCGCGGGCTGAAACGTGCCGTCGCCATTGCCCAGCAGAATCGCCACGCCGCCGGCGGATTGCGTTCCACCGCTGAAAGTGCCGGTATAAACTACCGCCAGGTCTGCATGGCCGTCGTTGTTGAAATCCGCCGTGGCGACCGTGGCTGCGCCGTCCGGCACCGTGATGTTCGTAACCTTGCCCGCGCCGGATGCGATCACGCCGACGCTAATGTGCGGCTCCGGCGACGCCTCACCCGTATACGCCGCGCCCGGAATACTGGAAGTGTCGATGAAATTGCCGAATGCCACGATTTGCGATGCCGAGCCCACCGGCGGCGGATTGATCGTGACGGAAGGCAGCCCGATCGAGGTGGGCGGCGTGATACAGCTTCCCAGGTAAGCGTTGAACTTGGGAACCAGGTTCTGGATGGCAAACGGCGGACTGGTGGGCGCCGTGATGGCGGTATACGATCCGTCAGGCTGCTGCAGCAGGCCGGTGATGGAAGTGCCGCTGAAAAGCGTGCCGATTTCCGGTCCGGCGAAGGTGACACAACTTTGGCCCCACAGGCGTAGCGAAAAACAAAAGAATATAGCGATGCAGGCGCGTCGCATTCCCAGGTCCCTCCGAGTGGTCAATCGACACCCATGATTGTACACCGCGTGACAATCTGGGGTGGGGCGGGCACTTTTGCCCGCAGCCGGCTTTTCAGCCGGCAGGACCTGCCGGAAAGCAGGCAGGGGAGCCAACTCGTAGACCAGTCCGCATGCCGGAGGATGGAGATTGAGGTGCGTGCCGCTGCGGTTGACCGGATCTACGGCCATGTATCGGCCTGTATTCCGCGAGATCCAATGACTCTTGGCTTACCCTACTTCTTTACGAATACGAATGGCTTGACCGCCGGTTCGAGCGGTAGCCATAGCTCTTTGACGCTCCCGGCCGGATTCAGGCGGAATTGCGCCATCCCGCTCATAAACTCCGATTCGCATTCGAACGTATCGAAGTTGTAATGTTTCAACATCATATCGAGCGCGCCGAAGTGCACCACCAGCCCCGTCCCTGCTCCTTCCACGCGAATGGTTCCATACGCCGGGTGAAAGTACTCGCCCGTATAGGCTGAGATTTCGAGACTCGGTTTCGTGCCAGGCACGCGTTCCGACTCGATCTTCTTCCTTTCCGCGCGTCCGCGCTCGATCGCCCTTTCTCGTTCCTGAAGCGTCACGCCGAGATAGTCCGTGGGAACGAGTCCCAACAGCCGGTCCGCCAGATCGTTTGTCAATATGCTTGGCAACGCGCTCCCGAGATTGTTCATGACTACAATTCCCACTTCGTTTTCGGGTAGTAGCATCATCATCGAAGTAAATCCGGTGATCGATCCACCGTGCTCCAACACGGCATGGCCGCGATGCGTCATCACTTCCCATCCTGGCGCGTAACCACCGCCCTGCGGCGAAACCGTAATCGGCCGGTGAAGCTGCTGCATCTGCTCATGCGACACTACCCGTTTTTCCCCCACCGTTCCGTCGCCAAGCTGGAATTGCAGGTACTTCAGGAAGTCGTTCACTGTAGAATTCACCGCTCCGTTGGGCCCGACTCCGAACCGTTGGTAGTCGTAAAACTCCGTGACCTGCGCCTTGTCATCCTGCGTCAGATGTGGCCGCGCGAAGTTTTCGCGCTTCAAGGTCTCGGCCACCGATACGGTCGATCTCATCATTCCCAAGGGCGCAAAGATCCGCTGAGTCACCAGGTTCTCCCAAGTAGAATGCGCCACTTCTCCGGCCAGAAATCCGGCCGTGACATACATCAGGTTGTTGTACTGATACACATCGCGAAAGGTGCGGCTCGGCTCGAGATATCGCAGCCGGCGCACCAGTTCCTCGCGGTCCAGTGGTGTGCTGAAGCGGATAAAGTCGTGCCGCGGCAACCCCGACCGGTGCGTCAACAGATCCCGCGGCGTCATGAGCTCGGTCGCCACCGGATCGTACATGCGGAACCACGGCAGGTAATCGCGAACCGGATGGTCCCACTCCAGCTTGCCTTCGTCGATCATCATCGCCACCGTGATCGCCGTGAACGATTTCGTCATGGAGCCGACTGCGAAGAGAGTGTCCGGATCGACGCTAGGACTCTTCCCCGCCTCGCGTACGCCGTAGCCTTTGGCAAGCACGACCTTGCCCTCCTTTATCACACCCACCGCGACGCCTGGAACGCGTAGTTCCAGCATCGCGCGCTCGACGTCCGCGTCGAAGCCGCCAAACTTGTCCTGCGACCAAAGTGCGATCGAGCAAACGAAAAACAGTAGCCAGCGGCAGATTTTCATTTGAGCGGCCTCCAAGTGAGTATAACCGCGCCCAGGGGCCGCTAATGGGAAAGGCACCGTCTTCGCGAGTCGCGGCACAATTCGCGGGACGTTCTTCCTGAGTGGGGCGGCCAATCCTGGCCGCAGCCGCCTTTTAGGCGGCCCTTCCCCCGATGCGGCCATACACACTCACCTGAATAATGGCGTCAGAGTCACCTTAATCGGCTCCGAGGGCGGAGAAGCGGGCCTTTGCACTCAATCTTCTCGTCTTACAGAGATCAGAGTCGCGAGGCAGTACGGAGCGGGCCAGCCGAATGCGTAGATGAAAAGCTCGTCCTCGGTGAGGCCTGGTCCGGTCACGGCACCTCTTCCACACAAAATAAAGCACTTATACCTCAGCCCGCGTCCCCGAAGAGTAAACTAAGAGATGATGTTGGTTTGCCCCGATTCAAGCACCCACCAAAAACACTGGCCACACGCCGTAATACCAAACGAACCTAGTCCCATAATCGAACACTTACCGAACCCAATTAAACGAAAGCAGCCCCGCCCCCCAAAACCGCCAACTCGCCCCTTTCGCGCTACCCTGACATAACGTGAGCACAATTCCCGAACCCGCATCCGCCGCCTCCAGGGTCGCGCGCATCGCGCACATGCGCCTCCTCGTCGAACAACTCCAAAAGCTCGAAGAGCGCCTGCGCGCCGGCGGCGGACCCGCCAAAATCGAGCGCCAACACCGCGCCGGCAAGATGACCGCGCGCGAGCGCATCGCCGCCTTAATCGATCCCGGCACGCGCTTCCTCGAAATCGGCCTGCTGCTGGCTTACGACCAGTACGAGGGCGAAGCGCCCGGCCTCGGTTCCATCACCGGCATCGGCATCGTCGAAGGCCGCCACGCGGTGATCATCGCCGGCGACGCTACCGTGAAGGCCGGTTCCTGGTGGCCGGAGACCGTCACCAAAGGCCTGCGCGCGCAGGAAATCGCCATGCGCAACCGCGTCCCAATCGTCTATTTAGTCGATTCGGCGGGCGTCAATCTGCCGTACCAGGACCGGATTTTTCCCGGCCAGTATGGCGGCGGCCGGATTTTTTACTATAATTCTCTTATGCGGCGCAAGCTCCGTGTGCCGCAGATCGCCGCCGTGATGGGTGCTTGCATCGCGGGCGGCGCGTATCTTCCCGCGCTCAGCGACTACATCATCATGGTCGAAGGCACGAGCTTCATGGGCCTCGGTGGCCCGAATCTCGTCAAAGGCGCTACCGGCCAGGTGGTCGATTCCGAAGCCATCGGCGGCGCGCGCATGCACACCAGTGTGAGCGGCGTGGCCCACTACATGGCCAAGGACGACGCCGAGTGCCTGACGCGCATCCGCCAGCGCTTCCGCGATCTGCCCGCCTCGGCCGCGCCCTCGCTAGGCAATCCTCCGGCCCGCGATGGCAGCGACATTTACGGCGTCATGCCCACCGATCATCGCCTGCCCTACGACATCGAGGAAGTCATCTTCCGCATCTTCGATGGCGGCGATTACACCGAATTCCAGCCCGAATACGCCCCCGAAATGCTGTGCGCCAATGCGCGCCTGTCGGGCCATCCGGTGGCCATCATCGCCAATCGCCGCGGCTTTCTGCGCTCCGAAGGACGCCCGCGCATCGGCGGCATCGTGTATACCGAATCGGCGCGCAAGGTAGCCTACTTCGTCGAACTGAACGAGCGCCAGGGTCACCCGCTGATCTATCTGCAGGATGTCTCCGGCTTTATGGTGGGGCCGGAAGCCGAGCGCGATGGCATCATACGCGCGGGCGCCGACATGGTGGAAGCCATGTCGTGTACTTCGGTGCCCAAGCTGATCCTGACACTCAATCATGCCAGTGGCGCGGGGTATTACGCCATGGCGGGCCAGGGCTTCGAGCCGAATTTTACGTTCAGTTGGCCGACCGCGCGCATCGGCGTGATGGAAGGCGACTCCGCGGTGCAAGCGCTGTTCTCGGTGGAACTGGAGAAATACAAGGCCAGCGGAGAGCCGCTGCCGAAGCAACTGGAAGCCGCTATCGCGAAAACGAAGGCCGACTACGAGCATTGGCTCGACGCGCGTTACGCCGCCGCGCGCGGCCACTGTGATGCGCTAATCGATCCGCTGGATACGCGCCAGGTGCTGACGATGGCGCTCGAAGTGACACTGCATCGCCCAAGAGGCGAAGCCCTGGTACTGGAGACGCTGTGAATCCAAACCCCCAGTCCCCAGCCCCCAGCCCCCAGACCCCCATTCGCATAGCGAATGGACAAGGCTTCTGGGGCGACTGGCTGGAAGCGCCCGTGCGCCTCGTGGACGACGGGCCTATCGACTATCTCACGCTCGACTATCTCGCCGAAGTCACCATGTCGATCCTGCAGAAGCAGCGGCAGGCCGATCCCGAACTCGGCTACGCGCGCGACTTTCCGCCGCTGATCGGGCGCATCGCCGGCAAACTGCGCGAGCGTGGCATCAAAGTCGTCGCCAACGCCGGCGGCGTCAATCCGATCGCCTGTGCGCGCGCCGTGCTCAAGGCGGCGCCCGGACTCAAAGTCGCCGTGGTGCTGGGCGACGATGTGATGGGCCGCATCGACGAGTTTCTCGGCAAGGGTTACGAGATGCGCAACATCGACACCGGCGAGCCGCTCTCCACCATTCGGGACCGCATCCTCAGCGCCAACGCCTATATCGGCGCATTTCCGCTGG
>JBEKYC010000112.1:0-13214 GCA_049511415.1 Bryobacteraceae bacterium | reverse complement strand
AAATCGGGCACCAACCAGATCCACGGCAACGCCAATTATTACTGGAACGGACGGTACCTGAACGCGAACGATACGTTCAATAATACGCAGGGGGCGGCAACCCCCTTCGCCAACGCGAATCAGTGGGCGGACTCTATTGGCGGCCCCATCATCAAGAACCGGACGTTCTTCTTCGTCGACAACGAAGGACTCAAGTTCGTGCTGCCGGTCACCAATATCCTCACCGTTCCAAGTCCGCAATTTGCGAGCGCGGTGCTGGCTAACGTCACCGCCCTGGAACCCAACGAGGCCGCCACCTACCAGAAGATGTTCAACCTGTACCAAGCCGTGCCGGGATATAGCGGCGCGAGTGCTCTCCCGAATACCACGGCATGCAACAGTCTGACGCTCGCCGGCTTCAACCCCGCTACGGCGCCCTGCGCCCTGCAGTTCCGCTCGAGCCCCTCGGTTCTGGCTTCCGAGTGGATTCTTGCCGGCCGCGTGGATCACCGAATCAGCGACAAGGATCTGGCTTATTTCCGCTACAAACTAGATCGCGGCACACAGCCGAGCGCGACTGATCCGGTCGATCCGGCGTTCGACGCGATTTCCCAGCAGCCCTCTTGGGACGCCCAGTTGGATGAGACGCACATCTTGAGTCCGCGTGCGACGAACTCCTTCATGGCGACGCTGAGCTACTACCGGGCCCAGTTCACGCAGAATACCGCTCAGGATTTAAGCATTTTCCCTTACGGCATCATTACTTCCGGTACGGTTCCGTTTACCGGCTTCAATGGGATCTACGAATTCCCCCAAGGCCGCAACATCACTCAATACCAAGTCATCGACGATTTCAGTTATACCTTCGGGAATCATAATCTGAAATTCGGTGAAAACTTCCGGCGTTACGACGTCAGCGACCATAACTTCGCATTTAACGAGCCGGCCGTCTACTTCGGCTACACGGAAAATGGTCTGCAACAGTATGCCGATGGGCTGGCGTTCCAGTACCGGCAATCCGACAATCTCAGCAACGACATACCGATCGCCCTGTGGGGATTGGGTATGTATGCGCAAGACGAGTGGAGAGTTCGCCCCAACTTTAAGTTGACCATCGCTCTCCGCGCCGAGCACAACTCAAATCCGGTTTGTCAGACTAACTGCTTCTCAGAGTTCAAGGCTCCGTTTGCCAGCTTACCTTCGACGGTTGCCGGCAACGGCAGTGTCCCTTATAGTGCCGACATTGCCACGGGTCTGCATTACGCATACCCTGGCGTCGACACAATCGACTGGTCTCCGCGCCTTGGTTTCTCCTATTCCCCAGGCACGTCCGGCAGGACCATCATCAGCGGCGGCGCCGGCATGTTCTACGATAATGCGCCCGCCGGGCTGGTCGACAACTTGAATTCGGATCCGCCCGCTACGGTTGCGATCCGTGTCCGGCCTGCCGGGGGGGTACTGCCGTTTGATCCCGCGGGCGGGGCTGCAATTTACGCAGCCTCGGCGCAGTCCTTCAATATCAATAAGAGCTTCAATCAGATCTCCGCCGAACTGCAGAGTCTCGGATCGGTCTTTGAGGCGCCCTCGTTCAATTACTTCAACGGGACGATTCATTCGCCCGTTTATCAGGAATGGAATTTGCAGATCCAGCGCGATCTGGGCAAATCCTACGCTCTGATTCTGGCGTATAACGGCAACCACGGTATCAAAATCCCGTATTCAAATACCTGGGGCAACGCGTATGACCCGGAAAGCTTCGGGCTTCCCGGAGCGCTTTACCCAACCGTCGGCGCGATCGCGCAGGGTGCGCCGCCGAATCCCAGCTACGGCACAATCAACGAGGTCCAGAGCGGGGGCGTTTCGAATTACAACGGCGCTACCGTTACGGTGCGAAAACATCTTTCGCACGGATTGACTTTCGACCTGAATTACACCTGGTCCCACGGCCTCGACGACGTTTCCAACGGTGGCGTCTTCCCCATCAACACCAATACCGCCATCGGGACACAGATCAGCCCGTACGGGCTGCGACAGGGGAATTACGGCAACTCCGATTACGACATCCGGCACAGCTTGACCGGGGACTGGGTGTATACGCCCAAGTACCGTTTCGGCAGTCACCTCGTGAATTCCGTGTTTGGGGGCTGGCAATGGTCCGGCAAGACCTTCCTGCGGACGGGCTTGCCGTTCACCGTCACCGATAATAACTGGAGCGGAGCCATTACCAATACAGACGCGCCGATCCTCGCTTACCCAACCGCCCCGTACACGAGTAGCTGCGGGCCGTCCGCAGTCAACACGCCGTGCTTGAACGCTAATAATTTTGTTCAAAGCGCCTCAAGTACGTTCACGAATTACCCGGGGATTTCACCGCAAACCCGCAATCAGTTTCGCGGCCCTGGGTACTTCGACGTCGATATGCAGGTCTATAAGACGTTCAGGATTGCCGAGCGCGTCACCTTCGGCTTGGGCGCCCAGGCCTTCAATATCCTCAACCACCCGAACTATGCCGTTCCCGACAGCGGCTTCGGCGATCCCACATTTGGACAAATCCTGCAAATGGCCGGGACCCCGACTAGTCCCTACGGTAACTTCCTGGGCTTCGACTCCGCGCCGCGCCTCCTCCAACTCACCGGAAAGGTCACCTTCTAGTCGATCTCAAATCTCACTCACGAAAACCAGGGGAGCCGAAAGGCTCCCCTTTTCATGTTATCGGGGAAGACGGGCGGCTCCTCGTTTCAGGCGCGATGTGGGTCTATCCCTCTCAAGTGCCTGGCTTGCGGCGTGCGAAGAGACACGTTTCAGCGAAGTCATCTGCGAGGACGGCTTCGCATGTATGGCTGCCAGGGAGAGCAAGTATCCACGAGCGCTCACGCTGAAGCGGTATCTGGCGGCGAGCCACGTGGGAGTGGGAATCTTGGCGGCTACAAGACGATCCCGGACAAACGATGGCCGGAATCGGCGAGAGACGCCACTGCCCGGCAAGTTCCTGGATGAATGGCGCCGAGCTGATTCTCAACTATTTCCGCGCTCAAAAGCTTCTTTCCAGTGGCGTGGTCGAGGGCCTGAACAACAAAGCCAAGGTCACCATGAGAAAATCCTACGGTTTCCGCACCTTCCGGGTCCTCGAACTCGCGATCTATCACTCACTTGGCAAGCTGCCCGAGCCCGAGTCTACCCACGATTTCTTCGGACGAGTCTAAAAATAAAGCTGTCGTCTTGACCGGGCGTTCGCGCGAACAACAGAGGCGTAATGTAACCGGTGTTGTTGTTGTCGAATGCGGAACCCAAAAAATACCCGAAGGCAACGTAGGCTGTTCCTGCCGGGAACGCCCCGCCGACGTAAAATGTAATACCTAGCCAGAATCATGTCTACCAGTGCGACCGCAGCGTAACCGTAGAACCCTCGGTGGTGATCGTCGGGGACCAAGATGGTCAATGACAAGCCCACCAACCCGCCGATCGCCAAAGCGGTGCGGAGGCTAATCTAGCCGTGCCGCCGCCGTTTCGTCGCGAACATTTTGTTTCCCTGCTCGGTTTAGTCTAATCCTTCGATGTTTGATGGCAATAAATTGCTCGAAATGATCGTCAGGTTCGACCGGACGCCGTGTGGCGCGGTGCAGGCACCTGTCGTGGTACGAGCACGGATCGTCATGCGACACGGCGAATATGGCTACGATGCACCTTACGCGCTGGTGATCTTCGGATCTTTGACGGTACTCACGGGCCTTGGAGTGGCGATCGCCTGGTGGCGAATGCCAAGTCAGGCCACAGGGCCGATCACGCTGTATTTTGTCCTGTTCCTGGTGAACACCACCAGCTTTTTCTATACCACCAGACGCGGCAAGTTCATCGAGTGGGACCGCATTCTGGACCGAACTCACCTGCGTGGCGACGAGATGGTGCTCGATATGGGGTGCGGTCGAGGCGCAGTGCTGACGGCCGTTGCACGCAGGCTGATGACAGGCCGAGTGACAGGCGTGGATATCTGGAGCAAAACGGACCAGTCAGGGAACGCGATGGACGTCGCCCTGCGCAACGTGTCGCTGGAAGGGGTCAGCGAGCGCGTGCACATTGAGACCGCGGACATGCGAGCGCTCCCATTTACGGATGCTACTTTTGATCTGGTGGTTTCGAGCCTCGCCATACACAACGTCCGATCGAATGCCGATCGGAAGCGGGCGATCAGCGAAGCGTTCCGAGTCCTTAAACCCGGAGGCAGGATGGTGATCGCGGATATCCGTGCCACGGCGATATATGCGGATGCCTTGCGGACGCTTGGCGCATCGAACGTGGAGCGCCACCGGTTGGGGTGGAGGTTTTGGTGGGGAATCCGATCGCCGCCACAACTCTCCTCACGGCTTCAAAATCCCAAGTTTGAAGATCTCCAACGAGTGTCAGAAACCATTCACGGCCGTCAGGCTTTTCTTTTTGTCGGAGCGGCACGCGCTTGAGCTCTCGCCGTGGAAGACGCGTGATCGCGCGCACGCCTACCGTGACGAGCGAACCAAACCACATCATGGAGCCACCGGGCCGGTTCGTCGATCGGACCGCACCGCGGGTGCGGGCACGGGCAGCCAGGCTTTGGCCTTGGCCTTGCCAAGCGCCACGAAAAGTTGACCGGCTTCACAAGCGTCTCCGATCACAACAGCGCTCGGCGCACCGGAGCCAGGGGAACCGTGCATCCAGGGCGGCCACGGCTTGGGCGGTGGTCTCCACGGGCGACCGAAGCAGGGTTATCGAGGCCTGTAATCGGTTGTTCGAAACCGCAAACCAAGCCTCCATGTTCCACCGTATACAAATCAACCCCTGCAATTCGCCTGGCAACTGCGTAGCGCCTGCCTGACACTTCTACAAGTCGGCGTTTCACACTCTGCGAGCGATCCATACGATCAATGCAATTACAAGAATGGTTCCGAGCAGTCCTAAGCCGAGCATTTCATTTCTCCTTTGAAAGAACCTAGAGCAAGCACATACGCGGCCATGTTCACGCAATCGCGCAGGCGGCATGCGTCAATTACCGATGCACGAGTCGCGCCAACGTCACTGCCCATTGAGCCGATTCACCGGCCGGCAGTTTTCGAAGGGGCGAGGCCCTCGGATGGTAACAACATGCGGTCAAGTAACCGCGGGCGGTCAGAGCCCCAAGCGTGCAATCGCCGACAGCCGTTCGCTTAGCCTTCGTATCGCGAGCCGGCGATTTCGATTGAGAATAGCCGGCGCGCAGGGATTCAGCGTGGACTATCGGGCCGGCGTGAAAAGCACCAAAGGGCCGTGCTAACGATTAGGACCGCCGACGGCAGTTGTGCCGTATGCACACGCTGGATTTGTGACGGCCAGCGGTCACTTGACCGCAGATTGTTACCATCGGAGCGCCTCGCTCCGTCGAAAAATACCGGCAATCGAATCGGCTGAACAGGTAACGACCTTGGTGCGATTCGTGCAATTCCTATTGGTGTGCGACGCCTGCATGGCGAACCGGGCCAAACAAGGGCCATGCACGGCGTCACTATAGTTTGTCCTCGGAGGAGAAATCAAATGCTCGGCTTAGGATTGCTCGGGAACCGTTCTCGTGACGGCTCTAATTGTGCGGCTCATTCGCAGAGTGTGAAGCCTTCGCGTTGAAAGTGTTCCAGGAGACCCGAAGGCTCCACGTTTGGGCCCGCAAGAGCGCTCAAGGGAATCAGTCGGTCAAAGGAAGGGCGGCGTCGAATGAACAGCGCGGAATTTACGGAGATGCATGCAAACTGCGTCACTGCCATGCGAACCTACTTCGTCCAGGTTGAAAAGACATCCACTATGTTGGCGGAATGTACTGCCGAGCCACTAAGCTTCAGAGAGCGTTTCCGACTCATGTCTCAAGGAATTGCCGAGAATAACGCTCTCCCGCGCGGAGCTCACCGACGTTGCTGCAAGCCTGGCGGCGGAATCACAGCCCGCGTCAACCTTCCGCGCCGCCGTAATCGCATCCACTCCGGAAGAATTGGCTGCCAGGTTGGCGAATATGGAGCCGTCATGCATCGACCCTCTTTCGCCGCCCCGCATCGGATTCCTCTTCCCCGGCCAGGACGGACACAACGATCAGCCAGCCATCGTGAAAGCGTCTCTCGCCGCGCTAAGCGAGCTTCGCCGGCTGTCACTGAATGCCTCAGTCGCGATCGGCCATAGCTTGGGCGAGCTTACCGCGCTCTGCTGGGCAGGCGCGCTTTCGGAATCCGATGCCATCGATCTGGCCGCCGCACGCGGACGCATCATGTCCGCATTGCCAGGCGCACGCGGCGCCATGGCCACTATCGCGGTCTCGCCACCTGAATTGGCCGCGCTGATCGCCGGCGAGTCAGTCGTAGTCGCGGCCTTCAACGCTCCGTCGCGAACCGTCATCTCGGGGGAGACCGGCGCAGTCCAACGCGTGATGGCGCGCGCCCGCTCGAAAGGCATAGCCGCTGTTACACTGCCGGTATCGCGCGCGTTCCACTCGCCTCTGTTGCAGCCGGCCGCCGATCCGCTGGCCGAGTATCTCGCGGATGTAAACTTCCGCCCGCTCGATCGAGCCGTCATCTCCACCGTGACGGGTGCGGCTCTTGATCCCCATGCCGACCTGCGCGCCTTGCTCCGCAGTCAGCTCACTTCGCCCGTGCGTTTCGCCGAAGCCGTCGCCGCCGTGCGTGACGATGTGGAGCTTTGGATCGAAGTTGGCCATGGGCGCGTCCTGAGCACCTTGGCCAGCGACCTTGTCAAGGCTCCGGTGTTCTCGGCCGAAGCCCTGTTAACCGCGTTCGCCGCGGCTTTCACAACGGGCGCGCCGGTCGATTGCGGAGCCCTCTTCGCCGGAAGATTCGTCCGTCCATTCGCGGGCCTGCCGCGCTTCTTCAGCAATCCCTGTGAGATGGCGCCATGCACGGTCGCCCGTTGGTTTTTCAAAGTGCGCGCCCCGATGGGTGGATCGAATTAGCCGCGGGCGCCTCCCACATCCCCACTTACCGTGCGGACAACTTAGCATTCGCGGTAATTATCGAAGCCTGATGCGCACTTACGAGTACCGTCACATAGTCGGCTTTGAAGATACCAACCTGGCCGGCAACGTGTATTACGTGAATCACGTGCGCTGGCAGGGGCGTTGCCGCGAAATGTTTCTGCGCGAACACGTCCCCGCGCTCCTCGCCGAGCTTGAATCCGATCTGGCGCTAGTGACCCTGTTTTGCTCGTGTGAGTATCTGGGAGATATTCGGGCCTTCGACGAGATACTCATACAGATGACACTTGGATCTCTTACGCAAAGCCGGCTGACGCTGCTATTCGAATACCGGCGCCGCGATGAGTTAGTGGCGCGCGGAGAACAGCAGATCGCCTACATGCGCCGTCAGGATGGCAAGCTGTTGCCCGCGCCCGTCCCCGAGCTCCTGCGCGATGCCCTCCGCCCTTAACTGGATTGCCATCCATTCTTGTCCCGGCGAACGGCAGCACCTGAATTATGCGGAGAACTGCCGACGAATGCGAATGGTTCACGCGATCTGACTGTGTAGCTTCTCGGTTCGTTCTTCTCTGTATCCGGACCGGTTTCCTCCACTCGTAAGTTATTTTTTCAGCAGAGCCGCCTGTGCATAGAATTCTATGCGCGCCATCTCAGCAGCGAAAGGCGACGGCGATCGCGGCAGGTCTTTTTCCCATCCCATCCATGAGCGCGGCCAATCGTTCAGGCCTCGGCAGTAATGCTCCAGGTCCGCAGCCGGCACAGGCGTGGCGCGGTTTATCCTGGGCGTTCACGCAGCTGTCTTTTTCGCCATGCTACAACTCATCACGATTTTAAACCGTTGCCATCATTTCCAGGGTTTCGTTTACCAGCAAGCCTCCTTCAGTTCCGATCATAAAAGCATCGAAATCGCCGTTCGTCCGCGTAAGGGTTCGGCGGCGGTTTGTTCCCGTTGCCATCAGCCGGCGCCCGGTTATGATCAACTCGCGGAAAGGCGTTACGACTTCATCCCTTTGGGGGTTTCTGGTCTTCCTGCTGTACGCCGTGCGGCGCGTCGATTGCCGCCGCTGCGAAGCTGTGTTGGTCGAGGAAGTTCCCTGGGGCAACGGCAAGCATCAATTGACCAATGCCTACATGCTGTTTCCGGCCCGCTGGGCGCGGTCGGCTTTCGTGGAAAGAAACCGCCGAGGCGTAGTGGCGAATGGTCGAACTTACCTATCTGCCAGACGACGGATTCTTCGGTGTGGACTGGACACACGGAAGCAACAGCCATTAGTAACAGAATCACGGTCTGTAACTCATGGTCCAGTCATGATTCTGTCGCGCCGGCGTGGACGCGGGAACGTTAGTCAGTTTCTCTCGCCTAATGGACGCCGCCCGAGAGTTTGCGATAGTAATCTGCGACCGATTCCCGATAGCCGGCCGGGACCTTGGCTGAGTCGGCGTTGCGGATCGTGCCGCCGCGGTTTTCGTCGAGTTGGCGGCGCAGTTGCAGTTCCAACGCGTCCACCCCGCTGACGAGTTGCTGGTGCATCTGGTCTACCAGGGCCGGATTACCCGGAAAGCGTTTTGGATCCAGATTGCGCATTTGATCGATCAGGGACTGCAACTGCTGCCGCGACTCGGGACTATCCTGCACCGCGGCGCGAATCCCGTTGAGCAGGTTCAATCCCTGGTCAATCTGGCGCTGGGTATCGGCCGGGTTGGGGCCTTGTTGGGGCGCGACGGCCCGGCCGGCGATGCGCGTATTACCGGTATCATAAGCGCCAAGCACGTTGCGATCGCGATTGGTTGCGCCACCAGCCGGATTGCCTACCGGACCGGCGAGGCGGTTGCCGACCGGGCCCAATTGATCTCCGCCGCCTCGACCTGCCTGTGGCTGGGCTGCCTGCTGCTGACCGGGTTGGCCGGCGCGTCCGCCGAGGCCCGCGAGTTGGTCGCGCAGGCGGGATAGATCGTCCATGGCGCCGTTGAGCGCGGCGTCCTTGGAAGTGTGCCGAGCACTGCCCAAGGCGCGCGCCGCGTCGCCCACCTGTTGCCCCAGCTTCTGCAGGTCGCTGGTGAGGGCGGTTTCGAACGGATCCGAGAAGTTGCCGCTACGCAGCCGATCGGAGCTGCGTTGCATGCGGGTGCCGAGATCATTTTCGTCCATCCCATCGAGCGCGCTCCGCAACCTGGAAGAAGCCGACGGCTGCGTGGGCGCCAGTTCGCGCGCCGTGGTGCGGATTTGCTCAGTCAGGCGCGCCAGGTCATCGGTCACCTGCTGGCGATCGTTGACTATTTTGTCGATTTCCTGGGCGGAAGGGTAGTTCATCGGCTTGCCGGAAGCCCGCGCGGCATTCTGCTCGGCCAACAAGCTGCGCACGTGATCCGCTTGCTGCTTTTGCTGGGCCGCCAATTGATCGGCCCCTTTGGCCATCGAGTTGAGGCGGCTTGCGGCGTCCTGCTGCTGCATGCCGCCAAGCAGGTCGGTGGCCTGGCGCAAGCGGTCGGCGGCGCGGCGGGAATCGGCCGCGCTGGCATGCTGGGAGACGGCGCGCCGCATGTCGTCGTTGGCCTGGCGCAACCGGTCGAGTGCCTGTTGGGATGCCTGTCGGCGGCTGTCGGCGGATTCGCCCGCCTTGCCGCTGGATTGCCCGGAAGCCGAGCCGCTCTGGCTACCTTGCTGGCTGCCCTGTTGGCCTTGTTGGCCATTTTGCGCAAGTTGATGCTCCATCTGTTGCTGGAGCTGCTCCGCCTCGCGTTGCAACATCTCCTGTTGCCATTTCTGCTCGGCAGTCTGGGCGCCATTGCGTTGCTGCTGGGCTAGATCCTCCTCGCGTTTGGCCAGTTCGTCGAGCTTTTTCAGAGCGTCGGCGATTTCCTGCTGCTTTTGTTCGGCGGTGGTGGCCGCCGTTTGGCGGGTCTCGTATTGATTTTTCTCGGTATCGAGTTCCAGATCGAAGAGGCTGGCCAGATCGCGCGCCGCGCCGCCTCCGCCGCCTCCGCCTCCGCGGCCAAACGCAACTTCAATTTGCCGAAAGGTGGCCTCGGCGCGGAGCAGGAATTGCAGAGCCTTCTGCTCGTTGGGAATAGCGTCCTTCCATTTTTCTTGCCGCAATTGCTGCGTGGCCGGCTCCATGGCTTCGGAAGCGGCGACCATTTCCTTCTGGAATTCGTTTATCGCCTGTACCTCTTCGGTCAACTCGCGGGCCTGCAGGCGGCCGGAAAGCGAGACGGCCTGATCGCGCAACGTAGATTGCGATTGGGACAGCAGCTTGGCGATGTCGGCGGCCTGCTGTGGGGTGGAGTTCTTTTCCCGTTGCTGTTTGAACGTCGCGGATATGATTTCCTTCTCCCGCTGCGAGATCTGCGCGGATTGATTGCCTTGGCCACCGCCGCCGCCTCCGCCGGACTGTTGCGATTGCGAGAACTCGCGCTCGAACGGCTGTGCCTGGATGAATATCATATCGGTGTGGGCTTCGGCGTTGGCGTCCTTGGCGGTAGCGTAAACGCTGATCAGGTCGCCCGGGATCAGCTTGAAATCCTCCAGCGAGAGCGTGGTCGAGCCATCGGCCTGTTTTTCGCCCTTTTGCCGGAGCAGGTCCACCGTAGTCTCGGGGCCGCCGTTGACCGAATAATGCAGCGCGACGCCGCTAAGGCCGTAATCGTCGCTGGCCTTGGCCGCCACGGTTACCTCTTCGATGGGGCTGGCGTCGTAGTCGCCCCGGCCCGGCCGCACCAATGAAATCTGAGGCGGGTTGGCTTTGCGGGCTTCGATGAAGAAATCCTCGCTGACGCGAACGGCTTGTCCCTGCTCCACGCCGGTGACGTGGTAGACGCCGTCCCGATCCATCTTGACGGAAGCGCGATAGACGTTATTCTGGCCGCCGGTGAGCTCGATCTGCTGTCCGTTATCGAGCTGGATCCGGCCGCCCTGCAGGGGCCGGTCCATCGAGACATCGAGTTCGGCCTCGGTGCCGGTGACGGCGCGCAGATCGCCACCGCGCTCCTCGACATCGGACGGCATCCCGGTCCAGGTGGGGTAGTGGTAGGTGACGCGAATCTGCTTCACCGCGGGCAAATCGGAGACGTGAATGTTGAAGTGCTGCGACGTCATCGCTCCGGCGGTGACATAGTATTCGACGTTCTCAGGCACACCGGCGAAAAGAAAGTCATAGCCGCCGGCGAAACTGCCGGCCGCCTCGGGTTGCATGTCGATTTCTTCCCACTTGGAAGAGCTCTGAAAGCGCGCATACAACTTCACGCTGGGCGACCGCAGGCCGGTGGGGAGCGCCGAAACCAACTGGTCGGCATGGCGGCGCACGACGGCGTCGCCGGGAGTCACGCGCAAGTCGTAAAGCGCCGGCTTGCCGCGGTGCGGACCGGTCCACAGCAGCGAAGCGCCATATCCTAGAAAGCCGGGCCCGGCGGCGATCATCCAGATCAGGATGGCGAAAGCGCCGGTGCCGGCGCCCAGCGAGATCCAAAGGCGGCGGTCGGTGACCATTTGGTTGGGCTCGGCGAAACGGGCGACTTCGAGAGTGTCCCCGGCCAGAAGTTCAATAAAGGGATCTTGTCCGTCACGCTCGGCGAAGGTAGTGAGGCGCTGCTGGAATTGCGGGAAGGCAGCTTCGGCGGTGCCGATCGCGCGGCGCCGTGTCAGGCGGCGCAAGGGCAGCGCCAACCCGGCGCCAGCGGCGATGGCCAGAACCAGGATCAGCGCAAAACGCGCCGCGGTCACGCTTCCACGCGAAAATGCGAGCGCATTGGCGATCGTGACCAGCACCAGCGTCGCCACCAAAGCGCCGCCGGTGATAATGGCAAAGCCGCGCAGCAAGGTGCTCCAACGCAGACGCTGTTCCAGTTGCGCAATATATGCGTGAAGTTGTTCGCGGAAACTCATGGAACCCTCCAACGGCGCAGCCAACGCTTATAACTGAAGGATATCGCACTAGAGAAGCGTGGAGCGCACCATCTTGCGCCAGACATTTGCAGCGTTCAAGGCCGGTGTTCACGAGCATGGCCGCGGCGGTAGCTGCATCCAACCGCCTTGTGAATGACGACACTAACGATAGAAAATCTTCGGCATCCTCCTTGCTCATAGCCGAAAGAATACGGGCTTCGCCTGGCTGCGAATATCTCGCGAGATGCAAGCGAAATTGCATCAGTCATGCCGGGGCATGCGCCGGGGTGCGCAAGCGGCGCGCGTGAATCCTTCCACTTTGCATCTGTATCTGCGCCAAATCGTAGTTGAGCTGCAGGCGAAGCCAAAAGGCTGCGGTGCTGCCGATGGTCTTTTCCAGCCGCACGGCCATTTCAACGGACACGCCCGCCTTGCGATTGATGACACGCGACAGCGCCACGCGGGTCACGCCCAACGCCTTGGCGGCATCCGTGATGTTGACGCCTAGCTCATCGAGGCAATCCCGAATAATATCGCCGGGGTGATTGGGGTTCTTCATCGGCATGGTCTGGTGCTCCTGTGCTTTCAGTTGGTTTTGTGCTTTCAGGTTTCCTTAAAAGCTCTTAGTGATAGTCCTCTAAATTTACATCGTACGCGGCCCCTTCGTGAAAACGGAACGTAACGCGCCAATTGGCCTTGACCGTCACCGCGTATGTACCGCGCCGGTCGCCGGTCAACGGGTGAAACCGAAACATGGGCAGTGCCATTTCTCCCGGGCCGTTCGCCGCTTCCAGCGCCGAAAGAATCTTCTGCACCTTTTCCACAAGGTCTGGCCGGATGCCGCTTCGGTCGTTCTTCTCATAGAGCCGCCGCAAGCCTTTGTGCTTGATCGTCTCAATCACGCCGTTACCTGTTACTATAGTGTATAGCGAAACGCTACGCTATACAAGTCGACACGTTTGTCTAACCCCTCTGGCCGAGTAGGCGGGGGCCCTCGCGCACCACCTCGGTAGCGTTGCTGAAGCAATCGGTGAGATCAACCTTGCGGGTAGGCTGCTAACGTTCCGATTCCTCGCGCTGGGTGCTGAGGTAGCGGCTGGCCAGGGCCGATTCCGCCAGAGCGGAAACAAGCACCAGCAACATGACGTACCACCAGACCGTTTCGGGCGTCTTGTGGGGCGCGGCCGGGCCGGGGGCCGACGCGTTTTGTGAAGACGGTGAAGATTGGCCGCCTCGGCCCTGCCACAAGGCCAGGACATCGTCGGGGATCACATCGAGGTTCGATTCCTTGGGATCGGGGTTGACGCCGACTTCGTCGCGGCGGCCATTGGCGAGACGTAGCTGATAATAGCCGGCCTCGCTGAGCTGGAACGACTGGGC
>JBEKYC010000111.1:0-13378 GCA_049511415.1 Bryobacteraceae bacterium | reverse complement strand
GATCCCGGTGCTCAACAACTGATCCGGAGCGCGTGTAAAAGCAGACCCAATTTCCTGTAAACCTTTAATATAGAGGCTATTGCCCCATTACGTGGCTGTCGTCGCGTTGGGCTAAATTGGGCGGTTTTGGGCTTTCACCGCGCCCAGCCAACACCGGCTGAATTTGGCTTCGTTTCGCAGGATCAGGACGCGCAAAAGAAAAAGCACGAGAGCTTCCAAAAACGGGAAAGCCCGGGATAGCTGCCCGGGCCTCCACTCGAAGCGGAAAGGGGGATCGTACCTATGATCCTACTGTTGGTAATCCGGCGGGCTTTCGTCGGCCGGGTATTTGATCGTTTGGACCCGTAAGGGCGAACGGTAATGCCGTTGCGGGGCCGGTGCCGCACACCGGCTCCGCTACCAGCATCATATCAAACCACCTGGCAGACACAAAAAGTATTGGGCCTTAGCCGAGGGCCGACATTTGGCTTCGTTTCGCAAAGACGCGATATTCGGATTTCAAGGAGCCTGGGCGACACCCACAGTCACGTTAGCACGAGAGGAACGCGGGATCGGGGTCCGCGGCGCGGCGAATGTTCTGTTGGATGGGGTTTTGGATCGTCCCGGGACGTGATCGCGCTGCGCTGAAGAAAAGCGCGCGAAACTTGGGGTTGACGAGCCACGGAAGCACCAGAGCTTCCAAAAACGGGAAAGCCCGGGATACTAGCCCGGGCCTCCACTCGGAGCGGAATGGGGGATCGTACTATGATCCTATTGTTGGTAATCCGGCTGGCTTTTGTCGGCCGGGTACCGGCTTTGATCGTTTGGACCCGTAAGGGCGAACGGTAAATGCCGTTGCGGGGCCGGTGGTCGCTACATCGGCTCCGCTACCAGCATCATATCAAAACCACCCGCCAGACACGAAATGAGGGGCTGCCGCCGACATTTGGCTTCGTTTCGCAGGGTCGCAATATTCGGTTTTCAAGGGACGCTGGGCGAGCGAACGCAAGATCCGCGACACCCAGGGTGACGTTAGCATGAGAGGAACGCGGGATCGGGGTCCGCGGCGCGGTGGGTGTTCTGCTGGATGGATTTTTTGGATCGTACTTAAGAAAAGCGCGCGAAGCTTTCCGCCGCCGCGCCACTACACCTATAAGCCTTTTCGCGACGTCTGGAGAGCGGGTTCCTGTACGGAGGCACCAAGAGCTTCCAAAAAACGGGAAAGCCCGGGAAACCAGCCCGGGCCTCCACTCGAAGCGGAAAGGGGGATCGTACCATGATCCTATTGTTGGTAATCCGGCTGACTCTTGTCGGCCGGGTAACGGCTTTGATCGTTTGGACCCGTAAGGGCCAGCGGTGATGCCGCTGCGGGGCCGGTTTCGCACACCGGCTCCGCTACCAGCATCATATCAAGACCATCCGGCAGACACAAAAGTAACGTGGTGGGGCCGAAGGCACCGAAGTCGCGGGCTGCGTGGAAGGCTTCGGTTTTCAACTGAACCCGCCGGTTGCCGTGGATTGCTCAACATACCGGCTGTGATTTGGCTTCGTTTCGCAGGGACGCGATATCGGCTCGCATTCGGCTACTTTCCGTGAGAGGCAGCTTTGGGGGTGCTCTGGGCTTGCGCCTTTGAGTCTCGACCGCTGGGAGCGGGTTTGTTGGGAGACTGGTTCGGCGCATGGTTGGTAGGCGCCGTTCCAGAATGCGAAGCGCCAGCTGGCGGACGATAGGTTTGCCCTGTCGCCGGATGGTGGGTGGTGGCCGCCGGATGATTGGTTTGTCCCGTTCCAGGATGCGTCGTGATTACCTGCGGAAGAGAGGTTTGCTCCGCCCCTGGATGGTAGGACGGGGCTGATGAATTTGCATAAACAGCCGTTTGGGCCATCGCCGGGGGATGATAGCCGCCCGGCACGCCCCTTCCGGCATGCTCGAACACGCCGCGGTTGTACAGGCCGAAATTCCCACTGTCGATCACGGTGGTGCTTCGTGGAATGTAAGTGTGGCGGTGATATGCCACCACGCCGGCGCGCCAGTTCGGGGCCCACGCATGATATCCCCATCCGTAGTGCGCAAAGAGGCCTATCCCGATGCCGGCGCCGAAGCCGATGGCGATGCCCGGGCGAAGCCGTGCCGCACCCCGGGGACTCCAATAATAACCGCTCCATGCGGGTATCGACGCCCCGTACACCACCCATGGATTGTAGTAGGGAACGTACACGATCCCCGGATTCACCGGCTCAATCACGATCAGACCGCCGTCATAGGACACCTGCTCCTGCGGAGCGCCGCGGAGGCTGCCGGCCTGTTGCGCCTGGTATCGCATGGCCTGCACGGCATTCATCACGTCGCCGGGCTGATTGTAATAGGCGTTGCCAAGAGCCACGGTCCAGGCGTTGTTACGGGACATGTTATCCAGCACGGTTGGAAATTCGGTGAGAGCTTTTACGCTGGGATCCCAGGGAGCGCGGTTTACGACCGGGGCCAGTTGACCCGGAGGCACCCCATCGTTCTGATGAATCCAGTTGTCCGCGTCGTTGACCTGGCCGGCGAACGTGGAGGCGGCTAGCACCTGAGCCAGCAGCGCGTCCGGATACAGCGCGATGGGCGCCACTAATTGGTCGAGCTGCATGGCATCGAGCGGGGTGTAAGCGTCCGGCGGAGGCGCTTGGGCATTGAGGCAGGATTGTGCGAACGACAACAGCAGCAGCGAAAGCGTAACGGCAATCGACTGACGGTGCCCTAACGTATTACGGTTCATCGGTTAGCTTTTTTGTCCCTTTTCAGAATAAACGTAAGCCGGCCATCGGGTCCGGATTTTGCACTCGGAAGGGGCACATATTAACGAAAGTAGGTGTTGCTCGACGGGGATACGGACCCGGGTCAGCGCGGTGTGCGGACCCTTTCAATGGCGTCTTTTATGCCTTGCTCCCACTTTTCGGTGAAATCGTAGCCGACGCCCTTCATCCGGATGACACCGTCCGGGCCCACAATCCAGTTTTGCGGAACGTATTCGACCCTCAGCGTATCGGTTGCATAGCTGTAAGCGGGCAGGACGGTGAGAGTGAGTTTCAGCTCGGCCATGAACGGCTCGATCACTCCGGGATCGTCGTCCAGGTTCAGCGAGAGAAACACGACGTCCTTGCGATCCCTGTATTGCTCAATCAGTTTTTGCAAGCGAGGCAACTCCCCGCGACAGACCATTCACGAGGAATCCCAGAAGTTTAGAAATGCTACCTTGCCCTTCAGATCGGCGAGCTGCCAGGTTTTGCCGTGTAGGTCGGCCAACTGAAAGGGAGGCAGTGGATCCTGGGCGTTCTCCCAAGTAAGATGGCTTTGGGCCGCGACGGCATCGGCGCGGCGGGTGTACCAGAGTTTCCAGCTTTCGTCCGAACCGCCCAGCCTGGCCCAGAGTTGGTGCGCATCCTGGGCGACGTCGTCCTTTTCGCCGGGGGCAGGAAGGCTGCCGGAATCGAGGCGGGCGAGCAAGGCGCTTTCGTAATATGCCATGGCATCGAGCTGGTGGCCTTGAAGCTGCGCGAGGCGCGCTTCGGCGAGCCAATAGGAGGATTCCTGAGTGGCGTAAGCCTTGCGGAACTCGTCCTTGCCGTTGATCTGGGATTTCAGGGCCTGCAGGACCACATCCGCGTGCGTGAGGGCATCCCGCGCCTGAGCGGCTTGCTTCAGACGCACATAGGCATCCGCTGCGAAGAAATAGGCTGAGAATTTCCAATGCGTGCTCCAGAAGGTGCTATCGACATTCTTCGAAACATAACGGTCGTCGAGATACTGCTGGGAATCTATGGCGAACTGCTCCAGATAATTTTGAGCGAGCTCCAACTGGCGGCGGGGTTGAAGCTTCTTGTTGTAAAGCACCCAGACGAGCTGGAAATCCGTAACGGAGTCGAGAGGCTGGGGGCCCTTGTCGGCTTGGGCTAAGGCGAGCACTTTAGCGAAGCAGGATGCAACCTCCGCTGCCGGTGCATCGTCGAGATGGTCGAGAGCCTGCAGGCGCTCGCGCCAAATGTAATAGGATTTGGGGCGCAGCTTGATCCAGGCATCTGTCTGCTGGAGCAGATCGCTGTAATAAGCCTTCTTCTTATCCGCGGGGACGTCGGCGCCGGGATAGTCGTGATGCTCGTACCACTGGATGTGTTCGGGCAGGTCCCAAGTGGGAAAGCGGCGGGCGCTTTGACCGGCGGCCCAATCGGACTGCTTTTCGTCATTGGTGAGCTTATAGCCTTCCTCAAGGGCACGCCACCACTGGCGTACGTTCTCCATATTCAGGGCGCGGAGATGCGCGACGTCGTCGGCGACCTGCTTGCGAAGCGCGTCGTATGCGGAGGGAGGATGGGCGGCAAATTCGAGCGACCAGAGAGTGGAATATGCAGCCAGCGCGCCGGGATCGGTGCGCGGCTGGATCACCTGGCGCAATTGGGATGCGGCGTGGCGGATCAATTCCTGGTCGCCGATCCCGCCCAGCGGAGTGTAACCCTCCCAAGCGGCCGGGCAGGCGGCAAGAAACGCTTTGGCGTGAGAAATGGCTTGGGCTTTGTCGAGGAAATTCGGCGCGGAGTAAATGGAGACAAACTGCAAATGAGGCCAGGGGAAGTTGGGGGCCTGCGCGAGTGCGGCGGTGAACAGCCTGATCGACTGCGGCGTGTCTCTGCCAAGAAGGCTTATGCCGTAAAGGTACGAGATGTAGGCATCATCCGGCCGCTGATTGTGGAGGTCTTGATACTCGGCGATTACTTTGAGGCGATCCGCGGGAGTATTCTCGTTCGACATGCTAGCGATGTACGCGCGCGCTACGAAGATGTCGCCGGGATAGCGTTCGATCAGGGCGCGAATGGCGGAACGGCGCGTTTGCAGGTACTCGTACCTGGATTGGTCGGCCGTTTGGTAGTCAGGAAGCTGGTCGAGCGCCGATTGTACCGCGGGTGGGGGAGCACACAAGGGTGGACTTTGAGCACATAGCCAAGGAGTAAAAGCGGCGAGGCACGCGACTGGCAGGAACCACGGATTAGCGCCCAAGAGAGCTTCCCCAAAACAAAAGAGGCGAGCCCGAAGGCCCGCCTCTTATGGTAATCGAAAGTAACTGGCGTTTAGAAGTGAACGCGCAGACCGAGTTGCAGGATGCGCGTGTAGTTGGCGGAAGCACCGGAACCGCCGAGGGTCAGGGCGCCGTACTGGCCGCTGAGCACTCCGAAGTCCGGCTGATCCTGCAGGTTCACGGAGGGGTCGCCCCACTGCATGTGATTCAGGACGTTGAAAGCCTGCACGTAAAGCTGGGCGCCGACGCGCTCGTTGAACTGGGTGTCTTTGGTAAGACCCAGATCCAAGTTATAGCGAGCCTGGCCGCGGAGGATACCGGCCGCGCCGCTGCGTCCATCGATACCGACAAGGAGTGGACGGAAGTCCGCGTAGACCGCTGCCGGATCGGAGAACAGATTGACGCCGCTGCCGCCATTGGCCGAGTTGCCGTTGTAACCGATGGTGCCGCTGGGGTTGACGCCATAATGCGGCGTGTTGCTCAGCGAACTGGCGTTGATGCCGACCGGGATGGCCGTGGCGCAGATATTGGGATCCCAAGCCTGGCCGTATTCCAAGCAGGAGCCGGTGAGGGCCTGCAAGGGCAATCCGGTGCCGTAGGAGAAGATGGGCGAAAGCGTCCAGCCACCGATGATGCGGCTCATGAAGGCGCTGGAACCGATCTTGTGTCCTTTACCGAACGGCAGGTTATAAGTCGACAGCAGGTTGAATACGAACTTGCGGTCGAAATACTGCGGGCCGTAATCGACACCCAGATTGAAGATGTCGCTGGCGTTGTCCAGCGTGTAGGCCTGGTTGGTGCTGGCGATACCCAGCGCGTGACCGTAGGTGAAGTTGGCGTTCAACGTCAAGCCATCGGAGTAGCGCTTCTGCGCGGTGATCACCATGGCGTTGTAGTTGGAGTAGCCATTGGAGGTGTAGGCGTAGCAATAGAAGCACTGGGTGGTGGACGTCAGTGCCGGACCAAAAGCGGTCCATTGCGTATCCAGATCGCTCCAGATGCAGGTTACGCACTGGGTCAGGATATTGCCGCCTTCATTGTTGGCTACGGCCTGCGTGCAGTTGCCTTGGCAGTAGGCGCTGTTGCCCTTCAAAGCGGTTTCGAAGAAGGGCTGCGGCGCAGGCGTCTTGCCGGCGGCCAGCGCGAAGTACAGGTTATCGTAGGCTTGCGCGAAAGTCTGCCCGCTCAGCTTGGTCATGAACGGAACGCTGCCGAAGTCCATGCCCTGATACAGATTGTTGGCATAGACGCCGACGTAACCGACTTCCAGGATCACATTGCCTTTCAGCTGGCGCTGGATGCTGAAGTCGATGGAGTTGGTGGCTACCGGCTTCCAGGCCTGATCCAACGACTCAACCAGGGTGGCGTAAGGCGCATTGACGCCGGGAGCGACGGGAGACTGCAGGGTTGGCGTGATCGCGCCCACCGGTGCATTTGTGCCATCGATGCCAATGCGGAAGGCGTTCGTCGGATTGACGATACCGGTCCCCGTGCACTGGCCGCTGGTGTTGGGATTCTGGCAGCCAACGGGTTGCAGGAAGCCATCGCCGAGCACCGAGGTGGAAACCAAGCCCGCAGCCAAGCTACGGGAGTAGCTACGGCCGAAGCCGACGCGGATGACGGTGGCTTTGTTGCCCATCAGCTTTTCCAAAAAGCCCCCCTTAGCTTCAGGATTCCAGGCCAACGCCACGCGCGGACCGAAACCACCATAGAACGGGTGGTATGGATACTTGTTCTGACCGCTGCCGAGGTTGCCTACAGGAGTCCAGGCCAAAGTCGGGTTGTAGACCAACCCCAAGGCCATGTCCTGCTCTTCTTGAGCGACGTAGTTATTGATGGTGATGGGCTGTCCGCTCAGTGAAGTCAGCACATCCTGCGCGCCGTTCTGGTCGACGGGCGGCATTTGAATGGTCCAGTTCAAGCCATAGCTCAAGGTCAGGTTGGGCTTGATCTTCCAGGAGTCGTTGAAGAATAAGCTGTAGCTCGGGTCATCCAGAATGGACCGAACCGGTGAGCCGAGTGGATTGGCGGTCAAGCTCGAGCCGGTACGGGAAACAACGATACTGGTCGAGTCTACAATTCCTAACACCTGGGCGTACATGCTGTTCCAGGAACCGATCGAGGAGGACGGCAGGCAGCCGGTGGTTACGCTGGACGTGCACGGAAGCGGCTGGTAGTCCGGGGTCATTACGACACCGGTATTGTTGATTTCCTCGACCAACTGCGTCAGTCCGCCGACGACGTTGTCGTACCGGTCGAAATGCCACCAGTCGTACATGTACTCGCCGCCGAACTGGAAGAGGTGGGTACCCTTCAGCCAGCTGATATTATCCCGAAGGCCGTAATCGTGGCCATCCCACAAACGCTTACGGGCATCCTGCGTGTCGATATTGAGCGGCTGCAGGGGATTGCTGCTTTCACCGCCGATGCCCAAGGCGCCGTCCAGCCCCGGAAGTTGCGGGGTGGCGCCGTTGCGCAGATACTCCCACTGATTGCGGGTGTAGCTCAAGTGCAATTCGTTGGTCAGGTTGGGAGTTATGGTTCCGGTAAGCCCCGTCGTGAAGTAGCGCGGCTGGACCGGGAAAGCAGAGGCGGAAGCGGGCTGGCCGAGCGTATCGCCGGGCAGCAGGCCGCCGATATCCACCTGATTGGTGGTGGGATTCTCCTCCCGGAAATAGCGATAGCTGCTGAACCAGCGCCACTTGGCGCCGAAATCGTGATCCACGCGCACGACGCCGAAGTTTGTGGAGAGCGGGTAGGAGAGATTGGCGATGTAACCGCAGGTATTCAGACCGTGATCGCCGTAGCTCAGGTCATTGCAGGGCGGCATGTACTTGTTCCAGATGGTGCTTACATCGGGGTTCAGACCGAGGCCGCGCGGATCGCACTGTTCGTTGCCGTTCACGCCACAGTTCGTGGCGGTATTCAAGTTCCACTGTTGGATGTTGCCGGCGGCATCGCGGTATTCCAGGATGCCTTCGCGCAACGTGTTGGACGGGTCCAAATGCTCGTAGGGGCCACTGCGCGGATAGCGCTCGCCCTCATAGTTCATGTAGATATAGGTCTTGCCGCCCAGGAACTCGGGCGTCAGGGGACCACCGAAGGCGCCGCCGAAGCGGTTGTAGTGCGCTGCCGGCTTGTCAATATCGTGAAAGTTGTTGTACCAGTCGTTGGAAGCCAGATCGCTCGATTGGAAATAATCGTAGAGCGAACCGTGGTACTGGTTAGTGCCGCGCTTGGTGGTGAGCAGCATCTGGCCGCCGCTGGAGAAACCGAAGTCGGCGGTCATGTTGTTGGTATTGACGCGAAACTCTTCGACGCTTTCCATGGGGGTGGGAACCACCGCCGAACGGCTGCCGACATACGTTCCGTTGTCACCGTCGAAGTCGCTGGTAGCGTTACCGCCATCGAGGAAGTAGGTGTTCTGGTCGGCCATGTTTCCGGCGACCTGGCCGCTGGTGACGTTGCCCTCGGCGTTGAACGTAGGCGCCGTCATGGGCTGCAGGAAGAGCAGCGAAGATACGTCGCGGTTGATGCTAGGTAAATCCAGCAGGCCTTCGCTGGTGATGGTGGATCCCATGGTGGCGTTGAGCGTCTGGAGCTCGGCGCCAGCCTGGGCCGTGACCTCGACGACCTCGGCCGCGGCGCCCACTTCGAGCTGCACATCGACCGTCATCGGCGTAGCTACCAAGATTTCCTGGTGGCGAACGACCGCTTTGCGGAAACCCGCGTTGGTAACGCTGATGTCGTAGGTACCCGGGTTAACATCGTTAAACAGGTAAAGCCCGGAGGCGTTGGTTTGTGTGCTTCTGGAGTTGTTGGTGGAAGTCTCACTTATTGTTACGGCGGCGCCGGGAACCACGGCGCCGGTGGCGTCCGTAACACGGCCTGTTATGCTGGAGGCGCCACTGGAACTTTGGCCAAAAAGCATCGCCGCCGAGAGAAACACTCCCAGCAGCATACACGTTAGCTTGCTTCGCATTTGTATCCCCCAAAGATGTCGAGATTACTGCAACCGGCCCGTAATGCCGGGTGTTACACCATCATTTTGGGTAGAGAAGCATCGCCGGGAGAGGGCGCGGAACTACCCGCGCGGCTGCGAAAAGCCCCCAAAGCGATACGAACTCCCCATCTAAACCGGCTCAAGAGATCCTTGCAGGACCGTCCGGAGCCACTCCGTTTTCCCTGTTAAATAGCTAGAAGTGTACTACCGCGTGCAGGCGAATGCAACAACGAAATGACAAAAACATCCTGAATTTTTTCTATCGATTGGGGGTGGTGGGATTTATGGCGATAACAAAGGCAGCGTAACAGTACCATCAGAACCGGAGAATTCCAGTTGCAAGGATTTGATAGCCTTGGCTTTGCCGCGATACGGGAAATACAAAAATCCACTCACGGGCGAGTGGTGCTCATCTTCCGGGAGGGCGGTTTGCATCACCAGGTCTTCGGCTTTTACGGGCGGTTGTCTTTCGATGCCGCTGGGATTGTCGTCAGGCGCGCGGGGCGGCTGGGGAGCAGGCGCGGCGCTGGGATCACCGGGAAAGCGCGCCGTAGGTTGCGGCGCACCGAGGATCAGCGGGCCGATGCCGGCTTCGACGCCAGGATGCCTGTCCGGGTCGGGAAATCGCAACGAAGCGGCCACGAATTCCGGCGCCTCGGGCTGGAGCACCTGTTTGCGGCCATTGATGCGCAGGGCGAATTGGCCGGCGTTCGCGGCGACGATTTGGCCTTTCGCTGGAAAGAGGGCGACTTCCACCACCAGGTAGTCCCGGGCGATATACATCTCCTCGCCGTTCGAGAAACCGTGCACCGTATATTCGGCTCCCACGGACATGTGCGCGAGTTCGGCGTGCGCGGGATAATCGAGCGCGGACGGCCTGGGCCGGGTGCCGGACTGCGCGGCGAGCACGCCGCAGATCATGGGCAGCAGGGCCACGGCGCGGCAGGTCATTTATCCAGTATGGCGCAATTGCCCGCGGCTTCCATGATACGATCTGGTTTGCGGAAGGTCTCAGCAGCAGCCTCATTACGGATAATCGGGCGCGGGTCACTGAATTGGATGGCGGACCGCCCCATCGTGGTTTCGTTCGAGGTGACGGATTCGTGCACGTGCTACTGCCGGCATTGCGACCATGGCGGTCCGCGGGACGAGAGCGGGCAGATGCAGCCGCGGGAATACCGGCGTTACATGGAGGAACTGCGGCCCTGCGTGGCGCAAATTTCCGGCGGCGAGCCCCTGATGCGCAAGGATGTGGCGGAGATCGTCCGGCAGATCAAAAACAGCGGTTATCCGCCATATACGATTCTGGTCTCAAACTGGTCGCTGATGACCGAGGCGCGTTATCTGGCGCTGCGGGAGGCCGGCGTGGACCAGTTTTCGGTGAGCCTGGATTTTCCGGACGAACGGCACGACGGCTTTCGCATGCACGAGGGACTCTACGAGCATCTCAACGAACTGGTTCCGCGGCTGGCCAAATTGGGGCACGACGACATCGTGCTGAACAGTTGCATTACCAGCGAGAACGTCGGGGAAATTGCGGCGATCGCCGGGAAGGCCCGCGAATGGGGAGTGAATCTGTGTTACAGCGCCTACTCCGCGCGCCGCACCGGCTGCCGGGAATACTCGTTAAACACACCCGAACAACTTGCGATGTTGAACCGGGGCTTGGACATGGTGGAAGCCATGCGCGACAGCAGCAATTGGATTGTGAATTCGCGCAGCACGCTGGAAGCGACGCGGCAGTTCTTTATGCGGGGCGGCGCTCCGGGATGCAAGGCGGGGTTGCGTTTTCTGGTGGTGCGGAGCGACGGCGCGCTACAGCCGTGCTCCATGCAATTTCAGCAATACAGCCTGGATCGCCGGGACCGGTTGGTGAGCGAATTTACAGCGCATAACGTTTGTGACGAATGTTACGTATCCATTCGCTCGTATCTGGACAAGAGCTTCGGGCAGTTGTTGAGAGAGAATGTAGCTGAATTCTTCTCGTTCAAGAGTTAGCGGTGGGCGGGAGAAAGCGCGGCTCCGCTGTTAATGACCGCAACGGGGACCGGATCGCCGATACGCATTTCGGTCCAGTTGTAACCGAATTCCTTACCACAATCCAGGCACACAACATAAGTGCCGTGCCGAAGTCCGGAAGCCTGCACCGATCCCACGCCGCGCAATGGTGTGAGGGGAAAAGTCGTATGGCTATGGGTGCAGCCCCAAAAGAAATTCACTAATGTATTTAACATAGCGACCCCTTCAAATCGATTAGATACAAGAAACAGGCTCCTGGTTTCAATTACGCATCCGGGCACATGACCGGATTTCAAGAACGCCGAAAAGTCCTGGCTCTATTGGGTAGTGACGCCGGGGACGCCAACGTTTCACGGGTATAGTTTGGCTGCCACGGCCTCGGCTATCTGTTTGCCGTGGTGGCGGCCATTTTCGATGAAGATTTCGTTTGTGTGCATGCCCGCGACGATCACTCCGGCCAGGTAAATTCCGGGGCGCTCGCTTTCGAGCGTTTGCGGGTCGCTGCGCGGTTTACGGGTTTCGGGATCGAGCGTGATGCCAATGGAATTCAGGAAGCGCAGATCGGGGCTGTAGCCGGTGAGCGCGAAGAGGAAATCGTTTTTCAGTTGGATTTCGCCCCGCGGCGTGGAAAGCACCAAGGCGTCGGGGAGAATTTCCACAACCTGCGAGTGAAAGTAGGCCTGAATCTCGCCGCACTTAATCCGGTTTTCAATATTTGGCTTGATCCAGTATTTTACTTTTTCGGATATTCCAGCGCCCCGATGAATCAGTGTGACTCGCGCGCCGGTCCAGAACAGCTCCAATGCCGCAATAGCCGCGGAATTCTTGGCGCCAATTACAGCTACGTCGTGGTTATAGTATGGGTGTGGCTCCTGATAATAGTGCAGAACCTTACTAAGTTGCTCGCCAGGAACGTTCATCAGGTTAGGGACATCATAGTACCCAGTGGCCAGGATGATCTTACAGGACGCATAAGTATGGTGACAACCCAGACGGTCAGTGGTGGAGGCTTGGAAAGCGCCATCCGCGCCACTAATATTCTCAACCCGTTCGTAGTCGTGGATGTTGAGTTTGAAGTGATCCGCGACGCGGCGGTAGTATTTCAAGGCTTCATGCCGGTTGGGCTTTTCATTGAGGCTGGTCATCGGGATATTCCCGATTTCGAGCAGCTCGGGCGTAGTGAAAAACACCATATTGGTCGGGTAGTGATAAATCGAATTCACTACGCAGCCTTTTTCGATAAGCAGCGTGCGAATGCCGCGCTGCTGCAGCTCGATGCCGCAGGCGAGACCGGTGGGGCCGGCGCCCACCACAATGGCGTCAAACTGATTCACAGCTTGCTTTCGACCTCGGCGTAGATGCGGTCGAGCGCGGCGGGCAGAGCAGATGGGTCCTTACCGCCGCCTTCGGCCATATCGGGCCGCCCGCCACCCTTGCCGCCGACGGCTTGGGCCAGTGCCGAGGCCAGCTTGCCGGCATGCACTTTGGATGTGAGATCCTTGGTCACCGCGGATACGATGGAAACACTGGAATCGGCCACCGAAGCCAGCACCACCACGGCGCTTTTCCATTTGTTACGGAGGGCGTCGGCCAGTTCGCGCATCTGCTCGCGATCCATGCCATCGGCCTGTTCGGCCAGCACGCGGGAGCCATTGACGGTGTGGGCGCGCGATTCGAGATCGGCGGCCGCGGAATGCGCCAGCTTGCTGCGCAGGTCGCGCTTTTCGTGCTCCAGGGCTTTCTCGCGGGCCAGCATCTTTTCCACATGCTCGACCAGTTCCGGCTCGGAGGCGCGCAGCAGTTCCGAGAGGCGATGCAGGGTGCCGGTGAGCTCCTGATACTGGCGCACGGCGGCTTCGCCTGTGATCGCTTCGATGCGGCGGACGCCGGCTGAGATGCTGCCCTCGTAGACGATCTTGAAGACGCCGATATCGCCGGTGCGGCGCACGTGCGTGCCGCCACACAATTCCTTGCTGAAACCGGGGACGGATACGACACGCACCTGGTCGCCGTATTTTTCGCCGAACAACGCCATGGCGCCGGTGGCGACCGCCTGTTCGAGCGGCAGCACCTGGGTCTCGACGCCGCTGTTGCGGAGGATCTCTTCGTTGACCAGGCGCTCGACTTCTTCGATCTCAAACTGGTCCATGGCGGCGTAATGCGTAAAGTCGAAGCGCAGGCGGGGCGGCTCGACCACGCTGCCGGCCTGTTTGACGTGCGTCCCCAGCACCTGGCGCAGCGCGGCGTGGAGCAGATGCGTGGCGGTGTGGTTGCGCATGGTGGATAAGCGCAGGGGCGCGGCGACTTCCGCGCGCAGTTCGTCGCC
>JBEKYC010000110.1:0-16047 GCA_049511415.1 Bryobacteraceae bacterium | reverse complement strand
AAGGCTGTAATGCCTGTTTGCTGGGTGCAGCCCGACGAGCACGTAATGGTTAAGTTATGGCCCACCATGAGCGTGCCGGCGCTGGAAACGTAGACGTATGCTGTTCCTGTAGCGGAGCCGCTGATTGTCGCCGTGGCACTGGCAATAATGTTGAAGGCCTGCGATCCGAAGCGGACATTGCAAGGCGATGCGGAAGCGCAACCAGCGCCGATTGTGAGGACGGTGGACGATGTCCGCACAGGCAGGAGATCGCCAAGTTGCGCTGCCATGGTGGCGCCGCCACCGCTTCCGGAAACAGTCGAGGGCTGCCAAGCGCCCGCACTGGAATTCCATACCAGCGCTTGGCCGTTGCTGGGGTACGTGCTGGATACGGGTTGGCCCTGAATCGCTTTAACCGATGCGGAGGCCAGGGTCCCGCTGAGATCGCCACCCGCCGCGGGAAGTTGGCTGGAGACTACAGTTCCGGAGATCAGGCCGAAACTGTAATCGCCGCTTTGTGCCGTGACCGAACCGGTCCGGCCGAAAACGCTGCTTACGGCTCCGCCGCTGCCGGAAACCGTGCCCGGTTGCCACGTGGATGCGGATGAGTTCCAAACCAGCGCTTGGCCGTTACTGGGCGCCGTATTGGACACCGTGCGATTTTGAATTCCTGTTACGGTAGCGGCTGTCAGATTGCCACTCAAATCGCCGCCTGCATTGGGGAACTGGCTGGAACCGATTGTGCCGGAGATCTGACCGAAACTGTAATCGCCGGTTTGCGCCGTGACAACGCCGGTTCGGCCGAAGACACTCTGTACCGCCCCGCTGCCCGACACGGTACCAGGCTGCCATACGGACGTGGATGAGCTCCAAACGAGGGCTTGGCCGTTGCCTGGAGCAGTGGCCGCCACGGCCCGATTCTGCAAGCCCGTTACTGTGGCCGCAGCTAAAGTGCCACTCACGTCACCGCCGGCGTTGGGCAGTTGGATGGACGCGACGGCCCCGGAGATCTGTCCGAAACTATAGTCCCCGGCTTGCGGCAGCACCGCGCCAGTGCGTCCGAACACGCTCGATACTGCCCCGCTGCTGCCCGACACCGAAGCGGTTCCGGCGCCGTTGACCACGCAGTACCCGGTCTGCGCCGTGCTGAAGTCGATCGTAACGTTGAAATTGGTCGGGCTGATCTGGATCTTGTCCGGCTCCACATTCTGCGGGGGTGAAGAATTGTCGTAGCAGTTCACGATCAGGTTGGCGGTGCCAAACTGATGCAGAGTCCCTGGAATCGTCACGCTGGTCTGGGAGGTGAATGCATACGACGAGTTTCCCGCCTGGCCCGGCGCTGGCTGCCACTCATTCGCAGCCGAACTCCACTGCAGAACCTGACCGTTCGACGGCGCCGTGCCGCTTACGGTCCGTCCTTGCAGTCGGTTGACCGTCAGCGTGGCGGGCGCGCCGGATATGTCTCCACTCAGCGGCAGCCATTCTATGGTGCTGCCGTTGCTGGACAACACTTCGTTTGCGCTACTTGAAGTAACCGAGAGGCTATTGCCTTCCACCGACCACGTATTCACTGGATTGCAGGCATAGACATTACTTCCCGCCGGCGTGCTCGTTAGAAAGAAGAACTGTCCTACCACGCAGGTCGAGGGCAGACTGGATCCAGTCTGCATCGGCTTCGTCGAGGTTGCCGCCGAGAAATCGACACTCTTACTCTGTGTTCGCAAGTCGACCGACGTCTGGCCCTTGCAGACGCTCACGAACAGCCCGCACAGGTAAAGGCCTTTGGCAAGTTTCCATTTGATCATTGGTTGGTCAGGCCTCAAGAGGTCTACAAGGATGAGGCCACTCCTGACTCAAAGGAAACACACGCTCTGCGGTTGTCTGCCTGGGCAATTCGGCGAAATGCTAGATAACTAAGTTAGAAAAAAAATGAAGTTGGTTTGTGACTCGATATCCGGACTTCTTGAGCGGATGCTGTTTCTGACGACCGCGCTGATGCCTCTAGTTAACCGCCAACTCGCTCACCAGCGCACGGCGCCGGTAGTCCAGGTCCTGATTGGATTCGGCCCGTTCGTCCAGCGATCGGCCCAGAGTGAACAACAGGTATAACAGGAACAGCCCCCTGGCGCCAGGAGTCTGTGCCAGGTCGAACTTGGTTCGCCAACCTTTTTTCAGCCGGCTGGCTACCTGTACGCTGAAATGAAACGCGTCCCAACCCAACGGCATATCCGCTTCACACGATTCCCAGTCAAACGCCGATAGCTGCCCATCGCGCACGCGGGTATTCCAGGGGGCAAAGTCGCCATGCCATAGGCCGCACGGTACCGTCACATTCTGCAAGTCGCGCCGGGCAGCGGAGAGAACCGCCGCCCCTAATTGCTGCCAGCGCCAGTCGCAACGCCAGGTAACCGCGTTCCAGCGGGCTGCTACTTCATCGGCGACGCGTAATCCGGAACGAACGGTTCGCTGAAGATCAGCAAGCCGCTCGAGAAATGCCATGTGCTTGGTGGACAACTCGGATGGCCCCGGGCGTCCCTGAACGGGCGATTGGAATAGCAGGTAACTGTCTTGCCACTCGCCCGCGTAGAGCACTGCGGGTATGTAGGGGCGCAAACGCGACAGTTCCTCCAGGATGGCAGCTTCATGACGCACGCGATCACCCGCGGGCTTGGTCAGCCCCAGCTTCAAATAGCCGAGCGTTGCGCCGCCAGCCCGCATCACCTGTATCGTGAGTTTGCGATATTTTCCGGGAGTGCCTAATAGCATGGCGAATGCCGGGTTGCGCTCTCCGGTGACGTTTGTAACAAGCGCCTTCAATCCGAGCGGCTCGCCCACATAGAGTGAATGCATCGCCCAACTGCTGAGACCGGTTTTCACGATCTGTGACAGCAAGCTCTTTCGCAGGCGCTCGCCAAACGCGTAAGGCGTATAGACCCGGAAGCCTTCCAGAGTGGTGCGGCTGTCTCCCAAAGGGAGCAGGCAGCGTGGCTCTTGCCGCGAAGGTAGCACTGCGAAACGGTGGCGCAAAGGATCACCCTGCGCGGTCCGCCGGCCCGCAAAACGCTCCAAAGCTGCTTCCAAGGCCTCAACCATCAACCAGCTCCAATGAATCCCAATACGATTATTTCAGGGTGGCAATACCCAAAGTCAATTCGTCCACTTTCGCAGACAAGGCTAAGGGTTTTCTGAGAGACGATGGCTAAGTCCATATTCATCTACAACGTATGAGGGGTATACGTCGTCTGATGGTTCCGGGTACTGGAGCAAATTCAATACCTCTACGGCTCATTTTCCGCCAAAGTAAGAGCAACGAGAAAACGCTGCTAGAGTTAGGAATTGCATTCGAGTGACATTTACGAAAGGGCGTTTCGAAACGCACGCGCCGGGCTGTTCCTGGCGGACAGCACGAACGGTTGCGTCCTGCATGCCAATGCCGCGTTCGCGCGCATGATTGGGTACGAATCCGAAGAAGTCCTGGGATGTCCTTTTTGGAAGCCTCCCCTTATGGGGCAGGCTGATCTTGGCGCCGAGGTATTTCAGCACATAATGGCTGGTGGATTTATTGAGTGTGTACAGTGGCCCTTGCAGGCCCGCGATGGGCGCTGGCTCGTGCTGGAGGTCAGTGCCCGGCCACTCGGCGACGTGATCCAGTTCGAGGTGGAGGATGTCACGGCCCGCGAACAAGCGCGGCTATCGGCGCGAAACGAGTTGCTAGGTTCCTTGGCGCGCCGGACAGCCACCGAATTTGCCGATCTGCAGCGCACCTTGCGGAATATGGGATCCATGCTGCTGGCCGGCGGCGGTCGCCCGAAAGCGGCATCGCGTGAAATGGACGAGATCCGGCAGATCGGCGAACGCGCCGGTACGATCGCCGCGCAATTACGGGCTTTCAGCGGTGCTAGCGCTTGCGATCTCCGGCCAGTGGCGCTGAATGACGTCATCGAGAGCTTGATGCCAAGGCTGCGCAATTTGTTTGGACGTCAAATCGAAATCCTCACAGACTTGATTCCAGACTTGGCTCCTGTTCGCGCCGATCCCGCACTGCTCCGCCAGATTGTGCTACATCTGGCAACCAACTCCAAAGAGGCGTTAGTCACCCGCGGTACTTTCTGTCTGCAGACCCGCCATGCAACATCCCTCGAGCCAGGGCTGGGGAGAAGCGTATCAAATGCCGACTCCTTTGGCGTGCTGGCTGTCAGCGATGACGGGCCGGGCTTGACGGACGATATTTGGGAGCGACTTTACGAGCCGTTCGTTACCACCAAAGCGCACCAAGGCAACTTGGGACTGGGGCTGGCGGCCGTTTACGGATTGGTCCGGCAAATCGGTGGACGATTATGGGCTTACAGCGAGATCGAAAAAGGAACGCTCTTTCGCATTTACCTTCCATACGATCACTCACACCTCCCTGCCCCAACATCCGTAAGCACCGGAAACAACGCCACCATTCTGCTGATTGATCCCCACGATGGGCTTCGATTCGCCATGGCTAATTCCCTGAAAACAGACGGCTATCGCGTGCTGGCGGCGCGCCACTCCCAGGAGGCCTGGCATCTTGCGAAAGTTCACGGGCCACCGGACTTGCTGATCGCCGGACCGGAACCGGAACTGATTGAGTACCTTGAGCGCCGCAAACCACGTCTCCGGATACTCTTGGTTGGCGGTTATGGCGATGAACTGGCCGCAAAGGCGGCTTCCCTGCCCCCTGGGACCTCCTTGCTGCGTAAACCATTTGCCCCGGACAAGCTGTTGGCACAAGTCAGGCTTCTTCTCTCCGATGGACCCCTGTAGTGGATTCAACCCCAGTATGCATTTGACGTGCTTTCACTAGTTTCATCAGTTTAAGACTTGACACGCCAAAAGGATCACCGTAAGATCTATTCGTCAACCAGTGATGAAGGCTCGCACGGAACCATATCTCAAGTCCCAGGAGGTTGCGGATGTCCTGGGTATCACCAAACGCACGCTGATGAACTGGTTACGTAGTGAAAAGATCCCCGAACCAGAGCGCAATCAAGTGACCCGATATCGGCGCTGGACTGCACAAGACGTCGAGCGGATCCGGCAGATCATCGCGGAGAGAAATAGTGATTAGGATCGTCATTTCCAACCAACGCGGCGGCGTCGCCAAAACCACCACCGCAACCACGCTGGCGCGATTGTGGGCCGACCGAGGGCATAAGGTCCTGTTGATCGATACAGATCCGCAGGGGTCAGTCGGCATGTCGTTGGGCCTCAAGGCCGAAAAATTCCTCCACCACTTCGTGGTCTACAATCACCTGTTCGAAAGTTGCCTGGTGCATGCCGCCCCCAATATCGACGTGCTCTGTAGCAGCCGCGAGACGATTCAGGCGGAAGCCTCATTGATGGGCGTGCCGGCGCGCGAGATGTCATTTTCCCTGCTCTTCTCTAAAGTGGACGAGCCTTACGATATCGTTTTGATCGATGTGGCGCCGTCAATCACTCTGATGCAGACTTGCGCCATGGTTTATGCGCAGCGCGTGTTGATTCCAGTCAGCATGGATACGTTGAGTTTGCAAGGCGCCGGTGCCTGCCTGGAGACTGCCCGTATGATGAACGAGTTGTTTCGCGTCAATGTGCGCCCGGCAGGTTTGCTGCCTGTTATGGTCGACCGCCGCTTCCAGCACACGGCCGTGATGATGAAATCCTTGGAGGACCTCTCGGCGAAATTCAGCATTCCCCTACTCCCGGCCATCCGTACGGACGTCACGGTCGCCAAATGCGGACGTGCGCGCCAGTTCCTGGTGGACTACGATCCCAAATGCAAAGCCATGGAAGACTACGAAATGGCCGGAACACAGCTATTGGAGCTGCTCAGTGAACCAGCCCGAAAAACAGAACACGCCCAAACGATCCAAGCGTAAGCCGGTAATGCAGCCGCTCGGTTGGGACGAGATCGTCAGCCAACCCGGCATGGGCGGATACCTGTCCTTTCTAAACGGTCCCATACCCCTGCCTCACCTGCAGGGTGCAGCTACCGGACCGGACCCTGGGGTTGTTTCAGCGGCAGCCCCAGGTTTCCCTGGGGCTGAATCGGCCACTGGGAGCCTAAAAACCTCACCGGTCGAAATAGTCCCTGCCGTTCCCGGTCCTGAGGTCGAATCGACCACTCGAGTTAAACCACCAGCTGTAGTTCATTTAAGCACTGAGTTCAATGCACCCCCTCAGATCTTTTTGGACACTGCCAAATTAATTTCCCCACAGGTTGAAGCAACCCCAGCCCCCACTAGAATCATAGGGTCCGAAACGAGTCCACACACCCTTTCCATTAGGGCCCCTGGGGTTATTCAGAGCCCTGAGATTGTTCCGTTCCGCAGGCTTAAAATCCGCAGATGCCTTTCGGCTCATGACGGGCATTCGCTCGGTGAAGAGGTGCTCTATCAATCTCTCTGGAAGGCCGCCACCGTCGAGTCGCCTGATAGCCGAACCATCATTATCGGCTGGCGCGGCATGTCGCAACTCTGCCGAATGACCCCTAAGAACTGCAAAATCAACACACAACGACTCATCCGCAAGCTCGCGTTGGAAGTTCTTTCTCCATACAATACGCCAGAGTCCATCGGTACCACATACCGCGTTTATTCTGCGGAGGCCATTCAGGATCGCCGCCGCACGCAGGGCCTCGAATGGGTCGTGCGGAGCAGGGGAGTTGAATTTGTCGACCCGGTCACCGGGGAAAGCATAGCTGCCCACATGTGCGGTAACGCATTCGAATGATGCGCGCCCAATATCTCTTAAAAAACTTGGGATTCGCGACTATTTTCGCCACTTAAATACTCTGCGCATCTGCATAGTAGGTGGCATTTTCGGCAAATCGGCGGCGTATCGATCGCAGCACTCCATTTCGCCCGAAACGGTGCTGGCCGATGGTCTGCGCCAGCGTGCATGGGACGTGCATGTCTGCGGACATTTCTCCGTGCCGGCATTGGACGGATTCGATGTAATTCACGTGCATCACTTCGGTCGTGGCGCCTTGCGTGTGGCGAGTGCCGCGCAACGGCCCCCGTTTGTGTTCACCACTCACGACCCCCTTGCCATGAACCACCTCCCCGTAGGCTGGAAACGCCGTCTGACGGATAGCTTCGTCCTGCGCAGAAGCGACGCCGTCGTCGCCCTCTCCAATATCGAACGGAATTTTTGGATTCAAACACACGTGCCGCCCGAGCGCATAACTGTGATTCCGAATGGCATCGATACGGCAATTTTCGACCGTCAGCCCGGCCCGGCGGAGCCGGGTTTCCGACTCCTGTTCGTCGGCCAACTGCGCCAGTTCAAAGGTCTGGACTATTTACTGAATGCCTTGCCGGCTGTGCGGGCAGCATTTCCGCAAACCGCCTTGCGTGTGGTCTACCAGACCAGCGCGCTGCTGGACCAATACAAGGCCCAGACCGCGGCTCTCGGGCTAGATGCGTGCGTGGACTTCGCTGGACCCCGGACTGCCGCCGGCTTGGCCCACCTGTATTCCACTTCGGATCTCGTCGTCTCGCCCAGCCTCGGTGAGTGCCTCTCGACGGTCGTACTGGAAGCCATGTGCTGTGGTACGGCGGTGGTTGCAACGGACGTAGGCGGGATCCGCGAGCAAATGGACGAAAATTCGGGTGTGATCGTGCCGCCGCGCGACCCGGCGGCCTTGGCTCGCGCGATTTGCAGTTTGCTGGCTGATACGAATCGCCGGCAGGCCCTTGGAGAGGCGGCCCGGCGCAAAGCCCGCGCTCAATTCAACGTTCGCCAGATGATTGAACGCCATGTGCGGCTCTATGAAGAATTGTTGCGGACTGAACGGCAAGCTGCTTAATTCTGCGATGGCCACGTCACCGCAAACTGCTCCCGGCCAATCCCCTGGAGCCTTCGCGTGCGATGCCGCCCCGGATTCGGCTTGGGGCAGCAGCTCCGATCGCCGTTTGCACGCAGTGCGCAATATCGGATCCGTCCTGGGTGGGCAGGCCTGTCTCTCCGTGAGCCGCTTTGCTACCCTGTTGTTCCTCGCACACATGCTGGCGCCTGCCCGTTTTGCCGAGTGCGCCATTTATGCCAGTAGCGGCCTCGTGATTGGCAACCTTTGCGAGTTGGGTATCAACATCTCTTGTCTGAAATTCGCCGCCAATACCACCGGTGAAGTCTGGCTGCGGGCCGTCTCGCGCTTCCTGTTATTGCGGCTTGCCCTGACCGCCGCTGTTATCACCGCCGTATTGCTGCTCGCGCCTCTGGCCAGCGAGAAGCTCTTGAAACACCCCGAGTACGGCATGGCACTGCGTCTGGCATGCGTCAGCGCAGCGGTCTCGTCGCTCTCTTCGTTTGGCCTTGTGATGCTTCAATCGAGCCGTCAGTTTGCGCGTATCGCGCGGTTGAGCGCGGCTGCTGCCATCGTGCAGATCCTGCCGGTGTGGCTGGTGCTGCGCTTCCAGGTGCCAGGCGTCGCCGCTCTGTTTGTCGGCGATATACTCAGCCGCCTGTGGATCGTAGTGGGCAATATCGGCCTGCTGGCGGCGGTCCTGAACGCGGTCCGCCTGCGCGGCTTGCGTCCGGGTTGGAAGCCCATCGCCGTGTTCGCTCATTGGATCACCCTATCGACCCTGATCGGTTCGCTTTACAATTACATCCCGTCCATTTCCCTCTCCCGTTGGGCATCCGCCGCGGCCCTCGGCACCTATAGTTTGGGTACTTCACTGGCTGGCGGCATTGCTCTTCTGATCAGCACCACCAGCACCGTGCTTCTGCCGGAAGCCGTTGCCGCCAACACGTCCGACCGCCGGCGCGCTTACCTGCGTTGCTACTTGCCCGGCGCGGCATGTCTGAGTGGGCTGCTTTTGGCGGCCACCTGGCTGTGCGGACCTCTGATCTCGCGTCTCTTTCCGGCTGCCATGCCCGAAGCCGTCCGCGTCTTTCAGCTTCTGGCTACGGCCCAACTTGCTTTGCTGGTCGCTAACCCGATACAGTTTCTGCTCTACGGCGAAGGCCGCCCACAGTGGTGCACCGCCGGCGACGGGCTGATCACACTTCTCTTTGGCGGCATGGCCATGTGGCTCGCACCGGCGCATGGCGCGGTTGGCGTAGCCTTCGCCTTGTTGCTGGCACAGACCGGAGTTAAAGCCGGCACGGCGGCTATCGTGGTGGGCCGGTGAGACTCGCGCTGATTGCCGCTCTGGCCATTGCCGCCGCCGCGGTGCAATACGCTAATGGATCCCCGGCCGGCGCCGGCGCCTACTTGTTCTTCGCCACACTTCTTGTCTCCGTGGGACTCTATGGCCGCGGCATGCGCGGGCTGAACTATTGGCTGAGCCTGACAGGCCTGGTTGAAGCTTGGTTCATTCTCGATTACTGCGCTTACGGCACCGCCGTATCCGTGCTCCAGCGCAGCAAGACGCCGCTGCCGGCCACCATGAGCGATGCCTATGCGCGCACATATCTGGTTGGCGCCGTTGCATTCCTGGCTTTCGCCTGTGGAGCACATGCCGGTTTCGCGCGCGCTCGCGGGCCCGCGCGCAAAGCCTGGTCATCTTATGCGGCGCGCCTTTGCGCGTACCTGCGCGCGCTGCGCATCCAGCGCCTCGAAGTCCGCCAGCAACGTCTGCAGCGCGCCGTGTTTTTCCTCTTTACCGCCGCAGGCTTTTTCAGCGTGGTAGTGCTTCTCCTCGATCCAGAGAGCCGTCAACAGCTCCTTTTCGACCACGTCGGCCTCTCTCCGCGTGAAGGGATGGGCCGCTATACCTCGTTGCTGTTTATGCTGCCGACGACGGCAGTCGGATTTTGGTCCCTCCGGCCGGCGCACCGCGGGCATTCCCGGGTTATGACCATGGCCGCGCTATTCCTTGTCGCCGCCATACACCTGGGATCCGGGCGCCGGTTGATGTGGGCCGGCACCATGCTCTTGGTCCTTCACCTTTGCAAGGTGCACGGCGTCTTCGAATTCCGGCCGCGACATATAGCGATGGCCCTGCCGCTGGTTCTACTGGTCTCACTTTGGATGGAAGCAAGCAAAAACCTGGGCTGGTACGCCGCGCTCGACGCCATTGACGTTCGCGCCCTCGCCGATGGCGACAAGGTGTTCGACATGGTGGACAACTCCGTCGGGCGGTTCGACACCACTGCCGCCCTGATCGCCGATCGGGAAACGTTGCCCTATTATTACGGCGAGACATTCGTTATGGCGCCGCTGCAAGTGCTGCCCGTCTCGGCCGGATTCGAGCGCTCCCGCGGCGTGCGCGAAGAACTGGGTGAGTTGATTTATGGCGCCTTCGGACAGGGACTCGTCTCGCAGGAAGCTTCCCTGGTGGGAGAGCTTTACGCCAACTTTAGTTACTGCGGAGTGATGCTCGGCTTCGCGTTCGTTGGGCTGGTGTCTGCATACTTGGATGCCCGCTGTCATAACAGCCGCAATCCAATGGTAGCCATCGGCTATGGACTATGCCTGTTTCGCGCGATCCATCACCTCGCAACAGCATCCACGTCCTGGTTCCCACTGACATTTCTGGCATTTTTTCCCTGGCTGTGCGCGCTGGCCGTGTCGCGTGCCCGTTGGCGCGCGTGGAGGTCCTATCCGTGATCGTCCACGTTGGACCCTCTCACATCCCGCTGCCGGCACGGCTAGGCGGAGCCGTCGAGCGCCGCATGCTGGAATTGGCCGAGGCACAGGCGCGTAACGGGGAACGCGTAGTCGTTTACTCCGGCGGGTCGGGAAATGGCTGGCGGCCATACCACGGCGTCTCAATCCGTTATCTGGAAGGATCCCGTGCCGGGTTCGCCGGGCGGTTTATCCAAGATGTCCGGCGCCTGTCCGCCCGCGTGATCCACGTGCACAATCGTGCCGAGATCGCCTGGTGTGCCAAGGCCGCCGCACTCGCTCCCACGGTGCTGAGCTGTGATTACCACTTTGAGCCGTGGCGGCGTTACGTGTTATTGCGCCGATCGAGCAAGGCGCTGTGGCGGCGCTGCCTCCTGGCTTCCGACCGCATCGCGCCGGTCTCGGATTACTGCCTCGAAATGCACCGCGAATATTGGCATCTGCCGGCCGAAAAACTCACGCTCATCCATAACGGTGTGGACTGCGCGCGCTTCCGTCCGGACGTAACATTGCGTGCGGAGTGGCGTGACCGCCTGCGATTGGATGGCCGCCCGATGATTCTATATGCCGGACGTTTGTGTGCGCAAAAAGGCACGGACCTGCTCGTTGCCGCATATCGCATGTTGCGACGGCCGGCGGCGCTGGTCGTGGTGGGACCGTGTGAGCGCTTTGGCAAGACGCAGTTGAGCGGCCTGGTCGACCAGGTCCGCGCAGCTGGTGGAGTCTACCTGCCGCCCCTGGACGACGTGGATATGCCAGGAATTTACAATGCCTGTGACGTCTTTGTAATGCCCACCCGCGAGCTCGAGATGTTTGGCATGGCCACCATCGAGGCCCAAGCCTGCGGCAAACCTGTGATCGCGAGCGATCACGGAGGTCTGCGTGAAACCGTGCCGGAATCAGCGGGTATGCGTTTCCGCAACGGCGATGCCGCGCACCTCGCTTCTCGTCTCGAAACCGTGCTGGAGCGGTCTGACTTCTGCGCCGGAGCCCTCAAAAGCGCGGCGCGCTTTGATTGGCCGCGGATCGCCCAGCGTTGCCAGGAGGTCTACGCCACGCTATGAACCCGCCCCTGGTGAGCATCGCCATGCCGTTCTATAATTCCGCGCGCACCATCGCCGCGTCGATCCGGTCCATCCTGCGGCAAAGTTATGAAAACTGGGAGCTGTTGTTGTGCGACGACGGATCCACGGACGCGGGCCGTGCGGTGGCGAGCTCGTTTGACGATCCGCGCATCGTGGTTTGGGGCGACCGGCGGCGCCTGGAACTCGGCGCCCGCTTGAACGAATGTATCGAACGCGCCGGCGGAGCCTACATCGCGCGCATGGATGCCGACGACATCGCCTATCCGCAACGCCTGGCCAGGCAAGTGCGTTTTCTGCAAGAGTGCCCTGCGGTGGATCTGACCGGTGGTTGGGCCGTGCTCTTCACCGATGCTGGTACACCAGTAGGAAAACGGGCCGATCCATCCGGGCATGCGGGAATCGCGCGCCGTCCCCTCTATTCGTTCAAACTGATTCACCCGACGTTCATGGGCAAAGCATCCTGGTTTCGGCGCTATTACTATCGTGCCGATGCGCTGCGCTGCGAGGATCACGACCTGTTGTATCGCGCCTATAACGACAGCCGCTACGCCAATCTGCCTGAAATCGTTTTGGGTTATCGGCAAGGCTCTATCGACCTCCGCAAGCGGCTGCGCTCGCGCTGGATGTGGAGCCGTTGCGCGGGCAGCTATCTAAACCGGGCCGGCCGCTGGCGCGTGGGCGCGGTCGAGGTCATGAAAGGATGCCGCGATGTTTTGGCGGTGGCGGCGCGTGCGGACACCGCCTGGCTCCGGTCACGATACGGTGCCCTGAACGAGGAGGAACTGCGCGAATGGCAACAAGTCTGGAACTCGGTATCATGCACCCGGTGATCTTTCCGGCGCCGGACTATCGCACCGCTGCCGCCAGCCTCACGGCATTGTTCCGTTCTCTCGGCCTGGATCCCGATAATCCCCTCGCCCGATGGATCAAGCCTGGCATGCGCGTGGCCATCAAGCCGAATTGGGTGAAGCATGAATACGGCGACACCATCGGAAAGCACGTGCTCTATACACATGCCTCGCTCGTGCGCGCGCTCATCGACGCTGCTCTGCGCGCGCTAGCCGGCGAAGGACGCGTCTACGTCGTCGACTCACCGCTGCAGGGCTGCGACTTCGCCCGCTTGCGGCGCCAAAGCGGCCTCGCCGAAATGGAACAGGACTACGCCCGTGCGCCCGTCTCGTTCTTCGATCTCCGCCAGCAGTGGGCCGAGATCGATGACGCCAGCAGCTATGTGCGCGGCGTGCACGCGCTGCCCGGTGACCCGCATGGTTATTCTTTGGTGGATCTGGGTACGCGCAGCAGGCTCACGTGCTTCGGCGAAGATACGCACTTTGGCGTCACCGATTACCATGCCGGGACGACCAACGGCAATCACCATGGCAGGCACCGCTATATGGCCAGCAATACCGTGCTCGGCGCCGATGTGATCCTCAATGTTCCCAAGCTCAAGACGCATATGAAGACCGGCATGACTGGCGCGCTGAAGAACTTTGTGGGCATTATTGGATCGAAGGATTTTCTCCCCCACTTCCGCGCGGGTTCGCCAGAACGCGGAGGCGACGAGTACCCCGACGGAAACTGGTATAGCCATGCCGCGAGTCCGGTACGCGAGCTCTTACAAACCAATGCGCCGCTTTGGATGTGGCGGCTGGCACGGGCCGGTGCGCGGGCCGCTTCGGCGCCGCTGATCCACGGCGGCGGCTGGCACGGCAACGATACGTTATGGCGCACTATCCATGATTTGGTCGATATTGCCCGGAACTACGACGTCGGGGGTACACTACGACCGCAGCCGCGCACGATTCTCACTCTTGTGGATGCCATAGTGGCGGGCGAAGACTGCGGCCCCTTGAAACCTCGTCCTAAACGTTGCGGCTTGCTGGTGTGGGGCGAAGATCCCGGCGAGGTGGATGTGGCATGCGCCACACTGATGGGATTTGACTGGCGGCGGATTCCGCTGCTCAAACATCTGTGCGATGCCGAAGCCCGGGCGTTCAGCAGTTTTCACGGCGAGAGAACCACCTTCGTACCGCATAACGCCGGGCCATTCGCGCCACCTGTCGGCTGGGCAGGAAAAATAGAACTCTAAAACCATCGTGTCGATTTGGCAAGTTCTGGTTCGACGTAGAATTAGGAGACAGAGGCACTTTGAGATTCCTTAGTATCTATAAAACGGTGGAACGATCTGAACCACCTACACCGGAAGAAATAGCCGGCATGAACAAGCTGATTGCCGATGGTATGAGAGCAGGCTTTCTGCTTGGAGTAGAAGGGTGTCTGCCCAGCGCGGCTGGCGCGCGCGTGCGTATCGACGCTGGCCGCGTAACTGTGATAGATGGCCCTTTCACCGAATCCAAAGAAGTGGTCGGCGGCTTCGCGCTGCTGCAATTCAACTCGAAGGCGGAGGCGCTGGAATACACCGGGCAGTTCCTCAAAGTAATGGGCGCAGGCGAGTGCGAAGTCCGCCAGCTATTCGAGCCGCCTACTTCTTCTCGGCTCTGAACTTAGCCCAAGCCAGTTGCGACTTGCCGACTTCGAATAGCAACTTCAGCGCGTTGACCTTGTCCGGCGGAATTAGTTCTCCAGCCAGAAACTGACGGAGGGCTTCGGAGCGGCGCAGTTTTCCGGAGGATGTGCGCGGCAGCGTGCCCGGTTCCAGCAGTTCGACGTCGCGGGGCTTGAGCGAGAGGCCTTTCAGGATGAGATGATTGATTTCCGCGACCACCTCTTCTGCCGGCCGTTTGGTGCGCGGGTCCTTTTCGGCCAGGATGATGAGTTGCTCACCTTCGCCTTCAAACATGGTGCTTACGGCAACCGTACAGCCCTTGCGGACCCCCTCCACGTCGAGCAGCAACTCTTCCATCTCCTGCGGCGCGTAGTTGCGGCCGCGGATGATAAGAAGCCGAGGTCGCCGGTGTCGAGCCAGTCTCCGTGAATCATGTTTGCAGTCAACTCGGGGCTTTCCCAATAGCCCTTGGTGATGGACGGCCCTTTAACCCAGATGCGGCCGACCTGGTTTTCGGGGACCTGTTGTTCCTGGTCGTCGAAAATAGCGACTTCCACTCCGGGCAGCGCCCGCCCCACTGACACTATGCGCCGGCCCTCGCCGGCGTGCGCCGTCCCGCCGTTCCACAAGCCCTCGCGGCTGAATTCGGTGAACTTCGGCAGATCGTCCAGGTCCGTAAATGTGACGCCGAGGCCGGCTTCAGCCAGCCCATAAACGGGAGTCAGGGCTGCGGGTTTGAAGCCCCAACGCGCAAAGCGCTCGGTGAACCGCTGCACGCCGTCGGATTCGATCGGCTCGGCGCCGTTGAGCGCGGCCCGCCAGCGGGAGAGATCCACACCTTCCATCTCTTCGTCCTTGATCTTGGTGGCGCACAAGCTATAGGCGAAATGCGGCGCGGGCGATATGGGAGATTTGTAGCGCGACAGTGTGCGCAACCAGATCGCCGGCTTGGCCAGAAAGGTATCCGGCCCCATATAAGTCACGGTGCCCGGATAATACATGCCCAGGTAGAGACAGCCGACCAGGCCCATGTCGTGATAGAGCGGCAGCCAGCAGACGCAGCCGTTATCGATTTCATCTTCGCCGCGATAGACCAGGCACTTCTGCATCATGGTGAGATTCGCCAGCAGATTGGTGTGCGTCACCATCACCGCTTTCGGCTCGACCGTCGTGCCGGAAGAGAATTGCAGGAAGGCGGGCTGATCGGGGTCTACTTCCACCGGCTGCCAGCTTCCGCCGCCGTTCTGCAAATCCTTCGCCTCGAGCACTTCTTCGAGCGACGGCACCCCCACCACGCCGGGCCCCAGCAGTTTGCGGATGCGGCCTTCGGTGATCAGGTAGCGGGCGCCGATCTTGCCCAGCATCTTGCGCAGGCGGGCGAAGTATTCGTCGAGCTTTCCCAGGCGGAAGGGCGGATAGAGCGCCGCCGGAATGCCGCCGGCCAGTTGCACGCCGAGTAGGGAGTCAAAGAACTCGATGGAAGTCGAGAGAATGAGAGCCACGCGATCGCCGCGGCGCAATCCGTGCGCCTGTAAGGTCGCGGCGGCTTTCTGGGCACGGCGCAGAACATCCTGATAGGGGTAAAAAGTGGCTTCTTCGGACGGCGCGACGAAGCGCGCACCCCAGCGCGTGCAGTTCTCCAGCTTGAGCAGAATTTCGGGAAGCGTGGCGCCTTTCAGCTCGAGAGCACTCATGCCTGCGGCTCCGGCTCGCAGACCCGCCCGGCGATCATCTTCACGAGGTCCTGCACGGTCTCCAGTTGCTGCCATTGTTCCAGCCCGAAGGCGCAGCCGAAGTCCTGTTCGATGGTGGTTACCAGCACCACTTGCGCCAGGGAGTCGAGTTGCAGCGCGTCCATGAGCGAGACATTAGGGCCAATGGCCTGGATCTGTTCC
>JBEKYC010000109.1:0-14843 GCA_049511415.1 Bryobacteraceae bacterium | reverse complement strand
TTCGTCCAAAACCCGGATACCCTGCCTCTCTCCTACCGGGATCTCATCTCGGCCGAACCCGCCCACCGCGTCGTCTGCGACTACATCGCCGGCATGACCGACACCTTCTTCCGCCGCACCTATGACCAAATGTTCGGGTGACACTCCTCGCAAATATTCCAACTCTTAGAAAACAAAGCCGCCCCATGTCTGGCAGGCATCGCCGCCGCAAATCGCCATGCTACCGTTAGCCCGGTGCCAATAGCGCAGTTGAGTTCACCATCCGCCGGGATCGCGGCTTTGCTCTTTCAAACTATGTTTTCGAAAAAATTGTGCAAACCACGCACAATTCTGCACAAAATTCGCCGATTCTTCGCCACTGAGGAGTTTGATAAGCTTCCGCGCATCCCCGCGCCTGCCCGCCAAGTCGCGTCGCGAGGTGCCCAAATGGGTTCGCTTTTTCAAAGCCATTCTCTCCGAAAAACTGTGCACTTCATGCACAATTCTGCACAAGTTTCGCCCTTTATTCGTCCTATCCCGAATTGTAACGTTCCGTACCATGCGTCCGCCCCACCGCATGTATAATGCCTGAGAAGTAGGAGGGCCCCACCATGATCCGCGCCACGTTGCGCCGCGCCCTATTGGCGCTTTTTGTTTTACTCGCCGCCTGGAATCCTTTGCATGCCCAATACGCCACCCCGGTAATTGACGGCATTATCGAGCCCGGCGAATATGGAAATACCGCCAACGCCACCAACCAGATTTCCACCAGCTCCGCCCAAACCTGGTACATGACCTGGGACGCCACCAATCTCTACGTCGGCATCGCCAATGCCAACCTCAGCGAAGCCGCCGTCATTTATATCGATTCGAATCCCCTGAATCCGCCCGGTAGCGGAACCAATGCCAACGGCAGCCTGGCCGGCTTCAACTACGACGGCACGGATTTTGCCTCCCTCCCGTTCCGCGCCCAATTTGTCACCTATTTTAAGGATGGCTACAACGAATATCGCAACTCCAACGGCAGCGGCGGCTGGGGCAATCAAACTTCCAATTACGGCACTTATGCCGATAACAGCAACGGCAACGTCCGCGAATTCGCCATTCCCTGGAGCGCGATTACCGGCGGCGGCATCCCCTCATCCTTCCTCTTCTTCGGCTATCTCACTTCCAGCACCGGCTACGTCTATGGACAGGTTCCCAACGATAACGGCGGAGCCAACATCGGAACCTCGGCCACCTATACCCAATACTTCGCGGTCAACAGCACGGCCAATGGCGCCAGCACCCCGCCCTTCTCCACCGAAAACTCGGATAGTTCCGTCAGTTACACCGCGCTCTATCACAATACCTTCCTGTCTTATTACCGCAGCCAGGAAGGCGCCGTACCGGCCGGCACGACCGTCACCCTCCGTCTGCAAACCGCCCACCTCGGCGCTACCGGAGTCAATCTGCGCGTCTACCTGCTCGACACCGCTTCCGGCAACACCACCGGCCCGTTCGATTCGCCCATGGCCTTCTATCAGACCCAAACCGTCGGCAGCACCCTCTACGACTACTACACCATCGACTACACCACCCCCACCACGCCCACCATCGTCTATTACAAGTTCGAAATCTTCAACGGCTCCGGTAGCGCCTGGTACAGCGACGACTATATCGATGATTACGACAACCTGAATAAGGACGGCACCGGCGTGGCCTCGGCCACCGAGCCGTTTGATTCCTTCCAGATCACAGCCTTTGATCCGGCTTTCCAAACCCCCGCCTGGATGGCCGTGGCCAACGTCTATCACATCTTCCCGGACCGCTTCCGCCAGGGTAATCCGCTCGATCAATATTGCGTGCCGAATAGCGTCGCCGGCTGTCCCTCCTTCTACGGCGCGCCGCCCAGCAGTAACATCGCCGTAACTCCCTGGAACACCCTGCTCTGCGATCCCAACAATCCCAACCTTGCCTGCTATAACAACTTCGGCAGTATCTTCTATGGTGGCGACCTCCTCGGCATCCAAAACCAGTTGGACTATATCCAAGGCTTGGGTTTCGATACCCTCTACCTGAACCCCATCTTCTACGGCGACTCCAACCACCGCTACGACACCGACGACTTTCTGAACATCGACCCGGGTGTCGGCGGCGATAGCGCCCTCACGTCTTTACTCACAGCCATGAATCAGCGCGGCATGCGCGCCATCTTCGATGGAACCTTCGAAGACGCTTCCTCCGACAGCACCTATTTCAACGAGTACAATAAGTTCTCCACCGTGGGTGCCTGTCAGTCGCTAAGTTCCCAATGGCGCATCTGGTTCCAATTCCTCGATAGCAACGTGCCGTGTGCCACCACTGACTATAACGGTTGGGACGGATTCACCAGTCTGCCCCTGCTCGACACCACTCAGTCCTCCGTGCAGCAGTTCTTCTATAGCGGCACGCCCGACAATGTGCTGCTGCATTGGTACACCGCGGGCGCTGCCGGCTGGCGCTTCGACAGCGCGCCCAATATCCCCAGTCCCTATTGGCACGCGCTCCGCCCTTACGCCAAAAGCTACAACGCCAACGGCCCCCTGATCGGCGAGATCTGGCCCAACGCTAGCCAGTGGCTCGCAGGCGATCAGATGGATTCGACGATGAATTACCGTTTTCGCCGCAATGTGACCGGATTCGTTCGCTGGCCCTATAACTGGGTCGATGACAACGACAACGGCAACGATTCCATCATCCCGCTGACTCCCAGCCAGTTCGACACCGCCAACCGCGCCATCCGCGACGACTATCCCCCGCAAGCCACCGCCGCCATGCTCGACCTGATCGATTCGCATGATACCAATCGCGCCCTCTATGTCATGACCGAACTGGGCGACAACGGCCTGGTGCAGGCCAAGCAGCGTTTGGAGCTCGCCGCGCTGTTCCAATTCACCTACATCGGCGCGCCCACTGTGTTCTACGGCGACGAAGTGGCCATCAACGCGCCATCCTTATATAGCGGATCCAACGGCCCGGTGGGCGACCCCTACTGCCGCGCGCCCTATCCCTGGACCGATCAGGCCGGCGATCCCACCGTCTACGGCCCGCCGGATCAGAACGTCATGGCCTACTACACAGCCCTGAGCCACTTACGCAAACAGCACGCTTCCCTCACTGCCGGCACGTTCGCCACTTTGCTAACCGGCGATACCCAGCAGCCCTCCACCGCCGCCAATAGCTACGCCTTCGCCCGCACCACGCCCAGCGAGACAGCCGTCGTGGCCCTGAACAATGGTTCGGCCGCTAACACGCCCGTCATTCCAGTAGGTGCTTATTATTCCGATGGCACGGTCTTACAGGATGCTATAGGTGGCGCAACTTATACCGTCTCCGGTGGCAACATCACGCTCACCTTGAATGCCCTAAGCGGCGTGCTCCTCCTGCCATCCCCCGCCTCCCCCGATCTCACGCCGCCCACCGCGGTGCTCACCCTTTCGCCTCCAGCCGGCAACACAGGCTGGAACAACGCGTCCCCCGTCTCGGTAAACATCACGGCCACTGATACCAACAGCGGTGTCAGCCAGATTCTCTATTGGGTGGATGGCGGCGCGGTGACCACCGTGGCATCCGCATCCGCGCTGGCCGCTGTCAACGGCCAGGGATCGCATACCGTGGGCGTGCGCGTCCTCGACAACGCCGGCAACATCAGCCAGCAATACACCGAATCGGTGAATATCGATCTGACTCCTCCGGCCACGATTGCCACGCCCACCGCCACTCCCAACGGCGCTGGCTGGTACAGTGCTGCGGTCACCATCAATCTGGCTGCTACTGACACGGGCGGATCCGGTGTCGCGCAGATTCAATATTCCCTGGGCGGTGCGCAGAGCGGATCTTCCACAGTGCCGGGATCGGCCGCCGCCGTCACTATTTCCGCAAACGGCGCCACCACTCTGACTTACTTCGCCACCGACAACGCCGGTAACATCGAAACGGCGCACATGCTGACCATTAACGTGGATAACACGATCCCGGCGATCGTTCCCACGGTGACCGGTGCCTCGGGCGCCAACGGCTGGTATGTCAGCAACGTGACCGTCGCCTGGACCGTCACGGAATCGTATTCGGGCGTCGCTTCTTCTACCGGCTGCGGCCCGGCCACGCTTTCCACCTACACCGCCGGCACGACACTCACCTGCTCAGCCACCAGCGTGGCGGGCCTAACCAACGCCGGATCCGTAACCATCAAAGTAGACGAAGCTCGTGTGCACGCCCTGGCGCCCTCCGGTAGTGGCGCGCTGACCGTCAGCAACGCAGCAGACGTCACCGCCAATGGCGAGATCGTCGTGAATTCCAGTTCTGCGCAAGCCATGGAAGTGAAAGCCAAGGCTAAGGTGACCGCCAATGCCGTCGATGTGACGGGCGGTGTCAGCGCCCCATCTGGCGCCATCACTCCTACTCCCGTAACCGGAGTAACGCCGCGTCCCGATCCGCTGGCCACTCTGTCGGCTCCCACTTACTCGGGCTGTAACTACACGAATTACCGGCTAACTAAGGGAACCGCCACTCTGAACCCCGGCGTGTACTGCGGCGGCATCACTATCCTGGCCGGGACCGCCACCTTCAACCCCGGCGTATACATCGTAAACGGCGGCGGATTAAGCATCCTCACCGGCTCCGCCACCGGCACGGGCGTGACGTTCTACATCACCAGCAACGGACACCCCTACGGCCCCGTCACCATCACCACCGGCGTCAATCTGTCCGCCCCATCCACCGGACCGCTCGCCGGCGTGCTGTTCTTTGAGGACCGCACCATCAGTTCGATCCTGCGGAACACGCTGCTGCCCAGTAGCACAGCCCAACTGAACGGCACGCTCTACTTCCCGGCCACCGAAGTGCTCTATTCCGGCGCCACCGCATCGACCGGCCCGACGATCATAGTCGCCAACTCGCTGCTCCTGTCCGGAACCGTGACGTTGCATTAGCACTAGTACTGCAATTTCGCGAAAACAACGCCCGGTTAACCCCGGACCTGCTAGAATCGTGCGAAATCCATGAAACACGCCGCTGTCCTATTTGTATTAGCCGCCGCCGCAATCATGCCGAAGCCATTACCAGCCGGCGAAATCGTCCTGCATAACTTCGCCTGTCCGCCGAGAGGCGTCAACCCCTATGGAGGCGTAACCGCCGACGCCGCCGGTAATCTTTACGGAACCACTGGCGCTGGCGGAACGGCTAACGCAGGCGTCGTGTACAAACTGGACCCTAACGGCCAACAGACCGTGCTGTACAATTTCACCGGCGGAGCCGACGGAGGCGGTCCATATTCCGGCGTAATTCTCGATGCGGAAGGCAACCTGTATGGCACGACCACTGGTGGCGGCGCGTCGAACCTGGGGACAGTTTACAAGGTGGATGCCACCGGCCATGAGACGGTGCTACACAGCTTTACGGGGTTGGATGGCTTCCTGCCCTACGCAGGGCTTGCGCGCGACGCCGAAGGGAATCTCTATGGAACCACTTATATGGGTGGACCAGGCGCCGAAGGCGTCGTCTACAAACTGGATCCGGCCGGCCAGCTTACCGTGTTGTTCAGTTTCACGGACCACGCCGATGGAGGCAATCCTTACTCGGGCGTAATACTCGACTCCGCCGGCAACCTTTACGGCACCACTCGCTATGGCGGCTCCGGATACGGCTATGCCGGTTATGGTCTGGTCTATAAGTTGAATCCCGCCGGGCAGGAGACCGTCCTATACACTTTTACCGGCTCAGCGGACGGGGGATGGCCGCAATCTGGAGTTATTCTGGATTCGGCGGGTAACTTGTACGGTACCACTTACTGGGGTGGTCCATCGGACGTAGGTGTAGTGTATAAGCTCGATAGTTCGGGCAATGAAACCGTCTTATACAATTTTGTAAATTACGGCCAGCCGGTCGCCGGGGTTATCCTGGATTCGCAAGGCAATCTTTACGGCACAACGGCTTGGGGTTACCACGGGGCCGTCGTGTATGAGTTGGACACCGCCGGCCATGCCAGAGTGGTGCATCAATTCTCAGGATCGGACGGTATCGAACTCTATGCCGGAGTGATTCGTGACCCAGCCGGCAACCTCTACGGGACCACTGCTTTCGGCGGCCCGGCAGGCGGCGTCGTGTATAAGCTGGATCCGGCCGGGGATGAGACCGTCCTCTACACTTTTCCGGCGCCAACCGATGGGATGAACCCGTCGTCAGGCGTGATCCAAGACTCGGCCGGCAACCTCTACGGCACCACCGGCGGCGGCGGTATATTCGGTGACGGCATCGTTTACGAACTGGACAGCGGCGGCAATGAAACGGTGCTCTTTACGTTCGGAGGAGGAATTGGCGGCGGCTTCCCGCAGGGTGTGATCCGCGACCCGTTGGGCAATCTCTACGGCACGGCGCACAGCGGCGGGCAAGCCAAAGGCGTTGTTTACAAACTGGATCCGGCGGGCCAGCAGACCGTGCTGTACCAGTTCTTAAATTCAATCGATGGTGAGGGCCCCGGTGGAGCACTAATAGGCGGTGCGGCCGGCAATCTTTACGGGACCACATATAATGGCGGCGCCGCGGATTGGGGCGTAGTATTTGAGCTGAGCGCGGCCGGCACGGAGAGTGTGATTTATAGCTTTCAAGGCAGGCCGGATGCTGGTAGTCCGCTAAGTGGAGTCATCCGCGACTCTGCCGGCAATCTATACGGAGCAACTCAGCATGGAGGCACGGCGGACGCGGGCGCGGTATTTAAGATCGACGCATCCGGCCATGAAACCGTCCTGCACAGCTTCGGCGATGACGGCGCTTCTCCAACCAGCGGCGTGGTCCGCGATGCCGAAGGAAACCTCTACGGAACCACGGGCTTTAGCGGCACTGCGAACTACGGCGAAGTTTATAAGATCGACCCGGCCGGTCACACCACAATCCTGCACACCTTCACGGGCGGCGCTGATGGCGGCTGGCCTTATGGGGGCGTGATTCTCGACTCATCCGGGAATCTGTATGGGACTGCCAGCGATGGCGGCTCGGTAGGCGCGGGCGTCGTGTACATGCTCGATCCAACAGGCCAGGAGACTGTCCTCTATAACTTCACCGGAAAGGCCGACGGCAGCAGTCCGCAAACAGGTTTGATTCGGGACTCCGCCGGCAACTTATACGGAACTACGGCCTTTGGTGGCGCGGCAGACACCGGAGTGGTGTTTCAGATCACGCCTTGAGGCCCATACGCGGCCTCGGTGTTCCGGTGGAGAACAAGCAATTGCTCTGGCCACACCGGTCCATCGCGTAGGTTTGTCCTTGCTCGTCGGAGAATTCAACGAGCAACGCGCGGTCGTCACCGCGCTCCGGGTGCTCGATGACAGAGCCAATCTGGCCGCGTGTCAACCGGTGGCCCGGTAGATCCTCGGTCAACGCCACCAACGCAAACATAGGTGTATTCATTGCCTCGTTCCTACCTTTGCGTAGCAAGTGGTCAATCGCGGAAAGTCCTCACCATGTCGCAAAATCCAACCACTTCGCACGACAGCCGATCCCGCCCGGGCGGTCAACAAAAAGTCTACCACTCAAAGAACTCCGAACGGCGTTGTGGAAATGAGCAGTGCTGGTCTGGTTGTCACCGCTTCCAGAATACGCTCACGCAACCATTCGCCGTCCACCCGGCCCAACCCAAATGCGGATTTGAAGACCCGCGGCTTGTGCTTACCGTCAGGATGTTCCGGGCTCAAACAGTAGTCGCACAATTTAGCTAAATCAACAATCGCGTGATCGGCATTGCGGAGCGCGGTGAATTCCATGAGCGCCGGATCTATGCCGCCGCCGGCTGGAACTTCACCAACTTCGATACCCCCGGCTCCTGCATGGCGACGTCGTACATCGCCCGCCGCCAAGGGCCATCGGCCCGCCACGATGCCCAGCGAAAATGCGCCCGGTGACTACCCGTTTGGAGGCGGCTCGGATTTAGCCTCGAACTGGGGCGGATCAATTAGCTCGAAATCCTCTTCGAGGATCTCTTCCCTGATAGTCCTCGCCAGTGATCCGAGCCTCTGGTACAAAGTATCATGCGAAATACCCAGCGAAGCTAGATCCCTCTTCAATCCGAGCTTATACTCCGCTGGCACTCTGTAGCGGACCAGGTATTGCTCCGTCCGAAGAAGGAATTCGATCATCGAGGCCCCGTCGCCCGAAGGATGAATGGTAAACCGGCTCATCTGCGCAGCCATTCGCGGAAACTCGAATGCCGGAATCAGTGCCAGTGGCAGAGTTGGTGGAGACTTCACATTGAGGGACTCCGCCAATCCCGGAAGCTGCTTCGGTTCCAGGAAGACTTCCGCTGCGAGGTACTTGATCGGTGGATCATCCGGGCCGCAGATTTGGCGGTTACTATGCCAATTCAAAACGCTCGGATGCATGCACCAGACCTCACCCGGTTCGGCATTCGGCTCGGCAACCGCAAAATAGAGTGCGACAAGAATGCTTGTCGTCCAATCGAGAAGCCTAGTCGGTACGCCATAGTGCTGCATCATCAACAGCCATGACAGGTGATCGCCCCATTCCGGCACTTTGGGGGCAAATGAGCGCGCACGCAGGCGAAACCGCTGCGCAGCCCGGAACTCAATATTCTCGCGCGGAGTTTGTGAAAATGGCGCCCGGTGCACGATTGGCAAGAGCCATTCAAAGACTCTGGATTGGCCCCGGAAAAAGTAGTACCGAAGACTGGTGCCGATCTTGATCGCGTCTTCGATTCGGCGAAGAGTGTGCGCCGCGATACCGTTGGGCCAAGCCGCAGCGAGCGCTTCCGCATGATTCATAATGTCCAACTCGCCCCAGCCGCTACACTGCTGCTAAACCGACAACGCATACCCTGCGAGTTCGCCGGCGCAGCGGCATCAATCCCGCCATAATTGGTGGCTGTACCAACCCGCATTGGTCGTTTTCGCGTGCCTCTCATGGGGCCAGCTACATCGGACATGCGTAACCGCACACTCGTCATCGCAAGGTGCTCGGAAGCCGCCGACGCAACGATTTCTTCGCGGCCAGGCCGCTTTGAGCTCTACGCCGCGGCCGGCTGGAACTTCACCGACACCAGCTTCGACACCCCCGGCTCCTGCATGGTGACGCCGTACATCGCCTGCGCCGACTCCATGGTCTTCTTGGAGTGCGTAATCACGATGAACTGCGTGTGCGTGGACATCTCCCGCAGCAGCCGCGTCAGCCGTTCGATGTTGGCCTCGTCCAGCGGCGCGTCCACTTCGTCCAGGATACAGAATGGGCTCGGCTGGTAGCGGAAGATCGCCATCAGCAGCGCCACCGCGGCCAGCGCCTTCTCGCCGCCCGAAAGCAGCAGCACGTTCTGCAGCTTCTTTCCCGGCGGCGACGCCACAATGTCGATGCCGGAATCGGAGAGATTGGTTTCGTCGGTCAGCCGCATCTCGCCCGTGCCGCCGCCGAACAGCGTCTGGAACGCCTCGCGGAAGTTCTGATTGATGTGCTCGAAAGCGTCCGCGAATCTCTGCCGCGACACCTGGTCGATATCGGAAATGGCCTTCTCCGTGTCGCGTATGGAATCCAGCAGATCCTGCCGTTGCGCGCTCAGGAACTCCTGCCGCTGCGACGCCTCCTGAAACTCCTCCATGGCTTGCGCGTTCACCGGTCCTAGCGCCTCGATGCGCGCGCGCACTTCTTCGTACAGCTTCTCGGCTTCGCCGATAGCCTCCGCATCCGGCACAGTCTCATCCTCGGCCGCCAGTTCCTGCACGGAGCAGTTCAATTCCTTGCGGCTGGTTTCGTCCAGATACTTCAGCTCGGCCTGCCGCTTCACTAACTCCACTTCGATCTGTGAGCGGCTCTGATGCGCCACTTCCACCCGCATGCGCAGCAGCTTCAGATCCTCATCGGCCGCCGCTAAAGCCTCGCGCATGCCCGCCTCTTCACCGGCCAGCGTATTCACCGCCGTCTCAGTCTTCAGGGCCTGTTCGCCTAGCGCCGCCAACTTGCGGTCCAGTTCGATGTTGTCGGCCAGCAGGTTGGCGCGATGCACGCCCAGCCGCTCGATCTCCCCGCCGATCGCCGCCATGCGCGCCGTGCCTTCCTTCTGCTGCGCCTCCAGGCGGCCCATGGCGGCCCGCTCGCCGCGATGGCGTTCTTCCAAACCGGCCAACTCCGCGCGCAATGCCGAATGATCCTCGCTCAGTGCCGTGGCTTCGGCCGACAGTTTCTCCAGAAACTCCCGCTGATCTTCCAACTCCTGCTCGCGCTGTTCGCGCAGAGTTTCCTTCTCGGTGACAGCCTGCTGATTGCGCTCGCGCTGTTCCTGGGCACGCTCCACATCCCGCTTGAGCCGGTCCAGTTCCAGCCGCGCTACGGAAAGCCGCGAGTTCACCCGGTTGGTGTCGTCCGCCAGCTTGCGCATCTCGTGCTCCAGCGCCACGCGATCCTTCTCGCGCGCCTGCTGCACGCCGCGCAACCGTTCCAATTCCGTTTCCAGAACACCGATCTCGCGATTCAGATCCTCCAGGCGGGCGACCTGTTCGTCCAGAGATTTCTGCTTGGCCGCCAGCGTCACACCCAGTTCGCGCGCCTCGCGCTTCATAGCCAGCGGCCCACTGGCCGTCTTCTTGCCGCCAGTCACCGTGTGGCCGTGATAGCATAGGCCATCGACGGTCAGGAAGTACAGATGCGGATAGCTGGTGGCCAGGCGCTGCGCCGCCGCGCGATCCTCCGCCACAAAGCACAGCGACACGCGCGGCAGCAGTGTCGCCGCGCGTCCGGCCAAGCCGTTGGTGAGCCGCAGCGAATCGCTGAGCCGCGACTGGATACCCGTCTCGGGTCCGATAGCCGGCTCCGGCAAATGGCCGTTGCCGTTTCCGTTCTTCTCCGGATGGATCAGGAACGTGGCGCGCCCGTCCAGTTCCGCGCGCAGGAAGTCCAAACCCCGGTCGGCTTGCGCCCAGTTCTCCACCACCACGTATTCAAGTTCATCGTGCAGGAACTCTTCGGCGGGTTTTTCGAACTGCGGATCGACTTCCACGAAATCCGCCAGCACGCCTTGCGGGCGCAGGTCCTGCGCCTTGCCCTTTTCGAGCGCGGCGAACAGCCGCTTCACCGATTCCGTCGTGTAGCTGCGGTGCGCCAGCACTTCTTCGAGCGACTGCTTGCGCGCCCGCAGTTGCGAACATTCCGTGCGCAGCGCATCGATCCGGCCGCGCACTTCCACCGCGCTCCGCCGCCGCGCGCCCAGTTCTTCCTCCGTCTGCTGGCGCTGGCCGCTGACGGCTTCCAGTTCAAGCTGGCGCTGCGCCATAGTCTGGGAAAGAGCCCCGCGCGCGGCCGTCAGCCGTTCGAGTTCCGCGGCCGCGGTCTGCTCATCCTTCTGCACACGGAGTGTTTCCCGCTCGATGCCCGCCAGGTACTCGTTCATCTGCGCGAGCTGGTTGCGCAGCGTCGAGACTTCGCCCAGCAGCCGCAGCACCGCGGTCCGGCTGCCTTCGATGGCTTTCTCGCGCTCGCGCACCGCATGCTGGCACTCCTCGCGCAGGCGGCTCTTCTCCACCATGCGCTCGCGCGATTGCCCGATCTGCTCTTCGAGCGTGGTCACCTGCTGCTGATGCGTGTCCAGATCGGCGCCGATGCGGCCCAGCCGGACTTCCAGTTCCTGCGACTCCTTCTCGGCCTGCCCGATCCGCTGCTCGATGGCGCCGCTCTCCTTCACCTGCGATTCCAACCGTCCGCGCGTGCGCTCGGTTTCCACCTGGCACTCGGCCAACTCCCGCCGCAGTTCCGTGAGTTGCATCTCGGCTTGGTAGCACTGCGCCTGCAATTCCGTGTGCGACTGCTCTTTGGCGCCGACCTCTCCCGATAGCTCCCGCAACTCCGTGGATGCCAGGTTCAGATCGATGGCCGATTTGGCGGCTTCCCGCTCCAGCATGCGGAACTTGCCGGAAAGCGCCACGCGCAGCCGGCTATCCATCTCGATCTTCAATTCGGCGTAACGCCGGGCCTTGGCCGCCTGCCGCTTCAGCGAATTCACCTGCCGGGTGACTTCTTCCAGAATGTCAAACACGCGCGCCAGGTTTTGTTTGGCGCTCTCCAGCTTGGCTTCCGCCAGCCGCTTGCGGCTTTTGTACTTGGTGATGCCCGCGGCTTCTTCGATAATCGCGCGGCGATCCTGCGGCTTGGAACTGAGGATCTGCCCGATGCGTCCCTGCTCGATAATGGCGTAGCTTTCGGGGCCCAGGCCGGTGCCCATGAAGATGTCCTGGATATCGCGCAGGCGGGCGGTGCGGCCGTCGATCAGGTATTCGCTCTCGCCCGACCGGTACAGCCGCCGCGTGATGGTGATCTCGCCGTTCTTCGCCGTGATGGGAATCGGCGAGGTGTGCGCGTGGCCGTTCGTGCCTGGCTCCCCAGCCTCGTGGTGTATCATGGGATCGACGAGCGTCATGGTGACCGCCGCCAACCCCACCGGCTTGCGGTCGCGGGTGCCTGCAAAAATCACGTCTTCCATGCGCGCCCCGCGCAAGGTCTTCGCCGATTGTTCCCCGAGCACCCAACTGATGGCATCGCTCAAGTTGGATTTGCCGCACCCGTTCGGTCCCACAACGGCCGCGATGCCGCCGCCATTGAAGCGGAGTTCCGTGCGGTCACAGAAGGATTTGAAGCCCTGCAATTCGACGCGTTTTAGTTTCAGCAAAACCGTTTACCTCGTCTTGCTCGGGGGATCGTTACCATACTAAACTCGTCTGCGGCAAAAGTAAAGTACCTGGTGCGCTGTAAAATGGGTTATCTAGGATTCGCCCCCAAGATGTTGTGCCCCATACGACGGCCAGCGCGGACGCCGCTTCTCCTGAAACGCCCGAATGCCCTCCTGGAAATCGGCACTATGGAAGACTTCAGTCCGCCTCTGGCGTGCCAGATCGCCGGCCTCTTCCCAGGATTTGCCGCGCGCATCGCGCACGAAAGCCAAGCCGGCGTGGATCGCGGTAGGGCTGGCCTCGGCGATGGCGGCGGTGATTTCTTGCGCTTGCTGCAGAAGGCTGGCCGCCTCGACTACCTGGTGGACCAGTCCGTATTCGCGCGCCTCGGCGGCCCCAAAGATTCTGCCGCTCAAGGCCAGTTCCGTGGCCCGCCGCTGGCCCAGAGCGGCCACGATGGTCCGGAAGATCACAAAGGGCCACAATCCGATGCGGATTTCAGTCAACCCGAATGTGGCGTCGTCGGCCGCCACCACGATATGGCAGTTCGCCGCCAGACCGGTTCCGCCCGCCAGCGCCGGACCATGCACCGCGGCGACCAGCGGCTTGGTCATGCGCATGCCGGCCGTGAAGATGCGCTCGTGTAGTTCGTTCACCGGGCCGGCGGCGGGCGCGAGCACTTCGTGCAGATCCATGCCCGCGCAGAATGCCTTGCCGTTGCCGCTGAGCAGGATCGCGCCGACGCTGGCGTCGTTCTCCGCCTGCTCGAAAGCATTGCCCAGTGCCGTGCATAGCTCCATGTTCAGCGCGTTGCGCCGGTCGGGCCGGTTCAAGGCCAGATCGAGCACGCGGCCGCGCCGGCTAATCTCTAAGGTCTCGCTCATCGATATCGATCTCCAGGCCCAGCAGTGCGGCGCCCATGGTTTTGCCTTGCGCATCGGTGCGCAGGGAAACCGTGCCGCCGCCCCCCAGGCCGTGATGCAGCAGGAAATTCAACGCGTGCAGATTGGGCAGTTCGAAGCGCTCCACGCGGTCCTGCACGAGTTCGCCGAAATAGGCTTTCACACGCTCCGGCGTGACCTCGCGCAATAGCACGGGATAGTATTGCGGCTGCCAGGCAATCACTCCGATGTTCGAGATGTCGCCCTTGTCTCCCGAGCGGGTGTGGGCGATGCGGGAGAGCGGCACCGTCATGCGACCACCTCCACGCGCGTCCGGATCTCTTCGCGCGGAATCAGCGCGGGCCAGTACGCCACGATCTGGCGGACTTCGGGACGGCCGTCGCCGTAACCGGTACCGCCGGGCGGACCGGTGAGCACCAGCGGAATCATTTCGCGCGTGAAGCGATCGACGGCGCGCCTATCGGGTCCGCGTACGCTGATGCGCACCTGCACTTCAGGCGGATCGGCGACCGGGGGCGCGGCAGGACCATGGCAGGCATTCACGCCGAAGTATTCGGTGTAGATCTCGTCGAAGCGCAGGCCGAGTTGATCGAGGCGCTGGCGCGTGATGCGGTCCGCCACGCGCGCCTTTTCGAGCGCCTGCGGCCAACTGTAGACCAGCGTGCCGGAAGCCTTCCAGCCGGCATGATAGCTGATGGACGCCTTCAACATTTCCGGGCGTGGACCGCCGCGCACGCCGCAGCCATGCACGCGGTCGGGGCCAGCGTCCTCCAATTGCAGGGACGTGAAATCGGCGATCACGTCGGGTGTCATATAGCGGCGCGGATCGCCGATCTCGTAGAGTAACTGCTCCTTCACGCCGTGCGAATCGATGCGCCCGCCCGTGCCGGGATGCTTGGTTACCACGAAAGATCCGTCCGGCTCGGCTTCGACGACGGGATAGCCGATGTTCGCCAGATCCGGGATGTTCTGCCAATCCACCTGGCAGTTGCCGCCGGAACATTGCGCGCCGCATTCGATGATGTGCCCGGCCACGATGCCGGCAGCGAGTTTGTCGTAGTCATCGGGCTGCCAGCCAAAGCGTTCGATCATGGGCGCCATCACCAAGGCGGCATCCGCGCAGCGGCCGGAGATCACCACGTCGGCGCCCGTGGCCAGCGCTTCGGCCAGCGGAAATGCGCCGATATAGGCGTTGGCGCTGAGGATGCGGTCCCGAATGGTGGAGAGCGGCTCGCCGGTGTCGATGTTGCGCATCTCGTAACCCTTGCCGAGAAACTCGTCGATGCGG
>JBEKYC010000108.1:0-14922 GCA_049511415.1 Bryobacteraceae bacterium | reverse complement strand
CGCTTTTTCCATCACTGCTTCTAATGTAGTCACGATGTCCTCCAATGGGACCGTTTTGCCCGCAAACGGCCGCAAGCATGGAATGTTGGGCACGTTGGCCTCCACTGCGATTCGAGAGGCAGTTCACTTTCTGACGCAATATCTGCATTTGGAAGGGCGCGGCCCCTGCCGCCGCCGTCTTCTCCCGGATTACTTACCTATCGGGAACGCCTAGACTAGAAGTGCGTTGAGTATATGCCATTCAGACGCAAACATCCGAAAGATCTAAGACCTTCTGCTGCGTAAGGTTAGCGGAAAACGACAGGGGGTGTCCGCACGGTCAGCCGTGCATCGCGGCTAACCAGGACATCGCTCCCCAATGTCTGCGCCAGGAATCTCTGGGATTTGAGCGAAGGCGCCCGTCGCTCATTGAAGCGGATGCGGCGGCGACCTCGCCTGATTACCGCATTCTGGAAACAGATCGACGCACGCGGGCGATTTGACCGTCTGCATAGACGGACGCCGGGCGGCGCGACCGGGTTATTGAACCTGGTTGATCGTGGCTGTGACAGTAGCGTTGTCTTCGGAGGGCGTCGTGGTGTATGCGCCGGCGAAGTCAATAGTGGCCCCGGCCACGAGAGCGATGTTCGAAACATCGAAAGTCAGCAGATCGCCGAAGAAACTCAAGGAATTGGAGTAGAGGACGGTGTTCCCATTTTCGTAGACGCCGACGTCCACAACGGGCAGATGCAAGTCGATGCCCTGGAAGGAGCCGATGATCGAATAAGTGCCGGTAGCCGGCGCGGTCCAGCGCAGGAGAACGGCGTCCTGCTGAATTCCCAGAGCCAGAACGCCGACCGGGATAATGATGGTGTTGCTATTGAACAGCGTATACGGCGTGTTATCCAGGGCTAAGCCGGCGTAGTTCGGGAATGCGCCGTTGTTGCTCCAACCGATGGTAGTGCCGGAAGTGAAGTTTGTGGTGAACGGCAGAAAGGTGCCCTCCAACTTGGAGGCGTAACCGTAGGTCCAGGCGCCATTTGGGTTCGCGGTATCCGAGAAGTTCTTTACGGCATCCCAGGTTTGCAGGACGGTATAGAACACTGCGCTGCTGGCCGCCACCTCCTTAGTGCCGAGGAATATCTGGATTTTTCCTGCCAGAGCCTTGGCTGGAACGATGGCGGTAATCTGGGTTGCCGAGATGGTCTGCGACACGGCTTTCACGCCATTGAAGTACACGCTGTCCTGCGCTACGAAACCGGTTCCGGTGATGGCGACGGCCGCACCGACCGGAGCGCTGGCGGGCGCGAAACCGGTCACAGTTTGGGCCGCCGGCTCGGCATCCTGAGCGGCGCAGATGGCGGCGGCGATGGATAGGGCGGCGGCGATCTTCAAGATAGTCTTCATTTATTTTCTCCGTCTGAGTTTTATGGGACGCAAAGGCTGCTATGCAGCCGGGTAGAATTTCGCGTCTGGTACCGAGTGTCGGGCGCAGGGCGAACGAAAACAAGGCGCAACATGCTCGCACAGGCTCCGCAACGTTGCAGGGCCTTGTTTTGAATATGTTAGACTGAGCGATTCGAGCACGCCAGCGCATGGGAACTTCACCCCAACACGGTGCGGGTGGGTCTGCTTCCGGCGCGTCGCGCGAGGACGAAATCCGCCGTTACTTAAAGCGTTTACTGGCGACACCCGGGTTCGCATCGAGTCCGCGGCGATCCAAGCTGCTGGCTTACCTTTGCGATCAGACACTCAACGGCCAGGGCGAACGGATCACGGAATATGCCCTGGCATTCGACGTTTTCGACAAGCCCCCGTCGTTCGATCCCCGCACCGAATCCACCGTGCGTGCCGAGCTGACACGTGTCCGGCAGAAACTGAAGGATTACTACGAGGGTGATGGCAGGACGGACCCCATCGTGGTGGAGTTGCCGCTACGCAGCTACATACTTACCTTCTCATTCCGCCAGACCGAAGAGGCTTGCAACGCGACGGAGCCGACTGCGCCGTTTGGGTGGAAGCGCTTCTCCGGTCCGGCAACGGCGCTGGGGCTGTGCACGATTCTAGCCGCAGTCGGCTTTTACATTTTACGGCCCAGGATTCCTGATCCGCCACCCCTTTCCCTGGCGATTCTGCCCGTGATAGTGGAGCCTTCCGCGAGCGACCTGCAGGGCGCGGCGGATGAAATTACAGAGCTGATGAACGATAGCGTGGTCCTGCGGGTGACGCGTGCGAGCGTGATTGAAGGGCATACGGCAGCGCGGTTTCGGGGACGGTCCGGATGGCGCGAGGCACGCGGCAGGCTGGTGGCGGCGTTGTTTCTGGAAACCAGCATCGGCCGTCGGGACGGGACACTGCACGCCAGCATGACGATCCGTAGGAAAAGCGATGGCGGCGATGCCTGGTCCGGCGTTTTCCCTATAAAACTGGATTCGATGGGCCGCATGCAAGGCGCTATCCGCGCGCTGGTGTCAGCCTCGGTACTGCCGGTGCTGGAGCGGGAAGCCATTTATCTGGACTACGTCAGATCGAAGGGTCCAGCGGATGCCCCGGCGCCGATCGCTGGATTGCGAGATCCGGGAAATCCGTGTTCCGGCGCGAAGGCGGCCGGGCTGCCATTCGGAGGGGCAGACGCGGAATTGCTGCTTTTTGAGTATGCGCGCGCCGCCCGCAGCTACGACACGCGCATCCCGTTTCAGGTGGGACTGATCGCGTATCCGGCGCAACCGGCGCAGACGCGCTTTGCGGTTAAAGCCGGGATTCCGCTGGCACTGCGCGCACCGGAGTTTTTTCAGTTGGCGGCGGACACTTGCATTTTGACGTCCTATACGGGCACATCTCCTGTTTACCAGCGACGCTGCATCGTACCGGCCGCGGGGAGTTCGGAACTGGCCTTGCGGTATCTTTGTGCGCCTAAGGCGTACCCGATTGACATCAGCCGCGCAATGAACGACGGCAACCTGTGGGACGCGGACATGGCACCCACGGGACCGCGCCTGTTCGACAGGGTACCTTTCATCATGCCTGAGGGCCGGAACCGGTACTGGAGGGGAACGATTGCGGCGGAGGGAGGGGCGCGTCCGGTGAGTCTTTCCATTCCGGTCAACAGGACGGTTTCTACTGCGTACTTTCTGTTGAACACGGAATGGGGACAGCCGGGGCCGGAGAGCTATCTGGACTTGGAGTTCCAGGGCGACGGGGACGCGCACTTCGAGAAGAAGTTGGTAGGCGGCGTGGATGTGCGCGATTACCACAACGGTACTACCGTAAACACAGTTGACGGCCGCACTACGCACCCGATATTCGATTTCGGCCGTGGGGAGCGCATCGATTTGGTGGAAGTAGGTCTACCCAATGATTTCCGAAGTCACACGCTGGAAAGCATTACGCTTAGGGATACGGGACGATACGGGTTTCAGCGTGCGATCCTGTGGGCGGTCACCGTTCGCTAGCAGGTTGCGGAGTGCGCCGGGATAAACCGGCGTGCTGATGCGTGACATCAACGACGACCTTTGCAAGCAACCGTTCAATGAGGAAATGAAAGGCCGCGCGGATCGTGTACAATCTGATTTCTGCGGAACGTCGGCTCAAGCTATTCTGAGGAGTCAAACGCATTGCTCAGTTTGTGCTAGCAATTTTCTATTGCGGACGAGGCCAAGAATCACCCCGCCAATAGCACTAAACATCACGTTTTAAATATGTTGACCGCCGTCGCTGGGTGTTCGCCAATTCGGCAACACGCGCATATTGCCGAACTCGTAGGCAGTCCGCCCAGGCGTAGGATGCGGCTGGCAGCGCTTGCCACACCATACGCGCCCGATGCACGCGGTGTAATGCCGAATTCCACTGACGTGATTCGTTAGGGTTACTCGGCTACACCACTGGAATTCGGCATTACACCACTACCGAATGCACGCTGTTTGACTTGTAAGTCTCACATGCCCACATTTCTGTGCTGGAGGACAGGGAGTGCGAAATTCGGCATTACACCGCCACAGAACCAAAGACTATATCGAGAACTTATCGAGATTTGGGAAGCTTGTCTTCCTGCCCGTTTCCTCCGCTGGTCCTCCGCTGCTCCAGCGGCACCCCGTCGGATGCGGCGGGAGCCGCGTTCCTAGATTGGGCGAACAAATAGCCCTCAGTGATCACCTCAAATCCGGCCATAGGGGATCACCCAAAATCCGGCCAACGAAAATGGGGGCCGAGGGGCAAGCCGGGTAGTGTCTGATCGTCAGGGCACCTGCTTCCTCCCTTCGCCTGTGTCTAAGGGCCTAAGTGCATGCTGGAGTCGGGTCAAGGCCGAGCGGAGCGAGCCGGAGGGAAGCCTTGAGGTGCACTTCAGCAATGCAGTATCAGGCGAAAATCGGGCGAAGGGAGGAAGACCTGCCCGTTGGCCGGATTTTGGGTGATCACGTTTGGCCGGATTGGGGTGTTCACCAAGGGAGGCACATGCACAGGGCCTGGCAGCCCGCTGATCTCGGCGCGGTAGCTCGCTAAGCCTTCCCCAAACGCCCGCATCCCAGCCCGCGCCACCCGGCCTACTCCGCCACCCCCCGCCCGTCGCGCCCTGATCACCGCCCGCGCCTTCCTCCGCGCGCCTTGCCGAACCGCCGCGTCCGCCCGCCGGCAGCCGACCGCCGCGACGGTGGCCCGCACGTCGGCTCCGTCGTATGCGTCTACGGAGTAAGAAGCGGGAAGATCCCCACGCCGCCGGACTCCGCGCACAAGGCATGACTCAAGCCCCCGCGTTGCGTTTCCGAGCATTTTTCGCGCACGCAAAAAATGCCCGAGGCGTTGAAATACAACTCGTACAATTCAAGATGGCGTGACTTCCGGCTTGGATTGAGCCACGTTCTCGTTCAATTCCTTACCAGCCCTGAAGCCGACATCGCGCTTGGCTGGAATCGTGATCACCTCGCCGGTCCTGGGATTGCGGCCTTGGCTTCTTTCTTGTCTTTCAACACAAAGCTGCCGAATCCGCGCAAATCGACACGTTCATTTGAGCTGAGTGCGATGGTAATCGTCCCCAGAATCGACTCCACTACCGCTTCGACCTCAGCCTTTCCGTGTCCCGCCTTCTCCGATACGGCCTCAACCAATTGTTGCTTTCGTCATCTGTTCCAGTGTACCGTTATCGAGTTCTTCACCCCAATCTCGACCCCGCACCTCCATGTTTGCCGGACTGGCTAAAACGCTGGCTTACGCGGGGGTGACCGCGCAGGCGGAAAGCCGACGGAGGCAGCCGCCATGCGCGCCTGTCGTACGCACGGTATTCGTGGCGCTCGCATCTTTAACGCCCGCCGCCTTGCGTCCTCCGCCGCATCCCGCGCGCCCGATCGCCGCCGCGCCCGCAAGCCCGTCCGCACCGCCGCGTACGTCAGCAAGGATGCGTCGGCGAGCAGTTGCACCGTACCTGTCAGTCTGCGATAGAATAATTAACGTTTTCCCGGAGGATCGCGTGTTTCTAACGTCGGCGAAGAACCCGACCCTGATCGCCGCGTGTGCCGCGGTTTTGTTCTTGTCTTTATCGGCGCAGACTCCGCAAAATGGCGAAGTTATAACCCGAGCGGTCGTCGAGCGCTTCGACGAGGCGTTTAATCGGCACGATATAGAAGCCGTAGCTACTCTGTTGACCGACGACACCGTGTTCGAGGATACATCCCCAGCACCGGATGGAAAGCGATTAGAGGGCAAGACCGCGGTGGTCGAGTTCTGGCGAGGGTGGTTTGCGCGCAATCCTGACGCACAATTCGAGACCGAGGAAATGATTGTGAGCGGTGATCGTGCCGTTGTGCGTTGGGTGTATCGCAAAGTGCGAAACGGGCAGCCATGGCACCTCCGTGGTGTGGATGTGTTCGCTGTTCGCCAAGGGAAAGTGGCCGCAAAACTCGCTTACGTGAAAGGATGAGCGTTTCAATAGGGTTCCGTAAGCTTCCCAGTGGCGGATCACATTGCGGGGAGTGCCGGAAATCCGTGCACGCGCCATTTCCGCCGCGATGCGACGGTTTTCCGTCCTGGCCGGCTTCGCAGGAGATGGGTCACCCGTATGGGCGATTCGATTTGAGTCAGTGTGTCATGGATGGGCCCGGTGTCCCGTCGGACCAGGCGCCGGCCACGACCATGAAGATCGTCGCTCGTTCTTCCGGATCGTTCGCCGCTATTACCGGAGAACCGGGGAGATTCGCTCCCCAGCTCTTAGCGGCATCCCCCGAAACGTAAAACATGACATGGGGGTGCCATTTCATGTCATCGTCGCTCAGATACTGCCGCTTCGACATCATGTAGACCATCGCTCCCGGAGCCAGCGCGGGTAATTTTTTATCTTCAAATGCGGACGTGATAGCCGCGAGGATCTGCGCTTTAGATTTTCCGGCCAGTACAAGGTTGGTTTTCTTCAGATAGATGGGCAGAAATGTTCTTGCGGCATCCGGATTGAAGCAATGGGGGGCTCGGATCTTTGAATTCCAGTATTCCGGGTCATCGCTCGGCTTTGACCAGGATCGCTCGACGATGCAGACGAAGCCGTTCGACCCCTTTACAGCAGTTGTGTACCCATCCCTTCGCAGCACCATCACTTCGGCTGCATCCGAAATCGAAGCCGGCGCGGCACTCCGGGCCAGCGCGATCTCAGCCTTCTGTTCCGGAATCAAATACTGATCGAGAGGAGCCATAGCCGGATAGGGAGACTTTCCCGTTTGCGCTCGTACACAGGCCGGCCAGAGGAAAAAAATCGGAATAACGAATACTAAAGCTGTAATCCTGATCTTCCGCATTTGATTCTCCGGCGATGAGCATTTGTACATTGAGCCGTTTACCCCCTCCGGCGCTCAATGCACCATTGGTTATGATACCCGATTCGTCCCAAAATCGCGCTTGACATCGGAGACCACCCGGGCGTGAGTCGCCATCTCCGCGAAGTGGCGGAATGTGTGGCAGCCGAAGAGCCCAAGTCCCGAGCGACAGAACCTCATCGCGCCCTGCCCGCGGCCGCCCGCCGCCCGTGCCCGTCGCCACGACCGACCGCGCCCGAAGCGCCTGGCGCTGGAGGCGTGCGAACTGTGGCGCCGAACGAGTTCGTTTTTCTGACGAGAGACATCAGGCCACGCGCAGCACGACCAGCGTCATATCATCGTGCTGCGGAGCGCCTGCGGCGAACGCCTGTGCAGCGGCCAGGATTCGCCGCGTAGCTTCCAGAGCAGCAAGTCCACGACATGTCTTGGCGAACTCAATCAATCTCTCTTCGCCCCACTCTTCGTAGCGAGCGTTCATGGATTCGGATACTCCGTCCGTAAAGAGCACCACCACCTTCGCCCGCATCCCGCACCCTGATCGCCGGCCACGCCTCCCTCCGCGCGCCCTTCCGCACCGCCGCGTCCGCCCGCGTGCGGATGGGCGAGTCCCCTGATCGAGGGTGGGTCAGGAGACAGGAACGAACCCACCGGTGGGACCTGCGTCCGCCGAGAATGCAAGGGCGTGCCACATCCACTCTCGCTCGCTCTCTTCTGATCCGACGAGGAAAGCATACTGGGTTCGCGGGTCCTCGGCGACCCTATCGATTTTCAGTGCTGAATCAAGCGAAGCCGCGATTTCTGACGGTATGCTCACATCTTCGGGTCGAGAGGAAGTTTCTCAAACGGAATCGGATCCTGGGTCTTCATCTGCGCGATCCACGCCAGGACCCTGTCGCTCGGATTGAACAGCTTGACGATCGGCAGCGTGACGTCCACGGTCTCGACGGCGGTGGCAGCAGGCGAGGAGGAGGAAATCAGGCTGGCCGACGTCAGCGACCGAACCGCCCAAAATAAGCATTTTAGGCGGTTCGGTGAAGGCCATCAAACCACATCAACCCTCTCAGCGGGCAACCCTCAGACCGCGACTGCGCTGCGAAAATCAAAGGTTAGCCGGGGTCTCACGGTTGCCGCATTTGGGAGTTAGCTGATTTCGCGAACCGCCGAAAAAGTTTGTTTTGGGCGGTTCAATGACTGAACGTTGCCAGCGCAATCTCCTCCTGCTCGCCTGCTGCATGCAGGAGAGCAAGCGCGGAGCCGCCCTGCTCCAGCGGTGGCACTCGCGGATCTTCCTCAAATTCGCGCAGTAACAAGGTCCATCGGGGACTGCCGATGGCCGTACGCTTGAAGCATCGGCTGGTCTACGCAGCCCTACAGATCCGCGTCTCCCAACAGCGGCCTGCCCGCCAGCGAGTTGCGGAACCCCAGCACCACAATCGCCGCGATGGCGAGCGTTGCAAACACAGTAGCGCCGGAATACCAGACGGAAAAATCTGAGGTGATAGGAAAGAGGATCAGCAGCACGACCACAAATGAGGATACGATCAGCGCCAGCAGGCCGTAACGCAGCATCACGAAGACCACCAGAATGGTGCGCGCGGCCACAAACATAGCCGTGATCCATGGCGCCGCCGTCGCCGTATACGCCAGCATGCCCAGCCCGACTTCCAGCACCACGAATCCCGCGGCCGCCAGCCAATCGCGCCGGAAGATAAGGCGCATCACAAACATGATGATGAATCCCACTAACGCTTGCACCACGGAGTTCGGAATGGCCATCAGGAAAGTGCCCAGAATCCCGGGGACTCCCAGCACGGCATCGAGCGAAACCGACGGCGTGAGCGATGCGCCGAACCGCATTCCAGTGTACTGCTGCGCTAGCGCCAACAGCGCCATCAGCGAACCAAGTGCGGCGCCAGCCAGCATGTCGCGGCCTACCAGCGGATCGCGGAAGCCGCCCGCCAGCAGCCGGTTCCATCCGATCATGCTGTGCGGCCAGCGCCGTCGCGCGGCCGGTTCCACAGCCATATACAGTATCCACATCAGGCCGGCCAGAAACAAGGCAAAGCCCAACGCTCCGGCGAACAGCGCCAATTCTCCGATGCCAGGGACGTGCGACCCTTCGAGCGCCCAGATCAGCATGCATACCATACCCGTGAAGCCGGACAGACGCGCGGCTCCCCGCCGATCGCCGCGTTCGCGCCGCAGATTGCGGCGAGCCAGGGCCACGGCGGCGATCAGCAGCATCCCCGCGATACTCAGCCCCACGAACGCCAGCGCTTTCATGCCGCCTTCGAGATGAAAACTCCGCATGCGCGCCGGACGCGTCCAGGGACCGATCACCTGGAAGTAGACCAGTTTGCCCCGCCAAGCGGCAGCCTCCACCCGCAGCGGTGCGGTAGGCGGATCGGCGAATGCGCCCGACCAGGCGGCGCGCGCGTCGCAAATACCCAGAGGCGTCCACTGCGGAGCGGCCGGCGCGAAACGCGTAATGTCCAAACCCGCTGCGTCGAAGAGGCGTTTCCAATCCGGCGGGGGCGCCCCGGCCTGGTCCGGATCCACCTGCGGCGGCACGGCGTCGAACTCAGTGAGACGGCCCTGCGGATCGAGCAAAACCGAAACCATGCCGGAGATTATCGGGGCAGGATCGTCCAGTGAAACCGAGGGGATGGCGAACGCCTGGGGCTCCAGCGCGCGGGGGCTCTGGCGATACCAAAAATCTATGAGCGGTGGCCGGGCGCTCCCCAGACGCTGGTCCCACCGGTGCGCGGACTTATCCGTACGTTCGACGTACTGCATATAATCCTGGTCGTAACTGAAGCCGCGCGCCACAGCTGCGGGCTTGAGCGTGTAGCCCAGCGAGCGCGCCAGGTCGCGCGCTTTTTCCGACAGCACGTCGGGCGGAAACTCGAGGTTAACCCTGGAGACTGGATTGGCATGCGGCGCCAGCGCCATGGCCGCGGCCACGCACGCCATCGTCGCCGCCAGGCACAACACCGCCATGGGTTTGGAGATGTCCGCCGCCGGACCGGCCGCCGCCACCAGGTCAGGCGATGGCGTTTCGCCCGCCGCCAGCGCGGCCGCCAGCGGATCCCCGCCGGGTAATGCCGCCGCCACCGAAAGCGCCGCAGCCGGACGGCGCCGTGGCTCGGGCGCCAGGCAACGCATGATGACGCGCTCCACCGCGGGGTCTACGTCTTTCGCCAAAGTAGTGAGGCTCACCGGCGCGGATGCCTGCTGCAAGCGGATCATCTCAGCCATGGTGGGCGCTTCGAACGGCCGTTTGCCGGTGAACATTTCGTAGAATACCAGCCCTAGCGCATAGATATCGCTGCGAGCCGTGACCTCGCTGCCCGCCAGTTGTTCCGGCGCCATGTACGCCGGAGTGCCCTCGCGCGCCTGCGTTTCGCGCAATTCGCCGGTCACCGCGGCCAGGCCGAAATCCATGATGAAGACCTGGCCCTGGCTGTCGATCATGATGTTCGAGGGCTTCAGATCGCGGTGCAGCACTCCTTTATCGTGCGCTGCAGCCAAGCCCGCGCAAATGCGCCGTGCGAACTCGATAGCTTTATCGGACGGCAGGCGGCCGATGCGCCGCAAAAGCGAGCCCAAGTCCTCACCGTCGATGTACTCCATCGAAAGAAACGGACGGCCATCCACTTCGCCCAGATCGTAAACGCGGCAAACGTTGGGATGCGAAACCTGCCGCGCAATACGCACCTCGGTATAGAAGCGCGCCAGCATTCCAGGATCACGGGTCATGCTCTCCGGCAGGAACTTCAGAGCCACGGGTTGATCGAGAGTCAAATCGTTGGCGCGGTAAACTTCACCCATACCGCCCTTACCCAACAACCCGATGATCTGGTAGCGGGCGCTCAACACCGCGCCGGCGGCGAAGCGGCTCTCGCCGGAGGCGATGCGCGCGGGCACGGCCGCGGCGCGCGACTCGCCGCCATGCGAAACGGGCGTTCGCGGCATCACGGCAGTTTCGGAATTATCCGCGACCGCCTTCCCACACGCCAGGCAGAAGCGGCTGGACTCCGGGATCTCCGACTCGCAGGAAACACAACGGGTCATCGGTTAATGCTAGCGTAGCACCCGGGGACACCTGACATTCAACACCGATGCGTCACCGGTGTGCGCAAGCATGCGGCGCGTGCGGACTGAACCATCTCCACCGCGTCAAGTGACCGTTTCAGCGAATTCACGGCTATCACCGGCGGAATTGTCCAGCGCGACAATCCGGCGCCGCCTACACTGCTCACAAACGCCGCGTTTGAACCGGCCGATTCCGGAAAGCGGAAACGGCCGCACGGGCGGTTCAGAAAGTCCTACGACAAGGGCCACTTCATCGAGCGCGGCAGGATGGCGACCCGGTTCCACCCGATCAACTGCAACCAGGAGTGCGTTGGCCACCCGAAGCAGTCCGCATGCCGCCGGAATGTTCTCTCATGCACCAAGAACAGCATCGATTTCAGCGACTACCATGAAGGAAGGTAAGGAAACTAATCTTTGCCGCCGGCGCACACGTGCGGGTGAGGCGGTCCCGACGTGCCGGGCCGCCGATCTTTTCGCTTACTACGCTGCGAACGCTCCTATCTTTCCAACTTAAGCGTTAGCTGAACGACCTTGCCGTCGGGAATCACCTTTTTCTCAAATGCCTTATGACCGGAAGATCTGAACGCTATTGTACGCGGCGAGTCCCCGTGCCTTTAGAGCACGAAAGCGAGCGGTGATGGGCCCCCACGTTCCCGTCAATGCTGACCTCGGCTCCAGAAGGCAATGTCATGATCGCTCCGCACCGCCGCGTCCGCCCGCCGGCAGCCACGCTCCACACCGCTGCGCGCGCGTGTAGGACTATCGCCGTTCGAAGCGCCGTTCTCTGCGTGAAAAACGCGATTTTCCAGTACCCCGTTTGGCAGTGCCCTTTTGTGCCCTTGCTCTGTGGCGCGCCCGACTACGCGGCGATATAATGGCCTGCACGTATGCTTACCCGATGTGGTACTACGGCAGGTTTGCGCGTCACGGGAAGCTTCCGCCTGCCTGCCTTGGTCGGGGTCGTATTTGCCGTTTGGCCCGTAGCGGTCGCTTAAGGCGCTTCGCCGCCTTCGATCTCCTCGGTCACCAACGCCTTTAGTGGGAGTTCGATCATCGCCCCGAACACGTGGGTCGCGCTGACGGGGTCCATGCTGGCTCCGGCCGGCGACGCACGGATTTGGCGAGCTTCGGACTTCGCGGGCGGCCAGATGCCTACGGTTCTCGACGGAGTGGGCGTGAGCCTCAATGGCGAGAGCGCCTACATTTACTACATCAGCCCAACCCAGATTAACCTTCTCACGCCGCCCGACCTCCCCGCCGGACCCGTCAATGTGCAGGTCACCACCAGCAGCGAAAAGAGCTCGACCTTTCCGATTCAGGCGGCTCCCTACTCCCTCGCATTCTTCGAGTTCGGGGCAGGCCCATACGTGACTGCCACGCATGCCGACGGATCGATTATCGGACCCACCCTCCTTTACCCGGGTGCCAGCACGCCCGCACAGCCGGGAGAGGAAATCGTGCTGTACGCGAACGGGTTTGGTAACGTTTCCTCCCCGGTCATCAAAGGATCCAGCGTGCAACAAGGGTCTCTGCCGGTGCTGCCTACGATCACGATCGGCGGCGCAACGGCGGTCGTGACATTCGCGGGCCTCATCTCTCCCGGCCTGTACCAGTTCAACCTGATCGTGCCGTCCTCGGCGGCCAATGGCGACAACTCACTCGTCGCACAATATGCCGGGCAGACCACGCAAACGGGCGTACTTTTGAGTATTGAGTACGTCGATATTTCGTTGAAACAGATTATCGTCCCGGCCGGTGGGAGCGCGGATCTGGCGTGGTCTTCGATGAACGCAAGCTCCTGCGATTCGTCGGGCGATTGGAGCGGGCCGCAACCAACCGCTGGAAGCCAGACTGTGACGTCAACCGCGCCGGGTTACTACACCTATACGTTAACCTGCACTGGATCTGGCCAGAGCAGTTCGCAATCGGTTGTTCTAACTGCCTACGGGACAGCGCCCCCTATAGACTATGGAGCAAGCCAGGCCCCCTACCATCAGGGGTATCAGGCTTCCTTTTATGTGGCGCCGCCCAATCAGGTAGTCGGCCTCGAAACCAGCCTGTTAGTGCCGCCGGCACCACCAGTTCCGACTCAGCAGGGCGCGGCGTTATTTTTGTGGCCGGGTATCGATCCCACATCGAACAGCGCAAATTTCCTCCCTATTAATAACGGCGTATTGCAGCCGGTTTTAAGCTGGGGCCCGTCTTGCGCTCCGACCAGCCAGCCTCCGCCGTTTTCATCGTGGTGGATTTCGGCTCAATACGTGAACACCTTCGGTTCGGCGCCGGGATACAGCGGATGTCAGTCCGGCAATTCGATGCTGGTCAGCCCCGGGGAAGTGTTGCTGATCAACATGGCTCTCGACACGGCGACCGGTGTCTGGACCCAAACCGTCACCGACCTCAGCACCGATCAGGCCGTTACATTCAGCATCAACATGCAGGGACAGGGGCAAAACTGGGTGTATTTCGCCATCGAGCAGTGGTACGGCGCAACTATCCAAACGCCGGTCGTCTTCTCCAATTCAACGATCACTTTTCAGTCGCCCGACACCCAAAATTGGTGTTCGATTTACCAAGCCGAAAACCCGAACCTATACATCATGACGCCCCCGACGCCGATGAAGGGTGGCACGCAATGCTTCATCAATACGATCGTGCTGAGTGAGTAGGTCCGACGGTCAGTGGAGTACAGACGGCGGCAAGCGTCAGAGCTCTCCGTTTTGACGCGCCGAGATTCCCCAAAATGCGGCTCCGAGCGGCTGTATAGCAAACGAGTGCTGCAGCTCGAGCGCCACGCGCCCGATCCCCTGTTTCCGGCGCCCGGCACGCAACGCCGAGCGCACCCTCACACCGCCGTTGCATGCACTGCGCCGCACTGCATGACCGCATCGCCGGCCGCGGAGTCGCCCTCTCGCTATTCGCCGAGCCGTCGGTCCGATCTCGCCGCGCAAGTCCCCAGCCTCCGCAAGTGCTCGCATCCCATCGCGCGCCGCCTCGCGCACTCCGCCACATCCCGCCGTCGCGCCCTGATCGCCGCCCGCGCCTTCCTCCGCGCGCCCTTCCGACGAGTGATATCCTCTTTCGTGGAGCCTCCTCCGTCCCTTCCGAGTAGCGAAATGAGTTTAGGCCTGTCCGTTCCGCCCGAGGCGACTATCTTGCTCCTGGACTCCGAGCCGGTCATGCGCGCCGCTCTGCGTGATGCGCTCGAGACTGCCGGTTATCTGGTCAGGACATCCGGTGACTTGAGCGAGGCCCTCGATCGCCTGGCCGAGACCCCGCCCGATTTATTGATTACCCGCCCATACATCAACAGCATGCCTGGACGCATTGCCGCCGATTATCTACGCAGCAAACAAAACGGATTGCCCGTCCTACTAGTGGGCGGCTTCTTAAAGGATGACCGCGTTGGAATTCAAAATACCGTCGAGGAGTTTCACACCTTTCCGAAACCGTATAGCCGCGAGGAACTCATCGCTAAAGTGAAGGAAGTCTTGAACTGGACTCGGCGCAGAACCTAGACTCCGCGCCTGAATCCGCTTTCCCCTTATGCTCGGACCGCCCTAATGAAACTCCGGATGAACACGCGCGCGAAGCGAGAGTCGTCCTCGACAATGGCCATCTCAAGATTGAGAGCAGCCTGGATCTTAACGGCACCTTGGATCACTGGCAGAACGACACGTTTCGATACAAATATAACGATGGCTATGGCAACCTGGTACAGTTGTTTCTTGCTTCCCCGGACTCGATCTCCGAAATGCAGATCAATCGCGCCAACAGCTTCAAGCGAGTGCATTGAGCGCCAATAAATCCCGGCGCCTCTCCACTCAATCGGATCGCAAACGCTCGCCAAGAACCCACAAATTCCCCGGACGAGGCTTAAGAGCGAAGCCGAAGATCACCGGTCGCCAAAACCTGTGTCGTCCCCAAGTGCCGGTGCCGAACGTCCCAAGCCGGCGCTCAAGCTCTCCAGCCAGAACCCGTTCGACCTCGCCCGCAATAGGCGATAGGTCTTCCAGGCCATGCGTTTTGGTTTGGGAGGAAACGGCTTGTGAAT
>JBEKYC010000107.1:0-30711 GCA_049511415.1 Bryobacteraceae bacterium | reverse complement strand
CGAATCCGGCCGTGCAGACTCCGGTCGTGGGTTCCACCCCCGCCTCCCCTCCACCGGTAACACCAGTCGCGACCCCGACGGACGCCACTCAGCCTCCCGCGCAAACGGATCCAACCCAGACCAGCGCGCCACGCCGGACGGCGAAGACAAGCAAAACTCTGACTCCGGAAGAGAAAAAGCGCCGCGAAGCTCTTAAGGCGCTGGGAGAAGACCCGGAGGACAAGAAATAGTGACCCGCTCTTTCGCGCGCACAGGCAATGGCGCCGCCACAGCCATAGCCCTGTTTCTTGGAATGTGGCTCCCTGCCCCGGCGCAGGAGACGCGGAAGGCCCCATTTGAGAAACAGCAGCTCATGACAGCGCTTCAGATCGGCGTTCTCAGGCCAGACGAACTCGTGAAATACATCAACGAGCGGGGTCTGGCATTTCCAATGACCGTCGCGGACGAACGTGACTTCCGGAATGCCGGCGCCACCGACGCCATTGTCGACGCCATGTGGGCGAAGGAACATTTCGAAATCAAGCCGGGTCCACCGCTTACCTTGGAAGTCATCATCGGGGCGCTACAAACCGGAGCTTCTCCGAAGCGCCTAAAGCGTATGGTGGAAGTTCTTCATGCGGACGTGAAACTAGACCCTGCGGTAGCGGCGAAAATCAAGACGGCGGGTGGCAACAATGAACTGGTGGGTGCGATCTTCGACAATATTTACACGCCCCCGCCTCCGCCTCCGGTTCAACCCACCGCTCCCACGCAGCCAGTACCCGCGGGAGCAAATCCGGCTAAGCCCGTCGAGCCTCCCAAACCGGTTGCGCAGAAGCAGTATGACGAACTCATTCAACAGGCCCAAGACACTCTCAAGACCGGCAATCGGGCACGCGCCAAGGGCATCCTGGATGAAGCCAAGAAGCTGGATCCGCAGCGCCCGCAGGCCTACGCGGTCAGCGGCCTGGTGTGGATCGGGTCGTTCGGCATGACACAGGCCCTGGTCGATTACAGCGCCGCGCTGGATCGAAACGGCGAAATTCAGATTCCCATGGAGCACGAGCATGGGCGCTCCCTGAAGCTGAAAGAGAAGACCTGCGAAGGCATGATGACCATCAGCCACACTGCCATCAAGTTCAACGGTAATGTTCACAAGTTCACGATTGAAGCGGGGCAAATCAAAGATGTCGGCTTCAATGCCAGCAAAGCCTCGTTCGGCATGTTTGGCGGGGGCTTTCACATAATCTGGAACGACTCGCAATTCCACCAGGAGCACGAGAGCTTCCGGGTGGTCGTCGAGAAGGACGAGAAGGAAGCCGGGCGGATGGTGGTCGACATGATCCGGAAATACGTGGGCCACTAGCGCCCGCACGGCGCCCGGAAAAATTCGGGATCTCTTACGTATACTGGGTCAGTTCCGCGCTGAGAGAGGTGTGTATGAGACGGCGATTCGCCTGCGTACTGCTGGCTTGCCTGCTGGGGGCCTGTTCCCGGTCCGGTAAAGAACACAGCCTGCGGTACCGCTACCGCTACGACAAGCAAGACCGGTTGGTGGAAGCCGTGGCTCCGGATGGGGCTTCCACCCGATATTATTACGACCGCCAGGGCCGCCTGGTGTCGGTCCGGTATGCCAAGGGCGGCGTGGATTACGGCTATGGCGACGAAGGTCTGCTGTGGACCAAAGACTCCGAAGGCAGCACGGAATTCTTTCGCGACAATCTGGGGCGCGTGGCCGACATGGTTTGGCGCCGGAATGGAGACAAAGTAGTCCACTTAGCCTTGGACCCTTGGGGAGGGCTCACTGGCGTCTCGGTATACCGCCTGACGCCCGCTCCGGCAGCCCTGGCGGATACCGCCAAGGTTCTGCTGGGCCGCCTGACCAGCGCCGGCGACGCGCGGGAGAAACGCCGCCAGGCGCTGCAACGTCTTCTGGCGGCTGGCGATTCGTCCCCGGAGTACTCGGTGCGCTATGAGCGCGACATTTACGGGCGGCTGACCGGCATGGATAGCAAGGCCGGCCGCGTGACCTTTGCATACCGCGATGATATCCGGGAAACGGAGCGCCGCCTGCCAAATGGCATTCGCACGGTATTGCGTTACACGCCCGAGGGACAAGTTCAAAGCCTGGCGCACTATGAGCCGGCCGGACGGTTGATCGGCTCATGGAACTATGTTTACGACAGTGCCGGCCTGCTGGTCAAGACCGACGAGGTGGTGGCCGGGCAGACATCCGCCAGCGAACTACGGCGCGATCCGAAGGGGATATTGCGCGAAGTGGCAGCCCGCGGAAAAGCCGACGAGCTTTGGCAGTACGACGAATATGGCCGTCCGATCCGCGAAGGGAATGCGGCCCTGGAATGGAACAGAGCGGGCCAATTGGCCGCCCGCACCGCCGGCGGTTTGCGCGTCAAATTCGAATATGACGGCCGCGATTTGCCGCTGCGCGCATCGGCCAGCGGGACGGACTACCGCTTTCGCTGGGACACGGAGGGGCGCCTGGATTCATATAGCACTCCCGAAGGCAAGTTTGTCCTGTTGCCGGACCTGACCGGAACCACGGCCGAGCCTTGGATGAAATGGCAAGTAGGCACTTCCGCGCCGATATCCTATTACTCCGACGGTGCCGTATACGCCGCGGTCGACGCGCGCGGCGACGTCCGTTATCTGTTGCGCGACGGCCAGGGAAAGGTGCGTTTTACCGCGGACCGCGATGGACGGCTGCAGGCCGCCGGCAAGGCATCCAATGCACAATTGAAAATCCAGCCGGCCGCCTTCGATCCATCATCGTCCCTCAGCCAGATTCAGAACCAATGGACGGATGCGGTCAGCGAAATGGCGCTCGAAATCGAGCGCATCATGCAAGAGCAGAAACCGAAGCTTCAGGACCCGGAGTTGCGCGGGCTGCTATTCAACACCAAGGTGCAGAACTACGTATCCGACTTCCTGAAGAGCACCCCGCAGACGCAGATCAATCTCGACCTGAGGGGCATCTCCAACGATTGGCAGGACGCCTTCGGAGAAACCGGGAAAGAATACCCGAAAAAGGATGGCCTGGTCATTCCCATGTTTGGGTCCATTCCGAAGTCCACCGATTTGCTCGGCACTTTCTGGGAAAAGGCAGCAGCAGCCCTACCCATCGTGGGGGATGTCATGCAGACCAGGAAGATCGACTTGCCGGCCATTCTGGAGCAGGCCCGCGCCGCTGGGAAAGCGATCAATTCGATCGCATGCGAGAGTGGTTGCGGCTTCGATCTCCAACACCAGATCGATCCCCTTCTGCACTTTGCGCAAGAGCATCCGAATGACAAGATGCCCGCGATTATCCTGGTATCCACAAGCATCGGCGCGGACAATGTCGAGCGACTGCGAGAGGCGCGCTTTCCGGTCGTCGAACGCGGCACCGACCCCCTTGTGCCGATGCTGGTCGACCCCGGGCCGCTAGCGAATGTCTGGGTGGTGGGCAAGGCTCTCTCCATCCCACTACAAGTCGCAGATGCCGCCTGGATGGGTCTTTCCACCATGGCCCGCGGACAACCCCTGCCGTCTCTCGTAGCGGGCCACGGCACCGAAGCTCTGCGGCCCCAGATCCAGCAATTGCAAGCCACGGATTGGTTGTCGGACCCGACCGCCAAGAGCCGCGCCCAACTGGGAGGCATCGAGCTTGGCGCCAAGGCAACCGCCGTGGGACACATCGGTGCGATTCGCGGCGTGGTCTATGACAAAGCCTCGCAGCGGGTGGCGCTGCTTGGGGATAAAACGATCACCGCGCAGGGGCTGGATGCCGAAGACTTCGCCGTCGCGTTGCTGCTGGCCTACCACGATCCACCGATCACCCCGCAGTTCTCGCTCGATCCCGCCGATCCGCGTAAGCCCGATGGCAAGTGGCTGAAGGCGGTTTACCTGCCCCAGGAAATGCTGGCCGGAACCGCCATGGGCCAGACCATGTTCATCACCGACTGGCTGATGAAGCAGTATTCGTTCGGCATGAGCGTCGATTCCGACGGCCATGTCGCGCAACTACCGGTCCTGCCGGGCGGACTCGTGGACCAGTTTACGATTTCGTTCCGGAACACGCATCGGCGCGAGAAGACGAGTTGGACCCGCCTGTGGATTGTGGCGGACGATTTCAAAATCCAGGTTCACGGCAACGCGCTCACCTTCCAGACCGCCAAGATGGGAGTGCGCGCCAAGCGGCAAGTGGTGGACCCGTCCAGTCCCACCGGTCTGCGCGACGACGAGAGTGCCGTGGAGGAGAGCGCCCGCGAGTTCGCCACGCGCTTCACGGCCAACTACGACAAAGTTGCCGAGGAATCTCCGGAATTCTACCGTTTGCGTGAGCTGGCCAAGACCATGGCGCTGGCTAACTGGCTGCGCGATTCGGGCGTGCCGGTAGATTTGGAGTGGGCGCGCCAAACGGCAGGCAGGCGCTCGCCTTATGTCGACAAGGTCCCCACACTGACCAACACGCGCGAGACGGACACCGAGTCGATACGCCTCAGGGGCGGCGTGGACCTGACCGTATCCGCGGTGAAGATGGCCGAGGCGCCTTTGGCCGAGGAGATCTCCACCATTGCCATGGCTCCGTTGGAGAGCGAGCCGGCCTTCGTTCTGAAAGCCGGGGGAGAAGAACTGGAAGGCAGTGTGCTTCCGGTGACGCGTAGCGGACGGGAGGCCTGGTCGAAGGCGGGCACGCAGATGTTGGGTGACGTGACCCGCACGGTGGATGCCGCGGGGCGCGCGGCCCGGCTGGAATATCCCTCGGGCGAGTCGGTGATTTACTCTTACGGCAAACAAGGAGAACTGGCCGCGGCCAAAGTCGCCGAGCCAACCGGTTGGGAAGACACGTATCAGTTCGGCCCCGGCGGCAAGATCACCGGCGGCGAACTGCGCGGAGAGGTGAAAATGACCACCATGCGCGATGCGGATGGCAGCCTCAAGGGTATGCGGTTCACGTCGCCTTCGGGTGATCGGGCGCAGGCCGTCTTCGGCAAGAGCGCCGGTCCCACGGTGCCGCCCGGCGGCTCTCTGGTGGACGTTTCGCGCGGCGGCCGTATGTTTCATCTGCGCTACGATGCGCGCGGCAATCTGGTCAGCTTCAATGCCGGCGGCACGCACGTGGCTTCGTACGCCGTTGAGGGAAAAACGGTGACGGCCTGGGCCGGGGAGTATTCCGAGAGTGTCACCGCGACGCCGGACGGCGCCGCCCAGATCATCCGGCGCACCGCGCCCGATCTGGATGGCAAGCTGGTCACCCAGACAGTGGAAATTCCGGCGCGGCCCGCGGGCCGGTTATTTTCGTCGCCCGCCCCAGAAGGCCGCCTGAATCTGCCTTCAGGTAGCACCATCAGCGTCGAGGCGGAGAGCGGTGGCGGCGGCAGCACCCTCGAAATCAGCCAGCGGCCCATCACAGAAGATCTGGTGGTGGGGAAAAACGCCGCCACGGTAGACGCACAGGGCAGGATTCTCAACGAACGCTCGCAGGTTATTGGACAACTGGGCACGGACGCGGCGCCGTCGCACGCGATCGTCATGGACTCGCCCAAAGCGGTAGTCGAAATGCAAACCAAATACGGTGCTAAAACCGAGTTTTATCTGGGGAAAGATGCGAAGCTCGCACAAACGAATCTGCAGCGTATGGAGGGGCTGTCCAAGGCCGGCGACGTGACGGTTCAGGTGCCTGGAAGGCAATCGGGAGTCACGGATTTCGATGCCATTCAGAGTATACGCGACGCCATTCCGGACATGAAAATAGTCGAGGAAGACATGCAGACGGTGACGTCCAAAGTGGACATTCTGACCGCTCACAATTCGCCTGAAATGAGGCAATGGGTTGAAAAGCTCGGCGCGCGCGGCGCTTTTCGCGGGAAGGTCATCATGCTGAATTCCTGCCACGGCGCCATGGACCCCGAGTGGACATCGATGTTGATCCGCAATTACGATGCGGTGGGGGTCTATTCTTATACGGAGCCCATCGCGCCACAAGCCGTGAAGGATGTAATGATCGAATTCCATGAGCTGTTGAACGCCCCGCGCAGTTACCCGGAAAGCTTGATTACCATCTGGCGGAGAGCCGTCGGCGAGGCTGCGGAGAAGGCCCCGACGGATTGGTTGCGGCGCCAGATTCTGCTTCTTGGCAAAGGTGTCATGCAGTTGTCGCGCCTCACTTCCGGACCCGATCAGGATGGCGATCGTGGGTAAGGCTCAGGCTCCCACCTGGGAGGTATCCGGCGAGCACCTGGAATCGTCGCTGGCGTTAAGGGACCGCGACCTTGGCTTGTTGCGTAACTCTCACGAATTACATTTGGGAGGAGCCGACATAGAGAGAGGCGCTTTGCGCGTGCGCATCGGGCGGCGGCCCATCGCCATGAATATCGCGGCCCTTTATCGAAAACGGGGCCGGCCGGTTCCGGACGAATACAATATTTACGAAGGCTACAATATCTGGCTGCTCAATCATTCCGTTGGGATTCTGCGGGGACGGGGAGCACTGGACGCCTCGCACGTGCACTACGAGATTGAATTCAACGACGAACGCGCCATCATTACCGAAGTGCTGCCCCAGCCGAAGTTTCTGCGCGCCGGGCCGGGCGGCCCGCGCTGCGAAGCCGAAATCAGGCTCAACGGGCGCGCCGTTCCGTCACCGGACGACGATGCAGACCCCGCGCCGGCGGAGAACATCTTCTTCGGAGCGGAATTGAATCCGTTCGTGGGCGATGAAGTGGTAGGGCGGGTATCCTTCCCGGTCCTGACGCCACATTTGCAGGCTGCCGGCGCGGGGGACGCCGTCGGCCAGTGGATACTCGAACGGGCCGGCGAACCGTTCAGCGGCGATCAGAGCTTAATGGAGCTGGTGCTCCTGGATAGACACATCCGGCGCCTCAGTTGCCGGGTGCGGGTTTCGGCCAGCGTCACCAGCTTCTTCGGCTTTCCCTTGAAGATGCGAGGCGATTGGGCGCCAATGGACGTCGAACTGGTGTGACACGGGCGGTTAAAGATACGGGACCGGCTTACGCAGCGCCGCGAATTCCACGGCATCGCGAATGGTGCCGAGGCGTCTCACAACGACCGGCTTCATGGCCTCAATTTCGGTGTCGCTAATTCCGGAGTCCAGCGCGACTCCGATTCTGGTAAATGCGGCGCTGCGCGCGCGAACGAGCTTTTCGCGTTCATATCCGGTGCGACCGAGCCGCTGGTCCTCGAGTACCCGGCCGATTAACAGGCAGCCGGGATTATAAGTGAGGCGGCGGGACATCAGTTCCACACCAGCCGCCAGCGCCGCCCCCAGAGAATCGCCATCGAGCGGGGCCAGCTGCGCGCCCAACTCATCCCGGACCACGATATGCCACATGAACGAAATACCCTTCGTGCGCGCCTGCTCGCCTACGGCTTCCATCAACTGGGCGCCGAGCGGTTCCAACGCCAGCTCGGGATGCTCCACGGCGACAGGGGGAGTGCTGGCGATGGAGTACAGTTGCAGCTCCGCCAGAAAGCCGGCGCCGGCACAGTGTCCGGCGATAGGAACCTTCATGGAAGGGGAAGTCCGGCCGGGCCGCCGGAGCCAGTCGGACCATATCGCCCCAGTGTCGGCGTCGCGGGCAGCCCGCAACAGGCCGACCGCGTTGGATTGAATGCGAGCCGACTGGGCCAACGCATACTGCTGCCTGGCGCTGCTGGTGGCGCGCAGGACATGGCAGTAATAAGCGTCGATCTTTTCCTTTGCCCGCGGCTGCTCCAGCAGCGCTATGCATTGGGGCACAAGGACCGCCGAATCCGCCGCCGCTACCACCACCGAGCGCAACGCCACCAGGAGCAGGCCGGCAGCGCCGGCTATCTCGCCCCACGCCGGATCAAACGAGAATTGTGAATCGTCGCCGGCGAATTGGGAAAGCCGCTGCGCGAGAATAGCGAGTTCCGCCAAGACATCAGCCTTGTTCCAGCCCGACGAAAAGCGTGACTTGGTCGCCGACAGCGGCGATCAGGCCGGCAGTAGGGCCAAATCTGTGAATGCCCGTGGCGGACTTGCCGATCTGTTCCAGCGGAACGACCGCCGTGAGCCGGCCCTGCGGGCCGGAGACATCCACGAACGCGCGCCGTCCGCCCATCTCCGGGCCCCGCGCTTCGATGTACAACACCGCCTCGCTGCGTTCATTGATCAAAGTGGCGAGCATCAAGCCGGCGGCGTCGCCCGCCGTAATGCGAAATGCGGGGCCTTGTGCAGGCGAGGCGAACTCCGGCTGCATGACGAGCACCGCGGAGCCGATCGCCGTCTCTTGGGCAAGCGCCTGCAGCTTCTGCAACGCCAGCCGTCCCGTTCGCCAGGCTGCCGAGAGCGCCGCCATCCAGGAGGAAGCCAGCACGATCCGGCAGCGCCGGCACTGATCGTCCGCCAGATGCGCTTCGAGAGCCTTGCCAAAGAAAGTGGCACCGGCCTGGAAGCGAACCAGATCGGCAATTCCGGGGCAGTCCTGCCGGAAACGGAAGGCGAGCAGCTTCTGGCAGTAGCCGCAGGATGCCACATGCGCCGCATCCGCCGCGGACAATTCGGGCAGATCCTTTCCCGCGAACGTTGTCAACGGTGGACAGCCCGGTGTCTTCAGGTAATGCTGACGGGGCATGGCCGCCACATGCGCCTCCGCGGCCGCGCGCAGCAGATTGTCGCCCGTGTCGTCTGTGCTTGTCATGCGGTCGCCTCCTGGCCGTATCCCTTCTGGCTCAGACACGCGCGCAGTTGGGTTTTCACTCGCGCCACCAAACGATGGACGGCCGAAATGCTGAGGTCGATGGTGGCAGCAATCTGGTCCAGTGTCTGCTCCTCTATCTCGCGCAGCACGAAGACCTCCCGGTGGGCGCCGTCCATATTCCGCAGGCAATCTTCGAGGTCCTTCCCGAAACGATGCTGCACGGTCACATGGTAAGGACCTTTCTCAGTAGCTGGGATACTCTCGAGGACATTGTCTTCGGCCGGGACACTGTGATCGCTTTTTTGACGCCTGATAAAATCCAGGCGCACGTGATAAGCGATTTTGTAAATCCAGGTGGAGAAGGCCGCCCCTCTGGACGGGTCGTACCGGCTCCCTGGATCGAGAGTGCGCGCCACTTTATAAAGCGTCTCCAGCGCCGCGTCCTGGGCGTCCGCGTCGCGCAGTCCGCTCAGCCGCGCGTGACTCACGAAGCGTGGAAACCAATGATTGAAGATGGGGTCGAATGCGCCGGGAGTCCCTTGATAGTAGCTGGAGATTTGAGTGGGCCAGTCCATTGCGGGCTGATGGCGAAACACCATGCTAGCATCATCGATGATTGAGTGAGTCCGCATGGCATTCACCGGCAGACAATCTGCATCAAATCTTTGGCAAACCCGACCATGTGCGCGTCGAGGCCGAGTGGATTGGCCGTTGCCGTGGCGTTTCGCAGCGCCTGACAGCTTCGCGGGAAGAATTGGGCTCCCTTTGTGTGATACAGGACGCCCAGATCATAATTGGCGACCGGCAAGTCGGGCCGAATTGCCAGGGCTTCCTGGAACTCTTTCTCGGCTTTGTCGAGGTCAGTGTCCATATAGAGATTGCCCAGGCTCAGGTGAGGCTCGGGCCACTTGGGATCGAGTTGCGCGGCTTCCTGGTAAGCGGCTTCGGCGTCATTCCGGCGCCCTTGCCGGAAGAACGCGCGGGCTTTGCCGTTCTTGGGCCCGGCCCAGGTGGGCGCAGCCTCCTGGGAGCCATCGAAGGCCTGGATCGCGTCGCTTAACTGGCCGCTTTCCAGGTCTTGCATGCCTTGGCAAAAAAGCGCCTCCGCTACGATTTTTGGTTCATTGTCCTGGCTCAGTTCCCGCCGCCATTGCGCGATTAAGCTGGTCTCCGCCCAGTTAACGTCTTTACTATTGCTGTCCGCATAATGCACGGTCAGGGCGCGCTGAATGCGTTCGTCGAGCTTGGGTTTTGCGGCATCGGCGATCGCCCGGACCGTGCGGCTCTTGGGACCGTCCTGCTCGACGGCCTGGCGGTAGAGACTGTATGCGCTCGGCTTGGTCTTATCGGTGGAGACCAGTTGGTTTGCCTGGATCAGCGACAAGGCCTGGTTTAGGCGCGAATTCGAGGGAAGCAGCCAGACCGCACCGGCGATCGCCACGATCGCCAAGCCTCCCGCGGCCACGATCCACCCGCGTCTGCCGGGCATAGCCGCGCGCATCTTAGGAGATGCTTTGGCGGCAACGATTTGGCCCGACTTCGTGGCGGGAGGACTCTTGGGTTGGGTCTTCGCGGGCGCCTCCGCGGGCATCCGGTGGGAAGTGTCAGCGGCGGCGCCGGGATCGGTTTTTGCGGGACCTCGCAACGGCTGCACCGGCGTCAGGATGGGTGTGGAATAAGCCGGCGTGCGGGTGGCGGGTCCAACCAAGGTTGCCTCGGGCGCCTGCGCAACGATTTCTATTTCGTGGGTGGCATTCCCGCTCACGGCCGCAAGCGGTGGCGGCACTTCGGCCTGTTCAACGACCGGCACGAGAGTCTCCTGCGCGGCCTTGTCCGGCTCCCTGGGAAGGACTGCCATTTTCTGAGAGGTCTTTGCCCGCGGCGGCGGCACGGGGGTGGCAACGGGCGGAGGGGCCTTTTGCTCCTCGGAAGGGATTACGGCCGCGGGCGTTGGAGCAACGCTCTCGGGGGCATTCTGACAGCGGCGCAGGCACTCCTCGACGAAGGGCACGCGAGCCATGGCCGCGGCTTTGGCATAGCCTTCTCGCGCCAGATCCGGGAAACCCCGCTGCTCTCTATCCAAGGCGCGAGCCACTTCCTCCATCAGCGCCAGCACGTTGGCCGTGCTGGTGGCGGGTTCGCATTGATCGCCGCAACACCACTCCAGGCCAGCCTGCGACGGTCCGCTCCGCCACCGCTCGATTTCCGAACCCGGACGGGAATCAACCGTATTTCGAAGCGCTGTGCCCAGAAGCTGCAGATCGCGCGCGCGCACGGGCTGGCCGGAGCGGGATTCGGCGTAAGCCAACAATGAGGGAGCGGCGAAGCGCACGCAAGCGGAATTTCCGGGTAGAACGCAGATTGTATCCGGGCTAAGGTCGCCGTGGCAGAAGTCGCCGGCGGCTGCCTGCAGCGTTTGCAGAGAGTTTAGAGCCGCTTTCCAAAGTGTCTCCAGATCGGGAGCGGATGGCTGGCCCCCGCCGGCCAGATCTCGAAGACTGGGGGACGGTTCCGAGCTCCAAACCGCGCAGAAATGCTGCTTCTCCGTAAAAAAGTCCAACAATTTCGGGATCGCGGCGCCGGAGTTGTGGCACGCCTGGGTCCAATCGCGGCAAGCTTCGCGAACGCGCGCCACATCCGCGGGCAGCGGCGCCAACTCGCGGATCTCGACGGCGCCGTCGGAGTTCGGCCTTCGCCACTGGGCCTTCCACACCAGTTCGCATTCGCCCCATGCGTTGGCATCGGCCAGTTCATATTCGCCGGGCTTGATCACTTGCCCCGCCGAATAGTGGCTGAACGGAAATCCGCACTTCTCGCAGCGGGGTTCCCGCGCGCGGCGTTCGGTTTCGCATTTGAGGCATTTGGGCATATAGCAATCGGGCCTAACTGAATATCGTCACCGACGCTTTACGAAGAACCTGGCCGCGGCGGCGGATGCCGCGTACCCGCAGGGCGCTGATATGATCCGGCCGGTCGCCGGGGTTGGTGCAACTCACCACGCCAAAAACCATGTGCTCGTTGTCGAGGAGCGGCGTTCCCGGCCGGGGATCGAGCAGGGTGGCGTCCGCTTCCGCGGCAAACGCCGCGATCTGTTTCTGAACGCCGTCGATTCTCCGGCCCGGATCGAGGATGGTGTCGCAACAGTCGATGACCTCCTGTAACGCCTGACCGATGGTCAACTCGAAGCGCATGCCGAAATAATGCACGGGGTCCGCCAGGCGGACCAGTTGTTTGCGCAGGCTATTGGCCAATTCCGAGCTGAGGTTCTGTTCCGTGCTGCCGAGCGTGGAAAGCTCCAGCCGGAAATACAGACATACGCGGTCGCTGCCGGCGCCGGCCAGGGCGGCGTCGAGTTCCTGGGATATATTGCGAATCTCCGCGCGCACATCGGCCAGCCGATCCATCAAGGCCCGGTTCTGGAGTTTCGTGCCGGCATCGTGCAGAGAGTCCAGCGGGACAACTACCCGGCTGAGGGTCCGTGCCATGGGTTCCAACTCGGCCCTGACAACAGGCATTTCCCGCACACAGGTGCGCACGGCCGCATCGAACTGCGCGGCAATGGCCTCATTTTTCTGCGGCGATACCGGCATGATGAGCGCCGTATCGGGCACCGCGGCGAGCAGCGACGCCAGCCGTTCCGGCGGCATGTGCCTCAACTGGCTGGTTTCCTCCATATAGCGGCGAAATTCTTCCGCCCGCTGCGCGACCGTGGAATGCAGGCGGCGGGCTTCATCCACCAGCAGGGCGGCGCTGTGGCCCAGGTTATGGACGACCTCGTCCAGGGCTGATCCGTTTTGCGCGGATCTGGCTTTTTGGTCCGCTTCCAACCTTTCTTCCAATGCCCGCAATCGCATCCGGATTTCCTCGGGCACGTCGGCGCCGGACATGTGCGGGTGAGCTTCAGGTGCATCCTCCGGCGCAGGATCGGTAATTGCGTCCTCGCCGGGCGCCGTGCCCGGACGGCGGCGCAAGAAAAGGACAAGGGCCGCCAGAATGGCGAGGGCGAATGCGGCGGCGGCCACGTACACGTATACGGAAGAAGCATGTCGCGTTTCAGGCGGTGCGATCTTGGGCGCCTGGGCGCGGATCTCGATCTCGCGCGCCGGTGTGCTACCGGGCAGCGTTTCGCCCGCCGCGTAAGGCGCCCGCGAAATATTCAGCCGCACCAGGCGAACCGGATCGCCGGCGGCGATTTTGGCGGAGATGAGCAGCCGGCAAGCGCCAGTCACCCGGCTCCACACGCGCTGCTGGAGCGCGACCGGGTCGGCCGTGCATTGCAGATTGGTTTGCGTGCCGGCGCTCGCGCCCTCCAGGCGGAGTCCATAGGTCGTTGTGCCGCTAAACCCGACCTCGGCATGGCCGCCGGCGTCGAACGTTGTGACGACGGCGGCGGGCGGCGACTCCAGGGCGATGGCCGCCGGCGGCGAATCGGGAGGCTCTTGCGACGTTAGAGCCGCTGCAGAGGCCAGCGCCAGGGCGGCGCGCAATAGATGGCAAACGATTTGTGAGCGCATGGTGCGATACATGGCTAACCTCAACGGCGTATTTCGTCCGGCGGCACGCGAACGAAGGGCTTGAAGTCCTCGCTAGTGCCAGAAAGCCGACCCGACAGGCTGCATTCCAAATCCGCATTCACACACAGTTCCACTTCGACGCCGGATCCTTCCGCCGGGAGGATGAGGGTGGGGGTGGGGCGAAATCGCCCGACCAGCGAGATGTTGGGATTATTCCCGCCCAGGCGGTTATCGTCATCGTCGTTCTCCAGCACCTCGACAATGGTCTCCGGCCGCAGATACAAGGTCTTGGTCTTACGCAAGCCGGCGTCCGGAATGGGCACTCCGGCGGGGATCAATTCCCAGAACTTGCGGGTAATCGAACGTCCCCAATCCGCGAAACCGATCCGGCTCACGGTCGCGGCCCGCCCGTGCACTTTCAGGCGCAAGGCCAGGGCATCGTGGAGGATGGCCTCCAGATAGCAGGCTCCCTTGGCCACGCACTTCTTCGGTTCGTTTGACTGCACGACTTTGGAATTGGGAAACTTCTCCTGCAGGACCGTGCGCACCAGGGGAATCGAACTGGTCATGCCGGACAACAGAATGAAGTCCAGTTGCGCAATCTGGTTCTTGGTCACCAGGTCTTGCAGCATATCCGCGAGTTCGGCGATATTGGCCCGCAGAAATTCCTTGATACCGTCCGCTTCGGGCAGGATATCGGCCACGCGAAAGTTTGTCCCTTCGACGCCGGCGGCTTTCAAAACCATCAGCGGTCCGAGGCTGGCGTCCGGGGGCTGGGGGTTGGGATACAACAAGTCCAGTTTGGCCTTTTCCGCCCAACGCCACAGATACTCGTCGTTCAGGCCGGCAAAGCTGCGATACCGTATTTCCTCTTCGCCGGCAACCAGCAGCCTGCCTCCGCCCTTCGTGGGCAGGTTTTGATCAATCTTCTTGACGGCGCGGCTGCGGACTTCAAGCGTCAGATCCTCGCCACCGAACCACTTGCCGGAGCTCGCCAGCAGCGTGGCGTTCAGTTCTTCCAGACCATTCTGCGCGGATTTTTCAACCCGAATCACGCTTAGGTCCGTAGTGCCGCCGCCGCAATCGAAGACCCCCAGCGTATAGGCGCCGGGATTCTCGTCCCCGCCCGCCAGAATGTGCTCCAATCCGGCGGCGATGGGCTCCTGATAACACGTCAGATCCACTTCTCCAAACGCATCACGCACGGCCTGCTTGAGGTCCTCAATCTGGCCCAGTTTGAATCGCGCGGGGTGGGTAATAGCGAGCCGGCGGAACCGCATCCCGCCGTTCTTTTCGAGCGCCTGCCGGACATGCCTGAGATAGAAGGTGGTCACCTCGCGGGGCAGGTAGCGGCGTTTCAGGATCTTATTCTGCATGAACTGCACGGGAATCTTGTCGGCCATCTCGGTGCGTCCCAAGAAGCGTTTGACGGACCGGACCACGCTGTTCAATGTTTCCGGCGCTCCCAGCCGGGTCAATACGCGGCCGCCGTAGTCGGTAATCGCCTGGTCGCCTTCGAGGGGCTTTTGGCGCGGTCGCCCGTGAAATCCTGGCGCTCGATCAACCCCATGGTGCAGCCTTCCTGGGTCCGGCTCAGGAAAGCGGCGCACGAGTTGCTCGTGCCGAAGTCGATGGCCAACACGCCGTCGAAAACAGGCGGATCCCGCACAATGACCGCGAACTCGAGCGGTTGGGACTCACGCGGCAGGTTGGTGGAGAACACGAACCGGATCACGTGCTCGCCCGCGCCAACCTCGGGACGCTGATGCAGGCTGGAACCCTGCGGAAAGACTTTGAACTCAACCCGCGCCGTCTGGCCACTGTCAATGCGAAGAGGCTGACTCAGATCGGTCAGGCGCTCGATCCAGGGAATGGCAGCGCCGTCTGAATCCACCGCTTCCACCGCCAGGATCTCCAGTGGAGCGCGTCCGTTCAAATCTTTCAGCGCGCGGTCCACATTCTGAATCGTGAGCCGAAAAGTATGCGGTTCACCGGTCGAACATTCGCATTGCGGGAACATTCGCATTGCGGGTCGTATTGTTCCCAGACCATCATCTCGGGCGGATCCGAGCAGCAAACGGTCAGATCGATACCGCACTCGAATTCGTTTTCGAAGGCATCCCGGAACTGGGCGTTGACGCGGCAAGGCAACTCCCGCTGTTGTTGCCGAAGAACCTCCTTGTCGAAGCGCAGCAGAATCTCGGCCGGCGCGGCGGCCGGCGAAAGCTCGGCCGGCAAACTAAACGCCGTAACAGGCGCACCGATGTCCGCGGGCGACACGGTGATACCGCGCAGGGATACTTTTCCGCTCGCCACGATGACTCGCACGGAGGCGCGCGCGTCCTGTGTTTGGTCTAGAACCAGATGGCACTTGCCGCCGTGTTCCGCTTCCAGGCGAACCTCCGGAAATGGCGAAATCTCCAATCCCGCGGTGTCGTTGCCGGCGCTGGATTCCACCGACACTTCGGCGACCGCCGACTCCAGGCCAGCCGAGTCCGCGAACAGAAGCATCTCAAAGTCGCTGTTGGGGAGCACGGGGAAGGGTAAGGCGATCCGCGAAAAGTCTCCGCTCAACCATTCCGCGCTGGTGCGGATGGAACTCACCTGGATCGGCTTCTCGCCGGAAAGGTTGTGGATGGTGAGGACAATCTGGCGAATCTCGCCGGCCGGAATATGCGCCGGGTGGATCGAGATCCCGAGACTGATAAACTTCCGCCGGCAGAAGGCACAGAAGTTATCGGTCGGGATGATCTCCCAAACCTGGCAATCGGGGCAAAGGGTCGGCACGTCAGATTCTCCGTAGGGTGAAAGCTAGCGCTTCTTAACCCAGAGGTCGATGTTCTTCACCACTGGCTGGTTGGCGACGGGCCATTCAAGGCCGAGACCCGCATTAGCCTTAATCAATTCGAACCGGTTCGCTAAATCGAAGAGGGAGGAATCGACTGCAATCGGATCGGCGCCCTTGGCGATGGCCAAGTCGTAAATCGTATTAAGTTTGTCGCTAAGCAATTTGTATTCGGGTAAAGCCGGAAGCATTTCCGGATCCGAAAGGCTCGCGGTCAGCGCCCAGGTGTAGGCCACGGCCTGCTCCTTGGTCAGGGCGGTTTCGCGCTCACTGATCGCTTGGAGGAACATCAGGCGCGTGTCGTTCTCACGTGTCAGCCGTGAGATAAAAAGCCTTCGGTTGCCGATGGTATTGGGCCGGTTGAGCGGCGCGCCCAGCATGTATTCGTATACCAATTGGGTCTTCTCTACCCTTGGCCTCACCACTTTTAGCATGGTGCCGAACAGAAGGATCGAAAGCACCTCAACCAGGACCTTAGCCTGGGAGTCGTTGTAGGTTTGCAGGTCGTCGAACTTGCCCTCCCACAACTTGGAAGCGTGCAAAGGTATCGAGCTCTGGGGAGCCCCGGACGGAACATTCAGCATCTCCGTATAGAAATCCGTGTAAGCCTCGTGGCACTCGTTAAATACGACGGGCAGGCTGGGAGCCGAAAATGCGTAATTGGAAAAATAGAGGTACATCTCGTACGGCTTTTCGAGCGGTTGGATATCCAGTAGATAGCTCGAGCCGGCATGCGCGCGCACAAGGTCGCGGATCTCATCGATAATGCCCTGCTCTTCGGGCGTCCGGGGATTATGCGTATACAAACCGAGATAGGCGAAGCGGGGCTTTTCCGTAGTGGCTCCCTGCCGCAGCAAGGGGCGCGCGCGGCGAACCAGGTCCACCAGCACACTTCTACGGGACACCGGGTCTTTGAATACCGGGCGATCATAGAGCGAGACGGGGCGCTCATGCTGGTTCATGTCTTTAGCGAACAGGTCTTCGCAGTATTTCTGCATCCTCCGCCCAACTTCGTCTTCGGATTCTCTTTCGAACAATGCCGCCAGGTCCAGAACGCCGTTGGGCGCGTTCCAGGCTCGCAAGAGGCGACCGTATTCCTGCGCGGGATTGACCTCGGAGGGGCGATTAGTATCTGGATCGACGCCGAGCTTATAAAACAGGGGCCAGTCGGTCGCCATGCTGAAGTAGCGGGTAAAGAGAAGGTGCGCCCCCGTATCGAGGCTTTGCATGAATTCTTCCCGGCGTGTGTTCGAGGCGGCGTGCGCCCCAGCGAATTTGTCGGCAAGGTTGCCCAACCGCGCACGCCACTCTACCAGGGCTTTATCCAACTCCAGAGCAACTTTCTTGCACTCCTCGATCAAGACGGCTTCCGCCCGCGCCAGAATCGCCTGCTCGGCGCAATCGCGAATCCGGTTCATGAGAATGCGGGTGGTTTCATGTCTCGCATGCAAAATCAGGATCGGAATGCTGCCGATCGCCGCGTCCAACTCCGCCAGATAGCGGTCCCGATCCCCCCGCAGGATCTTGGCATCTTCTTCGGCCAGGCTCTTGCGGCGGTCGAAAACGGCCTGGCTGCCCGCCTGGTCCGGCGAATGCATGGCGCGCACCTGGTCCTGCGCAAGTTCCAGGAAGCCACCTTTGCGAATAGTCGCCATCAGTCCGCGTTCTTCATTCTCCAGGCATTGCTCGCGTAGGAGAGTAGCTGCCGCGGTGCGCGCCTGTTCCGCCACCGTGCCGGTGCGTTTGCGGAACCATCGCGCCACGTCGCCGGAAGGGCCGGAAAGCGATTCCGTGAGTTTCTCCAGGCCCAGCTTGAGGCCGTCGACATCCACCTGGCTGCGGACCACGACGGAGCGGAAGAATTCGGCGACGCCCGTATGTATCTGATCTTTCCATTCGCCGGTATACAACGACGGAATGCCGTCGGCATCCAGCTTGTAACCGGCCAGGTTGTCCCGAACGCTTTTGGCGACCGAGGCGTCCTCGCTATCGCGCACGATATAGCCCAAGATATCCGCGGCGAGACCGGCTCCGCACGCGCCGCGCACGGAATCCACCGGGATCTCTATTTTGGAAAGTCCGCAGGAGGCATAACGGCGCGAAAACATCTGCGTAAGAATCACGCCCCCCGCCACATTGTTGGCTCCTTCCGGGCCGGCGAGAATGGCGACGATGTTGGAGTAGTCGGAGCGCTTGGCGTCGGCAAATGCGCCCGGCAGCAGATCGAGGAAGAGGCACTCGGCCAGCATGCTGAAAAGGTCTTTGCGATGATCGGAGCCGATCGAGACGCCGGCTTCATTGGTCGTCTCCAACAGGTAAACCGCGTTATAAGGCGGCCCCTTGATGTTCATCTCCTGATTTCGTCTCCATTGCACATGAAAGTCGATACTCACGTCATGGCCGCCGGCGACACCCGGTGTACTGATTCGCTTGGTGAAATGATCCAACTCCTTCAAGGCGGCATAGGCGTTGCCAAAGGAACGCTTGGCCAGCTCCCCGGCGCTTGGGCTCGAATAATAAACATTGGGCATGAACAGGTACGAGAAAAAACCGTCGTGCTCGTCCGATCCCCGCAGGCGTTTGAGAGTTTCGCACAGCATGAAACCGGTGTCGAGGAAGGTGCCGCAGCCGGTGCCGCCGGCTAAGGAAGCAACCACGAATACGATGGGATCCACCGCAACGGCCGTATTAACCAGCGGAAGTCCCATCCCTTCGAAGAACTTCGTGGTGCGCTCAATGGTCCGGTTTTCAGCCAGTTGCTGAAAACTGGTTTCGACCGCCTGGCGGAGGCGGTCATAACCGGCAAAGAGCGTAAGCCTGCCGATCGCGCGCACACCGCCGGCGCCGTCCCCGATGGCCCTGCCAAATCGCTCCACTTCCTCGTAGAGCCATTTGTGGATGTAGGCATTCTTCTCGGGATTGTCGAAGATGTCGGCCATATCGGTGCCGACGGTATTCTTGAGCAGACTGACCGTTTCAGTTGGCCCGAACGACACGGCGCTAAAGGCCTCGTCCAGCTTTTCTCCGCGGGCATCCACGGCGCGCGTGTCGGTATCCACCCACAGGAATCGCGCGAAAGGCACATCAGTGGTTCGGAAGCGCTCATAAAATCTGCGGCGCAGGCGCAAGAGCACTTCCTTACCTGTTCCTCCCAAGCCGATGAAAAGGGCGGGACGATATGGAATCGGATTCACGTTTGGGTGCATAGCTGTGCTCCTTTACGATTGAAGGCTGGGCAGAAAATAATAGAGGATCACGCCCGTGGCCAGGCAAACAGTGATAACGATGGCCGCCAGCAGAGTTCCCACGGTGGACCGCAAGCCGAACAGAGCGATCAAGATCATCACCAATAGCAGCAATAACAGCCAAGCCCACAGAACGGGGCCGGCAAACACGGCGCCGGAGAACAGGAGAACCAAATAGACCATGAGAGCCGCCGCGCCGCTGGCGGATTCGTCGGGACCGAAATCGCCGTGGAGCATCTGCAGGTACAGCCAGCGTGCCAGCAGCCAAGCCAGCGCGGTTCCCGCCAGCACGATGAATACGCGTATGGCGGGTCCGGTATCCTCGGGCAGCACCGACATGGGACGCCCGCCGCCAAACGTGGCGCCCAACGCCAGCACGGCCAGAATCACATTGCACAAAAAGAAGAACGTAAATACGGTCGTGACGATTCTTCTTACAGCGGTCTTGCTTGTTTGAGCCATCAGTCTCTCCTGTTAACGGTCCTGTGGGTGGCCGCCTGCGGTTTTTCGCGGTGGCCCTTCTCCTCGAACTTGAGGCGCATCGGCTGGCGGCCGACGCGCATGTCAATGGTCGTCCCGTGTTCCAGCGCCGCCGTCGCGGCGCCCCCTGCCAACTCCACCTGGGGGGCGGGCGTGAATACATCGTCCACCACGCTGCCCCGCTCCACGCCGTCAACCATCAACTTGCCCCCGTTTATGGCGGCCGGCGCGGGGTCGTCGCCTTCCACTGTGACCGTCCATTTGCTCTTGGCGGACGGCATCAACCGGGGACCGAACTTCACCACCGGCACCGCCACGGCGACCAGCACCAAGGCCGCCGCCAACCAGATCAGAGTGGGATAAAGAGGATACTTCACCAGGAAAACCATCTCATGGTGAACCTCCACGGAGGTCAAGTCGGCACTCATCAGTTGCGGGAGTTGGTCCAGGGCATAGACGCGGCCAGTGGCCTTGGCTTCCTGCGGCGTGGAGGCGTGGAACCTGCGGAGGAAGTCCTCATGGAGCCGGAAGTTTTTGCCCGGCACTTTAATAAGCAAGACCGTATCGTAGCGGGCTTCCTCGGAGTTCTTGCCGAACGCCGCTTTCCATAGGGTGCGGATTCCCGGTTTGAGGCGTAAGCGGGATAAGTTCACCACGATTTCGTATCGCTGGGCGGTGGTGCCGCCGCCCGGAAGGGTGCTGATCTTGTTGGGATGGATTTGAATCGATTGATCGTCGGCACGCAGCAGCGAGCTTTCTTGAAAGCTGGGCGGCTGCTGCATCACTTCGATGTCGGAGTCGGTGATGGCGATGTGGCTGAGCGAAGACTGAAACTTCACGTCGATGGTTTTTCGGATCGGCTTTCCCGTTTCATAGAACTCCATGCCGGCCTTACCGCTGCCTTCCCCGCGGGGAGTGATAGTGGTACTGATGGTTCCCTTGTCCAGCGGCTTCATGCGCAGCGCGTCGGTGTGCAGCATGGCGTTGGCGCCCTTCTCAAAGCCGGCGATTCCCTGGTCGTAGAGCGCCGCGCTGTTCGGATTCAGGAGGACCGCATAGACAATCAAAGCCGTTTTGCCGGGCCCGATAATTACGGGGAAAACGGTCACGCGCTCGACTCTGTCATCGCGCAATTTCAGGTAGAAATGTTCCATCCCGGCTCCCTCCACGGAACCGGGATTGTGGTTCAGGTTGTCGGTGACGATCCAGAAGAGATCCAGCCGGTCCGCGAGCGCCTGATCCACCACCTTGCCGATATCGGTATAACCGCCGACCACCGCGGGGGTGATGGCGGCGAGAGAAGGAAACCGGTGCACCTGGTCGTTGAAGCCATAAATGCGCACCTCGCCGCCGTTCTCAATGGCTCCCAACAAGGGCTTGGAGAGTTTGGCCACGGTTCCATCGGCGTGATAGGAGTGCATGCTGCCGGAGATATCCAGGAAAAGGCCCTGCGGCGCGGCGCCGGCGGCTAGTGCGGTGGCGGCGGTCAAGAGAAGCTGCGAAACTATGCGTGCCATGAGATGATCCCTGCGTCTCCCTCGGACGAATATGTACAGAGAAGGGCTGGTCCCACCATGTGAAAGCCATGCACATCCAGGATCTTGTGCGCAGGCGGTAAATTCGTATCCGACGAACCACGGCCGCCGCGCATGCGGAGGAGTTCTCCCCCCGCGGACTGCACAAATCCGGCGTGAAACCCGCCATCTGAAAACGGCAACCGGTCGGAGCGTAGCTGCGGGTCCTTCCAGAGAGACTTGGGAGTGGCCATCTCGTATCGATCCAGGCTGCCATCGGTGGCCACCAGGAGGCAGGCGTCTTTATCCTGGGAGTAGGCCCCGGAACCCGGCAGCGGCAAGGTAGCCGCGGCAGCTATGGCGCCGTTCACGAGATGGAAGTTGGCGAAAGCCGGCTTCTGATTGAACGAGCCGGGCACGTAGATCTCGGTACGGCAGACCACCGCCGGCGACTGACCCAGTCCTCCCCGCAAGCTGGGCGTGGTAGCGGTTCCCATAAATGGTGAGAAGCCGGCGGGAAATTGAGACTTCCGGACCTGACCTCTGTCGAAGACCGCCATTTCATCTTCACTCCAGGCCACAATGGCTCCTCCAACCGCGCTGGGACCGACGGCCCGCTGAAGTCCTAAAGGCCACTTCTGGCACTGACCGGATGGGATATCGGCGCGCACCAGCGAAACGCCTTCCCGCGGATTATCACAAAGGCACCACACGTTGCCATCGGCCGCGTCCAAACCTTGAAAATGCTGCACGGTGTCATTCAGAAAAGACTCGCCCGGCCCCGGCGGACTTAATTCGATCCTGGTTCTCGAAACCAAGCCGAAACCTATGAGCGCGTCCGGGCTGAGAGCCACGGCGAATGGCTCGACCACCGGCGTACGCAGGCCCGCATGGGTGCGGACAAATTCGCGAATCAGCAAGGTCGAGAAACCAACCCCGGCGCCGAAAGCGAATTGCGCCGAATATCTGCGATCGAAGGGACTATAGCAGCACAGTTGGCCGCTCTCCGTAATGAACCACAAATAGCCACCATGGGCTCGCGGAGTTGACCAGACGTATTCGCGGATCGTCACGTCGTGGCGGGTGAGCCTGTCCCAGCCGCCATCACCAATCAAGGATGACGAATCCGCCGGGTAATCACCCAGGGTCTGGCCGCACAGCCGGCAATTCACCGCTAACCCTCGGTTCGGACCCGAGCAGTTCCGGCAGAGACGGACCGGACGCCGGCACTCGCCGCAGAAACCGGCTAGCCCCTGGCAGAGGATTTCACCGTTACAACCCGGATAAATGCAGGCCGCCATAACTTAGCGCTTGATCGCTCATTGTCTATACGCCGCTGATCCGAAATTCTTCCACGCCGGGAAGAATACAGCCGGATCTAGCAGGCCGGCGTATACCAAAAGCAAGAAAATACAAACGGCTTATATTAACACCACATAATTGCGGTCAGGACAAGAAATACAAATAAGAATGCGTGGCGCACAATCGCGGACTAACCACCTGGCTCCCTGGCGCCAGCCATTTTTACTTGCCTATCCGTTGAATTGACCGGTACGGCCGGTACTTCGAACAATCATCCGAGCTCATTTAAAAAAACTGACGAAGTCTCGCGGCGCGCGCAAAAGTCGCGGGCGGCTTCCGTAAGAAAGGACGTGACAGACGCAAATCCAAACAACAAAAGGAGAGACAAACATATGACTACGACACGTTTTTTCACGGCAGCCGGGCGGCGCGCCGTTCTGGGATTGGCCCTTTCGGCTTGCGGCAGCCTGCTATTGGCGCAAGCGCCCACACAAGCCGGAGCGATTGAAGTGAGCGGCAGTTTTGGCGTCGCGGCCAATTTGCCCGACGTCACTTCACAAGTGAATTCCCAGCTATCCGGCCTGGGCGTCACGGCGAGCGGGGGATCCGGCTTTAAATGGTTCGCCGGGGGCAGCGTGGCTTATGCTCTATCGCCCAGTTTCCTGATTGTGGGAGAGACGAACTACAACCACGCCGGGCAGACCAACATCTCTTTCAGCGATGGCAGCGCCAACATCGGTTTGAGCCTGACGGACTTCACCGGGGGCGTGCAGTGGCAACTGCCCGTGGGAAGCAAGAAGTTCGTGCCCTACGTATCCGCGGCGGTAGGCGGGATGCGGGAAGCGGCATCGGCCAGCGGGTCGGGATTGCCCGCGAACTTCAGTGCCACGACCACGGACCTGGCTCTCGAATTTGGCGGCGGGGTCCGTTACTATGTGCGGCCCTCATGGGGCATCCGGCCCGAAGCGACGGTGGTCCGCATCCCCGGCCAGACCTACATGCGGTTCGGCGTAGGCGTGTTCTGGCAGTCCAAAAACTAAAGCCCGCCCGTGAATGAAACCTGTCCTTGCGGCGGCTGCCGATAGGCGCCGCCGAACGGACCAAAACAAGAAACCAAGAAAGACAAATAGGAGAAGACTACCATGCAAAAGCGAAAACTATCTTTAGCCCTCATCGTGGCTCTGGCGCCGGCGGCCCTGGCGCAGGACGTTACATTCAGGAAGAGCAAGTATTCCTCCGTTAAGCAGCCCAAAGAGGTCGCGGTGGATCTGGCCGTAACGGATTCAAACATCGTGATCAAGGGGAGAAAGGGCGGGGCGGTCGATCGGGAGATTCCGTTTACTTCCATCGACGCCATGTCCTATGAACTGGCCAAACGCCACCGGGTAGCGGAAGGCGCGGCGGTAATGCTTTTCTCGTTGGGCGCGGGAGCCGTGGTGATGGTCACCAAGACCAAGAGCCACTGGCTGGTAATCGAGCACCACCAGGACGCGGACAAGGAAATGACGGTGCTGCACCTGGACAAGTCCGAGTATAAAAGCGTGATTGCGGCGCTCGAATTCCGAACCGGGAAACCGGTCGCGGTATTGGACTCCAAGACCAGCCAGCTTAATCCCACCGCGGGAAGCAGAGACATGGAAGAGGTGGTTCCATTTGGCAGTGACCAAGTGGCGGCGGCTTTGAAACCGGCCATGGAGAACATGGGCTGCAATCCGACGGATGTCACGGCCACGCGGATCGAATGCAAACGCGGCCGGGGCGGATCCGAGCGGACCGGCAGCGGCGGCGAGAAAGTAACGGCCACACTGGAGCCGATGGGCGACCAGACGCGCGTCCGGATCTGGACCGGCAAGGGCTTTAGCGGGCGGGGGGGAAAGAAGAACTGGTCGATGCCTATCTACCAGGAGATGCTGAAAGGCCTCGGAAAGCCAGAGCCCGCCGCAGCCCATTAGCTGGCGGTAGTGACAGGGGTGATCGCGGGCATCACCCCCTCCCCTAGAAAATTGGGTTCGTTTGGTGATTTTGGTCGGTCCAGCAGAGCTGCTCTACGGCGCTTTTCGCTCCAATAACCCCTCGGGCGCCGGGCGAAACTGGCTTTGTTCTCTGCGCCGTACGAGTCGTTCCCGTCCGACGACGTAGCTGCCGCGGAAATACGGCCGCCTTCGGGGGTAACTGGCGCAGGCCGGAACGCCGATCGGACCGAACGACCTAATGATCGCCGCGATCGCGTTGAGCAAGCGCCTGACTCTAGTAACACACAACGGTGGCGAGTCTTCCGGAGTTGGTGGACAGATTGGGCAAGTGCGCTACGCGCGCCCACGCCCGCCCACGCACGAGCCCACGGTATGATAGATAAGGAAGCCTCCCCGCACTATGCCCCTCAAGACTGATCCGGAACTAGGTATCAATAGCTGGCTCGAAGATGAGCTTTATCAACAATATCTGAGCGACCGCAGCACCGTCGACAAGAGCTGGAAGGAGGTCTTCGAGGGCGCCTCGAACGGCCACGCCGGAGTCGCCCCCTTGCCCGCCCCCTCGGCAGCCCCAACCGCGGCCTCCGAGAATCTCCAGCCGCTGCGCGGCATCGCGGCCAAAATCGCCGAGAACATGAACGCCAGCGTGACCATTCCCCTGGCCACTTCGCAGCGCGTTATCCCTGTGAAGGTGATGGACGAGAACCGCCGCATCATCAATCAGCACCGCACGCTGGTGGGCAGGAGCAAGGTTTCCTATACGCACCTGATTGGTTGGGCGATACTGAAGGCGCTGGAAGATTTCCCCGGCTTAAACCATGCCTATGGCGAAACAAACGGGCAGCCGGCGCGCATCGCGCACCCGCAGATCAACCTCGGCATCGCGGTGGACGTGCCTACCAAGGATGGCGGCCGCAACCTGCTGGTCCCCAACATCAAGAACGCCGGCGGGCTGGATTTCGCGCGCTACGTCACCACTTTCGACGATCTGGTGGATCGCGCGCGCAAGGGCAAACTGGCGCCGGCCGATTTCCAGGGCACCACCATTTCGCTCACCAATCCCGGCACGGTTGGCACCATGAGCTCCAGCCCCCGGTTGATGACCGGGCAGGGCGCCATCATTGCCGCCGGCGCGATCGACTATCCTGCCGAGTACCAGGGCGCCGCTCCCGAAACGCGATCGATGCTGGGCATCAGCAAAGTGATGTCGCTCTCCTGCACCTACGATCACCGCATCATCCAAGGCGCGGAATCGGGCATGTTTTTGGGCAGAGTGCAGGCGCTGCTGGATGGCCGCGACGGCTTCTACGAAGAGATCTTCGCGCATTTGAAAATGCCGCATCAGCCGGTGCGCTGGGAAGCCGACCGCCACGTGCTGTTGCCCGGCGCGTCCGGGCGCACGGCGGAAATCGCCAAGGAAGCCGGTGTCCTGCAGCTCATCAACGCTTACCGCGTGCGCGGCCATCTGATCGCGGATCTGGATCCTCTGGGCTGCGAGCCCAGCTATCATGCGGAGCTCGACCCGGTGACCTACGGCCTGACGATTTGGGACCTGGATCGCGAATTTCTCACGGGCAGCCTGAGCGAGGCGATCGGCGAGCACGGTTCGCAGCACGCTCCCAAGCCGGTAGCCACCCTACGCGAGATTCTGGAGACGTTGCGCCAGACGTATTGCGGCAAGATCGGATGCGAGTACATGAACATCCAGCATCCCGAGCAGAAGAGCTGGCTGCAGCATCGCATGGAGCCGCAATCGAACAACTGGCCGCTCGATGCGGAGACGCGCGTGCGCATCCTGCGGCGCACCTTGGAGGCCGAGGAGTTCGAACATTTCCTGCATGCGCGTTTCGTGGGCCAGAAGCGCTTCGCTCTGGAGGGCGCGGAAACCGCTATCCCGATTCTGGATGAATTGCTGGAGCGGGCCGCCGGGCGGAATGTGCACGAGGTGGTGATGGGTATGGCGCACCGGGGCCGGCTGACCGTGCTGGCTACGGTGGTGGGCAAGCCGGTGGCCGATATCTTCGCGCAGTTCGAAGGCGAACTCGATCCGGCCAGCACGCAAGGCTCCGGCGACGTGAAGTATCATCTGGGCGCGCGCGGCGTGTATCGCTCTACCAGCGGCCGCGAACTGCTGGTTTCGGTAGCGCCAAATCCCAGCCACCTGGAAGCGGTGGATCCGGTGGTGGAGGGCGTAGTCCGGCCGAAGCAGGACCGCTTGGGCGATCAACACCGCGAGCGCGTAATTCCGCTGCTGATCCACGGCGATGCGGCGTTTGCCGGGCAGGGCGTGGTGGCCGAGACGCTGAATCTCTCGCAACTGGATGGTTACTGCACGGGCGGCACGGTGCATCTGATCATCAATAATCAGATCGGCTTCACCACCCTGCCCGACGAAGCCCGTTCCACCCCGTATTCGACCGACGTCGCGCGCGGCGTGCAGGCGCCCATATTCCACGTCAATGGCGACGATCCCGAGGCGGCCATCCGGGTGGCGCAACTGGCTTTCGATTACCGGCAGCAATTCAAAAAAGATGTCGTGATCGACATGTTCTGCTACCGGCGGTGGGGACATAACGAGGCGGACGACCCCAGCTATACGCAGCCGATTCTGTACCGCAAGATCAAGGAGCATCCCTCGGTGGGCACACTGTATGGCGAACGGCTGGTGCGGGAGGGCGTGCTGACGGCGGAGGAGGTCGCGGCGATCCGTAAAGGCTTCGCGCAAAAGCTGGCTGCGGCTTACGATGCCGCGGCCAAATCCAGCGAGCGGATCGAACCGCAGGAATTGGCCGCGGTGCCGAGCGACGAAATCGCCAGCTTTTGCCCGCGCACTTCGGTCAACAAGGCCACGGTGGACCGGGTCATCCGCGCGCTCACGCATTTCCCTGAAAACTTCCACCTGCATCCCAAGCTGCGCAACTTTATCGACCGGCGCCGCGAGGTGATGGAGAAGGGCGGTCCGATCGACTGGGCGTTCGCCGAGGCGCTGGCCTTCGGCACATTGGTGTTGGAAGGTACGCCCGTCCGGCTCAGCGGGCAGGATTCGGGACGAGGCACGTTCAGCCAGCGCCATTTGGTGTTCTGGGATTCGGAAACGGCGCAGAAATACACGCCCTTGCAGCATGTCTCGCCGGACCAGGCGCGCTTCGATGTCTACGACAGCTCGCTCAGCGAGTACGCCGTGTTGGGCTTCGAATTCGGGTACAGCGTGGCCGATCCGCTGACGCTGGTGCTATGGGAAGCGCAGTTCGGCGATTTCGTGAACGGCGCGCAGATCATGATCGACCAGTTCATTTCCAGCGCGGAGTACAAGTGGGGCCAGCCCAGCGGGCTGGTGCTGCTGCTGCCGCACGGTTTCGAGGGGCAAGGGCCGGAGCACTCCAGCGCGCGCATCGAGCGTTTTTTGGTGCTGTGCGCCGACAACAACATGCAGGCGGTCGATTGCACCACGCCCGCGCAATATTTCCATCTGCTGCGCCGGCAGATGTATGGCGGACGCGACCGGCGCGGTATGCGCAAGCCGCTGGTGATCTTCACGCCCAAGAGCCTGCTGCGGCATGCCAAGGCGGTTTCGACGATGGCCGAACTGACCAGCAGCGGATTCCGCGAAGTGCTGGCCGACACGGCGCCGATTGACGCGGAGCAGGTCACCCGCGTGATCTTCTCGTCCGGCAAGATCTATTACGATCTGGCGGCGGCGCGCGAAGCGGCCAAGGCGCATCACGTGGCGCTGGTGCGGATCGAGCAGTTGTACCCGTTCGCGGAGAACGACGTGAACGACGCGCTGCTGCGGTATCCACTGACGGCGGAAGTGGTGTGGGCGCAGGAGGAACCGCGGAACATGGGCGCGCGCCGGTTCATCGAGGAGCAGCTTCAGCCGCTGCTGACTCCGACGGGCCGGGAATTGCGTTACGTGGGACGGGCGGAGAGCGCCAGCCCGGCGACCGGGTCGGGACGGCGGCACCAGGAGGAACAGGCCGCCATTCTGGAAGAAGCGATGTCGGACCGGCCGTTGATGGAGTCCCGGCGGATGCGGGTGGTGGGCAGAAGATAACGCTCGCTGCGCCAATTGCCAACGCAGCACTTTTGTGCTAAAAATACTACGGCTCAATTGGTATGTCCAAAAGCTACCTGAAAATCGGCGGCAATCTGGTTGGCGATGCGATCCTCTCACTGGTGGAAGTGGAACAGGCGCTGAACCAGCATTGGTGGTGCCGGATTGAGTGCCGGCGCACCAAAGACGACCGGTTTCCAGTCGAGAACACATTAGGTCAGGATTTGCAGATCCTCACCTACGATGAGTCGGGTGCGGAGCACATCCTGTTCGACGGGTTCGTGCTGGAAGGAGAGCTGGAGTACGAGATATCCGGCAGTTACACGGCCCGCCTGACCGGAGTTACGCGATCCTACAAACTGGATTTGACGCCGCAGGAGGCGTATTTCCGCAAGAGCACGCTATCCGATGTATCCAATATACTGACTGGCGAGGATAGCCTGTCAGCGGATGTGCAATGCGCGTCCAAGCCACCGAAGAATTATGTGCAGTGGGGGGAAACCGACTTCAACTTTCTGAAACGCCTGGCCGCGCGGCACCAGGCTTGGATCCGTCCCGTGGCACAGGGCATCCAGATTTGCGACTCGTTTCAAGGGGGCACGAAGCTGGACTGGCGCCTGGAGGACGGGCTGCTCGATTTTGAAGTAAAGGGGAAGCTGGCGCAGCCGTCGTTCAACGGCACGCATTATGACGCGCGCCAGATGCGCAGTCAGACTTTCAACCAGGTGCAACAGGCGGCCCAGTTCTCGGGCTCCAGCGGAAGGATGGTGGCTGCGGTGCAGCGGGCGTCCCAGGAAATGCTGCCATCCGGCTATGTCCACCTGGACGACCGGGCGGCCACGGCCGGCGAATACCAGGACTTGCTGCAACTGGCCAGCGCCGGCAAAAGCGGTGCGAGCGTGGTAGCCGTGGGACACAGCCGCAGCGATGCTCTGCAAGCCGGGAACAAGGTTTCGATCGGCGGCACGCTCGACGCGCAGGGTGATTACGGCGTGCTGAAGGTGATCCACCGCTGGACCAACGAAGGCTATACGAACGAGTTCTGGTGCACGCCCTGGACGAAATATTACGACCTGGACGCGGCCAAGCCAACCATGATGCGCGGCGTAGTGCCGGCGCGCGTGGTGGATCAGAACGACCCGCGAAAGATGGGGCGGGTCAAGGTGCAATACGATTGGCAGGAGAGCGGCGAAACTGGATGGATCCGCATGGTGACGCCGCATGCCGGCGCGGACCGGGGATTCATGTTCATGCCGGAAAAAGGCGATGAGGTGCTGGTGGCTTTCGAACACGGCGATCCGGAGCGGCCCTATGTGCTGGGGAGTTTGTGGAACGGTGTGGACCAGGCGCCGCGAGAAGAGTTCTGGGGCGGCGATATCGAGAACAACGACGTGAAACGGATCGTGACCAAGAGCGGCCACCGCATCCAGTTTTCCGATAAGGACGGCAAGGAATCCATCGTGATTGCCACGCCCACCAAGCTGAAGCTCTCATTGCTGGAGAAGACCGACGAGACCGGGCGATCTATGATTGTGCTGCACTCGGAAGATGGCGACATCGTGGTGAGTGCGCCGAACGGACGCATCCATTTTCGCAGCAAGTACTTTTCGCGAGAGACCGGCAGTTAGGCGCTACTGCACTTCCACATCCTTGATGGTGAACCCCAGGTCGGAGTCCGCCGTGAAAACCAGAGTGGCGGCGGTGATCTTTCCGCCGTGCGGGTTGGTTTCCCCTGCCACGCGCAGGATTTCATCCTGCACGATGTGATTACGGAAATCCAGAGGCAGGAGCATGTAGGCGTCCATGGCGGGGGACAGCCGGTTGTGCTTGCGGACCTCTTCGATCCACGGTGGCGGATTGGAGACGATTTTGAGGGCGAAGTAGTTGTCCAGGGAGATGAGGCCGACGCGGAGCGGTTCTTTGCGGCCATCGGGGGCGCGATATAGGTTGGCTACGTTGTCGGGGTCGGAGGGGGAGGCGAAGCCCAGGTAGCCGTGGCATTTGGCGATGATTTGCGGCAGGTCTTCGGGCTTGCCGAGGGAGATGCGGAGGTTGACGGCGCTGGCGTCGAAGACGGGAGGGGCGAGGGTAGCTTCGGGCTTGGGCTCGGAGGGACGGGTT
>JBEKYC010000106.1:0-17103 GCA_049511415.1 Bryobacteraceae bacterium | reverse complement strand
ATCCACGATGATGACTTCGTCCTGGCCCGTGGCATCGTTGCGCTTGACTACGTAATCGCGGTCCTTCAGGTACAGCGCGTGCGCCTTCACCGCCTGCTCCACATGGTGCTTCCACTCGATGGTGGCGATGTCGTAAATATTGGGCAGATTCAGCAGCCGCGCGGCTTTGTCGAAACCCTCCTCCGTGAGCGCCGCGCTGCGATGCTTCTCATCCACCGTGTAATCGCCGGTGGTGTACTTTTCGCCCGGCTCCTTGCCCTCGATCTCCTCGCCGCGCTGCAGCTTCGGAATGATGCGGTTGACCTTGAAATACTTATCGGTGGATTCCTCGCTGGGACCGGAAATAATCAGCGGGGTGCGCGCTTCGTCGATCAGGATAGAGTCCACTTCGTCGACGATGGCGTAGTTGAACAGCTTGTACTGGGTGCCTTTGCCGTCGGCGGAGGACACCGTAAGGGGATCGATGGTCCGGTGCGCACAGTCTTCCAGACGGAACTTCATGTTGTCGCGCAGGTAATCGAAGCCAAATTCGTTGTTGGTGCCGTAGGTGATGTCGCAGTTGTAGTTTTCCTGCCGCTCTTGGTCGTCGAGATCGTGCACGATCACACCGACGGTAAGCCCGAGCGCGCGGTGGATCTTGCCCATCCATTCGGCGTCGCGGTGCGCCAGGTAATCGTTCACGGTAACGATGTGGACACCTTTGCCTTCGAGCGCATTGAGGTAAGCGGGCAGAGTAGCGACCAGCGTTTTGCCTTCCCCGGTGCGCATCTCGGCGATTTTGCCGCGATGCAGGACCATGCCGCCGATCAACTGCACGTCGAAATGGCGCATATTCAGGAAGCGGCGGCCGGCCTCGCGGACCACGGCGAAGGCTTCGATGAGCAGGTCGTCGAGCGGCGCGCCCTGCGCGAGGCGTTCTTTGAATTCGATGGTTTTCGCGGCGAGATCGATATCCGAGAGGGCCTGCATTTGCGGCTCAAGGTCGTTGATAGCCGCGATGGTGGGCTGCATGGCCTTGATTTCGCGTTTGTTTTTGGTGCCAAAAATTTTGGCCAGAGCGGCGTCGATCATAGAGAGGTCTCGTTACAGAGTGGAGATCCGCTGTATTTATGATAGCGCGGGTGGCAACTGGAGGCGATCAATGGGTGGATCTTTACTTCGGACCGCCATCCGGTCGACACTGTGGGTGTGAGCCTCCGCCGGGAACTTCATTTCGAATGGGACGGCGCCAAAGCTCTCAAACGAGCGAAAACATGGAGTATCATTCACTTTGGCTCTGACCATCTTCCGTGACCCGCGGATACAAACCATGTTTGACGAGGAACACAGCGACCCGGAGCAACGTTGGATCGCCCTCGGCCTGGCGTCGAGCGGCGTGCCGCTTGTCGTGGTGCACACCTGGGAAGAGGTGGACGCAACCAACTTAAGGTGCGAATTGTCTCGGCTCGCACGGCCAATGCAACCGAAAGAGCAGCATATGAGGAAAGGCGATGATGAATAACGATTCAGAACACCAGATGAAGCCGGAGTACGATTTCAGCCGCGCCGAGCGCGGGAAACATTATGCCGGGCCTGACGCTGTGTTTCATATCCCAGCGTATTTGGAACAAGACGTACAGGCGTTCTTGATCGAACGGGCTGCCAGCAAAGGGGTTGCCTTGGATCGGCTCGTAAACGACTTCTGAAAGGCGATATTGAGGCCTCCGCGCGCTCGGCTGAAGTTGCTGCACGCGCGCCAGCAGGTGCTCGCAGACTACCCGTCTCAGAACAGTGATCCGGCCCGTCGGCAACCGCGTCTCTCTCGAAAACTGTTCGGATCCCGCGGCAGCTTCGTCGCCACGGGCATCTTCATATTCTCAGCTACCCTGCCCTGCCCGCGCCAGCCACCACCGCCGCGCCGCCACCACCGCCCACACCGCCTCCACCATTCCGAACGGCCAGGCTCCCTGCAAGAATCCGTACGCCGACCCCAGCACGCACGACCCCGCAAATGCCAGCACGAACCACGGGCTGCGCTTCTCCAGCGCGTAGCACACCAGCATGGCCGACACCGCAAATAGTCCGAATATCGTCAGTCCGCTCATTTGCCGAACCGCCCCGCCTTGGCGCGCAACTCCCGCAGCGCATCGTGGCCGATCCACCGCGCCGCGCGCGACTCGCTCGCCGCCAAGTCCGCCGCCACCTGCATAGCCGCCGCGTGCAGCGCCGCGTTGCGCTTCCCAATCTGCCGCAGCGCCCAATTCACCGCCTTCTTCACGAAATTACGCTCATCCGTCGCCGCCTTCACGACCAGCCGCAGCCCCGCGTGGAACCGCGCATCCGAGGCGGTCTTGTCGTGCACCGCCAGCACGGCCAGCAGCGCGAATGCCGCCCGCCGTTCGTATTCCGGCTCGCGCCGCGACCACTCCCGCACCTTCCGCCAGGCGAACGGCGTTTTCCAAAAGAGGGCCAGGCACGCCGCATCGCAAACGCCCCAGGAATCGAAATCGCCTACCCAGCGTTCCACTTCCTCCTCCGTGATCGCCGCCGGATCGGCGATCAGGGCCGCCAAAATGCGCGCTTCCAGCACCCCGGATAGCCAAAGAGACGAGGCCAGCGCCTGGTTGCAGCCCAATTCCCGGGCCATCGATCGGATCGCCGGCGTGGCCACGCCATAGGCCTTCGCCGCGCGAATGCCGAAGTGCGCCATGCCCTCCACATTGGCGGCGCTTCCCACCGCGCGCAGGCGTTCCAGCACCGCTCGCCTCGTCATACGTCCGATACTATCAGGAGGTGCGGGTACAATAGGAGCATATGGTAAGACTGGAAGCAGTTCTGGATTCCTGGAAGGCGGTACGAGCCGATACGGCCGCCGCCGTTGAGGAATTTCCATCCGATCAGTTCGGCTACAAGCCCGCGCCGGATCTGATGACGTTCGGCGAGATCGCGCGTCACATCCTGGCCGCCGGGCACGGGCTGACGGGCCTGCTGCTGGCGGGCGAAGAGCATCTGGGCGGTCCGCAATTCCGCGAAAAGATGGCCCGCTTCGCGCTGCTGCCCGAAGGCGCCGGCGCCGCCGATCTGGCTCGCGAATTGCGCGCCTCCATGGCGCAGCGTGTAACGGAACTGGCCGCCCAAACGCCCGAGTTCTATGCCGGCATCATCACGCGCGTGGATGGGGCGCGCGTCACACGGCTCGAATTGTTGCAGTTCGCCAAGGAGCACGAGCTCACGCATCGCGCCCAGCTTTTTCTGTATTTAAGGATGAAAGGACTGGTCCCCGCCACCACCCGCCGCCGGTTGGCGATGCAGGCGGCTCGTTAGCAGGCGAGTCGCTGTAGAATACAGTTGAAAGCGGCGTGGAGTTTCGCTAATTTGTAGTTTGTTCGGGAGGAATTTTAGCCATGGTAACTTGCCCGGTTTGCGACGGGGCCATTGACATCGACGAAGAAGAGGTGGACGAAGGCGATTCCCTCAGTTGCGACGAGTGCGGCGCCGACTTGAAGGTGATCGGGACCGATCCCCTGGAGCTGGAATCCGCCGAGGAAATCGAAGAGGATGAAGACGAAGACTTCCTGGACGAGGACGAAGAGGAAGAGCCCGAAGAGGATTGGAAGTGATTACACCCCTCTCCGCCCGCATTGGCCGGCTGGCGGCGGCCTTGGCGTGTGCATTCCTTTTCGCATCCGTCGCCGCCCCGGCCGACAAGAAAGAGGACGCGCATGTGCGCACCGTGCAGGGCGTGGTGCGCGATGCCCAGGGTGAAGCCGTCAACGGAGCCGTGGTGCAGTTGAAAAACACCAAGACCCTGCAGATCCGTTCGTTCATTACCCGCGACAACGGATCGTATTATTTCCACGGCCTGAGCACGGATGTGGACTACGAACTGCGCGCCGATTTCAGCGGCGCGTCCTCCGGAGACAAGACGCTCAGCACCTTCGACAACCGCAAGACCGCCGTAGTCAACCTGAAACTGGAGTCTAAGAAGTAAGGCCGCCTCGATCTATTGCAGCCGGATTTCCAAGAGAGTCAAGCTGTAGGGATCGCACGCGTAGCTAGGCCGTTTTCCAGTTAATGCCACATCCCGCTGTTCCACGCCCACCGCGTCGCGGTCGGCCGCCGAATTCATGGCCTCCGTATTGGCGCGGCCCCGGTTCTTCAACACAAACGCCCGCGCGCCGGCCGCCGCCCCGTCCGCCAATACGATCACCGGCCGCAACCCAGCCGCTGTGGAATTGACCGCATAAATCCGCAGTGTGCGCCGGTCGCCGCTCAGCGCCACGCTGACATCCGGCTGCTGTAACTGCCATGCCATCCCGCCATCGCGTTCCACCGGCACCGGAAACGACCCCGCCGCGCGGCCGTATAACTGATCGGTGAAATATGCCGGCGAGCGATACATCCAGCCCGGCCCGGTCACGATGATCCCTGAACCGAAGCTGTCCACCAGGTTCGAACGAATGCCCATCTCCACCAGGTCCGCATTCCGCTGCAGCAGGTTGTGATAGCGCGCGCAGTCGAGCGCATTGCCCAGCGATTGCAGAATCCCGCGCTTCAGTCCGAAATCGCCGCCCGTGGTGTTCCACTCCGTCACCGCCACGCGCACATCCCGGCCGCCGGCATGCTGCGCGATCTGTTCCCGCAGCATGTCGAAGCCGCGCACCACGCTCGTCAGATCGCCCTCTTCATAATGATGCGGGCACAGATAATCGAGCAGCCCCGCCGCGCTGGCCAGCACGCCGGGCCGCGGATACGAGCTCATCAGCTTGATCGAAGGATCGGCCGCCCGCATGGCGCGCGCAAACTCCGCCACCGTCCGTTCGTAATCCTCGCCGCCGATCTCGTTGCCGATCTGCCAATACTTCACCGCATACGGTTGCTTGTGCCCATTCCGCGCGCGCAGGCCGCCCCAAAGCGTACCGGCGCTGCCGTTCATGTATTCGATCTCGGCCGCGGCATCCGCCGGCTGCTTGCCGCTCCAGCGCACGCAGATCAGCGGCTCGGCGCCCACCAGCCGGCAAAGTTCGACGAATTCCTCCAGACCCACGAAATTCGGCTCCAGCCCACCCCAAAAAGTGGTGAACGGCGCACGCGCATCCCACTTGCCGATGGTCTGCTCCCACTCCAACCCTTCGATGGACGTGCCTCCGAAGCGGATCACGCCGGGCCGCAGCGCCTTCAAGGCTTCCACCACATCCGGACGCCAGATGCCCAGCACCGCGTCGCTGCCGATCAGGTACACGCGATCCAGCCGCAGCGTTCCGGCGCCTTCGAAGTCGAGGGCCAGCGTGGCGTTCGTGGAATCGCGGGAGGCCTTCAGCAGCGCCTGCGCCGGCTGCCACTGTTCGCCCGCCAGGCCCAGCGGCGATTGCGCCACAATGCCCGCCGCATCGCGCAACACCGCCCGCACCGGCACGGCCGCCGTTCCCTTCATATGCAGACGCAGCCGGTAAACCACACCCGCCTTGGCATAGAAGCCATCCTGCGCAATTCCGGCGCGTGCGCCCGGCACATGAATTTCAATCCGCTGCGAACGCTTGCCGTTGAAGGCGCCCTCCGTGTCGAGCGCGTATTCCGCCGTCTGCACCGCGCCATCCGGATACCACGGCCGATGCGGGCTGTCCGTCTCTTTGATGTAGGAAAAACGGTAGGGCGGTTCTTCCTCGAAGCTGTCGTTATCCACCTGCTGCGCAATCATGGAAGGAATCAGGCGGCACAGCATCTCGATGAATTGGCCCTGCTGCTTGGCGTCGATGGGGTGCTTGCCCGCCGATCCAAGGCGTATGCGCAACTCGCCCGCCGGCGCTTCCGGCACGGCCTCCAGACGTGCATGCGCAAAAGCAGCCTGCCCGCCCTCGCTATCCAGGTCGATTGTGACCTCGCCCGGCGATGGCGTCCGGAACAAAATCGCCGCCCCGGTAGACGAGCCGAACGATCCCGAAGGCGTGTCCACTTCCATGTGCGCGCTGCCGCCGGCTTCCGCGCTCAGCCGCCAAAGCGAACCCGGGGTCAAGTACACGGTCTGCGAAACGCCCGCGCTCCCGCCCCCTTGCGGCTCGATCGTCAGCTTACCGCCGGTAACCCGGACCGTGGGATCGCTTGCTTTGCTGCTGTGATGATGGACCGTCCAACCGGCCAGGTCGCGCGCGAAATCGCCATTCCGCAGCGGCTGTGCGGGCCCGGCCGCCAGCAGCGCCAGCACCGGCAGAATCAACTGAGGCCTTTCAGGAACTGCGCGCTCGCCTGCATGTCCGCGCGATCCACTTCCACGAAGTAGTTCTTGGCCCCGGACTTCTTCGCCGCCTTCCACAAGCGCTTCCAGTCCACGATTCCCTGCCCCAGCGCCACGTCCTTCTTCTTCTCGGGCGACCAGTCCTGCAGATGGATGGAAATGAACCGGCCTGGGTACTTCTCGAAGTAATCCGCCGCCTGGTAGCCCGACTTCACTACGTTCACCTGAAACTGCATCTTCACCAGTTTCGGGTCGAACTCGCCCAGCAGCTTGTCGTAGATCAACTCGCCCTCGATTTTCTGGAATTCGAAATCGTGGTTATGGAAGCCAAGCTGGATGCCTGCTTTTTTGGTGCGCTCGCCCCACTTGTTGGCATCGTCCACGGCGTGCATCCAGTCCGCCATCTTGGCGTCCTTCGGCAGCCAGAACGTGGCGATGATCATTTGCCTCAGCCCCATGCCCTGGGCCCATGCAATGCGTTCGTCCAGGTGCTCCCGCAGCTCGCCGAATCCGAAGTGGCAGCTCTCGCAACCGAGGCCCGCGTCGTGGATCTTACCGCGCAGTTCCGCCGGCTGCATCTGCGCCAGAGGTCCGAAGCCCATTTGCGTGTAACCGGGCGGCGAGCACAATTCAATCCGCTCGAAGCCCCACCCGGCCAATTCCCGCAGGGTGCCGTCCAGATCTTTGCCGATGGTTTCCCGCACCGGCCAGGTCTGGCAGCCGATCGGATAACCCAACGGATTCGCGCGCAGCCAACCAGCGGCAGCCAAGCCGATGGCGCTCGCCTGGAGAAAGTCTCTCCGCGAAACTGCCTTGATATTCCGCATCGCGAGCATCATATCAAACGGCAGCTTCGCTGGAGCGGGCTCCTGGCCCGCCCGTTACGCGGTCTTCACGAGCTCCAATTCCAATGAAACCTCGACCTCGTCGCCAATCGCCACGCCGCCGGCTTCCAGCACCTGGTTGTAATGCAAACCAAAATCCTTACGGCTGATCTTTGCCACTGCCTCGGCGCCGCGCCGTGCATAGCCCCACGGATCCTTGATCTCCGGTGTCGGACCCACCACATAAAGCACCACCGGCCGCGTCGCGTCTTTAATGGTCAAATCGCCGGTCAATTTGTAACCTTCCTCCCCATCCGCCTCAACCTGGGTCGATTCGAACTTGATCGTCGGATAATTCGCCAAATCGAAGAAATCCGCGCTCTTCAAATGGTTGTCCCGGTCGGGCTGGCGCGTGTTGATCGAACTGACATCGATCTCTGCCGTTATTCCCGAAGCAGCCAGGTTGGCGGGGTCAAACTTCATCGTGCCACTGACTTTGGTGAATTCGCCCCGCACATTGGCAATCATCAGATGCCGGACCTTGAAATGCACGCTCGAATGCGTCGGCTCAATCATGTAGGTGGCCACCGTCGGTGCCGCCGTGGACGTAGAACTCATGCGTTAGTCTCCTCTTACTTGTGATGCCGGAGGCCTGGGAGAGGTCGCACCATGCCTTAAAGTCGGCCTGTGTTTCCGCCGATCTACAGCTTGTATGAACGTCACGGGTGTCGAGTGGCGGGACCTGGATGCGCACGATGCCAGGGTCTTGCCGGATCGCCGGCGCCGGCGCGCCCCGAATCCGGCCGGCGCTGACGAAGAAGAGGACGTGATCCAACTTCACTGCGAGGACTCGGAGGAGCCTGCCGATGGTCTTGACGTGGTTGGGGACGGATCTTCGCTACCGTAGGCTTAAAGCCCCGGCATGAACTTGGTCTGTTGCAGAATCGAGGCCGGCGCGTCCGCCGTGCCCCACCACGATCCAGCACATCAGTTCTCCGGGTACTGGCTCGGTTTACCCTTCGCGCGTTCGGGAAGGCTTGCCAATTCACCAGGCGAACCACGGCCTTAAGGTTGGCGGCTAAGGCGTCAGCCTAAACAACACTCCGTCCGCATAAGAACCTTTGGGCGCTTGGCCGTTCAGTGAGCTCACACCCCAAAGCGTTCCACCGGTGGCAGAGAGGAGTTCAACCGGGTTTCCACCGTCCGCCGACGTCGACGAAAATGGGGTTAGGGTCTGAATCAGGCTTCCGTCGACCTGCGAGAGGGTTACGATGTCGCCGAAACCGTCGCTGCCATAGAATTCGGCCATCCAGAAGTTGCCGTCGCTTGCGGGCACCAATCCATCGGGACTGACATTCGGGTCGGTTGTGTAGTCCGGATAAATCTGGAGATTGTTGCCGTCGAGTTGAACCTGGAAGATCCCGATACCATCCGAAGTCCGTCCGCTATAGGCGCCATACAGGTTTCCGTCCGGACCGATGGCAGAGACCGTTCCGCGGGTCGGCTCTCCACTAACCACCGGAAAGACCAGCGGAGTCGCCTGTAGCTCGCCAGTTGATTCGATGTAATGGAAAAGTATGGAACCGTTCGCCCCGAGCGTGGTGCCATAAAAGGTCCCGTCGGGAGCCACCACCAGATTCGTGGGATTCTCTCCGGTGGTGGCGAAATCGAAGTTGGCAACGACTTCATAGGCTCCAGTTGCCGCAACGACGCGAAAGATCGTCCCGCAATTGAAGCCGTAGCCGCAACTGTTGCTTCCGCCGTAGTAGGTCGTCCCGTAAACGTTGCCATCGTTCCCCGCAGCCAGGTACATTGGCGAGGACCCGTTCGCGGCAGCCGGGTCAATGGAGTAGTTCTGCAGGAGTTCGTAATCTTTCCAGTTTTGTCGACCCGGAATAAAACTCCATAGCCAAGCGACCCACCCAAGCCGGTTTCGCCGTAGAGCTTGCCGTCGGGTCCTTCGACGAGTCGAAGCGGGCCGCTCCCGTTCGGGTAGGTTTTCGTTTCTCCGGGAGCAAACTCATACACCGTGGCGAATGTGCCCGATGGTGTCAGTGAGAATACCAACCCGCCGGCCGGACCATTGACCGCCTGCCCGGTCCTCTCGGCCGTGCCATAGAGACTCCCATCCGACCCCTGGATCAGGGAAGTAGCCCCACCACCCTGAGGGCAGGGTCCTAATTCTTGCGCGTTTTTGCACACGAAAGTGTGGACAGCGGTCACCTGCTGTCCGGCGGCGTAAGCGCAGCACGCGAGCAACGCGATGAGAACGGTTACCTGCATTTTGCCCGGCATGGGATAATCCTCCGTCAGGCGCCATCATATCTTGTCCTGATGCGCCAGTTGTCATAACAATGTAAAGATTATGCAAAAACATCGCGCCTCGGGTATGGCATTCTTCTCGCTCTTGCCGCGGCTGCGGTTCACCAGCGCGAACCTCGGTACGCTACTCCTCGATACTTCGGTGCTGCAACAATGGTCAGCATGGCTTTGATCGTTTTCTTCCGCGGTATCAACGTTGGCGGACACAGGGCTTTTCGTCCGAGCGTCCTCGCCCAGGAATTGGGCATCTACGATGCCGTGAACGTGGGCGCCGCGGGCACGCTTGTCATCCGCAAGCCTGGGTTGCGCGCAAAGTTCCTTGCCGAGTTGCGCCGGAAGCTGCCGTTTGAAGCGACAATCGCGTTCTGCGACGGCAGTGATCTGATTCGACTGGAGATGGACAATCCGTTTGGAGCTGAGCCACAGTGCGCGGATGTGGTTCAATTTGTAAGCATCTTATCGGAGGCTGGACGCCGCAAAGTTTCTCTTCCTATTGCTCTTCCCGAAGGTGGGGAGTGGCTGGTGCGAATCATCGGCTCGAAGAACCGTCTCGTGTATGGGGTGTACCGCCGCCACATGAAGACAATTGGCTATCTCGGCCAGATTGACAGGCTCTTTGGGGCGCCGGCGACAACGCGCAGTTGGAAAACAATACTTTCGGTGCTACGGATTCTGAAATCCGGCGAGCCAGCGTAGCGTTTTCCTCGAGGTTGCCCAGTGACCGCGAAATTCGCAACCAGGCAGGAGGTAAAGCGCCAGTCCGTACGGCCCCGCGGATTTCGGTAACGCGTCGGTCTTATTTTTTTATCTTTGTTTTTCAACCGATTGGCGACCAACTAAGGACCTCGCCAAAAGCCATCGTGCGATGGTGAGATCAAGAAAGGGCGCTACGTTCACCTGGGGGCGCCCTCATGAGGAGCGCTATTTGGGGGCGCTTCTCCCGTCCGCGGCCGGTTGTCGGCAGCCGGCCGCTGATGCATCCGATCCCGGAGCCCCTTAGCAAGGCTTGCCGGACAATTGACGACGGTTGTCCGGACGGGTTCACGAACCGGGGTAGGCGGCCCTGGTTCTAAACCGGATCATCAAGTCTGGCCTTCTCCGGAAAACGGAGGAGGCCGGACGGGACGGTCTCACACGCTAATCGACGCCTTCGCCAGGATTCCCCCGTCGCATACCAGATGCGATCCCGTTACATACGAGGATTCCTCCGAGAGCAACCAAACCACGGCCCGTGCCGGTTCTTCCGGACTTGCCAGCCGTCCCAGCGGCACCTCTTCGCAGATGCGCTGCCGCATCGCCGGCATGTCTGCGGGTTCCACGTTGGCCCACATCAACTTGGTTTCCGTCGCGCCGGGGACCACCGCATTCACACGAATGCCGTACCGCGCGTAGTCCACGGCCATGCATCGCACCAAGGCCGAGATGCCGCCCTTCGACGCGCTGTATGCGCCTGCCGCCCCAGCCGCGAAAGCCACCGTGGCAGCCGGCGATGACGTGCACACAATCGAGCCCGGTTTCCCGCCCGCCAGCAGATGCCGCAACGCGTGCTTGCAAGTCAGGTATACGCCCGTCAAATTGGTGCCGATCACGCGCTGCCACAGTTCCAAAGGCAACTCGTGCAGGAAGCCGCCCGCATCCATGCCCGCATTGGCAAATGCTCCGTACAACGGACCGAGTTGGCGCACCGTTTCGTCGAACGCCTGCGCCACATGCTCCTCGCGCGATACGTCGCACTCCAGCCCCAGCGCCGCATCCGCACCCGCGGCTAATGCATCCACGGCGGTCTGCCGCGCCGACCTGCCGTCCAGGTCCAGCACCCCAACCCGGTCGCCGCGCACCGCGCATTCGAGAGCCACGGCCCGGCCGATGCCGGAGCCGCCTCCCGTGATCACCATCGTTTTCATAGCGCGAGGGCCTTTACGGCTTCCGCGATTTGCTGGTTATGCCGGATGTTGTGCAGCGGGATGTAGAGCAGCCAATGGTGCACGCTCAACATATTGAAAATCGGAAACGGGTGCTCGGCCAGGCGGTCCTTCACCGGCTGGTCGAGCTGCGCGACCAGGTCGAGCGTCCGTTGGCGGCCCTTTTGAAACCGGGCGATGGTCTCCTCCCGGCTCCAGTTATGGCTGGGCCGCAGCATCTCGGGAGCCGTTGCCTTTCGGCTGCGGTCCGGCAATACCCGGCGGAGGAACTTAGTCTTGCGCGCATCTTCGGCTTCCCATTCCGGATGCGGAGGCTCCGCCAACGCCGCTTCGACTCGGCTCAACATGGCGATCTCGCCGAGCACAATATGCTCCGCCGCCTGCTGCACGCTCCAGCCGCCGGGAGCCGCCGTAGTCCATTGCGCTTCCGTCAGGCCGTCCATCAACCCCAGGAACTCCGCCTGCGATTCACGGAGCAGTTGCGCCAAGTGCGCGCGCTCCTCCGCACTGAGGGTGGCTTCGGCTGGACTCATCATCGCTACTTTAGCGTGGAATCACCGGCAGCACCAGCGCGGACGGATGTTCCGCGTCGTGGTAGATCTTTTGGCTGGCCGTCTCCATGCGGACCGCTCCCGCCATCGCTTCGCCGGTATTCAGATTGCGGTCGAAGCGCGGAAAATTGCTGCTCGAAACATATAGCCGGATGCGGTGGCCCGCCTTGAATAAATTGCCGGTGGCCCAAAGGTCGATCGTGTATTTGTAGAGCTTGCCCGGCTCGATCGTCTCCGGGCGCTCGGTGGAATTGCGATAGCGGGCGCGCACGATGCCGTCGGTGAGAAAGCGCGCATAGCCGGATGGCTCCACGTCCGCCAGCAGCGCCGTGAAGTCGGTGTCCACCGCGGAACTGGAGGCGAACAGCGTGACCGTCACCCAACCGGTCGCCTCCAGATCTTCGGAAAGCGGCGGCGTGGAAAAGATCAGCACGTCCGCGCGGCCTTCGTTCGGGCGCTGATCGGCGGGACCCGGCGGGTATTGATCGTTTCCACAACACAGCCGCCCTCCGATGGTCGGCACGGGATGCGCGGGATCATATTCGTAGGTCTCTGGCCCATCGGCGCCTGGACCTTCGGTTGAGAGTTTGCCCTTGCGCAGGTAGAAACTCGTGTACCGCGTGCGCGCCAACGGAAACTCGTGCTCGTCGCGCCAGGCGTTTTGACCCATGATGAAGAGGCGCACCGGCGCGCCCGTGGCGTACTCGTTGCGCTCGCCCTTCAGCGCGTAGTCGGACCAGCGCAACAGCGTGGCATCCGAATCGAGCACCGCAGCCTTGCCAAATGTTACTTCGCCGATCTTCCCCTCAGGCGAGGTGGCCGCGTGCGCCCACGGGCCGATCATTAGACGCTGGTCCGCGCCGGCCGGCGACGCCGCCCGCATGCCTATGTAGTTCCGCAGCGTGCCTTTTAGAAAGATATCGTGCCAGCCGCCGGAGTGCAGCGCTTTGATATTCATCTGCGCGTAGTGATCCGAAATCTTCCACGCCTTCCAATAATCGTCGTCGCGCTCGTGCGCCGCCCAATCGTGAAAGTACGGCGCCAACGCGGAAACCGGCGGCAGTTCCAGCATGCGGTAGCTGTCCACGGGCAGTTGCGTCACCCACGCTTTCGGATTCTCCAGTCCGGCGGCCTTGCGGCGCAGGGTATCGACCGCCAGCCCACTCGACCAGGAACTGGAGAACCATTGCATCCATGCGCCGCTCTGATAGGTCCAACCATCGTAGTATTCCGATGCCGTCACGTAGGGCTGAATGGCCACCAGGTGCGGCGGGGAAGCCATGCCCGCCAACATCTGGGTGGCGCCCACGTAGGAGCCGCCGAACATACCCACCTTCCCGTTCGCATAAGGTAGCGCGGCGGCCCACTCCACGGTGTCGTAGCCGTCGTTGCTCTCGTAACGGAACGGATAGAACTCGCCTTGCGAGTCGAACCGGCCGCGGGTGTCCTGGATGATAACCACGTAGCCGTGCGCGGCCATAGCCGCCGCGGAACTCGCGCCGCCCGCGCGGTTGTAAGGCGTGCGCTCCAGCAGCACTGGGAACTTGCCGTCCCCCTCCGGCTGGTAAACATCGGCGATCAGCTTGACGCCGTCGCGCATCGCGGCCGCCACGCCGTTATGAATCACCACCCGGTACGGCTGGCCGCAAATGCTGAAAGTGAATGTGAGCAGGCAAAGCAGTGCGTTGCGCATGGCTAGAAGGCTAGCGTAGCGCGACGCGGCCTTCCTGATAGATGGTCACGCCGCGTTTCACCGTGCGGTGTACCAGGTTGACACCGAAATGACAGGGAATCTCGCGATGGTCACTCACGTTCAGCAGCACGAAATCGGCCGGCTTACCCGTTTCGAGCGAGCCGGCCACCTGTGCCGATCCCATGGCCCATGCGGCGTTATATGTTGCCGCGCAAATGGCCTCCGCCGGGGTCATGCCCAAATGCGCGCAAGCCAGAGCCACAACGGTCTGCATGCTGTAAGTGGTGCGCGAACCCGGCGTGAAATCCGTGCCCAGAGCTACCGCGGCGCCGGCGTCGATCAGTTGCCGCCCGGCGCCAGACCACGCGCCGCAATGGAACGCGGACCCGGGCAGCAGCACGGCGATGGTGTCCGAGCCGGCCAACAGTTCCACGTCGGCAACCGCCGCGCCGCCCATTTGGTCGACACTGCGCGCGCCCGTCTCCACTGCCAAACGCACGGCTTCGTTGCCATCCCGCCCGCCATGGCAGATCTTCAGAGGGAAGCCGAGGCCGCGCGCCGCGTCCAGGTACTGCCGGCACTGCGCCGCATCGAATACCGGCTCGCCGCAGCGCAAACCCACGCAGCGCGCCAGCGACTTGCGCCGGATGGCCGGCAACATCTCCGAACACAGCCAAGTCATGTACGCGGCGGGAGCGCTCTCCCGCGCTTCGGCGACGGATGGAGGATTCAAATAAGCCGACTCCACATCCGCGGGCGCGCGATTCAGCTTGGCCTGAACCCGCAGCACCTTTAACTCCGTGCGTTGATCCAGGCCGTAACCGCAGTTGGATACCAGGCTGGTGGTCCCATGCCGGATCATGCCATCGACAAATTGCCGGGCGCGCCATTCCAGGCGCGTGGCCGATGTATTGCGCAGCATATGGAAATGCGCATCCGAATCCGTGTCCGGGCCGGGAGCCGCACTGACCAACTGCGTATGGCAGTCGACAAAGCCGGGTATTACAATGCGGCCGGTGGCATCGATTTCTTCGGAACGGCGCGATAGGGCAAGGTTCTCGATCCGTCTGCTGGGACCGACTTCGGTAATTTTTCCGTCCTCGATCAGCAACGCGCCATCGCGGATGATGCCAAGATCCTTGAGCGAGTCACCCCGGCGGGGCTCCGCAGCGCCGTGCAAACTTACCAGTTGCCGCGCCCCCCTGACCAAGATGCTTCCGGACATTCGGAGGACTGTACCTTCTAATATAATAATATGCCCGGCCGCCCTTTAAAGACCCTGGAGCGAGTTATTTCCAAAGCCGGACTGGGTTCCCGCACGGAAGCGCGAAGCTGGATCGGCGGCGGACGCGTGCGTGTGAACGGCAAGCTGGTCCAGACGCCCGATCATTGGGTGGACATGGAGCGCGACCGCGTGACCGTGGATGGCCGTCCTCTGCGCGCGGCCAAGAAATCCTATCTCCTGCTCTACAAACCGAAGGGTTATATCACTACTTTTAAGGATCCGGAAGGCCGGCCTACGGTTTACGACCTGATCCGTGAAGCGGACGCCTGGCTGGCCCCAGTCGGCCGCCTGGATCTCGATACCAGCGGTCTGCTGATTATGACCAACGATACGCAGTTCGCCGAGCGTCTGACCAATCCCGATTACAAGGCGCCGAAGACATACCAGCTCAAATGCGCGGACCGGATTTCCGACGAGCAGATCGAGCGGCTGCGCGCGGGCGTGCAACTGACCGACGGCCCTACGCGGCCGGCCGTGGTGGAGCGTCTGCGGGATTCAGGCAAGTATACGCACCTACAGATGGTCATTACCGAAGGCCGCAACCGGCAAGTGCGGCGGATGGTCGAAGCCATCGGCAGCAAAGTTCTGAAGCTGGTGCGCGTGGCCATCGGGCCGGTGCACATCGGCGATTTGCAGATCGGCAAGTGGCGATACCTGACCGACGCGGAAGTGCAAGGGTTCACCAAAGTTGGCAGGCGTAACTGACCCGCTTGTCCTACAATAGGCCCATGAGAACTTTGGTTCTAGCAGTACTCCTCCTCTGCGTGCCAATCGCGGTCTTCGGCCAGGCAGGAACCTGCGCGGGCATGAGTCTGGGACCGCTGGCCCCGCTGAACGGCTTCGTGCCGTTCCCCTCCAATAACTTGTGGAACACCAATATTGCCAGTGCTCCGGTGGATCCGAACTCCACCAACCTGATCAACTACATCGGCGCCAGCGTTACGCTGCACCCGGATTTCGGCGCTGGTCTTTACGACGGCCAGAGCATGGGTATTCCCTACGTGATTGTGCCGGGCACGCAGCCGCTGGTGCCGGTCAAGCTGACCGCGTACCCCAGCGAGAGCGATCCGGGCCCGATGCCGATTCCGGCCAATGCACCCATCGAGGGGTATCCGCATCCGGGCGACGGGGACCGGCACGTTCTGGTGCTGGATCAAGGCGGCTGCTGGCTTTATGAACTTTACCAGGGCGCCGTCAAGAGCGGCCAGTGGTCGGCCGGCAGTTCGGCCATTTGGGACATGACCATCAACGAACAGCGGCCGTACACCTGGACCTCGGCCGATGCGGCGGGCCTGCCGGTTTTCGTGGGGCTGGTGCGCTACGACGAAGTCGCCGCGGGCGCCATCAACCACGCCGTGCGCTTCACCATCCCCACCACGCGCGAAGCGTTCACCCCGCCGGCGTCACACTGGGCCTCCAGCGTGACCGACAGCAACGCGCCGCCCATGGGTATGCGCATGCGGCTGAAAGCCAGCTTCGATATCTCCGGCTTCTCGCCGGCCAACCAGGTGATCCTGACGGCGCTGCAGAATTATGGCATGATCCTGGCCGATAACGGCAGCGCCGTTTACATCACCGGCATGCCGGACAGCAACTGGAACAACAACGATCTGCACAACCTGGGCACGGTCACGGCGGGGGATTTCGAGGTCGTGCAGATGAACGAGATTTACACTCCATCCAATGTGCCCACGGGACCTTCGCCCACGGTGGTCAGCTTTACCGCCAATCCTACTACCGTGACTTCGGGCCAGCCGGTGACGTTGACCTGGAACGTGACGAACGCCATTTACAACATCATCAGCCCGCAGGTGGGGCCGGTGCGGGGCACGAGCGTGGTTGTGGATCCGACGGCTACCACGACCTATGGCTTGTACTCCACCAATCAGTACGGGCGGCAAATCTCTTACGTCACTGTGACCGTGCCGTAAGGCGGGCCAGCTTCACGATCGGGCCATAAGCTTCTTTGTCGAACGGCGGGCAGCCGGTGGGGGACTTATGGCGCATCAGGTAAGTGCAGTAAGTCAGCGTCTTGCAACAACGGCGCTCATCCAGTTCGCCTTTCTCCAAGGCATCACGCGCGAAATCCGGATAGGCCAGGGCGCCGCGGCCGACGCCGAAGAAGCGGATATTTCCGGCCGCGATTTGCGCGGCTCCCGCGTTAATGGCGTACTTCTGCAGCCAGCTATATCCGCTGCCCACGAGGGGCAGGTCCGGGAAGGCGTGTTGCAACTCGGCGGCGATCCGGAAGTGGCGATCCACGCCCGCAAGCGGGTGCTCGGGCTGCTCGTAGTT
>JBEKYC010000105.1:0-32423 GCA_049511415.1 Bryobacteraceae bacterium | reverse complement strand
GGTATTGGCGTGTCTAGCGGCGCCGGCTGCGATGCCGCCACTGGCGACCGCGCAAGATGTTTTCGCCGCCAGTCGAGATGCCCGGCGCCGCCAGCGATCGCAATTGCTATCACCGCAAGTGCCACCAAAACAGCCGCCCACACCAAACGGGATGACCGGCGCGCCGGGACTGGAATTGCCACTTCCAGCGGCACAGGCCGCTGCGTGGCCACGGTGGGCACTTCATCGGGCGCAGTGTCGGCCCCGCCTCTCTCGCAGCTCTCAATCTGCGCGATGAGTGCCGCCCCGCTGGCCAGCCGCCGGGCGGGGTTCTTTTCCAGACATCGCATCACGACCGTGCCAATTCCCTCGGGGAGTTCCGGGCACCGGGCGCGGATCGGCTCCGGCGCCGTGCTGATCTGGCCCATCAGCATCTGTACTTCCGAGTCCGCTTGGATGGGCAACTCGCCGGTCAGCATCTCATACATCACCACGCCCAGCGAGTAAAGGTCGGCGCGGCCATCCAGTCCCTCGCCGGTCTTGCCCATGGCCTGTTCCGGCGACATGTATGCGGGCGTGCCAATCGAAGTGCCGGTCCGCGTGAGCGTCACACCGCCGGCGGCGAGGTGCGCTTCCTTGATCTTGGCGATGCCGAAATCGAGGACTTTGGCCAGTTCCCCGGCATGGCCGGCGCCGGCCGCGCGCCGCGTCAGAATGATGTTCCCAGGTTTGATATCGCGGTGGATTATGCCTAGGCGGTGCGCCGCATCCAGCGCGGCCGCCACCTGTTTGGCGATACCGCACGCGCGCGGCACCGGCAGCGGCGCCTGGTGCTGGATGATATCTTTCAGGCTCTCCCCTTCGATGAACTCCATCACCATGAAAGGACGCCCATCGTCGGCCTGATCGATGTCTTCCACGCGCACGGCGTTGGGATGCTGCAGCTTGCGCGTGAGGGCGGCTTCCTGGCCGAAGCGCTTCACGAAGGACAGATCGCTCGCCAACTCGAGGTTGATCACCTTCAGCGCGCACACCTCGTCAAATCCCACGTGCAGCGCCTTATAGACGGTCGCCATCCCCCCCTGGCCCAGCTTGCCCAGGATGCGGTACTTGCCGCGAATCATGGCTCCCTCTGCCCACTCATTGGCCTCCGTCAGGACTGAGCCATCGTGAGGGCAATGCGTGAAGGCCGCGGGATACGTGGCGTGACAAATCGTACAACGCTTCATTTCCGACCCACTTGAAGATCTGGCGTAAGTATAGCAGCGCCCAGTTGCTCACTGCGGGAACTGGCTGCCGTGCGCTGTGATCGTCGGCCTGCCATACCACGACGGTCATCGCACGCATGGTACTCTTGCCTTCTCAAATGATAAGGCCGGATAAGGCCGTCCGCACGGCGCTGGCGCCACACGATGCTGGGGTCAAAACCAACCAGGGGCGAGCGCAAACATGCGCCGCATCAAATCCGATTTGGCCCGTGTCTCGAAGCTCCTTGCCATGCGGCCGCGGGCATCACAGCCTAGACGCTTGTGTACGTCGGGCCGATGCCCGAAACCTATACGACGAGGGACCGGCCGCCACCTTGTGCCGCAGTTCATCAGCCGCCGCCAGCCCGTAGATCCAAGGACCGCGGCGCATGTACCAGCGCACCTGGCGCGCCGAAACGAGCGCCGTCTGCGCAGAAACAGCAGGAGATACAGCGATAGCCCACCGCGCTGGAGGAGGCCGGCGGACTGGGGTTGCGATTGCCTCTTGCCAATTGTCGATAGTCGATGTATCATTGTCGATAGTCTAGGCATCAACAATATGCCCAAACCATCAGATTTGTTGCAAGGAACACTCGACCTTTTGATTCTGAAGACCATCGCCCGCAAGCCCCTCCATGGTTGGGGTGTAGCGAAGCGGATACAAACACTCTCGGGCGACACTCTGTCAGTGGGCCAAGGCTCCCTGTATCCGGCACTGCACCGGCTCGAAAATCAAGGCTGGATTTGCGCGGACTGGGAGGAGTCGGATCTGGGACGGCCGGCGAAGGTCTACTCTCTAACTCCGGAGGGCCGGAAACAACTGGAGCGCGAACTCAAAAGTTGGAACCGTCTCTCTTCGGCCGTCCACCTTCTCATCCAAAGCGCCTGATGCGGGATATTTATGCGGACTATTCGGGTCATCAAACGACGTGTTCACGCATTGCTGCACCGTTACAGTGCCGACGCGGAACTGCAACACGAGATTGAGATTCACATCCAGCAACTCACAAACGAGTCTATCGCCGCGGGTATGACTGAGACCGAAGCGCGGGCCATGGCTTTGCGGGAATTTGGACGGATAGACCAAATCAAAGAACAGTGCCGCGACACTCGCCGCGTGAACTGGATTCAAGATTTCGTCCAGGACTTACGCTACGGCGTTCGTATACTGCGACAGTCGCCCGCCTTCACCGGCATCGCCGTAATCACGCTCGCCTTGGGCATCGGCGCCAACACCGCGATTTTCAGCCTTGTCAACGCGGTACTGCTGCGATCGCTTCCGTATCGGGATGCCCATCAACTGGTCCTGATGTTCGATGTCCCGCTGAATCGGCCAGAGGCGCTGTCAACCATCTCCTACAGGGACTTCGCCGAGTTACGCGCCCAGAACCACGTTTTTAGCGAGATGGCGGGAAATGCATTTCACGATCTCACATTGACCCAGGCAGGCGAGCCCGCCATTGTGAACACCGCGGACGTGACGCCTGAGATTTTTGCGGTGCTGAAGGCAAAGCCGCTGCTGGGCCGAACGCTGTTGCCCGAGGATGGCAAGCCAGGCGCGGCGGCCGTGGCCGTTTTGAGCGAAAATCTCTGGCGAAGCCGCTTCGGCGCCAATCCGGGTCTTGTTGGCCAATCCATCGCTCTGGACATGCGTTCGTTTACCGTAGTCGGAATCTTACCGGCAAGCTTTCGCTATCCTGAGGGCGCTCCCCGTCAGGACGTGTGGATTTCCGTGATCGAGGACCCGCTGTTCGGGCCGTTGACATCACGGCCGGGCGTGCGTCTGCTGGCTGTGATCGGCCGGCTCAAGCCAGGCGTTTCCGTGGTGAAAGCTCAGGCCGAGATGGACACCCTAGGCGCCCGGCTCGCGAAGGAGTTTGCCGCGGAAGATTCCGGCTTGACGATCCGAATTCAGCCCTATCGTGAGGCGGTGGTGGGGAACTTGAAGCCCGCGCTGCTGATTATGCTGAGCGCGGTTGCCCTGCTCCTATTGATCGCCTGCGCCAATATCGCGAACCTGCTTCTGGCCAAGGCCACTTCCCGCGGGAGAGAAGTGGCTGTGCGAATCGCGCTGGGGGCGTCGCGCGCCCGTATTGTCTGCCAATTGCTGACCGAGAGCGTTCTGCTAGGGTTGCTCGGCGGAGTTGCCGGTGTGCTTCTTGCGGTGGGGGCTGTCCGGAGTCTCCAGTCTTTCCTGCCGACCGAATTGGTCCAGATCAGTTCGATTCATGTGGGAGTCCCGGTCCTGGTATTCGCGCTGGTGTTGTCTCTGGCTGCAGCGCTCACGTTTGGACTGGCCCCCGCACTCCTGGCAACCCCGTCCAACTTGCAGACGAACCTCAAGGAGGGCGGCGAGCGTACTGGCCAGCGTGGCGGCCAGCATGTGCGAAGTTTCCTGGCAATCGCGGAAATATCGCTGGCCATGGTGCTCCTGGTTGCGGGCGGCCTCCTGATCCGCAGCTTTGCGCTGGTGACGTCGGTCAATCCGGGCTTCGATCCGAACAGCGTCACGGAAGCCGAGGTTTCCCTTCCGCAATTTCAATACTCGACGCCGCAACAATGGACGGCCTTCTCCAAGGAATTGCTGGCGCGCCTGCAGGCGCAGCCTGGTTTCGAGGATTCCGCTCTGGCCGCTCCGCTGCCCATGGACCGCCAGGGCCAAGCCGCCTTCACGTTCAGCATTGTAGGAGATCCCCCGCTTCCTCCCGGCAAGTCCACTACCGCCGATTACACCACGGCGAGTCCCGGGTATTTTCACGTGATGCGAATTCCGCTGCTGCGAGGCCGTTTTTTCTCCGAGCAAGATTCGCAGTCCAATCCGCGCGTAGCGATCATTAGCGAAACGCTGGCGCGGCGTTATTTCCCGAACCAGGACCCGATTGGAAGGCAAATGAGATTCGGATTTCCGCCAAACGGCAATGTGTTGCGCGAGATCGTCGGCGTCGTGGGCGACGTGCGGGACGTGGCGCTTAGCAAAAAACCCGGCCCCATGATGTATGTGCCCTTCGCGCAAGCGCCTCTTTATGGCGGGGAGGTCGTGGTAAGAAGTTCGTTGAGCGCATCGAGCCTGGCCGCCGCCATTCGCCAGGCGGTTCACTCCATTGACAAGGATCTCCCCGTGACGGATGTGGCATCCTTCCCGGATATGCTCGGCCAATCCGTCTCGCGGGAACGATTCCGCACGTTCCTTCTAGGTTCGTTCAGCGCGATTGCCCTGATGCTTGCGGCAGTCGGAATTTTTGGCGTGATTTCGTACTCGACCTCGCAGCGCACGCATGAAATCGGAGTTCGCATGGCCCTCGGGGCGCAGCGGCGCGACGTTTTGCATCTGATCTTGGGGCAAGGAGCGAAGCTTGCCCTGCTGGGCGTGGGCGTTGGTATCGTCTTAGCATTTCTCCTGACGCGGTTGATCGCGAGCCTGCTTTTTAGCGTCTCCGCGACGGATCCGCTGACGTTTGGCGCCGGGGCCATGGTTCTGCTTGGCATCGCGGTGACTGCCTGTTATATCCCCGCTCGCCGTGCCATGCAAGTGGATCCGATGGCCGCGCTGAGACACCCGTAATAATTTGCCGTGCGTCAAAATTCGACGACGGTGAAGGACCCTTCCATTAAAAAGCTGACGCTGCTCCTGCCTGCCATGCTGCGCCGGTCCGAAACCGTTGCGTTGACGATGGGCCAAGTCGAGCGGCGGTACGCCGCCGGCAAATTGTTGTTCCATTTCTAAGGGCGGTGAATCAATGCCGGCCAAGCTAAACTGAACCTTGCGTCAATCGAGTGGTCAATACTGATGTCGCCGTCTAATCTCTTGATTTCAAAGATTGGTCCGGAGTCGGATGTTTTGCTCCGGAATTTGTTCGAGCACTACATTCACGATATGGCAGAGTGGTTTGAAATCGATACCAAAGCCGATGGAAGCTACTCTTATGACACGTCCTTGGTCTGGGAGAACGGCTCCGACGCGTATTTGGCGAAGTTAGGCGATTCGATCGCCGGGTTCGCGCTTGTCGGACCAGCAGTTGAGTGGCTAGGCGACATTGGCGCCCATGACGTGCATGAGTTCTTTGTTATCCGCAGATTTCGAAGGAGCGGAGTAGGGCAGAGAATGGCAACGCTTCTTTGGAATGAACGTCCGGGCGAATGGCTCGTCAGGGTCCTCGAATTAAATGCGCAAGCCGTCCTCTTCTGGCGAACCGCAATTTCGAGTCATGCGCATGGTTCGTATGAAGAGAACGGACGCATCGTCAACGGGCGTCCATGGCGGTTCTTCAGGTTCGTCTCCCATGGCGCCTGAGCGCACTCTGCGGCAAAACCCACGAACGGCGGCTTATCGCGCACAGCTTAAGGGGCAATGCGCCTTCGCGCAGATGGAGTCGATCAGAATGTGCGCAGGCTCTTCCTGGAGCCAACTACTTCTCGGCTGCCTTCTGAAGTGCCTTCTTCTGTCGCCGTGGCAACCTGGACTTGCTCTTCTTCGCCAATTGGGGAATTCTCAATTTTGGCGGTGCGTTCTTCTTCTCGACAGGCGCCGCATCTGCCGGCGGTTCGCTGACGGGCGCCGCCTTGTTTTTCTTATCCTTCTTCTCGGGTTTCTCTGCCATATCGGTTGACCTTTCGTCCCCTCAAGTGTACTCCACAACTAGCGCGCGGCCGCCGACGGTGCCGCTCGCCATCTTTTCGAGCGGCGCGGCGGATGACGGCCCCGGCCCTGTGAGAGAATCGCGTCACCAATCGCGCCGCCCATCCCCACGTCTGGCGGCGTGACGGGTTGGGTGCATTGTGGACCCGTCGATACAAATGCTCTGAGGCGGGGTTCGTTGGGCTAGCCGCCTATGCGCTTGAAAGCGGGTATTGAAGGCGCAGATTGAAGACCTTCTTGGGGTTTTCCCACGTCACCTGCCGGAAAATCTCGGCCGTCGTCCATTCTTTCAGCAGTCGCAGCGTGGCACGGGCGACGCACTTTCCGTTCAAGCGCGCGGCTTCAGGATTATTGCCCTGCGAGATGCCCGCGCCGTTGCCGTCGGTGCAACTGCAATCGCTGCCAAAAATCAACTTACTGCGGTGGCGAACGATGAAACCGCGTGAAAAATCGGCATCGCGCGCGAGTGCGTTATTTCCTGAATTCGCGGACATATCCGCGTAGAGATTCGGGAAATCGGACAGCCAACGGTCGGTCAATCCTCCGGGTTTGACCGGCCCGGTGGGATAGCCGCGATCGGTGGGGACGTCGGCGCTGATGTGCGCCCAGAAAAGATCGGCGTGCCCCACGAAAATCGTCTTCGGGTAAGCCTTCAGAATCTTGTCGAACCGCGGATAGCCCGTGCTGTAGGGAAGTTCACCCGGAAAGTGAGGAAAGTTCTGAATGTGCATCATCAAGGGCACCTGGAATTCGGCGGCGACGTCGTAGAGGCGGCGCATCTCCGGCGAGTCCAGCGCTAAGTGGTACTTAATTTCGCCGATGCTGATCGCCCCGCTGCGCAGGGCGTCCCGAAAGACGAGATCGGCGTCGGCACCAGCCGGGTCGGCTGAAACGGACCGCGCAAAACGGCCCGGCCGCCTATCCATTTCCTGCTTCGCCCGCTCTTCATCTTTCGCCGACGTCAACAGTACGGCATGCGTCACGCCGCACCCTTGCATGTGCGTGAAGCACTCGTCGGCATCGCGGCGCAGATGCAGGTGAGTGTCGACCACTGGCCCGCCCCACGTCGGTTCCGTCTGGGACCAAAGACGCGGTGCGGCCGCGGCCAACATAGTCGATTTGACGAAAGTCCTTCGTTGCATGGTGTCTCGCCTGCATTACCCGAAGCATAGCATGCCAGTCGTCGCAGGTCCTCACCATCTTCGCGCGTCAAAAACACGCCTAACCCCGTGTCTACCCTACGCACTCTCCGGAATCATTGATGGAAAAAATATGCCGTGGTGTGACCAAAGCGAAAAGTAAGTTCAAGCAAATATAATCGCAGGCGAGTTTCCTGAGACTCGCCGATTGTGTGGCGTTCGTTTGCGAGACAAACGATGGACTGTCTCTGGATAATTTCAGGACTCGCGCGTGTGCCCGGCATCAGCGCAGTTCGGTCCTCAACCGGCGCATTGAGCCAGCTTCCATAGGTCTACTGCGATGCCTCCGCCCCACCAGCGCTGAACGCTTCCAGCCGCTCGATCAGCGGGCGCGTCTCCCGCTCAAACCGCCGCGCGCGAACCCTCAGTCCGCCCCAGCTCGCCACAATCACCAGCATCGAAAGGAAAAGGTGCGCGGCCAGACGCCACTCCCACAGCACGCCGTGGAGCAACGCCGCCTCCATCACGTTCAGCCCCGCCATCAGCCCGACCAAGACCCCGGCGTACTGCACCGGCTGCGGCCTTGCCAGGCCGCGCAGCTTTTGTAGGGCGGTGGAAACGAATCCAGCCGCTGGCGCGGTGAATTCAAGACGCGCCAGAGTGACATGCGCCATCCAATCCACTGCGAGTGTCACCACCGCGCCCGCAGCCACCAGGAGAGCACCAGCCAAAGCTGCCGGTGATCCCCACACCACCGCCAGCATGATCCCGGTGAGTACCGCCACCGCAGTGGTTTTAACAGCGAAAATGGTCAGATGTTTCCTGCTATGGCCCCGAACATGCCGCATGAGATCCTGCGCGGAAATCCGCGGAGCGGTGGTCTGCTTCTGCCAAAGTACCTGCAATTCCTCAAACGTTTCCATAGCGCGACTCCCTCAGAGATTTTTCGAGTGCCTGCTTGATGCGCGTGATCTTCACCCCAACATAATTCACCGTGATGCCGGTGATCTCGGCGATCTCCTTGCAACTGAGACCCTCCAGCAGCAGCGTAGCGATAAGCCGGTCCTGCTCCGCGAGAGCGGCAATCGCCTCATGTAGCGCCGCCATCCGCTCCCACGTGCTGGCTCGCGCTTCGCCGCGAAACTCCGGCAGGCTGTTCCATACCCTCGTCATGATTTCCTGGAACAGATCCTCGGCGTCATCCGGCGAGGTGAGGTATCCACGGCACAACCGCAAGACCCGTTCGCGGTAGTCGCGGAACAGTTCCAGAAACAGCCGTTCCCTTTGCTTCGCGTTCATTGGCCGATGAAACCCGCAATCTGCCGCCGCGACCCACTCCGGATCGTCCAGCAATAGGAAATGCCGCGCGGAACGGGAAATCTCGATCCGACAGCGCGGAGCAGTCCGGTACTGCTCCCGGAGAGTGGCTGCCACCGAATCACGCGTCAAGCCGAGCGATTCCCTGCCCCGCCACGACCCGAGCACCAAAAGCGGGCACTGGATATTGTGGATGGCCGGACGCAGATCCGTGGACAATGCTTCGAACTGCGCTTCGGCGATGGTCCGCCGATCGGACGCAAGCATCCAGGAGAGCACCATCTGAAATTCACGCTCCTCAGTAATCATCATCCGCAATGATTGGGTCTGTTGCATGCGAAACTGCTCGTCGGTCAAGCCGGCCAGCACCGGCCGCATAGCGGCGGCCAACTGGCGTGCGCCGTCGGGCGTCATGTCCGGTTTCACCATAGCGGCGGGGAAGGGATACGCATCCAGAATCACCACCTTCCGGAACAACTCCGGCCGCGAGACAGCCAGCGCGAGCGCCAGATTCCCGCCGAAGCTATGGCCCACCAGCACGGCGTTGCGCCAATGCTTGTCCTGGACCAGTTGCGCAACCGCATCGCGCACCACGGCAAAATCGGTCTGCGTTCCTGGCACTCCGCCAAATCCGCCGATCGACACAAGAACGTTGTGACAGCCGGACAGACGCCGCGACACCGCATTCCACACAGCGCCCCGGCACCCTAGCCCCGGCAGAAACACGATGGCGTCACCGCTGCCGCTCTCCTCGACGGATATCGCGCCCGAACCCGCGCCGCCTGCCACCGCAAGCCCTGTAATACCTAGAAAAACACCGCCCAAAACCCATCCGGGTGATGTTCGCTTGGTCATATAACTTCTCCTTCGCTCTTTTAGAGCCGTCCGGCCGCGTTTTCTTACACGGCAAGGGCGTAAAACGGCGGGATGAAGTTTTTACGTGGCCCACAAAGTTTGTGCGGGCGGCGCGGCATTCTCCCTGATGCCGACCGATCCCGCGATATTGAAAGGCGGACAGACACCGTGTTTCCGGCGTAGTGCAATCCGCCTCACACCGCAATTGTCGGCTGCATGTCGCCGAGCGATGCTCAGAACCGCTGCGCGCGCCGGAACCTCGAAGGTTACGGACGAGCTTCCGGGCTTTTCAGTTCGAAGCCTCACATTTCCCGCCTGAGGCTGAGCGGGTCAATGGCCTCAGGCCGCTGGGACATAACCAACCGACAGCTTCGGATTCCAATGTACCTTCGCATACCTAGCCTTGGCTTCCAATCGACCTTGCACGGAAACTTGGAAGAGACGGATGTGTTCAATAGGGAGATATCATGCCTAAACTCGCGCACTGTACCAAAAGCGTCTGGGATAAGTTAGAATTCCCGTTCGCACGCATGAAGCGACGCCCTGCTTCGATACTTTACATATCCTTTATGCTGGCAGCGCCTCTGGCGGCCCAAACCACTACAATCGGCGGGGGGACGTGCAATTCCGGCTCCTTGAATGGGACCTATTCAGTTTCGATCACCGGGAGACAGGTCACCTCCGCTACCGCGGCTTCGGCAACTTACAAGAACGTGTTCCAGGCAAACGGCTCGGCTACCTTTGACGGCCTGAGCACGGTCAGCATAAGCCTCATGGCGGATACCAATCAGGCCGTGGGAACATCTTTGACGTGGTCCGGAACCTACAGCGTGCAAGCTAATTGCGCCGGCGTCATGAACATCACCACCGGAGACAGTGCCACGTTAAATCTGGCGATCTATGATGGGGGCGTTGACTTTCTGGTAAGTGGCAGCGACGCCAGCTACGCATACGCGGGTAGCGGAATCGCGCAGCCGGCGGGTTGCTTGGCAAGCACCTTCTCCGGCGTATATACCTTGACCGGAACCGGATTTGCTCTTAACGGCAGCGCCGTGAGCGGGGCCGAGGACGGAACCGGGCTGGTGCAATTCGACGGGTTGGGCAACGTGACTGTGAACATTACGATGTCGACGGTTGGGGCTGCAGCGACCGCGCTTACCCTGACAGGAACGTATGCGGTATCGTCCAGTTGCCTGGGATCGGCTACGCTCACCGATGCAAGCGCCAACGCGTACGCCATGAGCTTCAGCATATACAACAGCAAGGTCAGTACCACCGCTTTTTACGCGACGCTGGCGCAAAACTCGAAGTTCTTGATCGCGGGCAGTGGGCACGCGATATTTGGCCAACCCACGGCCGATGCACTGTATCGCGAGCCAGGCAGCATACGGAAGAGGGGCATATGCGCAACGCCGGTATGCGGCGCCCAGAGAGGGAACCAGGCATGAAATACCTATATTCGGCCTGCCTCTTGGTCTACGCTAGCGTCCCGATCCTGGCACAGAGCCAGATTAGCGGGGGAAACTGCAACGCTGCAAACTTAAATGGAACGTATTCGTTGAATCTTAGCGGACGCGGGATCTCGTCCGGCGGAGCGTTCTCCGGTTCATACCAGGCAGTTGGCACGGCCACGTTCGATGGTCAAAGCACTGTCACTTTCATGGGAACCGCCAATACGAATCTGGCTGCGGGGACGCCCTTCAGTTACGCCGGCAGCTATGCCGTCGCGTCGAATTGCTATGGAACGATCAATCTGGTCACAGGAAGCACGGCCGCATTCACGTTGATCGTGTGGGGCAGCGGTGTTGACTTCAACATCACCGGCGCGGACGGCAGCTATGTGTATTCCGGCGGTGGTAGTAACAGCCGGCCACCGTGCGCCACGGCCACACTCTCGGGAGCGTATGTGTATACGGCAAGCGGATTCACCGTGTCCGGAACCACGGAGACCGGGTCGGAGGATGAAGCCGGCGTGTTCCAGTTCGACGGCCAAGGCAATGTTACCGCCAGTTATATAGACTCGTCGGGTGGAGCAGCCCAAACCTCGGTAACAGCTACAGGGACCTACTCGGTCTCGTCCGCCTGCCTGGGGTCTGCCATCCTGACGGATTCGAACGGCAACACAAACACGCTGAACGTGGTGGTGACGGGCCTTTACGGGGCGTCCGCGACCTTGATCGAGGCCAACCCACAGTTCGTGCGTAGCGGCTCCGCGCATTCCGCATTTCTCAATCCGACTCAATCCATAGGCAACGTCGCAAGCTACGCTGTCAATGCCACGCCTCCGGGCAGTGTCTTTGCACTTTTCGGGGTTAATCTTGCCACCAAAGACGCGCAGGCGACCTCCGTCCCGCTTCCGCCTACATTGCTGACGACCACGGTGACAGTGAACGGCACGTCCGTGCCCCTGTTTTATGTTTCTCCAGGGCAGATCGACGCACAGATGCCCTGGGAGATTCCCGGGGGCAGCGTGGCATCGGTGGTGGTCAAGAACGGGACCGCGACGAGTAACGCCGCCGCTGTTTACGTTCCGGCTACAGGCACACCCGGCATCAGCGTGTACAGCACCAATCGTGCGGTGGTCACAAATTCGGATGGAAGCGTAAATTCGCCCACGGCGCCAGCCAGCGTCGGCGACGAAGTAGTCGCATGGTTCACGGGCGGTGGACCGGTAAACGCCTCCGGCCCACTCGTGACCGGCGCTGCCGCGCCCAGCGGTCTGTCGTCCCTGAATGCGAACTACACCGTGACCGTCGGCACGGCACAGGCCGTGATCGACTACATCGGCTTGACGCCTGGGTCCGTCGGGCTCTATCAAGCGAACTTTGCGATTCCATCAGTCGCGAAGGGCACTTATCCCATCGAGATCACTATTGCGGGACAAGTTTCCAACAAGCCCGTGATCACGGTCGGGAATTAGGCCAGCAGTTCGGCGTTTTCACCAATTCCAGTTTTCGGAACGCTTCACGGCTTTCCCGAAATTACCACGGCCCGATAAGGTTAGAATGAATACATATTCACAGAGTCTTTGCAGACTGCACCGCCGGTCGAAGAGCCTCTGTTGCGTATAGCCTTCGGAAAAGCCAAGGAGATGGAATGACCTTTTGTTTGGGAATCACTGTTGAAGATGGCCTGGTCGGCATCGCCGACACGCGGGTGCTGTCTGGCAGTGAGTCGATGATGGCAAAGAAGGTGGCCACCTATCAGGGGCCGGGCTTTTCTTTTTTTGTGATGACCTCGGGTTTGCGCTCGCTGCGGGACAAGACCCTGCTTTATTTCGAAGAGGCTTTTACGCGCCAGATCGCGGCGCGCGACCGTCTCTTCAAGGTCGTAAACCTCTATGCGGCCGAGGTGCGGCGGCTCGCGCAGGAGGAGGGACCCTCGCTGCGCCAGGCCGATTTCGAGTTCAATATCTACTCTCTGATTGGAGGCCAGATGTCGGCCGACTCCGCGCACCAGTTGTTTCTGGTTTACCCGGAAGGCAACTGGGTCGAGATCGGTCCCGACACATCGTATCAGATTATCGGCAATTCCGGCTTCGGCAAGCCGATCCTGGAACGCTCTCTGGCTCACAGCGATTCCATTCTTTACGCGTTCAAGTTGGCCATCCTGGCTTTCGACGCAACCCGGCTTTGCGCGGCCAACGTGGATTTTCCCATCGATTTGCTGCTGTATACGCGGGGGAGCTTCGAACTGATCGAGCACCGCTTTGAGCGTAAAGATCTTGCCCAGATCTCGGACTGGTGGCAGGAGCGCATGCGGCGCGCGGTAAATGAACTCCCGTCCGAGTGGGTGGAGCGCGCGTTCTCAAAAGTGGCAGGAAGCAAGCAGCCGGACAGTTAGCTACGAAGGCATCACATCCACCTCCACGTGCAGCTCGTGCCTGGCGCCGCCGAGGAGGACGCCGTAGATGGGACTGACGTCGCTGTAATCGCGTCCCCAAGCCACCGTGATATGACCGTCCGACGGTATGCAATTATTGGTGGGATCGAAATCCACCCATCCGGCGATGGGGCACCATGCCGAGCACCAGGCGTGCGAGGCATCCGCGCCTACAAGACGCGGGCGGCCAGGCGGCGGCATCGTTCTTAAATAGCCGCTGACATAACGCGCCGGGAGGCCCAGAGACCGGAGACAGCCGATCTGTAGATGCGCGAAGTCCTGGCATACACCGCGGCGCTTTTCGAAGAAGGTCTGGACGGGGGTAGCGACCTCGGTAGCCTTCTTGTCGAAACGGAAATCCTGGTGGATTCTGCGCATGAGGTCGAACACCGCCGCGAGCAGCGGACGCCCCGCGGGAAACGACTCGCGCGCATAGACCGCCAGCTCCGGATTGGAGCGTACACGCTGGCTATCGAACACGAACTGATACGCGCTCAGGATCTCGCCGGTAGGGTCGCCAGACAACGACTCCCGGATGGTCTCCCAGGGAGGAGATCCGGAAAAGTCCGGCGGCGCAATGGAATTCACTTCCAGGTCGCTCTCAGCTTCCACGATGAGCCGGTCGTGCGGCTCGTCGAGCGTGAAGGAGGTCAGGGAATTGCCGAAGTAGTCGGAGTGGACATGCGTAGCAGGCGGCGCGGGTTGGACGGAGAGGCGGCTTCCGCGGCACGTCTGTTTAGGGAGATTGCGCGGAGTCAGGCGCACCACGTGATGCGAGACCGAGACCGGGTCCTCGTAATCGTACGTCGTTCGATGCCGCACGCGATAGATCAGAGGGACCGCTCCATTTCGGCGTGGCTGAAATACACATTGGTGATGGCATCCGACAAAGCCGGCAGCGCCGCGCCGGTGGCAGCGAGCAGTTGGTCGAGCGGCCCACGGATGCCACCCGCGTCCGGCTCGCATAGCATGCGGACGTCCCCGCGAAACAGATTCGCGGCGGCTTCTTCCAAAAGTCTCTGTTTGGAAATCGGCCATGCGGCCCCCGAAGGCCTGCCGGATAGGTATCGGCAATGCTCCACGAGATCGCGTATCTGGAAGGCAAGCGAGCGCGGATTGGCTTCGTCGTTCATCAGCAGGTCGAGCACCGGCGCGGGCTGCAGATCCGTGAAGTAGCGGGAGCGGTAGGTCATCGAACTGTCAGCGACCTCCAGCAACATCTCGAGCGTGGGCCAGGTGCCAGGGCTGAACGGCACGATGATGGCCCGGAAAAGATCCACCAGTTGGATGGAGCGCTCGATCCGCCTCCCGATGCTCAGAAAATGCCATCCGGGGCCGCGGGTGATGTTCTCCATTTCGATCCCGCGCAGCGCGGCGAGTACGCCGATACACCGATTCAGAACGGCCAGCGCTTCGCCGGTGGAAGCGTAGCCCCAGGCTGAAGTATGCGCCGTGCCGAACTGGCTGACGATACGCAGCGTATCGCTCGAAAGGCTGTCCCGGACGTGGGCGGCCGCCCGCGCGGCGCGGCTCAAAATCGAGTTCAGGCTATCGCTGCGCTGTTCCTCGAAAATCAGAGAGAGGAGTTCCTGTTCCAGGTCCCGCCATTGGTCCAGATGCCCTTGGGGGTCCTCCTGCGACAGCCGCGAGTGAGGCGACGCCAGACAATCGTACAACTTCATCAGGGAATCCCATTCCGACGCGCCAGAGGCGCCGAAATCGCCGGTCAGCCGGACCAGTATGCACCGTAGCACGCGGGCAAGGTGCTCGGCGCGTTCGCCGTAGCGGCCCAGCCAAAAGAGATGGTCGGCCGCCCGGCTGGGCAGATCGGTACGCTCGCCGCGATTCAGATCGAGCGGCTGGTCGCGGGGATGGCGCAACGTAAAAACGTCCACGGGTCCGTTGGAAAGCACCCAGGTGTCTTTGCTGCCGCCGCCGCGTTGCATGGAAACTACCGGCGTGTCGAGCGCCGGAGAGACGCGGGCAAGTCCGCCGGGCATGGCCACCCAGGAGTCGCCCGACGCCGCCAGAAAGACGCGCAGCACGGCGCGGCGGGGGGTCAGGCTGGTTTGCGACCATACCGGAACCGTGGAGAGGTTCACTACTTCCTGGCCGGCGAACTCGTACGGACGCTCTGCGAGGCGCGCAATCAGGCGCGATCTTTCCTCGCCGCTAAGCTTGCCGCCAAATACCGGCTCCATGTTTTTCGCAGGGCCCTGCGCAGGGAAGGCCGGCTTGATCACCAGAAAATCCAGGTTATCGAGCACATACTGCAATGGCTGGGCTTGGCCGCACCACCAGGTGGCGACGGAAGGCAGCAGCAGCCGCTCTCCGAGCAAGTGCTGGCTAAGCCGCGGAAGGAATGGCATGAAGGCCGGCGATTCAATCAGTCCGCTGCCTAACGCATTGGCGACCACCACATTGCCCGCCCGGACGGCCTCCACCAGACCCGCCACGCCCAGGAACGAGTCGGCGCGCAATTCGATCGGGTCGCAAAAGCCGTCGTCCACGCGCCGCAAGATCACATCGACGGGCTTGAGACCATCGAGTGTTTGGAGGAAGACGCGGCTGCCGCGCACCGTCAGGTCGCCCCCTTGCACCAGCGTGAAACCGAGATAACGGGCCAGGTAAGAGTGCTCGAAGTACGTTTCGTTGAACGGCCCCGGAGTCAGCAGCACCACCCGTGGATTGTCGTTGCGCGAGGGCGCCAGGTGTAGCAGATTGTCGCGAAACGAGCGGAAAAAGGAGGCCAGCCGTTCGACCTGGAACTCGCGGAACAGGTCGGGAAAGGTTTCCGCGAGAACCGTGCGGTTCTCCAGCGCGTATCCCGCGCCCGATGGCGCCTGGGTACGATCCGCGAGGACCCACCATTGGCCATCGGGCGAGCGCGCCAGGTCGACTGCCAGCAAGTGCAGGTAGGGATGCATCGCGGTCGCCATGCCGTGACACCCGCGCCAGAAGCCGGTGTTGGCGAATACCAGCGCGGGCGGAAGATGGCCGCCGCGCAGCAGTTGTTGCGGGCCGTAAAGGTCCGCCAGGATGTGGTTCAGGAGGTGCGCGCGCTGGATCAGGCCGGCTTCGAGTGCCTGCCACTCCGCGGGCGGAATCAGCAGAGGGATGGAATCCAGATTCCAGGGGCGGTCCATGCCCAGCGGATCGCCGTAGACGTTGTAGGTAACGCCGTTTTCCCGAATTTGCTGCCGGGCGATCTTCCAGCGGCGGGCAAGCTCTTCAGCGCCCAGCGCGGACATCGAACCGATGAACTTATCCCAATACGGACGAAGAACGCCCGGCGCGGCGGACATCTCGTCATAGACGCCGTCCGGCTGGCGATAACCGGCGCATAGGAGGGGCGCGTCGAGCGTGTTTCCGGCAATGCTCATCTGGGATCGCCTTGTCCTGGCGAGGGTTCGCTTGTCAGGATGTCCTGGAACCGCCGGGGCGTAACAACCAGAGTCCGCCCCCACGACTCGGGAAAGTGCCTGAGATTGCCGGTGACGACGTAGTCCGCACTTGCAGCGTCTGCGCATTCGAGAAAAATATCGTCGTCCGGGTCGAGGCATGCCCGGACCGTCGCCGTGGGCTTCACCCAAAATCCTTTCTCGCGGTCCGTCTGGAGCGTGGCGGTTATAATGTCCTCATCGCGCGCCAGCCGGGGCCGCCGGATCACTTCTTCGTACTCGGCATAAATATTTCCGCTGACGCACAGTTGGACCACGCCGCCGGCCACCAGCAGAAATACGGCTGCCGGCGGGCCGAGAGGTTGTAACAATGCGGAGACGATAACATTCGTGTCGAGGACCACTCGGATCATGACCCTTGGTCGATCCGGCCTTCGCGCCGAGCTTTCCGTGCCGCCGCGATCTCCGCGTCGATCTCATCTATCGAAAGGCGGTCCAATCCGGCTTGCGCGGCACTCTCCCATGATCGCCGCAACCACTCAGGTGTGAGATCGCGTTCCAGTACTTGCCGGGCGTATTGTTCGGCGGACACGCCGTGTGCACGCGCCTTGGCCGCAAGCGCCGTTACCTCCGCGTCCGGCAGCTCTATCGTAAGCGTCATGGGCGGCTCCCTCCAATTCATCGTAGCAGGGGTGACTTCCGGGCGTGGCGGTCCGGCTGCTCCCCAAGAACAGCGCGGTCCCCGAGGTGTCCCGCACCGATGCCAGGGGCACCAGGTCCAAGAAAAGCGATCGCAGAGCAAGGCGCGGGCGCTAGGCGGTCTACGTCAGAGCCTCTTGAGCCGGGCGTCAAACTTCTTGAGCTCCGGGATGATGTTCCTGCGGATGTTGTCCCGCTCGCCCTTCGGATCCACTGGCTGGTGCGTCTTGAACGAAGCGTGGGCGAACTGGTTTCGCTTTTGCGCAAGCTGGTTACAGGCGGAAACCAATTGAGAGTCCAGTTCTCCGTGGCTAATTCCCAACGGCAGGAATATCGACAATAAATGCTTCTCCTTAATGCCGTGATTCTTGTCGAGCCGGTCAACGTAGTAATGCACTGCCTTGGTGACTGCTTGAGTAGATAACGCCCCGAGTTCATCCTTTTCGCCGAGTTCATCCTTTTCGGTGGCGTGGTGAAAAACCAGAAGCCTTGACAACACCGGAGTGCATTGCCCCTTTCGCCGCCACCGCTCGTGGGCGAGATTGACCCTATTTCGAGCGCAGTCTTCAAAATACGCTTCGAGTTCTGCGTGAACTAGTAAGAGATAGGCCTTGGTATGGTCGCGCTGCTTAGCTGGATAGCTGCCTGTTAGAGAGAACTCAGGGGGCAGCAAATGTTTTTCGAGGACGTCGAGTCTCCTGAGAACCTGCCGTAGCCGTCTCGAGAGCGGCATGTGGTATCAATGCCTTCCTATCTCTGGCAATGATATCTTAGCGCGTAGCGTTTTGGCGAGGGCCTGCCCCCAGGAGCGAAACCGGATGCCAGTCGCTTCGACGCTCTTTGTGGTCGTCTCAACGGACTTCACAAACGCTGGACTTGACGAGAGTGACTGGAAGGCGTCCTTCACCTTTCCCTTTGTTGCGAGAGACCTCTTTCTGACGTCTGCGTCTGAAAAATAGAACACCATAATGTCGAACACGGCTCGGTTGAAGCGGTTCTCATAATGTTCGCCATCCCATTTTCGGAAGGTGTTTTGACCGAAGATGTCATAGGCTGCGCTGATGGCAGCCTCCATTTGCTGCGCCTTGGCCCTGATCTCGCTCTCGTCTCGGGTCCAACGCTCGTTCAGGCGCTTGCACTCGTCATCTAGGAACTTCTTTAAGTTCCCGGAGTAATTGCTTACGTCATATTGGAAGGCAAAATAACGCACCAAAAGCTCAACGTCCCTCATTCGGAAGTCCGGCCGAGCGATACCCAGAGCGCGATGAACGCCACCCACGGTCATGGTGTACTCCCCGGCGAAGCGCAGGAACGGGCCTGGGTGCAAAGCCTGGCGCAGTTCTTGTGGTGAAAGAGGGAGGGTCTCGCTATTCAGCCTGTGAAAGATAAGGTAAAGAACATCTTCCTTCTGCCAGTTCTTAACCACAATGGTTCGTATGGGCTGGTTCTCGAAGGCGTTCAAATGATTGCGTAGACGGAGATCGCTCTTCAGGTCACTGTATGATATGTTGTTGAGCTCACTCCGAAACTTCAGTTCCGTCAGGACTAGAGGGCTGCCGTTCGGTTCGATCCCGATCCCGGCAAATTGCTGGAGGCTGAGGAGTCGCTGTTTGCCGTCTATTACAAGAAAGGATCCCCTGTCGTCCTTCGCTTCGGCAAACCCAGTTGGGGGATAGGCAGGCCGAGGATAATCGACTCTATGAATCGGCTCTTGCGGGCCGCATTCCAAGCGTCACGGCGCTGAAAGATCGGGTCGAGCTTGATGTTTCCTCTTCCGAGCTGGTCGATGAGGGTCGCTGCGGTCCAGTCGGTGCCGAAGACGACAGCCCGACCCAGCAGGGAGGGATCGACGGCTTGGAGGTCGTCTTCTGATTCCGTTGCGTCAGCGACGTCAGAGTGGAGTTGTTCCTCAAGCTCGGCTTTCGCCAAGCTTGCCTTCTTCGTTTTACGCTGCATTAGACGATCGGCCCCATTCGAGTTTGCGGCCTGGCCGAGCTCTTGAATTCATGCCAAAGCCGCCGTCAAGAACATTTACACTTGGGAGCACAGCATACGTGGAACAGGGTACCACGGGGCGATCGAGCGCCTGATGGCGCAAATAACTGCCGGCACTCGTGACGGCCGCGCGATGGGCCGGCGCACGAGTGTCCGCTGCCGAGGGCACCGCGTGCTGGTCAGTTAAGTCGAGTTAGTTGCAGCGAGATCAAGTCCCCGCTCCCGCAAAGGACCGGAAGAGGCTGCCTAATTAGGTTACCGTCTTGCGGATTTCTGATGGAAGCGCTCCTTGATCTTCGCGGCTCGATAACGGTCGCCGATCTAACTGACGAATGGGTGACTTGTCTAGACGAGGGGATTCATGGCAAGGGACAAGCCAGAAAGGATGTTCTACCTCCGCCGCAAATCCAATGTCAATGGGAACTCCGGATTGCCCTCCTCCGGCGGCACCACCATCGGACCCGCAGTGTGGCCGGTATCCTGAAACCGGGCCAGACGGCGGCTTTCCGCCTCCTGGGCGTTGACGGGGAACTGCTCATTCGCCCGGCCGCCCGGATGCGCCACATGATACGTGCAGCCGCCGATCGCGCGCCCGGACCACGTGTCCACGATATCGAACACCAATGGCGTGTGCACCGGAATATTCGGGTGGAGGCATGACGGCGGCTGCCACGCGCGATAACGCACACCCGCCACAAATTCGCCGACCGCGCCCGTAAAGTGTAGCGGCACACGGCGGCCGTTGCACGCCACCGCGTAGCGTCCCCCGGTCATCCCGGAAACCTTCACCTGTAGCCGCTCCACCGATGAGTCCACATTGCGGACGGTCCCGCTGCCGGAGGCCTCCTCGCCCAGCACGTGCCACGGTTCCAGCGCGTGCCGCAGTTCCAGCCGTACCCCACTGGCGGTCACCGAGCCGATCTGCGGAAATCGAAACTCGAAGTGCGAGGCGAACCATTCCGTCTGAAATTCGTACCCGGCTTCGCGCAGGTTCGCCATCACGTCCTCCCAGTCGACTTGCACGAAGTGAGGCAGCATAAAGCGGTCGTGCAGCATGGTTCCCCACCACTCCAGTTTGCGCCGGTAGGGAGTCTCCCAAAAAAGCGCCACCAACGCGCGCACCAGCAACTGTTGGGCGAGACTCATCTGCGCGTGGGGGGGCATCTCGAACGCCCGCAACTCGACCAGGCCGAGCCGCGATCCCGCGGCGTCGGGCGAGTAGAGCTTGTCGATGCAGAATTCGGCGCGATGCGTGTTGCCCGCCAAATCGGTGAGCAGGTGCCGGAAGACGCGATCGGCCAGCCACAGAGGGCTCGCGGGGGAGTCCTTGTCGGGGATCTGATCGAAGGCGATCTCCAGCTCGTAGATGGAATCCGTGCGCGCCTCGTCCACACGGGGATGTTGGCTGGTGGGACCGATAAACATTCCCGAGAGCAGATACGAAAGAGAAGGGTGATTGTGCCAGTAACCGATCAGGCTACGGAGCAGATCGGGCCTGCGCAAAAACGGGCTGTCCTCGGGCGTGGGGCCGCCGATCACCACGTGGTTGCCGCCGCCGGTGCCGGAATGTTGCCCATCCAACATAAACTTCTCCGTGCCCAAACGGCTCTGGCGCGCGAGTTCGTAGAGCGCGGTGGTGTTGGCCACAAGCCCGTCCCAGGAGGCCGCCGGATGGATGTTGACTTCGATGACGCCGGGGTCCGGAGTTACTTTCAGCACGGCGATGCGGGGATCGGAGGGCGGTGCGTAGCCCTCCAGCATCACGGGCATTTTGAGATAAGCGGCCGTATCTTCGATCGCCGCTACCAGATCCAGATAGTCCGCCAGATATTCGACCGGTGGCATGAAGACGAACAGCTTGCCCTGGCGCGGTTCGACGCAAAGTGCGGGACGGGAGATCCAGGCCGCCGATTCGCCCTTGGCAGGGGGGTCGGCGGGCGGTTTGGCTCTGTCGGCGGCCGGAATTGGATCGTCCGGCACGGATCGCGCTTCGAAAAGGTCGCGTCTGCGCTCCGGTCTTGCCGGCAGGCGCGCGCGCTTTTCAAAGGGATCCTGTTCGTAGGAGTAGGTCACATCTTCCGGCTTGGTCCACGGAAGAGAGTCGAGCGGCAAACGGTATCCCATGGACGAATCGCCTGGGACTAGAAACATCTGCTTGGAAGCCAGAAACCAGGGCTGGCTGGTCCAGCGCGGCGTGCCCGACCGGGTCGGCACACGGCGCAACGGAAGCACGTAGCCGGCCGGCTGGTCCAGGCCCTGTTCAAAAAGGCGCGACACACGGGCGCGTTCGATGGGATCCGCGAGCTTGGAATCCAGCGGATCGACATTGACCGGCAACTTGCGTTCCTTCCACAGATAATAGAAGACGTCCTCGTACGCCGCGATGGTGAAGGCGGCGTCGACTTGCAGGCGGCGCGCCAGGGCCTCCAGAAATTCCCGCGCATGCTCCGCCGTGAAATGGTAGTCTTTGCCGTCCTCCGCGATCAGGCTGGCGTCCTCCCAGATGGGAACCCCGTCATTGCGCCAATGGCAGCCGAATGCCCAGCGTGGCAGAGGCTCGCCGGGATACCACTTGCCCTGCCCGAAATGCAGCAGGCCGCCGGGCGCGAAGCGCTGACGCAGCCTGCCCAGCAGCTCGACGGCGCGCTGGCGTTTCGCCGGTCCCAGCGCGGCGGTGGTCCATTCCGCGCCGTCGTGGTCGTCGAGAGAAACGAAAGTCGGCTCGCCCCCCATGGTCAGCCGCACGTCGCCCGCGCGCAGGTCGGCATCCACCTGATGGCCGAGTTTTTCGATGGCGTGCCACTGTTGGGAGGTATATGGCTTGGTGACGCGAGGAGTTTCGTAAATTCGCTCGACCGTCATCTCGTGAACGAACTCGGTATTGCAAGGGTCGAGCAGGCCGGAGATGGGCGCGGCACTGGAAGCATCCGGTGTGCAGGCGAGCGGGATGTGCCCCTCGCCGGCCAGCAGCCCGGAGGTAGGATCGAATCCCACCCAGCCGGCGCCCGGAAGGTACGCTTCGGCCCACGCATGCAGGTCGGTAAAATCGGCGGTGGGTCCGGCCGGTCCTTCGAGCGGCTTCACGTCCGCCACGAGTTGAATCAGATAGCCGGAAACGAAGCGCGCCGCGAGTCCCAGGTGGCGCATGATCTGGACCAGCAGCCAGGCCGAATCGCGGCAGGAGCCGCTGCGCAGAGTGAGGGTTTCTTCGCAGGTCTGCACGCCCGGCTGCATGCGAATGACGTAGGAAATCTCATTCTGGACGAGCTGATTGAGGCCCACCAGAAAGTCCATCGTGCGGGTGGCGCCGCGCGGCACCCTGGCGAGAATGGCGGAAAGCATGGGACCGGCTGGCTCGGTTTCGAGAAATGGGCGCAACTCTCGGGCGGCCGAAGCGTCGTAGCAAAACGGATATTGCTCCGCGTAGGGTTCCAGGAAGAAGTCAAACGGATTGAATACCGCCATTTCGGCAACTAGATCGACTTCCACGAATAGCTCCGTGGTGGGCTCCGGGAATACCAGCCGCGCGAGGTAGTTGCTTTGGGGATCCTGTTGCCAGTTGATGAAGTGGTTCTTGGGGAGAACTTTCAGCGAGTACGAGAGGATGGCCGTGCGGCAGTGCGGAGCGGGGCGCAGCCGGATGATGTGAGGTCCCAGCGACACCCGCCGGTCGTACCGGTAGCGGGTTTGATGATGAAGCGCAACCTGAATGGACATGTGATCCGCGACGCCCGCCGGCTATTGTTGTTGCTGCTGCTGTGCGTGCAGCTTCTCCGCCTGCTGGTCGTTCTCGAGGAAGCGGGACCATTCTTCATCCGCGGCAAACTCTTTGTCGGGAGGCAGCACCGCATCGGAAGGGATCACCCGGACGCGCACCTGCAACTCGGTCTCAGCCGATCCTTTCATTGTGCCCACAGTCGGGGATACGTCGGCGTAGTCGCGCCCGATCGCCGTGCGAATGTGCCGGCCGCCGACAATCAAGTTATTGGTCGGATCAAAACCCACCCAGCCGATACGCGGAAGAAGCGCCTCCACCCACGCATGCGTGGCGCCCTCGCTGGAGCGATCCGCATGCTCGGGATCGCGATGCAAGTAGCCGCTCACATACCGGCACGGAATCCGTAAATTCCGCACCATCGAAATCATGATGTGCGCAAAATCCTGACAAACACCCTGCCGCGAACGGATGGCCTCTTCGATGGCCGTATCCACCCCGGTGCTGCGCTTCACATAAGAAAAATGCTCGTAAAGCTTGCGGTTCAACGTGGTGAGCAGCTCCAACGGTTCCCGCCCACCGCGCCCATCCACCCCAAACTCCTTCGCGAGCGCTTCGAGTTCCGGCGAAGTGGTGGCGAAACGGCTGGGCATCAGCATGTCCCAGTAATCCTCGCGTCCGATCAAGGCGTCCAGTTGATCCCATGCGTCAGGACCTAACGACTCGGGCAGCGGCGCCGGAGTCTCCACATCCACCAGCGCGTCAGCGATAATCGTCAATTGCCGATGCTGGCCGGGAACGTCGAAATGGTGAACCAGATTGCCAACGTGATCCTGATACGAGAAAACCCTCGCCTGCGGACTGATGGACAATTGAAAGGTGAAACACCGCTGCGTGTGCTCGCTGCGTGGTTGCATGCGCAATTCCATCACGCTCTGCCAAACCGGACGGCTGTACCGAAAACGAGTGAAATGCCGGATCGCGTAGAACATCAGGCCTCCAGAGCCGACTGGATCGGATAATCGATATACACTGCGTGCACCGCCGCGTGCAGACTCTTACACTGCTCGATGACGCTGTCGAGGTAACGGTGCAGCCCGCCCGTCATGATTTCGGTAATCTGGGCGTAAGCCAGAGACGCGCGCAGCCGCCCGGCAATGCGTTCGATGCGGCCGGCCGCGTGTGCGAAAGATGTCTTTGAGATGGCTGCAATGGCCTCGTTCATCCGCTCCACGGCGTAGCGCACCGAATACGGGAACTCGGGATTCAGCACCAGAAATTCGGCCATGGAGTCGGGTTTCAGATCCGCCGTATACACCTTGCAGTACGATTCAAAAGCGGCGCAACTTGAAAGCAGGCCGACCCAGTCCAGGTCGTCCGCTTCCCCGGCCGTCGAGAAGTAGGCATCCAGCAGAACCGGCAAGGCACAAGAACGCTCCATGTACTTGCCCAGTTGAATGAACTGCCAGCCTTCGCCGTGACTCATGGTGGCGGCTGTCACACCGCGAAACTGGTAGGAACCTTCGCGCACGGCGGCCACCAGCCGCAGCGGATCGGAATCCGCCTCCGGCCTTGTAGCCTGCGTGACATAGTGATACAAACGGTTCAAGTGTTCCCACATCTCCGAACTGATCTGCTCGCGGACTTGGCCGGCGTTCTCGCGGCACGCCGCAATACAGGATGCGATCGACGAGTCGTCGGCGGGGTCGCTGGTCAGCCGGATCATGGCCATTTGCGGATCGATGCCGCCGGCCGTGGCCGCGATACCCAGAGACGCCGTGATGCGATGCCATCTTTCCTCGGTGGAGGCCTTCGATGGATTCAGCATCAGGTTGTAATTCGCCTCCAATACCCGCGCGCAGTGATCGGCCCGCTCGAAATAGCGGCTCATCCAATAGAGGCTGTCGGCTACCCGCGAAAGCATTGGACCACTCCGGTGTTCAATTCTGCAATACCCATGTATCCTTGGAACCTCCGCCCTGCGAGGAATTGACGACCAGCGACCCCTTGCGCAGCGCGACGCGCGTCAGCCCTCCCGGCACAATGGTGACCTTCTCTCCAAACAGCACGTATGGCCGCAGATCCACGTGCCGCGGCTCGATGTGGCCATTCATGAAACACGGAGCGGCCGACAGGGTTAGCGTCGGCTGCGCGATGTAGTTTCTGGGGTCCGCCAGAATCCTATCGCGGAATTCGGCTTGTTGCTCGTGGCTGCTGTGCGGACCGATGAGCATGCCGTAACCTCCGGACTCGCCTACGGCCTTCACAACATACTTCTCCAGGTTGCCGCAAACGTGCTCGCGCTGCGCGCGGTCCGTCATCAGGAAGGTCTCGACGTTTTCCACGATGGGATCCTCGCCAAGATAATAGCGGATGATTTTCGGGACATAGGAATAGATCGCTTTATCGTCGGCCACGCCCGTGCCCAGAGCATTCGCGAGCACCACGTTCCCGGCGCGGTAGGCGTTGAACAGCCCCGCCACTCCCAGGGAAGAGTCGGCGCGGAAGGCTAGCGGATCGACGAAATCATCATCCACGCGGCGGTATATGACATCGACGCGCTGCAGGCCGGAAGTCGTGCGCATGTAGACCGTGTTGTCGTGCACCACCAGATCGCGGCCCTCCACCAGCTCGATTCCCATTTGACGGGCCAGGAAGGCGTGCTCGAAGTACGCGGAGTTGTAGATGCCCGGCGTGAGCAAAACGATGGTGGAGCGGCCCTCAGGCGCGAGGGAACGCAGCGTGGAGAACAGCGCCTGGCTATACTGCTCGATGGGCCGCACGCCGCACTTCCGGAACAACGCCGGGAAAATCTGCTTCATAACTTTCCGGCTGGTCAGCATGTAGGATACGCCGCTGGGCACCCGCAGATTGTCTTCGAGCACCACGAATCTGCCGTCCGGAAGACGGATCAGGTCGGTGCCCACCACGCTGACATAAACGTCCCGCGGGACCTTGACCCCGTGCATCTGCCTGCGGAAGTGCTTGCAGGTGTAGATAGTCTCGCCGGGGATGATCCGGTCCTTCAGGATGCGGCCCTCGTGGTAGACGTCGGCGAGGAAAAGGTTGAGCGCCGTGATTCGCTGCGTCAGACCGCGCTCGATGGTCGACCATTCCGAGCTGGTGATAATCCGCGGCAGCAAATCGTGCGGAAAAATCTGCTCCGTGCCTTCGGCGCGGCCGTACACCGTAAAGGTGATGCCCTGGTTGAAGAACGAGAGATCGGCTTCCTTCTTGCACCGGTATAGTTCTTCCCGTGGAAGATTCAGAAGTTGGGTGTAGAGATTCTTGTAGTGCGGCCGGGGGCGTCCCCTGGCGCGGAACATCTCGTCGTAAGCTGCGTCGATCTCATATTCGGAGAAGGGCGCCGGTACCGGGCGGTCGGCGGATTGTGCGGGTGATGACATATTCCACGACGGCGTCTTCAAAACCGGGAACCGTTCGACATGGAATAGGCCGGAGTGGGAACTAAATGACGAGTATAGCTCTTCGGGCTGCGAGATTCTAGCGCGTGCCGCTGGCGGATGTGCGGCTACAATGTATGAATTGTCCCATCTGCTGCTTTGCGTGGCGTGCTGGCGCATCCAAAAAGGAAGGCAGTTCCACCGGTGTTTCGATTAAACTAGAAGGCAACCGGACGAGGTGAAGTGCGGTCGTTCCTGACGCCTGCCGGCGCCGCGCACGCGCCCACCCCGATGGTTTAGGAAAAAAATCATGCGGATTCGCCTCGGATATGACATCCAGTTTGAAGCGCCTGTCCCGGTGTCGATTGTTGCAATGCTCAACGTGCATCCGTCCCGCGCGGGTGACCTCGTGGAACCCGACCGGCTACGGATCGAGCCGGATGTGGAACCGGAACAATACATCGACGCCTTCGGCAACCTCTGCTGCCGGTTTACCGCACCCGCCGGACGCATTCGGCTCTTCAATTCGACGCTCATCGAAGACTCCGGGAACGTGGACCCGCAGGATTTCTCCGCGCGCGAAATCCCAGTGGCGGATCTCCCGCCTGAAACACTGCAGTTTCTGTTGAGCAGCCGCTATTGCGAAGTAGATCTGCTGTCTAACACCGCTGCGCAGTTGTTCGGAGGCATTCCTCCTGGCTGGCAGCGCGTTCAGGCAATCTGTGACTGGGTCCACGATAATGTCACTTTCGGCTATCACTTTGCCAGTCCGACAAAAACCGCGCTCGATGTCTACCGGGATCGGACGGGCGTGTGCCGGGACTTTCAACATCTCGCGATTACCTTCTGCAGGTCCGTGAATATTCCGGCGCGCTACGCCACTGGATATCTGGGCGACATCTGCGTTCCACCCCCCGGCGTCCCAATGGATTTCGCCGCCTGGTTCGAAGCGTACCTCGAAGGCCGGTGGTGGACTTTCGATGCGAGGAATAATGAGCCCCGCGTCGGGCGCGTATTAATGGCGACGGGCCGTGACGCCACGGACGTTGCCATCACCACATCATTCGGCGATACTCGCCTGGCGCATTTCGAGGTCACTACCGATGAAGTGCCGGCGCCACTCGAAATTGTCAAGGCTTGACGCCAGACAATATCGCGTCCAACCGCATCTCCGAGGCGGCGGAGGAGCGGCCGAGGAGACTTACAGAACATCCGTTTCTCAAAATCCGGCAATGTCGAAACACAAAAGCCGCGGCGGCATGGCGTCGTGGCGTGCCTTTCGGGTTTTTTGCCACCAGTCGACAGCCTCGCGCGTCCTCGTCATCGCGCGCACGCTCCGCCTTGAGGCCCAGATACTTCTGCTCCGGCGGCGCAAATGAAAGTTCTTCATCGCCTCGACTGACTTCGTTATGCCACGAGTATGGCAACTTGGCAGCCAAAGAGTGGCAGGACTCTGCCGCTTCTGATGGGAGCCTTCATTGTGATCTTCATCTACTCGGCAACCGGTTGAGGCCTGCGGATGATTTCGGGCTGTTCTGTTTGGGATCGCCTTCCTTCCGGGCGGACCGTTCCGGGAGGCGCGCCATCAAGACGCAGCCGGTTCTGGCTTCCCGGCGGACGGCCGCGACGTTTCCCGGTCACGGCGGCGATCGGTTTGGGAGTGCGCCCGCCCTTCCGTTGACGGCCGCTCTCCAACCGGGTCAGGCTTAAGATGGCGCGCCCGATCAACTCACGTTCCTGGCGCAATTTAATGAGGGTCTCGGTTAGATCCACTGGATGTAGCGTTTCCTTTTGAAAAATGGAGAAGCCGTTCGAAATCTTTAGATTGGGCCCGAGAAGGGGACTGGTCCAGTTTGCAATTGTATTTGAGACCGCAAGAATCCTCAACTGGCAAAAACCGGTTTCGAAGATCGGGGATTTCCTGACGGACCATCTCCGCTGCGCGTCAGTATTACACTTATAGCCCATCCTTGGATACGGCCAGGATCCGGCCGAACAAGGTTCGAGGTGATGGATGGGTAATCTGCTCAAGGACCTTCGCTACGCGCGATGGGCTGCCAGAATCGACCCCATGGCGGCATTGCGTATCGAGTGAAGCCGAAGTCGGTAGTGCCGAAGCCTCCATGAATGCTAGATTGGAGGCAAGCCCATGGAGCACTTTCGTGAAGAGCAGGGTTTTGAATGGTTCTGGACGGCCGCGTTCTGGGTGCCGGCCGTCATCGTCGGCGCCGGCTTGGTCCGGCAGGTGGCATCTGGCGCGCTCCTATGGCCGGCCTTCGTGGTCACCGTAGCAGTCGGCGCTTGGTTCTCGCGCCTGAAACTGATCACGGAGGCGCGCGAGAGTGGTCTGTGGATTTCATTCGTTTGGCTCTGGCCCCAACGAACCATCGCGTGGGATCAGATCCGGAGCGTCGAGACACGCATTTATCGTCCCATCCGGGATTTCGGCGGCTGGGGCGTCCGATGGGCGGCGCGCGGCATTGTCTATCATGCACGCGGCAATCACGGTGTGCGCCTTGTGCTGGCGTCCGGCGAGCGCATTTTGGTCGGCTCGCAACAGCCCGATGCCTTGGCTCGTGCCATAGGGCAGCGCGCCGGCTTGCCGGCCGGGGCGGCGTGAAGCTATGGACGGGGTGGCAACTTAACCGGTGACGTCAGCTCAAAATCGAGGCGGGTCCCCGCGCCCAGCGTCTTGGTGCGTATGATGCCCCCTTTGATTACATGAGGCTTAGTCATCACGGGATGCTGCCGGTCGTCGATCTCGATCGATACCAGCCGTAAATTCATATCCGGTTTTTTGAAACGGCCGCTCGATCCGGTTTCCTCCAGATGGAGCATGGCTGTGTCGCGCGCGCGAAACACTACGCGGCCGGCGACCATAACGTTCCTGGCCAGCTCCGCTTGGAAATCCTCGCCGGCGTACTTACTCCTGGCATCCACCGGATCCAGCAGCCGCACGGACACGATCGTTCCGGCGGAGACTATGATGGGCGGCGGGGGCGCGGGCGGAGGCGGTTGCACTGCTGGGGCGGCGGCCGGCGCGGCAGGAGCGCCAGCGGCTGTTGGGGAAGTCGAAACGGCGGCGGACGGCTGTGACCTGATGCGAACCCACAACCATGCCGCCAGCAGCAGAACTAAGAGACTAACAATCGCGGCCGCAATCCACCCACGATGAGCGATTAAGGCAGCCGGCTTTGGCACGGGCCGCACGGTCATGGTAGTGATTGCCTGGCTGGCCCGCGGATCGACAGTCACCGCAAACGGCGAGATGGTATCCCCGCCCTGCTCCAGAGCCGCCGCAAATTCCTCCGCGCTCTGAAAGCGTTCGTCCGGATTCTTGGCTAGAGCCTTGAGGACGGCCTGTTCGATTCCTCCGGATATGTTGGGGCAGGCGCCTGACAAAAGCGGCGGCGGAGTATTTACGTGCGCATTGAGAATGTGGAAGTCGCTATCGCCTGGGAAAGGCACCTTGCCCGTCAGGATTTCGTAGAGAGTCGCGCCAAGAGAGTATATGTCGGACCGAGTATCGGCCGGGCGGTTCAATATCTGTTCGGGCGACATGTAATAGACCGTGCCGAGACGCACGCCCGTAGCGGTCAGGCTGCGGTCACCCATGACTTTGGCGAGCCCGAAGTCCATCACTTTGACGACGCCCTCGCGGTTCAGCATGAGGTTGCTGGGCTTGATGTCGCGATGCAGGATGCCCAAGTGGTGGGCATAGCCGATTCCGGCCAACGCCTGGCGAAACGCCGGCAGAGCTTCGGCGATGGGTATTGGACCGAGCCGCTGGACCATGCGGTCGAAGGCTTCGCCGTCCACAAATTCCATGACCATATAGGCAGCCCCATCCTGCACCAGAAACGTGTAGAGAGTGGCCACGTTGGGGTGATTCATTTGGGCCTGGGCGCGGGCCTCGGCGCGGAACCGCTCCATCAGCTCGGAATTCGAGGAAAATTGCGGATGGAGGGCCTTAATCGCCACCGGCCGGTCCAACTGTGTCTCGATAGCCTTATAGACGACTCCCATGCCGCCCTCGCCAATCTTCTCGACAATGCGGTAGTTGCCGATTTCCCGGCCGATCATGCGCGCGCCACCGATACCAGCATACGCCGGGCCGGGCGTGGTGTGCTTCTGATACAATCGGCGCGGGTGAGCGGCATGCACGAAATGAGTAGGCGCGGTTTTATGGGAGTGGCGGGAGCGGCCCTGGCGGCCTCCCGCGTGAAAGGCGCGAACGATCGCATCAACGTGGCGCAGATCGGGATCGGCGCGCGCGGCTCTTATCATCTGGATGCGTGTCTGCGGCGGCAGCAGGCGCGCGGCGACGTGCAGGTGGTGGCGGTTTGCGACACGTATCGCAAAAGGCTGTCGAAGGCCGCGGAAAAGGCCGGCGGCGTCAAGGCTTATCTGCATCATCAGGAGATGCTCACACGCAGTGATATCGACGCCGTATTTATCGCCACGCCGGACCATTGGCATGCGCCCATCGCATTGGCGGCCATGGCCGCGGGCAAGGACGTCTATGTGGAGAAACCGATGACGCACACGCTCGCGGAAGCCAGGGAACTCCGCGACCGCACGCGGGATCTGAGGCGGATCGTGCAAGTGGGCGTGCAGGGCACTTCCTGGACACGCTGGCACAAAGTGCGCGACATCGTAGAAAGCGGCATGATCGGCCACGTGGTGGCGGCGCAGGGCACTTACAGCCGCAACAACCCGGACGGCGACTGGAACTGGGACATCGATCCGGAAGCCGGGCCGCACGGGAAAGGGGACAACTACATCGACTGGCAGCAGTGGCTCGGAGCAGCCCCGGCCCGGGCCTTCGATGCGGACCGCTTTTTCCGCTTCCGCAAGTATTGGGACTATTCGGGCGGCATCGCCACGGATCTGCACTATCACATCGTGGCCCCCTTGCATCTGGCGCTGGGGAATCAGCATCCCACGCGCGTGGTGGGCATGGGCGGACTGTGGGTCTACAACGACGGCCGCGGGTAGTGGATACGCGATGCGTTGGTTAAATATCCAACGCATCTCTCTGGCGTTGATTGCGTTGGGGTTAATCGGTAAATTCGTAGTCGGGATCATTGACCGGAACGAATCTGTCGGTAGCCTCAACATACCAGCGGCAAAAGGCTGTTCTGCGGCTAAGTCCCAACTCATCCGTATAGTCCACAAAACCGAGAACGTAGAGGCCAATTTGGTCTGTCTCGGGAATACTCAGCGATTGGCCGCCCTTTCTCTTCCCGGCGTAATGGTGTTGGATCTGTTGCAGGGACGGACCAGCACCGCAGAAATTCCCCGCCGTAGCCTGTCCTGGTTTAAGTTCCAGTTGGGATTCCAGGAAGGCGGAACCGGGAGGTACCTCGTAAGGAGGCTCCATAGGGAGTCCCTGCGGCGCTCCTCCAACGTAGATGCGGCGGTAGCTATTTGTGACCGTGGCCATGCTGCTTCCAATATTGACAACTTGCAGCCGCGCCATTACTGTCTTCTCGGCCGCGAAGGGAAACTCTCCGGCGCGTTTTGCATTGAAGCGCATTCCTCGGTTCGGTTCAATTATAATCACGTGTCTCACGACCAGCTTCGGTCGATGTGTGAGGACGAGAGTACTGTTCGCAATCTTACCCTGTTCCTTGATCGCGCCGAGAGTTCTGAGGGCCGCCTTTACGCCACAGTAGCCGATGGCGGCCAGAATCCACGGGGTAACGACGTCCGTGAATATCTTCAGGGTGTCAAAGAGGTCTTTGAGGTATGCCAGCGCCTTCTTGGGCTCCTTTGCTTTGGCGTCGGATGTTGGTTGGACCGGGCCACTGGCGCCGGCTGCTGTTGGCGGCGGCGAGTACTGTGGAGCCGCGTCGGCTTTGTGTTGGGCGTTCTTGGTATCGGAATGTTCCTGGGCTTCTGGCCCTTTGGGGATTTTCGATTGAGTCGATTGCTGGGCCGGCAATAATGCTTGCAGCATGGCAACAAACAACACGAGTAGTTGGGTTCGCATGGCGAGATTATATCGCCACGCCAAATAAAAAAGCCCAGCCGTTGCGGGCTGGGCTGTGGTCCGTGGTGGCGGACGTTCAAGAGCCGGTTGCCATTCGATCAAACCGCCTCCGTGAGAAGTTCTCCGAGCGAATAGGCTTTGATGGCGATCCCCGCCGCC
>JBEKYC010000104.1:0-25687 GCA_049511415.1 Bryobacteraceae bacterium | reverse complement strand
TGATCAGGGCGGTATCAAGGCCTGATATCGCTCGTTTTCTCCAATGCCAGGCTATGTCAGCCTGTTGTTGGCCCGATGTAGTTCAACACGCCGCCGGTCGATTGCAGCACGATTCCGCGTCACCCACTTCACCCCCACCGACTCACAACCGGCGCGGAGGTTCGGGTTCCGACTTACCTGTACGGAGGCGACCGCCGCAACGCGCGCCTTAAGCTGATGGTCATCCTGCCAAGCAGAATTCGCGAGTCGTAGAGCGAGTCAGTGTGCAGCTACCTCAATCAAATCCAATCTGGAACGTCGCCGTCGCGCTTTGGTGACGGCGTCCGCACTCGCGCGAGCTCGATGTGCGCGACTGCAAAACGTACCATGCCGATAACCTTGGCGGACCTTGGCGCCCACAAAGTACCTGCCACACGGCGAGTACCTGCACTTGCAAAGGCGCTGCTGCCAGTCGCTGGCCAGGACCCCCACGAACAGCCGTCCCGCCGCCACCTGTTGAGCTGCAAAGAAATCCCCGGCCCAAGGCCGGCCCCAATGCGGCTCCGCAATTACCAGACTAAAGCCGCCACCCTCTGCCGCCGGAAACACAGTTGGTGGGCTTTGGTCCAGAAATTCGGATGCCACCTCCCATCCCCGAGGCGCTTTGCATAGATCTCTCCGTGAGGGCCACTCACTGCCGTCGGGATCCCGGCCCGTTTCGAGCCACTCATCCACCAGCGCGCATAGATGCGCAGACACCAATGCCGCGCCTATCGACCGGCCCTGTTTTCGTGTGATTGTGTCGGGCAGATGCCAGCCTTGTGGCGGGGATGCCGCGCGGACTTTGAAGGTGGGCGCTACCGCCAGATAGTTGGCAACGAAAGCCGCGCGACCGATTTTGGTTTCCCGTTCCTCCCATTCCCGGAGAGCGGAGGACATCTCCGCTGCCGTCTCGCGCGATTGGTGGAGTGCGGAATCCTTCCAATAGGCCTCCACAGATCGCCGGCTTCGCGTTCGACAGGTACGGTGGCGTAAAGGTCCGAGGTCAGAACGACCTCGGAGGGTAGACTCCTATTGACAGCCATGCCGACGTTGGGCTGCTGGTGACAGGTGAGGCGGTTTCGGTGAGGGTGCACCCGTTGGTCGTCTGGGCCAACCGTAGCAGTCCGATATAAGACTTGTTGTGGATGCCCAGTTCGGGCACGTACAGAAGGCCGCCCGCGCCCTCCGCGAGCTCTGTGGCTACGGCGCCGATATACGAGAACTGCGAATAGAAGCCGCGGAGAGGATGCGAAACGCAGCCCGGCCGCACTTTGCCGGTCACCTTGTCGAAGAACGCGGCTGTGACGCGTCCGCCCGAGTTGTTGGAGATGTACAGCAGGCGCTCATCGGGGCTGAGCCGGACGCTGCCGGAATTCCAGCCCACGCCCAGATTGTAGGCCACGGGAGCGGTCAGCTTTCCGGATGAAATGTCCGAGATCTCCACGGCAGTCCCGGCGGAGCTGCAGCCAAAGACCGCGAAGCGGCCGTCGCGAGTGATATCCACTGCGTCGGGAACGCAGTCGGTGTTACGGCCCTGGTCGAATCGGGCATCGCCATTTGAAACCGGTGTACCGGCGGAGACATTGAAAGATTCGATGGAACCATCGCCGTAGGCGGCTACCAGCAGGTTGCCGTGAACGGCCATGCCTTCGGCGGTGCCGCCGGCGAGACCTTGGGCGTGAATGTCTCCCATGAACTCCAGCGCGCAATCGGGCCGCATCTGAAAAGTCCCAATATTACCGGAACCGGAGAAGGCGGCATAGAGGTGTGCGGCGCCGGCCGCAAGACCGATGCCGTCGCTAGCCAGTTTGGTATCGGCGTGGGAGCCGCGAAAGGGACCGGCAAGTTTGCGCGTGCGAGCATCGATACCGGATATGGATTCGGACTGCGAGTTGGAGGCGTAGATGCAACCTTCCGAGCCGCGGGCGGTGATCAAGATGCGGGAGGCGCCGAAGTAACCGCCCGCCATGCCATTTCCGCCAGTTGATATGCGCGCCGTGCTGGTCAGACCGCCCTCGGCACCGATAGTAAAGAGACTGACGGTGTTGGGCGGAAAGGGCGCCGCCGTGTCATCGTTGGCGGCCAGAAAATGCAACGGAACGTCGGCGCTCCAGGCGGCCGCCACGCACAGGGCCGCCGCCGAAATCGCCCGGATGAAACTCATGCCGTGATGGTAATGCCATCGAGGTACATATAGATGTAGTCCGGCGAATAACCGTTCCCATGCACGCCGAAGTACAGCCGGATGGTCTTGCCTATATACTTGCTCAGGTTGTAAGTGACCTCCGTCCAAGCCTGGGCGTTGCTGCAAACCTTCATGACGGTGGCCTCGGTGGAACCTGAACTGCTCTGGATCAGGCATTCCTGGTAGGCATAGTCAATATCATCGTTAGTGCCCGGCCAATACCAGAAGCTGAGCGTGGCGGTTTTGGCCGAACTCGGAATGCTGACCGTTTGATAGATGTAGCTGGTTCCATCGACCTCAGGAGTCGTGGTCTGGCCGAGCAACGCGCTGTAGCTACTGGAGTGTGTCTCGGCGCTCGTGATCGTGGGCGTCACAGGTCCGCCGTCCGTCCAATCCGCAAAACTGCCGGTTGAGAAGCTGCCATTCTGCACCAGATTCGAGGAGGAGCCGGTGACGGTGAGAGACACGGTGGTGTCGGCCGCCACACCGCCGGATCCGCTGCCGATGATGTTGATGGTGTAGGTGCCGGTGGCGGCGCTTTTGCTGACGACGAGAGTCAACGTGGATGATCCCGAACCCGGCGCGGCGATACTAGTTGGTTTGAAACTGGCAGTCACACCGGAAGGCATGCCGCTGGCCGAAAGTGAAATCGAACCATCGAATCCGCCGGAAGTGGTGGAGGTAATGGTCGATGTCCCGCTAGCCCCCTGTTGGACCGAAACGGAAGTGGGACTGGCGGTCAGAGTGAAGGCCGGGGTGGCGCCGGCGACTGTCAGCGAGATGGTGGTTGAAGCGGTGTCTCCTCCTCCCTTTCCGGTGACTGTGATCGTATAAGTGCCCGTAGTGGCGGAGCTGCTGACAGTCAACGTCAGGGTAGACGAGCCCGAGCCGGGCGCGGCGATGCTCGTTGGGTTAAATGCGGCTGTCACACCGGTGGGCAAACCGCTGGCCGAAAGGGCGACTGCGTTGCTGAATCCGCCGGAGACAGCCGACGTGATCGTCGATGTGCCGCCGCTGCCCTGATTCACGGCGATCGTGTTGGGACCGGCGGACAGACTGAAGCCGCTCGTGCTGCTGGTCACCGTTAGCGCTACGGTGGTGGTCGTCGTCACTCCGCCGCCGGTTCCGGTAACGGTGATGGTATACGTGCCGGCGGCCGCGCTGCTGCTAGCGGTCAGAGTTAGTGTCGAAGTGCCGGATCCCGGCGCAGCGATGCTCGTTGGGTTGAAAGTGGCTGTGACACCGGAGGGCAAGCCGCTGGCCGAAAGGGCGACTGCGCTGCTGAATCCACCGGAGACAGCCGACGTGATCGTCGATGTGCCGCTGCCGCCTTGTTGAACGCTGACTGATGACGGGGTGGCCGAAAGGGTGAAGGTCGCGCTGGATGTAATGATGAGCGAAACGGTGGTAGTTTGCGTAATGCCGCCGCCGGTCCCGGTGACCGTGATCGTGTACGTACCGGTGGCCGCGCTGCTTCCTACCGTCAGCGTCAAGGTAGATGAGCCGGATCCAGGCGCGGCGATGCTGGTTGGATTGAAACTGGCCGTCGCGCCGTTCGGCAGGCCGCTGGCGGAGAGGGTAACAGCGTTATCGAATCCACCAGAGACTGAAGAGCTAATCGTGGAAGTCCCGGTGCCCCCCTGAGCTACGGTAACCGCCGTGGGGCTGGCGGAAAGCTCGAAGGCAGGAGTGGAGGAAAAGCTGAAGCATTGAGTCAGATCGCCGGTAGCCGGATTGCCGTCGCGTGGCGGGAAGGGCGCGCCGTTGGTGGAGTTATTGGTCGTGGGGGTGCTGGTATTAAATGAGGTATTGATGGAGGCCAGCGTCGGCAGTCCGAACACGGCCTCGATGAATTTCAATTGGGAACCGTGGCACTGGAAAACCGTGTCGACGTATCCGGCCTTGGCAAACGGCGAGATGATCAGCAAAGGCACGCGAACGCCGGGCCCGTAGGCATCCAGTTGCGGCGGCGGGACGTGTTCGAAGAAGCCGCCACCCTCGTCATAGGTCAGAAGGATTACGCTGCTCGACCACGCCGCAGAGGCCTGCACGGCTTGGATGATCTGCTGCATTTGGCCTTCGCCGGTCTGGATATTTTCGGGAGGATGTTCATCGTTGGGCGATTCGTTCGTGATAAAAACGACGTTGGCGAGTGCGTTGTTGTCGCAATCGGTGAAAAACTGATCCTGGCTCTTATTCAGCTCATTGTTTGAACCGCCCGTGGCCCAATTCGACCACAACGCCAAATAGGAGTAGTTGTTCGGAACGCCGAAGTTGTAATTGGCGAAAGTCACGCCGTACTGGCTGAGCAGGTCGAGAATGCACGGATACGTGGAGGAATCCAATGTACCGTTCGTTTCGATGCAATCGCAGCAATTGCCGCCGCTGGTGCCGGAATAAAGGATCATGCGGTTGGGCTGGGTGTCGCTGAGCATTCCGCAGAAATAGTTCGCGCACAAGGTGTATTGGGGAATCAGCGAGTAGTAGTAGGCCAAGTCGGAGGCCTCGTAATATCCCAGCGCGTTAATGCCGTTGGCCGCATACCAGCCGTTCATAGCGCCGTTGGCGTATCCGGTGTGGATGGCATCCCAATCGTGGTTGGGATCGTTGTTGTTGTCGGTTAGCGTGGTGAAATGAAAAGGCGCCTGACCACCGCTGGTGTAGTTGGCGGGAATGCCATAACCGCTGGGCAGGCCGGAATAGGTGCCGAGGTAATGATCGAAGGAGTGGTTCTCCTGACACAAACAGATGATGTGCTGAACTTGGGAGATACCTTGCCCGCGTTGCTTAATTTTGGGTTTAGAGGTTTCGCCGAACAAGGGCGCTGCGAGTGCAGCCAAGCCGGCGCCGCCAAGCCGTTCCAGAAACCGTCTGCGAGAATGCAAGAAAGCGCGGCTGGAACGGAGAGATCCCCGGCGAAAATCTCGTTGGTCGCGTAAAGATTTTTGATTGTCCACGATTGTTACCTCGGTGTAATGAGCGGTCGCCGCCTCTGCCCCCCGAGCGACCATTCCATGAGGTAAATTATCGGATCGCCCCGGATCTGTCAAGCATTTTTTCGCCGGTTGGAGTTTTCATCGAGACCTGTGAGAAAGCGAACGCCGTTAGTTTTTGCGCCATCTGGGATTCACTCGGATGGTAGCCATCATTCCCGCATCTTCGTGATCGAGGATGTGGCAGTGAAAAGGAAAGACGCCGGCGACGAGCGGATCGCGGAAATCCATGCGCAGTTTCACGGTGGGATATGGACCGGCGCCATCCCAGGCCGGCAGAAGGACGGTGTCTCTCCACTCCGGGTTCGGCAGCTTTCTTCCATTGATCTCGAGAAACAGAAAGTGGACCTGGTGGATGTGGAAGGTGTGGACCTCGCCGGCGTGATTTGAGATGGTCCAATCTTCGACGGCGCCAACCTTAGTGATCACCGCGGGAGGGGCGGCGGGATCGAAGACAGTGGGGGTCGCGCCTTCGGGGACGAGGAAGAATCGCGTGGGGCCGTTGGAGCCATTAGCGGCTTCGGCGAAATAGAAGCCGCGATGCGCGGTCACGCGTCCACCGGCCGGCCTATGGTACGGCGGCGCTGTTCCGGGCTGCGCCACGGGAGGCGCGGCGGTATCAGGAGTGGCGACCATCACGGCCAATTCCTGCGCCGGAGTTGGTGGACCGATGGGGCCCGTATCGAAACCGGCTTGCCGGAAGGAAGCGGCCTGACCGGCGGCAGGCCCGGTGACGATGAACTCCGCGCGGCCTGCCGGAGGCAATTCGATCGTGCTGAGTGGCAGGCTGCGCCGCACGGGGACGCCATCGAGCGCAATCAGGGTCACGTTTTGCGGAGCGCCGTCATAAACGAGTTGCAAGGCCAACAGTGCTTGCGAGGAAGCGTTGGCGACCCGCCAAAATTCCCTGGCTCCCGGTTTCATTTCGATTACGGGCGAGCGGCGGCGTGGGTAAAGCGCCGGCTGAAAATTGACCGTAAGATGATTGGGACCAGGCCGCCAGGAATCGGCGTCCTTGAATTCCTGACGGATGATGAGAACCCGTTCAGGAAGCCCACTGACTTCCGGTTTTACCTTCTCGATGCCGCCTACGATAAGGACGCCGGCCGCACCGCCGTTCACTTGCAGCGCCGAAAAGCCGTGCAGGTGCGGGTGATACCAGTACAAGCCCGGCGCCGCGTTGGATGGAACTTCGAAGCGATACTCGAAGGGCTCGGCGGTATTCGACAGGCTCGTCGTCAGAACGTCATCCTCATGGCATTTTGGCGGAATGCTCAATCCGTGGAAATGGAGATTTGTCGAGGTGACTGACATATCGCCGCTGGAGCAAGCCCCGGCCATCTCTTCCGCGTGGCTGTGGCCGGGAATGATATTTGGAGGCCCAGGGGGAACATAGGTGAGGCGGTTGGTGAGGAGCAATTCGAGCCGGTCGCCGGGATTGAGGCGCAGGATGGGCGACTCCACAGGTCCCGAGGCGGATTGATAGACATAGCACTCGCGTAGGGCTAGTTCGTGCATCTTTTGGCTACGCAGTGTAAAGGCGGCATGCAGAACGCCCTCGTGGCTGCCGAGGCTCACTGGATTACGGATGACGCCGTCGCCGGCGAGGCGGCCGGGGCAGCCACCAGTCTGCGCCACAGCGCACGGGCAATAATTCACGAAACACGATGCCAAGGCTGTGTACAGCACAATTGTCAAGGCTTTTGACTCGCATGTGGCGCTATTGAAGATATGTCCCGTTTACTTTGATGCTACCAAGTTGAGGATTGAGCGATGGGAAGATGGACGCCCGGGAAGACATGCGAGCAATGCCGCACGGGCTGCGACGGACACGGCAGGGCGTGAACGGCGCATCGCCGCAACGCCCTGGTCCAAGAGACCGCTCCCTGAAGATTGGCCTATGTCCGCCCGTTAGCACGCACATGGACACAAACGCCGCCGAGGCGTCAGGGCGGAATTTCTCTCTGCTGCATGGTGGTGCCCACCACCACCGCCGATAGTCCGCGGCGATCCTGCATCTGCCGGCGCGCGGTTGTCGGTGGGCGGACGCGGCGATGCGGAAGGGCGCGCGGAGGGTGCGCGGGCGCCGAGCAGGGCGGGACGCTGTACCTTTTCGGGAGTGCAATGTGGTCCGGGCGCAATCCACCACTGGGATCCTTACGGAACCCTTTGAACCGCTCATCCTTTCACATAGGCGAGTTTTGCGGCCACTTTCCCTTGGCGGACAGCGAACACATCCACACCACGGAGGTGCCACGGCTGCCCGTTTCGTACTTTGCGATACACCCATCGCACAACCGCACGATCACCGCTCACAATTATTTCCTCGGTCTCGAATTGCGCGTCAGGATTGCGCGCAAACCACCCTCGCCAGAACTCGATCACCGCGGTCTTGCCCTCTAATCGCTTCCCATCCGGTGCTGGGGATGTATCCTCGAACACGGTGTCGTCGGTCAACAGAGAAGCTACGGCTTCTGTGTCATGCCGATTGAACGCCTCGTCGAAGCGCTCGATGACCGCTCGGGTTATAACTTCGCCATTTTGCGGAGTCTGCGCCGATAAAGACAAGAACAAAACCGCGGCACACGCGGCGATCAGGGCTGGGTTCTTCGCCAACGTTAGAAACACGCGATCCTCCAGGAAACGTTAATCATTCTATCGCAGACTGACAGGCGCCACCCGGCCCTGGCGGTAGTTGTCGCGCCGTTACGACGTGCCGCGGGCCGGTGTAATCTTGTCAACAGTATCCAGCCGGTGAAGCGGAGGCGGGCAATGCAGGAGTGCAACCCGCCAAGGAATAGCTGGCTGCAAACTCATCAAGACGATGGGCCTCGGGGCGAAGCCGGGTAGGGCTTCGCCTTGGGGTTTTGGTTTTAGAAAATCACCCATCGGATTGATAGATTTGCCCATGCCTTGAAAACTCATACGGTGCGCTTACCCTGACCGTTCGGGGCGCCAGCCGGAGCCTCGTCCCGATGCTGTTCCGGCAGTGGGATTAAACCAGCCTTGCGGCGCTCTTTGAGCCGGTAACTCTCGCCCCGGATATTGACCGTGGTCGAATGGTGCAGCAGCCGATCCAGGATTGCCGTGGCGATGATCGGATCGCCGAAGATGGAGCCCCATTCGCCATAGCTCTTGTTCGAGGTCAGGATGATGCTGCCTCTCTCGCAGCGCGCGCTCACCAACTGAAAGAAGATCGTCGCCCCCAGTTCGTCGAGTGGCAGAGCTGGTTGATCTCGTCCACGTCTTTCCCCCTAAACAGATGTCTTCCCTCCTCTGCATTCCAGAGTCGGGTGTACACCACCTGCCGGGGGCTGGGGATTTTTCAACCGGTATTATGGGGATTATTGCACCGGCGCTGACAATCGGCGGGCAGCGTCTTCAAGTAGCCGTACTGCAGCGGGATCGCTCGCAAGATATGCGATTCATATTGAGCGTCCTGAGTCAGCAGGCGACGCTGGCAAACTGCAACTGCCGGCGAACCCTTACCAACGGGGTGCTGAGCGAATCTGTGGCGCTTGATGGCGTGCAGGGCACCATCACTGATGACGAACTAGAAGCGTTCATACAGAGCTTTCCGATTATCGACGTGGACACCCGACCGGGACAAATCCTTGAGGTGCACAAGCTTTCGGTCGTTCATTGGCAAGAGCAGTGAGATCCATCATTTCAAGACTGAGCCGGCTAGAGCGCCTGACCCCGGAGAGCACCGGGCCGCGGCGTTTGCGGATTCAGTACGGCTATTTGAAGACGCTGCCCAGCGATTACACCGGACCGCGGCACACGGTCACCGTGAAGCAACTGGCGACGGATTCTGACGGCCACGAGTGGTTCGAGTGGGAGGAGCGGCCCGGCCGGGCGCCGGCTGCGAACGCTGGCCGCTCCAACGACGAGATGCTCGTCCAGGTGTCCTACGTGGAGGCGAGAGCGAAGGCCTGAATCCGCGCACGCGCTGGGGCTTGTAGACCTTTAGCGCCAAGGCTTGTATATCGGTCAATCGCACGCAGCCCCGCAATCGTCACAACACGCCTTGCCCCTGATCCCGTCGATGCCTTCATTGGTGATCACCGGAACCATCACTAGCCCTGCCCCCGCATCGGCCCACCACCATCCGAACAAGGTATTCAGAAGCAAGCCGCCCAACAGAATCGCAGACAGATAGGTGCAAAAATCGGCTTGCTTGGAATCAGCGCTCATGGCCCCGCTTCCGATTCCGGCAGCAACCCGCCGCTTCGCCCTTGCCAACAAGGGCATGACGATCACGGCAGCGGCGGCGACGATGATTCCGGGGATGCTCCGCTCCGGCGCTTCGTGGCCGATCAGTTTGGAGCCTGCTTCGTAGAGGATGTACGCCGCCAGCGCAAGAAAGCAACCGCCAACGATTCGCAAGGTGAGCCGCTCAACTCGTTCACGCCGGGACCGGTTGAAATCGTAGTGAAGCCGCCAGAGCAAAGCCGTACCCGATGCGACCTCGATCACACTGTCCAGACCGAAACCAATCAGGGAAACGGACCCGGCGATCAGCCCGGCAATGATGGAAACCAGCGCTTCGGCGCTGTTGTACCCGATGGTGAAATATTCGAGCCGCCGGCCCGTGCGCACAAGGTCTTGGCGACTGGGTGTGGTTCTGGTTCTCACGCTTCCATTATCCCGAACCTGCGGTGGGCAGCACTTCGGCGCCCGGCGGCCCCACCGCTTACCGCCTGCGTGCACGGCGCTCATCACCATCCGCACGGTCGCGGCGACGGACGAACGGGCGGCCGGAGCCGAACCACATCGTCCATGTCTGCTACGTGGAGAAAACGCCGGCGTGAACCGCTAACGATATCGCGGTGGGTTACGCAAGCTGGACATCGCCGATCTCGATTGGCACGGTCAGCCCACACGGCTTGTCCACGGGCCAGCGCGCGATCCTCGCTGGCATCCAAGGCAACACGGCGGCGAACGGGGACGAGACGATTACCATCACGGACGCAACCCACTTCACCCTCAATGGATCGAGCGGGAACGGCAATTACGTCAGCGGTACCGGAACATGCAGCGGCGGCGGCATGGCCTGCTACGACGCCTACACGGCGCAAGCCGCGCAAACCGTGCTTGGCCGGTCCCTGGCCACGTTCTACACCCAGGACGACGATCCGACCGTCAACGGCTCGGCGGACGCAAACTTCCTCGCCAGCCTGATCAAGAGCCACATCGATTCCATCCGGACCACCGTGCTCGCGAGCTATTCCGGCGCGAAGTTTGAGCTGCTCTGGCCGTACGACGTAAACTTCGCGACGTGCTACTACACGCCAGATGTCCCCTACCCACAAGGCGGCCGTCTGAACCGTGCGGTTAATCTCCCATCGCAGTATCTGGCTCAATCCGGCTCGGGCCTCGACCGTCTGAAGATGGAGGCGCTGTCGTGGGGAGCGACGTACCGGAACTTCACGAATGCGCAAGCGGCGATCGCATTTCCATTCACCGCGCCGGGCACTTGGCCCGTGACCGCGACAGCATACCTAGTGCCATGGTTCAACGGCGGCTGTCCCTGGGCGATGGAGAACGTGAGCGCCACGAGCCAGTCGATTCCCTTGATCTGCGTTTGGGCCGTTGACCACCTTTGCCTCTTCAGTTGGCCGTTGCCGCTACCAAACGGAGCCAATCGAGCGATATTTCTATGAGCTGACGGCAGATGGATGATCCTGTTGGACCAACCTCATCCAGTCCGACTTGCGGCTGATGCGGTAAATGGTTGAGTTACCCGGCGATAGAGGACCCAACAACGATTTCGGCGTCGGCTTTGTGAGCAGCGCTTGACAGAGCATGAGCCCGCCGTGTTGATGGTGCGCACGACAAGCAGAGTATTCATTCGACTACCCTCTTGTGGGCTAGTAAACCGTTCGAATAAAACCTCAAGCTGCACAACTCAGGGGTGTGCCTGAATCCAATCGTCCGCTTGATCGAGGGCCACGTCGGCGACCCATTTGATTAGTAGCAATCGTAGGCATCCTGGCACACAATACTGACCTGACCAGCCTGATCCTATTCGCGAAAAAGTTTTGGGAGCGGCCAAACCGAAGTCCTGTCCTGGTGGCGAGTGCCGCAATGGTAGTCGTGATCGCGCTCGTGGACTACTGTACCCTGCCCTACTTGTCGCTCGGCTTCCTGTACCTGGTTCCGATTATGTTGGCAGCGGGCTTCCTGCCACGCCCGGCACTCGCGGGCCTTTGCGTTGTTTGTGCCGCACTCAGTGAGGTCTTTAGCTCCCTCGACCCGGCGGGAAGAGTCATCCGCCTGATTTCGGAGATGTTAGCCTTCGCCGGATGCGGACTGTTCGTCTCGGAGCTTCTTCGCAACCAGCGGCTTAGTTTGGAAACGCAGGCGCGGACCGTTGCTCTGGTCGAAACCAGCCCTGCGGCAATCGTCGTAGTGAACCAGAGCGGCGCGATCGAGTTGGCGAACCGGGCAGCGGCCGAATTGATGGTTCCGGATGACATGAATCTGATTGGCCAGCCGATTGCCATATTTCTACCCCAATTACAGAATGCCTTCGGGTCCGAAAATGGAGCCCAAGTGCGGGCGTCCATGCAGTGCCAAATGCATCGCGGAAACGGGGAAGCCTTCGTGGCGGACGTATGGTTCTCCACCTACAAGGAAAACGATGGCCGGAAGCTGGCCGCGATCATCGCCGATGTCACCGACCAGCAACCCGCCGCGATTCCTGCCCTTACGACGGCACCGGAGGGCGCTGAGTGGCCGAGCTTGAACATCCGTCAACTTGCTGTTTTGCGGCTTCTTTTCGAGGGCCTCCCAAACAGCCAGATTGCGTCCCGGCTAGAAATGACGCCGAGTGCGGTCAAGAATACGTTCCAGCAACTGTTCTCCAAGACGGGAGCGAATAATCGCAGCCAATTAGTCCGTGTCGCGTTGGAGCGATACCGAAATCTGTTGTAAACAATCAGTCAATCAAACGGTTGGGGCAGGCTTCCGGATGCCCGGAAGAGTAGATCCGGAAGCCGTCTTCCTGTCTTTCGCGAAAGACAATCCTCCCCTATACATGGCTACATGCACTGGAAATCGTTTTGCATATTCACGCTTCTCGCCGTGAACGGACTTGCCCAAGTTGGCGGGCGGATCACCGGCACGGTGAAGGACCCAACGGGCGCCGCAGTCGGCGGGGCTGGCGTGGCGGCGGTCGATGCTGGAACTGGCGTAAAGCAGGAGACCAATGCCGACGACCAGGGTATGTTTTCGTTCCCAGCGATCGCGGTCGGTCACTACAACCTTACAGTTAGCGTTCCCGGCTTCACTCCTTACCGCAAGACTGGATTGGCCATTGACGTAAATACCGCCTTACAAGTGGATGTGGTTCTGCAACTCGCCGGCCAAACGACGACTGTCGAGGTGAATGAAGAAGCGGCACAAGTTCAAGTTGAGAAGTCGGACACCCAGCTAGGCCAGACGGTAACAAGCCAGCGGATTGAGGAGGTGCCACTGAACGGCCGCAGCTATACGGATCTGCTCGCCGTGCAGACCGGCGTCACTCCGGTGTCGACCGGCGCCACGAGTTCTTCTTCTGGCGGCGGTTTCGGCGCCGTCGCGCCCTCTGGAGGTCTGAATCCCGGATTGCTCTCCGTCAACGGCCAGCGGGAATCGGCCAACGGGTTCATTCTCAATGGCGCCAATGTGGAGGAAGGTATCGCGGAGGGCGCGGCGATCGTTCCGAACCTTGACTCCATCGCCGAATTCCGGGTTCTGACGAGCAACTTCGATGCGGAATACGGCAACTACTCGGGCGGTCTGATCAGCGTGGTCACCAAGTCCGGCACCGACCAGTTTCATGGCTCGGCGTTTGAATTCCTTCGCAACACCGATCTGGATGCCCGCGGGTTCTTCGATCCTTCGCGAGCGCCTTACATCCAAAACCAGTTTGGCGGAACCATCGGAGGGCCGATCAAGAAGGACAAAATCTTCTTCTTCGGCGACTATCAGGGCACGCGGAACATTCAGGGGATTGGGACCGGACTTCTTCCCGTTCCTTCGGTGGCCGATCGAAGCGGAAATTTCTCCGATCTGGCCAGCGCGCTGAGCGGGACGGTGCAGGGCGCGTACGCTGCGAGCCTGCTCTCCCAGAGACTTGGCTATGGCGTCTCGGCCGGAGAAGCGTATTACACACCGAACTGCACCAGTTCGCTGAACTGCGTGTTTCCGAATGCCGTGATCCCGCAGCGTGCGTGGTCCGCTCCGGCACAGAACCTGCTTCAGTACATTCCCTTGCCTAATGTCGGGGCGAGCGAGTATGCCAACGCGACCCTCGCGCAACACCTCAACGATGGCAAGGGATCGGTGCGCGTGGATGCGCCCTCCACGCGTTTCGGCGCGGTTTCGGTGTACTATTTTCTCGACGACTATAATCTGAACAATCCATATCCGACCGCACAGGGCGGAGCCAACGTGCCAGGCTTCAACGCGCTATCCAACGGTCAAGCGCAGTTGGCCAGTTTAAGCGCCACCAAGAGCTTCGGCCCGACGCTGGTGAATGAAGTTCAGCTCAGCTACCTACGCGATTCCAATGATCTGGGCCAGCAGCAGGGCGGAGTCGGGCAAAGCCTGGCCTCGCAGGGATTCACCGTGGGGCCGAACGGCATTCTGCCGGGCGACCCCAAGACCGAAGGCGTGGAATCGATCGTCTTCAATAAGATTAATTTCGGTACCAGCCCGTTCTCTCTGGCACAAACCAATGGCAGTTATCAGGTGCAGGACAATCTGTCGAAGGTGATCGGGAATCACACGATGAAGTTCGGCGGACAAGGCTTGTTGCAAGAAGTGAAGCTCCTGCCCGATTTCACGGCGAATGGCCAGTTTCAATTTACCGGATATCAGACCGGTTCCGATTTCGCCGACTTCCTGTTGGGTTTCCCGAATACTTACAATCAGGGCTTCTCACCGGCGTTTTACGAGCAGTCGAAATACGCCGGCTTGTTTGCGCAGGATAGTTGGCGCTTACGCTCGAATCTGACCTTCAATTATGGTGTGCGCTGGGACCTGATCCAGCCGTGGACCGAAGAGCACAATCAGACCGGGACCTTGATTCCGGGCGAACAATCGGTGGTATTTCCTGGCGCTCCCACCGGCCTGGTGTTCCCAGGCGACCCCAACGTTCCCAGAACGATTGCGCCCACGCGTTACAACAATTTTTCGCCCCGTCTCGGCTTGGCCTGGTCACCCAACTCCACCAGTACATTTATAGAGAAACTGACCGGTGGTCCGGGCAACAGCAGTATTCGTGCCGGTTACGGGCGATTCTTCACGGCCATCGAAGGGCAGACGCTGGCGTTTGAAACCGGCAACGCGCCGTACGGCTTAACTTATAGCAGCCCGGAGACTCCGCTGTTCACCAATCCCTTGATTGGCGCGCAGACGGGAACGGTCTACCCGCAGGAATTTCCCGTCGTGGTGCCTCCCTATAACACGTCGGCCAAGAACCCGGACTCCAACGTCAATTTTTCATCCTACTATCCGATCAACGGAATTGACGCGTATTTCCCAACCAACAGGAATCCGTACTCGGAGAATTATTTCCTCTCGCTGGAGCGGAAGTTCGGCGCGAACACCGTGTTCGATGCGAGCTACATCGGCAGCCAGGCGCATCACCAACTGGTCCTCCTGGCGGCGAATCCGGGAAATCCCGCATTATGCGTGAGCCTGAGCCAGCCGAGCGAAGTCGCGCCAGGAACGCAGACTTGCGGACCTTTCGGAGAGAATCTAACCTACACCCGAAGCAACGGGCAGATCGTCAATGGAACGCGCGGCCCCTTGGGCAATAGCTTCGGCACCGACGTGTACTTCGACGCCATGGGCAACTCAGATTACAACTCCTTGCAGGTCAGCCTCAAACATAGCGGCGGAGGCTTCACGGTTCTTGGCAGCTATACCTACGCAAAGTCGCTCGATCAAGCCTCCAATCTGGGGGAACAGGTGGACCCGTATAATTACCGCCTCACGCGAGCGCCTTCCTCATTCGACATAAAAAACGATTTCGTCGCGACCTATCGTTACGACTTTCCGTTTGACAGGCTTTTGCATCACGCCGACCGGCTGACGAAGGGTTGGGCCTTGTCAGGCATCACGCGTTTCAGCAGTGGGCTTCCTGTGACGCTGGTCAACCCCAACGATACCTCGTTGATCGGAAGCTACAACAACGGGGTGAACGGGATCGGATTCGGCAATCTGGATATTGCCCCAGGCAATCTGGAACTGAACGGAAATCCACGAAATGGCCAGCCGTACTTCAACACTGCGCTGTTCAGCCTTCCCGCCCTCGGTTCGCCTGGAACCGCGTCGCGGCGGCAGTTTTACGGGCCTGGAATGGACAACTGGGACATGGCGTTACTCAAGGAGACCCACTTTTCCGAATTCAAGGTGCTGGAGTTCCGTCTGGAGACGTTCAATACCTTCAACCACGCTCAGTTTTTCGGCGCAAACTCGGTCGACGGCAACATCAATGATTCGACCTTCGGACAGATTATCAGCGCGAATTCACCGCGCCTGATCCAGGTGGCGCTGAAGCTCCACTTTTGACACAGGTGCAATTCAGACAAGGGAGCGCCGCAAAGGACTTCGGCCCTTCACCGAGAGGATGGCTGCATCCAGGAAGAAGCACGTGGTAGCGTAGAGCGTCCGCAGTGAGGACGCAGCGTGCTTCGCAAGTCCTGTGTCGCCCCGGCTGGCACTGGATAGGCTCCACGGATCGTATAAACCGTATCCGAGGATTGTATCCACTCATCGTATGGTTACCTGAAATATGATCCGCCGCTTCTCTTCGTTAAAACGATCTGGAGGATGAAAATCATGAAATTAACACCAATCAGGGCGTTTGCGTCGAACCGCCCCCAAGCGCATAATAGGTCCAGAAAGTTGACCTTTTATGCAAACGTCTTCTCCGCCCAGCGAACGACAAAAGGAACTCTACCAACTCGCCGAATCGCAGGGCGGCTATTTCACCGCGAAGCAGGCCGCTGCGCTCGGGTACGCTAGTAACAAACGCATCTATCACGTCCGGGCACACAACTGGATTCGCGAGCACCGCGGAATTTATAGGCTGGCCCTTTTTCCAGAGCCTGAGCGCCCGGATCTAATCCTTTGGTGGCTCTGGTCACGTGACAGGAGCGATCAGCCGACTGGCGTTTTCAGCCACCAGACGGCGCTAAGCCTCCACGACCTCACCGATGCGAATCCCGCCAAGCTGGACATCACCGTCCCGGAGCACTTCCGCCGCGGAGTCCCTATCCCAAAGGTTCTGCGCCTGCACTACGGCGATGTCGCAGCCGAAGACCGGGAAATCCTTCATGGAGTCCCCGTGACGAACGCCATACGCGCGATTCTGGATGTCTGGATGGAAGGATCACTCCCGAAGCCTGTTCTACGCGAGGCGTTTCGCGAGGCGATGAAACGAGGCAACATCACCAAGAGTCAGGTCGCGATGTCTCAGCAGGATTCGGAACGCGCCTCCGCCCTGACTGAGATTCGGAAGGGGACGAACTGACCCCCGAAAGAAAATACCCTTCCGGTCCCGCACTCCGCACCGCACTTGAGGAACGTCTCAAGCGCGTATCGCGAGAAGATGGGATTGACCTACAGCGGCTGCGCCGGCAAGTAGCCTTCGATCGATTCCTCGCCAGGCTTTTTCTCGGGCCGAATACAAACTGGGTCCTGAAAGGCGGTTATGCCATGGAACTCCGGTTCCAAACCGCGCGCACCACCAAGGATCTCGATTTCACCGTGAGAGTTGCGCCAGCCGGTCGCGACGACATCCTACTGAAGCAGATCCAGGATGCCGGGGCCGCGGACCTCGGCGACTTCTTCTCTTTCCGAATTGGTGAGGCGATGATGGACCTGGACGGCGCTCCATATGGTGGAGCGCGCTACCCAGTTGAGTCCCTCATGGGCGGGCGCACCTTCGTGAAGTTTCATCTTGACGTTGGAATCGGTGACGTGGTTCTTGATCCGCTTGAACAGGCTCATATGCGTGACTGGCTCGGCTTCGCGGGCATCTTGCCGCCAGCGGTTCCGATGATCCAGCGCGAGCAACAGTTCGTTGAGAAGTTCCACGCATACACGCTGCCCCGAACGACGCCCAACAGTCGAGTGCGGGACTTGGTGGATATGGCGCTACTGATTCAATCCGGCACGCTCCAATCAGAACGTGTTGTTCAAGCTCTCCATGCGACCTTCGATCTCCGGGCGACACACTCAGTTCCAAAGGCCCTCGATCCTCTCTCGCGGATTGGGACGCACCGTTTGCGAGGTTGGCGGCTGAGTGCCATCTCGATCTCTCCGCTAGCGACGCATTCCGGATCTTATCGGAATTCTACATGGCTCTCTGAGTCCGACGGCATTCACCGAAATCGTGCCAGCCGCGACCTCCGGCTTGGGTGTATTCTTAGGGCTGCTGTTCGATCATTGATAACTGAACCCCTCACACCGAAAGTCCGTCTCCGAACTTTTCCGTTGGTTGACGGCGCGGAGAATCTGGAGCATTTCTGGTTCTCCAAAACCGTGTTCGGATCTGTGTTCCTCTCGGGGAGCCACCCCAAGTCTTTTAGTTTCAATGCAAACCTTAGAGAACGCGCCAGTTTGTGGAGTGCGCCTGCGTGGTGGCTGGAAAAATTAATTACCCAAATTTACTCAAATTTCTAGCCCAATACCGGTTATCAGCTGAGGTACGAAAACCTGATCGGAGGATGAAGAAACATGAGGAGGCTGACATTAGTGCTAAGTTGCGCTCTGCTGACGGCAGCCGTGAGCTTTGGGGAAAACAGCCGTGCGATGTTCGGTTATTCGCCGAACGGAACCCAGCAGCTCATTTTGAACGGCACCATTATCCTGCAAGCGAGTACCGCCGGCTGGTATGACGAGACCGGCGCCAATAACACCAACGGGCCGGGTATCAGCAACTACATAGCGGGAATTTGTGGTTCGTCGGACGCATGCGACGGGAATAACTACAACCAACACGACTATTTCGTGTTCGACCTGTCCGGCGTGACGGCGACCATCACCTCGGCCCAGTTGAGCATCGGAAATTTGAACTCGACGGGTTACATCGATCCAAACCCAAGGGCGGTATATAGTTGTTGGGACGTCTCTACGCCTATCCCGGAGCTGATCGCGTCACAGAGCGGCCGGCCCGGCATCTTCCAGGACCTCGGCTCGGGAGTCTGGTATGCCAACACGGTCGTGAGTGCCGCCAGCGACGGCACTCAGGTGGTCGTTAACCTGAACGCCGCGGCCATCGCATCCATCCAAGCTGCCGAACGTGGAAGCTGGGCGGTCGGCGGCTCCATGCCTCCCCCTCCGCAGACTGAACTGGGGGGTGCCGGATTGGCTCCGCCCCCTAACCTGGCTGGCACCGGCCGGCCCCGGACCCATTAGCCCGGAGTGGAGTGGACGCATCAGATTCGCACTATCGGCAAGATCATCCGGGCCGGGTAGGAGCACATGCGTGCACGCTGGGCCGCGGAAGAGGCCGGAGCCACACGCGAGCGTAAGGCGGAGGAGGAGAGCGATGCGAGTGATGGAACGCCGCCTGAGAAGCCTGGAGAAGCAGCTGGCGCCGCATCGGCGGGATCGCTCGCAAGATACGCGATTCAATTCATACTGAGCGTCATGAGCTAACAGGCGACGCTGGCGAACTGCAACTGCTGGCGAATCCTTACCAACGGGGTGATCAGCGAAACGGTGGCGCGCGACGGCGTTCAGGGCACCATCACTGACGACGAACTGGAAGCGTTCATCCAGAGCCTTCCGATTATCGACACGACCACCAGAACGGGGGAAGTATTTGAAGTGCACAAGCTTCCCGTCGTTCCGTGGCGGGAGGAATGAGATCCATCGTTTCAAGACTGGCGCGGCTGGAGCGAGTGAACCAGACTAGCACCGGGTCGCGACGCTTCCGCCTTCAGTATGGTTATTTGAAGACGCTGCCCGCCGATTACGCGGGGCCGCGGCACGTCGTAACAGTGCGACAACTACCGCCAGGGCCGGGTGCGTATTCCGGGGGCGACTGGTTCGAGTGGGAGGAGCGGCCAGGACCGGCGCCGGCTGCGGACCTCACCGGATCCAACGACGAAACCCTCATCCACGTCTGCTACGTGGATGCGCCGAGACCGGCACAGAAGTAGGATAGAAGATGAGAGCCATTCACGAAAGCCCTCCGTACTGGCTCGCAGCGGCGTTTTCCGCTTGTCAATTTGAGCAGCCGTTTTTTTCGCCGAACGTCAATAAACCTGAGTCGCCATACCCGCCGTATGCCAGGTCGTAGACGCCCTTGCCGATGTGGCCGTCCTTGGCGTGAGCGACGTACACATAGAACGCAAGCGTACCGTAACCCCCCGGTACGGTAATAGTCACCGTGAGGAGTCCGTCGATGACTTGGAATCCCCCGGGATACGTGCCGTTCAGGGGAACCAGCGAGGCCCCTCCGCTGTGCGGCCAGCCGGCTTTTCCGGTGTCGGTTAGCGCCAGGCAGTACGTACCGTTGGCATACCGCGAATCGGTTATGGTAAACGGCCAATTGCCGGTGTAGCTCTGCGCTCTGGCGTCGCTGGGCATCAGCGCAAAGGCCAGAATGGGCAATGCAATCACCATGAATCTTGTGATGGTCCGCATCATTTTGCTGTCTCCTTTAAAGAACTGGGAATTACCATACCGTGAGAATCTATCAGAAGTAGGCTCAGCTGGTTGTCATGAAATGGTAAATATTCTGTAAAGCGACTGCGCAAGGACATCACAAATTGCGACGTTGAGCGCTCGGGTGGGCTCAATGTACTCGCCTGCATCGAAGAGCGAGCCGACAGGAGCGTGGATATAAGTCCATGCCGCCAGAAACATCCCGATAACGCCAACAACGCCTACCTCTATCCGGCTGCGCCGGTCATCGTTGCTAACGCTATTCCGGACACCGCTAACGATATCAACTCACAACGTAGCGTTGCGGCCTGCTCACAAATACAGTTGGCGGAGCCTATGGCAGTACTCGGAAAGTCACGTTACTCGAAAGCGTGCCACTGGGTGTTACCACCTGGACTGTGCCGGTGGTCGCGCCCGTCGGCACGGTGGTCGAGATTGCTGTACCGGTGGAGTTGACGGTGAAAGCCGCCGCAGTGCCGTTGAATGTGACGCTGGTAGCGTCGGTCAGATCGGGTCCCAGGATCGTGACGGCTGCTCCCATCTTCCCGGAAGTAGTCTGTGTTTCCACGAACGGGCCGAGTCCGACTGATAGGCTAAAGATCGTGCCACAGAATTGAGCGCACGTGTGATTGGGGAACGCAAACGGCGTGGTCCCGTAGAAGTCCCCATTGGTGGCCTCGATGAGGCTCGCGTACGGGCTCGCGCCGTCCGCACAAACGTCTTGCGGGCAGAAGCTATAAAGTGTCGTCAGCGTGCCGTTCGGGGTGATTTTGAAGATCGTGCCACCGATGTTAGTCCCGGCGCCGGCCGTTGTCCCGTAGAAGTTTCCATCAATGGCACGGACCAGCCCAGCCTCAGGGGCGCCACCGTCCGGGCAACCACTTTGTGAGCAGAAGCTATAGAGCGTCGCCAGGCTGCCGCTCTGCGTGATTCTAAAGACCGTGCCAAAACCGCTCGCTCCGCCCCCCACGGTAGTTCCGTAAAGGTCCTCATTTAACGCCCTGCACCAGCCCCGCGACAGGACCGCCGCCATCCTGGCACCCGCTTTGAGAGCAGAAGCTGTAGAGCGTGGTTAGGGCGCCGCCAGGTGAAATCTTAAACACTGTCCCAAATTGTTTGGCCCCGCCACGGGTCGTTGTCCCGTAGAAGTCCCCATTGGTGGCCTGGACGAGCCCCGCGTGCGGGGACGCGCCGTCCAGGAGCGCGGCCTGAGATCCGAAGCTGTACAGCGTGGTCAGCTTGCCGCTCGTTGTCATTTTGAAGACCGTCCCACAGTCATGGGTTCCGCCGCGGCGCGTGGTCCCGTACAAGTATTCGTCGGCGCCCTGCACGAGTACCGCCTCGGGGTATCTGCCGTCCGTGCATCCACTCCGGGAACAGAAAGTGTGCAGCGTCGTCAGCGCACCGCCCGGCGTCATCTTGAACACCGTCCCGAAGTCTCCCCTGGCCCCGCCATGGTACGTTGTTCCGTAGAAGTTCCCATCGGTGGCCTGCAAGAGCCCAACATTGGGCCAGTCGCCATCCGGGCATCCGCTCTGGGAGCAGAAACTGTATACCGTCGTCAGCGTGCCGTTTGAGGTGATCTTGAAGATCGTGCCAACGCCGGGGGACCCTCCAGCGGCGGTGGTCCCGTAGAAATTACCGTCGGTAGCTTGGACCAGTCCCCCGAATGGGGACTCGCCGTCTGCGCCATAGAAACTAAACAGCGTGGTGAAGGTCTGAGCGTGTAGGGCCGCCGCTCCGCACAGCACCAACAAGGAGTCGACGACTCGTTTCATCGCTTACCCTCCAGCCTCACCAAACTATACACCAGTCAGGGAATTCCGACGGCATCTTTTGGCGGCATACGGTACTGGGCTGCCTGGCTATTCGGCGCGTAGGGCGTCCACGGGATCGATTGACGCAGCGCGGGCAGGGTCATCGCGGCGGCTGCGCACAGCACAAAAAAAACGCGGCACGAGAGATTGACGAGCACGCCGTCACGGAAGGCGTGAACATCGCTGTCCCCGACCTGGCAGGGCATCGGGGTAGCAGTGCGCACGCGCTCAGTCACTTCGACGCCGCGGAGTTCAATCGAACGGCACTCTAATCAGCCCGCGGCGTGGCCACGAGAACGAGTAACTGCTCTTCCACTTTGAACACGGTCCAACTTCGGCCACTGTTCACGTGCTGGAACTCTAGCTCAAAGGAATCAGTGGGAGATGGGATCTCGCGGAGAGATGCGCCCGGGCGTGGGAAGCGGAGCTGAATGTGAAGTGAATATCGAATTCGGATGGCTCGCACGGTATTTGGACGGCCCTACGAGAAAGAACCACGACAGCGGCTTTGTCGTCTGTGGGTAGTCATCCGCACGAGCCGTGATACCGTCTGCATTCAGAAATTCGAGCCGACACGTTTTGCCCGCAGAAGGAGATTACCCCGGACCATGCCCGGCGCCGTTCGAGGCAGGAGGCGCAGCTCGTGGCATGCGCCCGTCGGATTGCCACCGAACTCTGGAAACCGCGCCCGCCTATGGCGTCGAGTCGACAGACGACGCCGGTTTGATTCTGTTCTTGCTGCCGGGTGGTCGGCCGCGCCGCTTGGCCGGTACGGGAAGCCCCATCCACGCTGGCGGCCTGCCGCGTCGTCTGCCTCTGCCGCTTGCCAATCGTGTACTCGACCTTGGTTCCGGCGTGGTGCTGTGGGCGAGCGGGGCCAGTTTCAACTTGTATTTCAACTCGCTGCCTGCGCGGGGTTCAAACAGCGCGCCTGCGGCAGATTTCGCGCGATGTCGGTCATCGCGCGGGCGGCATTTTGCCGACTGCGAGTCAAGCGCAATCCGCGTCGCGAATGGCGCTTAATTACGATATCTAGATTAGCTCTGGAGTTTACGTAGCCTATCTCAGGATCAGTATCCTTCTACGAGGGCCGGCAACAGGGGTGTGCCGGCGCCCCTGAGCTTGTGAGTCAGGGGATCGACTTGGATTCCAACCCAATAACCGGGTTGCGCGTACTTATGGACGAGCTTGATGGCTTGGCCCCGAGCCACCACGCCATCGATCACGGACTGTGGAAACTCGCCCTGGCCGATCGCTTCCTTTTCATATTCAGGTTTACCGGGTGCGTTCGCCATCACCCCACGGAATGGCCCTTGCGTGTTTGGCTGGTTTACGGCGGTCTGGGGGTCCATGCCAAAGTCTAGGATATTGATGAGGTTCTCAAGAGTGACGTTGAGCAATCCCGAGCCGATCGCGACCGAGGCAAGCACAGGCTTTCCCCCTTTCAGAACGATCAAGGGGTTGGTTGACTCGGGTAGGCGCATACCGGCTCCCGCATCAAGGATCGGACCCTGTTGAAAGACGGCGGAGTCCGGAATGGAGATTCCGTCAACGAAGATACCTGTCGCCCCCCACAGAATTCCGTTGATGGAATGGAGAATGCATGCGACATTGCCCTGTTCATCGACGGCCACGATGCCGGCCGAGTGATGGGGGCTGGGATCTTCTGCCGGTGATGGTACCATTTTGCGCTGGATGCCAGCCCAGAAGCGTTCGGCAGCCTTGCGGTTTAGGAGCGATTCCAGCGACGGCTCCACTTCGGGGAACCATTCCTGGCGTGCGCTGGGGGACGCACTGGCAAACGCTTGGGTGGTTCTCTCGATCTGGATCAGGTTATAGAGAGCCTCCGCGGAGGTTGTGTAATGGCCAGATTTCCTGAGACCTGCGACCTCCGCTAGCCCGAGTCCTCCGAGAGTTATGAATCCGCCGGTGTTCGGCGGACCCAATAGTACCACCTGGTAGTCCGCATAAGAGGCCTGGAGAGGCTCGGTCCACAAGGGGCGATAGGCGGCTAGGTCTTCGAGCGTAATTTTCCCGCCTTCGCGCTGGGCGATGTCAACGAAATGATGTGCCCACTCCCCTTTGTAAATATAGGTGGAACCCTGAGCGGCGATCTTCTTAAGGGTTGCGGCCAATTCCAGTTGGCGGAAAAGATCGCCTGTTTTGTAAAGCTCCCCGTCCGGCTTAGTGAAGATGCGCTTCGTTTCCGGTAGGCGAGTGACGAATGTTTTTTGCGAGGAGATCCACTTGTTCACGGTGGAGTTCACCACGACGCCATTCTCTGCGATCCATATGGCGGGGCCGAACAGCATGGAAAAGGGCAGCCGGCCGAAGCGATCGTGCAATGCCTGCACGCCGGCCATGTAGCCAGGAACCAGAACTGTCCGGCCGCTGTGTTCTCCAATTCCCGGAATACTGAGCGGGTCCTTTTCGTTTTGGACGGTGTTGTAGCTTGCATTGAGCGTGTGCACCTTGCCCGTCGCAGCATCGTAGTACACGGCCGTCATGATCCCGGCGTAGCTTACGGCTGCGCCAGCGGTGAGGGCGATCTGCGCCAGTGAGGTCGTCAGGGCAGCATCGGCAGCATTGCCTCCGTGCCTTAGAACGTCTAGCCCCGCGTGGATAGCGAGCGGTTCCGAAGTCCCCGCGATCATGGCCTTCGAAGCTACTGCCGATCTTTCAGGCTCGATTCGCTTTCCGGCCTCTGAATCGAATCCATTTTGCATCGCTATATAGTGATTCAGCTCATCCTTCGGCCACCGATCGGGTCCAAATTTGGTATATGGGTGTGACTTTCTGACCGGTTTTGGGGCCTGAACATTCGCTTCTACACGTATGCGGGATGTCGTCGCTGGCTGGCCTGACTGCAAGCCCTCAATCTTTCCGTCCGGCGACCGGATCGTAACTTCCTGATGTGGTGCGGTTGTCGCTACGAAGAACATCAAACAGTGCCCATCGTTGTCCGTCGCAACCCAAGGATGCTCGGAATACGTTGCCTGCGTGTAGAAAGCCCCGCTATCTAACGCCATATAGAACACTCGTTGCCCTTGTTGGTTCAGCCAATAGATTTTCGATGCGTTCAACCGCTGATTGGTGATGCGAATATCAACAGCTTGCGTGGCGACAGCTGGTGAACGGGCAGTTGCTTCCTCCACACACGCTAATGACGTGCTGTGGGCGTTCCGTTCGGCCTTAACCCTCCTGGTTTCCAGGGTCCTTGCGAAGAAGTTGTCAGCAGCCTCTATGTCTACCCTGTAAGCTTCCGGCGAATCTTCCAGGTCCGCCTTCTGCCGGTAGAGGAGATTCTCGTACGCCATGGCGTCATCGTACTCGGGATCGATTTGCAGCGCCTGGTCGAGATCCTTGAAGCCCTCATCGACGATGGGTCCGTTCTTGGCGGCCACCTCGGCCCGCACCTTTTTGTCCTTCAGCGGGCCGGGATCTTCGGGCTTCATGCCCAACTTGGCCCGGGCTTCACCGTCCACGACCCACGCCTTGGTCCAGGCGATTACGCCCAACGTATAGTAGGCCTCCTTGGCTTTGGGGTTGAGGGCGATCAGCTTCAGGTACCACTCGTTGGATTCGTCCAACTTCTTCTCGTTGAACAGCAGAGAGGCGATGGAGGCGACGGCCAGCTCGTTCTTGGGGTCCCGTGTCAGAAGCTCCCGAAACTCATCGTAGGCCGCCTTGGCCATCCGCTGGTTATCCGGCGAGTCGGCGCCCGGAATATATTGCTGCATGTAGGCCGTGGCCAAATACAACCGCGCCGTGATGAAATTCGGATCGAGTTCGACGGCTGTCTTGAAGTGCTCCACCGCGGCGGGATACAACGCGCTCTTAAACGTTCGGACGCCCTTGTTTAATTGGTCGCGTGCCTGGACCGCCTTATCGCTGATCCGCGGCGCCTTCTGGTCGCGCCCGCCCTGATGCAAAACCAATGCCGTCACCGCGCCGCTGGCATCCTTCACGAACTCGATTTGAGCGTCCACCACCTT
>JBEKYC010000103.1:0-18823 GCA_049511415.1 Bryobacteraceae bacterium | reverse complement strand
GGATGAGTTTACCGGGCGTCTGATGCCAGGCCGGCGCTGGAGCGATGGTTTGCACCAAGCCGTGGAAGCCAAGGAAGGCGTCAAGATCGAGCGCGAGAATCAGACGCTGGCCACCATCACCTTCCAGAACTATTTCCGCATGTACAAGAAGCTCTCCGGCATGACGGGTACGGCGGAGACCGAGGCGGCGGAATTTCAGAAGATCTACAACCTGGACGTCACGGTGATTCCGACGAACAGGAAGATGCGCCGCGAAGAATTCTCGGACATGGTCTACCGCACGGAAGACGAGAAGTTCCGTAACGCGGCCAAAGAGATCAAGGATCTGCACGATAAGGGGCAGCCGGTGCTGGTGGGCACCATTTCGGTCGAAAAATCCGAGCGGCTTTCCGCCCTGTTGAAGAAAATAGGTGTGAAGCACGAAGTTTTGAATGCCAAGCAGCACGAGCGTGAGGCGCCCATAGTGGCGCAGGCCGGACGCAAGGGCGCCATCACGGTTTCCACCAACATGGCCGGCCGCGGCACCGATATTCTGCTGGGCGGAAATCCGGAGTTCATGGCGCGCGAAGCGGCCCGTAAGCAGGGCCTCGACGCGGATCACATGCCCGCCGAAGAGTGGACCGCGCTGCTCGCCAAATACAAGACTCAGACCGACCGCGAGCATGATGAGGTGGTGGCGTTGGGCGGCCTGCACATTCTGGGCACGGAGCGGCACGAATCGCGGCGCATCGATAACCAGTTGCGCGGACGCGCCGGCCGCCAGGGCGATCCCGGCAGCTCACGATTCTACCTGTCGCTGCAGGACGACCTGATGCGCATCTTCGGCGGCGAGCGCATGCAGCGGCTGATGCTGCGGCTCGGCATGGAGGAGGATGTCCCCATCGAGTCGAAGCTCATCACCAAGCGCATCCAGAAGGCCCAGGAGGCCGTGGAGGCGCAGAACTTCGAGTCGCGCAAACACCTGCTCGAATACGACGACGTCAACAACAAGCAGCGGCAAGCGGTGTATGGCATGCGCCGCCAGTTGCTACAAGGCGCGGACGAGAAGGAGCGGATCATGGAGATGATCCGCGGCCTGGTGCAGGAGTTTGTGGACCGGCGCTGCCCGGATCACTCGCATCCGGACACCTGGGATCTGGCGGCCCTGAAGACGGACGTGCTGAGCCAGTTCGGCTGCCGCGTGGAAACCAACGAATTCGGCAACATGAACCGCAAGGAAATCGAAGATGCCGTCTTCGACCGGCTGGCGCTGAAATACCAGGAGAAGGAAGACCTGGTGGGGCCGGACACCATGCGGCAGACCGAGCGCATCATCATGCTGCAAGTGATCGACGATCAGTGGAAAGACCACCTGCTGTCGATGGATCACCTGAAGGAAGGCATCCACCTGCGCGGATACGGGCAGAAAGATCCGCTGGTGGAGTACAAGAAGGAATCCTACATCCTGTTCCAGGAGATGATGGACCGGATCGAAGACGAGACCCTGCGGTATCTTTTCTTCTTGCGCGTGGAGCGCGGCGACGAGGGCATCGGGCGTCCAGCGCCGGTGCTGCCGTTCCCCACCGATGAAGACGAGGAAGAAGAAGACGAGCCGCAAGCGGCCGTAGCTGAGCAGGAGAAGCGGGCCGCGCAGGCCGCCATGCAGGATGTCACCAAGAAGATCCAGCGCGATAAAGAGAAGGAACTGGCCGCGCTGCAGTTGGTCGGCGGCGATGGATCGGCGGTAGCCAACAAGCAGGTCATCAAGAACGATAAAGTCGGCCGCAACGACCCATGTCCTTGCGGCAGCGGAAAGAAATATAAAAAATGTCACGGCGCAGCCTGATGGGAGACACGGAGATGGGGAGACACGGAGACACGGAGAACGGCCGCTTCGGGACAGTCACCGCGTCACCGCGTCACCGCGTCACCGCGTCTGCCGCGCTAGCGCTGCTTCTTCCCGCTCTTGGGACGGCCGCCATCTTTCCCGATCCCCTGGGCACCTATAAACGGGTGTCCACGCAGGCCGTCAACCCCACGGTTGACCGGGCGATTTGGGACGAATACGGCTTCCGCGACGGCGAAACCGCCCGCTATGAGGGTCCCGACGGCAAGTTCACCGCTACGGCGTATCTGCTACAGGATCCCACCGGGGCATTGGGCGCCTTTGAATGGATCCGTCCGGCGGATGCCAAGCCGTCGGCGATTGCCAAACTTTCGGCGGAAACGGCGACCGGCACGATGTTGGTGCACGGCAACTATCTCTTTCAATTTGAGGGTTTCCATCCGGCGGCTCCACTGTTGGATCAGTTGGTTGGGGGGCTGAAGCAGGTGGACAATTCGTCGCTTCCTACGCTTCTGGATTACCTGCCGTCGCAGGATCTGGGGCTCAATTCGGAGCGCTACATCGAAGGCCCCGCCGCGCTGCAGAAGTTCTATCCGGGAATTCCCCCATCCGCAGCCGCGTTTCATCTTTCGGCCGAGGCCCACATGGGGTCGTTCAATGGCATGAAAATGGCCATTTTCGACTATCCCACGCCGCAGATCGCCCGCCAGCAGACCGCCGAATTCCAGAAGATCGGAGGCGCCGTGGTGAAGCGGAGCGGCCCTCTGGTGGCCGTCATTCTCTCCCCGCCCAGCGCGGACGCGGCCGAGAAGCTGCTGTCACTGGTCCGCTACAAAGTGGACATCACGCGCGACGAGCGCGTTTCCACGCGCCGCGACAATATCGGCGACCTGGTCATCAATGCCTTTATTTTGATTGGTATACTGCTATGTTTCTCGGTGGTAGGGGGGCTGGCGTTCGGCGGCGCGCGGGCTTTTTTGCATCGCGGACCGCGCGGCGACGAGGCCGACGCCTTGATTGTCCTGCATCTTCGAGATCGCTAAAGCACCGCGCCACAGGACCTTAGAAGAAAATCAACAGGGCAAAAACCTCTCCTTTTCCGATTTCGACCACCGTCTGTGGAAATGTGGAAATCCTGTAAATATCTCATCTTCATCCAATTACAGGCCAAAATTTTTGCCTGGATTTTTTCTTGACTTGCAGTCCCAGGAACCATAAGATCCAACTACCAAAGGTTTTTGGCGGATTTGCGATTCCGTCGAAACTGATTCTCCCATCGAACATCCCCCTGGTAGAACAGGGGTAACAAAGGATGCTCACCCCTCGGGGTGAGCATTTCTATTTTGGCGCTACACTAAACGTAAGCATGCATCCACCCATCCCCCGCAGGCCGGAAGCCGACGCCACCTGGCGCACGCGCTTGGCTTCGCTGCGGAATATCAAGCCGCTGTTGGGTATGGTTTGGGAAACCAGCCCCCCGCTGGTCGCCGTAACCTCGCTGCTGCGCCTCGTACGCGCGCTGCTGCCGCTAGCGATGCTATGGATCTCCAAGCTCATCCTGGACGGCGTGGTGGCCTGGATCAAGCGCGGGAACGGTAATGGCACGCACATCTGGAAACTGGTGGCCATAGAATTGGGTCTGGCGGTTTTCAGCGACCTGCTGGCCCGCGCCAATTCGCTGGCCGATAGCCTGCTGGGCGACCGCTTCACCAACCGCATCAGCGTGCGGCTGATCGAACATGCCACCCAACTGGATCTGGCGTCCTTCGAAGATCCGGTCTTCTACGACAAGCTGGAACGCGCCCGGCGGCAGACGACCGGGCGTATCGGCCTGCTGGCGTCGGTCTTGAATGTGGCCCAGGATACCCTGAGCCTGCTCTCGCTTTCGGCCGGCTTAGTCATATTCTCGCCCTGGCTGATGGTCCTGCTGGTCGCTGCGGTGATCCCCGCGTTCCTGGGCGAAACCCACTTCACCAGCTTGGCCTACTCGGTTCTGTACCGTTGGACGCCCCAGCGCCGGCTGCTGGATTATATCCGCCTGCTGGGTGCTTCCAGCCAGAGCGCCAAAGAGGTCAAGATCTTCGGACTGGGCCCCCACCTGGCTGAACGGTATCATGAAGTCTCGGAACGTATCTTCGAAGAAAATAAGACAGTTGCCGTCAAGCGGGCGAGCGTTGGCTTCGTTTTGAACCTGGTTTCCACCGGCGGCTATTACGGTGCCTACGCGGTGGTCCTGATGCGCACTCTGGCTGGCGCCATCTCGGTCGGCACATTCACATTTCTGACTGGCGCATTCTCGCGGTCGCGCATGTATATCGAAAAGATCCTGCAGAGCTTCACGGACATATCGGACCAGGCTTTGTACCTCAAGGACTTATTTGAATTCTTTGAGATGGAACCGGCTATCCGCGACATTCCAGGCGCTTTACTGGCCCCTCGTCCGATCCGGCACGGGTTTGAATTCCAGAATGTGGCTTTCGCATATCCAGGTTCTTCAAGGGTAGTCGTCGAAGACGTGAGCTTCCATCTGGAACCGCAAGAAAAAATTGCCCTTATTGGAGAAAACGGAGCTGGAAAGACGACTCTTGTGAAGCTCCTCTCCCGGCTTTACGATCCCACCGCCGGGCGCATTCTCCTCGACGGCGTCGATCTGCGCGAATACAGTGTCGATGACTTACGTAAAGAAATCGGCGTCATATTCCAGGACTACATGCGCTACGAACTGCTAGCCAAAGAAAACATTGGATTTGGCAAAATCGAAGATTTGGCCGACCTGGACCGGATCGAGAAGGCGGCGCAGAAGAGTATGGCCTTTCAAGTCATCGGCAAGCTACCGAACGGATACGACCAGATGATCGGCCGGCGTTTCGAAGGCGGCGTGGACCTATCGGGTGGCGAATGGCAAAAATTCGCCCTGGCGCGAGCTTACATGCGCGACGCCCAACTGCTGATCTTGGATGAGCCTACCGCCACGCTGGACGCGCGCGCCGAGTACGAAGTCTTCCGGCGGTTCGCGGAGTTGACCCAGGGACGCATGGCGGTCTTGATCTCGCACCGGTTCTCGACGGTCCGCATGGCCGATCGCATTTTGGTGCTGGAGAATGGCCGCATCGTGGAGCAGGGAACGCACCGCCACCTGGTGGCTTTGGGCGGGCGCTACGCCGAATTATTTGAATTGCAAGCTGCAGGTTATAGATGAAGAGTTCCTACTGAATGCCTGAAAACAAACTACAAGTGATTCCGCTGGGCGGTCTGGGCGAGTTCGGCATGAATATGACTGCCATCCGCTACGGCGATGAAATGATCGTGGTCGACGCCGGGATGATGTTTCCGGAAGACGAACTTCTGGGCGTGGACTTGGTCATGCCCGATATTACTTTCCTGAAGGACAACCAGGCGCAATTGAAGGCCTTGGTCTTGACACACGGGCACGAAGACCACATTGGCGCGGTTCCGTTCGTTCTGTCTGAAATCAACCTTCCTGTTTACGGCACGGCTTTCACGCTGGCGCTGGTGGAGCGCCGGCTGGAAGAATACGAACTGGAAGAAGAACCGAAGCTGATCACCATCAAGCCTAAGCAGATCCTGGAGATCGGTCCGTTCAAAATCGAGTGCATCCACGTTACGCATTCGATCGTCAGCGCTCTTGCCTTGGCCATCACCACTCCTTTGGGCGTCATCATCCACACCGGCGATTTCAAGGTCGACCCCACCCCCACCGACAACGAGCTGTTCGACCTGCACACGCTCGCCGACTACGGCAAGCGCGGCGTGCTGCTCCTGCTTTCCGACTCCACCAACGCCGACCGCCCGGGCTACACCGAATCCGAGCGCGCCGTCCAGCCGCGCATGGAAGATATCTTCAGCCACGCCCAGCGCCGGCTGTTGATCTCCTGCTTCAGTTCCTCCATCCACCGCATTCAACTGGTGCTGGATCTGTCGGCGCAGTTCGGACGCAAGGTCGCGCTCGTCGGCCGCAGCATGATTTCGGTCAGCGAGATCGCGCACTCCCTGGGCCTCCTCGATATCCCCGATGGCGTCCTCATTCGCCCCCAGGATGTGATGGATACCGATCCGCGCAAAGTCACTGTGCTGCTCTCCGGCACCCAAGGCGAGCCTATGTCCGCCCTCTCGCGCGTTTCCGTTGATAACCATAAGCACGTCTCGGTTGAACCTGGCGATACCGTGGTGCTCAGCGCGCGCATCATTCCGGGCAACGAGAAGGGCATTTTCCGCATGATCGACCACATGTCCCGCCGCGGCGCCGATGTGCTCTACGGCAACATGAATCCGCCGGTGCATGTCTCCGGGCACGGCAGCATGGAAGAGATGAAGCTGGTGCTGAACCTGGTGCGGCCGCGCTACTTCATGCCCATTCACGGCGAGTTCCGCCAACTCACCAAGCATGCGCGCCTGGCAGAGCATCTGCGGGCTTCGGGTCTCGAAGACACCTTCATTATGGAATCGGGCGATGTCCTCGAAATCGATCATCACGGCGCGCGCAAAGCGGGCAAAGTCACCGTCGGGCGGGTGTGCATCGATTCGGGATCGGTGGACGAAGTGGTGGAAGAGATGGTGATCCGCGACCGGCGGCACCTTTCCGAAGACGGCATCGTGCTGCCGATCATCGCCATCAACCGCCGCACGGGCCGCATGGAAAGCCTGCCGGAGATCGTGAGCCGCGGCTTCGCGCTGGCCGAGGATGGATCGGATTTCATGCAGAACGCGCGCCAGGTGGTGGCCAGGACGCTGGAGGCCTCCAATCGGGAGGAGAAGACCGACTGGGGCGTGATCAAGGAAAAGATCCGCGCGGACCTGAAGCGTTACATCGTGAAAGAGAGCTCCCGGCGGCCGTTGATCATGCCGGTAATCCTGGAATTGTAATGCGGTGCTAAACTCGCTAGCGTATGCGATATCACTTCGCCGGTCTGGTGGCATGTAGTCTGGCGGTTGTAGTGGGGTTGCCGCGGAGCGCGCCCGCGCAGACCGCGCCGGAGTACCTGATCAACACGCTGGCGGGTGTGCCGGCGCCGCCGACCGCCGCACCTGGCAGTTCGGTCACCATCGTCGCGCCGCCAAGCGTAGCCGTGGATTCCGCCGGTAACGTGTACATAGGAAGTAGCGGGCAGTATTCGGTTTTCAAACTGGATACCAGCGGAGTCTTAACCCGCATCGCCGGCACAGGCGTCGGCGGTTTTACCTTGGACAGCGGCAGCGCGGCGCCGCTCTCCGGTCCGAACACGTGGCGCATCGTGGGATGCGCGGATTTTAACGGTGATGGACAACCCCACGTGGTCTGGCAAGATCCGGTATCGGGCGCATCGCGGCCATCGCGGACTACAACCAGGACGGCCACCCGGACCTGATCTGGCAAGGTCCAGGGTCGGGCGAAAGCCAGATCCGGTTCATGGGCGGATCGCAAGGGACGGATATAATAGGCTCTGCGGTTGTGAGCGGTCCGAATCCCCGGCATATTGTGGGTCCGCGCTAGGGGCGGCCGCGCGGCCCATTGATCCGTGCCCAAACTCATTTCGCGCAACGTCCGCGCCTGGTGTCTCGCCATCCCGCTGCTGGCCATCCTTTACTTCTCGGGCCTCTCGGCGGCCGGCATGTTAGGCCCGGACGAGCCGCGCTACGCTTCCATTGGCCGGGAAATGGCCCGCTCCGGCGATTGGGTGACGCCGCGGCTCTGGGGCCAGGCATGGTTCGAAAAACCGGTGCTGCTTTACTGGATGACCGGCGCAGGCTTCCGCCTGGGGCTAAGTGACGAACTGGCGCCGCGCCTTCCCGTGGCCCTGTTTTCCGTGGTTTTCCTGATCTTTTTCCAATGGATTCTAAGCCGCGAGTTTGGCGCGCGCGCCGCCTGGACCGCGACCATTATCCTGAGCACGTCGGCGGCGTGGCTCGGCTATAGTTTCGTCGGCGCCACGGATCTGCCGATGTCCGCGGCCTTCGGCGCGGCCATGTTGCTTTCGCTCGATTGGCTGGCCTCCGGCGATCGGCGCAGTTTGCCGTTAGCCGCCGCCCTGCTGGGTGTCGCCGTGCTCGCCAAGGGACTGGTGCCGCTGGCGCTCACGGTTCCGTTGCTGTGGTGCGGCCGGCTGCGCTGGCGCGATCTGGTTCGCTGGCAAGTGATTGGCGCATTCTGCGTGGTGGCGCTGCCCTGGTATCTGCTCTGCTACATGCGCAATGGCATCATCTTCCCGCGCACGTTCTTTTGGCAGCAACATTTCGAGCGTTTCACCAGCGATACCCTGGCGCATCCGCAGCCCTTCTGGTTCTACGCGCCGGTCCTGGCGGCCGCGCTTCTGCCTTGGACGCCGCTGCTGCTCCTGCTGGCGCGGCGCGCGCTATACCACGATGCCCGCCGCCGGTTCCTGCTGCTCTGGCTGGCGTTCGGATTTCTCTTCTTCTCACTTTCCACGAACAAATTGCCCGGATATTTGCTGCCGCTGGCGCCGGCGGCCGCGGCCCTGATGGGGATCGCGCTTTCCGAATCGCCCCGCGCTCGCTGGGCCTTGCCGGCGGCGGCGCTGTGTCTGGTTGCCATACCGGTGGCGCTACCGATCGTGCCGCAGGCGCTGGCATCCGGCCTTTCGCGCGCGTCCGTGCCGCCGATTCAGTGGACCTGGGTTCTACCCGTAGTGCTGGCGCTAGGCGTATGGTGGCTGGAGTTCCGCGGCCGACGCGACGCGGCACTGGCCACTATGGCCATAGCGCTCGCCATCAGCCTGACCATCGTCAAATGCATGGCCTTGCCGGCCATCGACCGCGCTGATTCCGCCCGTTCCTTGTGGCGCGAAGTTTCCGGCCGCCGCGACCAGGTGTGCGTCGCCCAGGTCCACCGAAGCTGGCGCTATGGGTTGAATTATTATTCGGTCGTGCCGCTGCCGGATTGCAGCCAATCGCCGCGGGCGTTCGAGGTTCGGCAGGAAGCGGCAGCACCGCCCGAACTGGCACGCCCTTGACCGGCCTGTTGGATACGTTGTAGGCTCAGGATTCGTCATGCTCTTACCGCATACCTATCTCGCTACCCTGCTGGTGCTTCTCTTCAGCATGCTTTGCTGGGGATCTTGGGCCAACACCCAGAAGATGTCCGGCAAGTGGCGCTTCGAGCTGTTCTATTTCGACTACGCATTTGGCGTGCTGCTGGTCGCCATCGTCTGCGCCTTCACCTTCGGGACGCTGGGCTACGACGGCTTCTCGTTTCTCGATGACATGATGAATGGCGGCAAGCGCTACGCCGCCATGGGCTTCGCCGCCGGCATGATTTTCAACCTGGCGAACATGCTGCTGGTGGCAGCCATCGCGGTTGCCGGGCTGTCGGTGGCCTTCCCGGTAGGCATCGGCTTGGCGCTGATCATCGGAGTGGTCTGGAATTATTTAATCCGGCCGCAGGGCAACGCCATGCTCCTGTTCGTCGGCTGCGCTCTGGTGGTCGGCGCCATCATCGTGGATGCGATTGCCTACAAGGCCATGGAGATGTACCGCGCGGAGATGCAGGCCCAGGCGGGCAAGGCCAAGAGCACACGGAAGAAAGTCAGCATGAAGGGCGTGTTTCTCAGTTTGGCGAGTGGCGTCCTGATGGGATCGTTCTATCCCCTGGTGGTGATGGCCAAGTCTGCCGAATGGGGCGGCACGGCCGGGGAGAATGGACTGGGGCCGTACGCCATCGGTTTCGTCTTCGCCATGGGCGTGTTTCTGTCGACGTTCGTGTTCAATCTGTTCTTCATGAATCTGCCGGTGGAAGGCGAACCGCTGGAGTTTCTGGATTATTTCAAAGGACTGCCCAAGCAGCATCTGCTGGGCGTGGTGGGCGGCATCATCTGGTGCGCCGGCGCTATCGCCAACTTCGTGGGATCGAGCGCCCCGGAAGGCGTGCAGGTGGGACCGGCGATCAGTCTGGCGCTAGGCCAGGGCGCGGCCATGGTCAGTGCGCTGTGGGGCCTCCTGCTCTGGAAAGAGTTCGCCGGCGCCGACTCGCGCGTCAAATCGTTCCTCATTATCATGTTCGTGCTTTTCGTGACGGGTTTGGCAATGATTTCCGTGGCGCCGCTGTTTGCTCCGCAATAAGGCCGTTTGGAGATATACTGGCTGCGGAGGTGATCCGATGTTACGGTTTGCTCTTCTTTGCGGATTGGCATCGACGGCGGCGGCCACTGCCCAAGTAACCAAATCTTACGTAGTCCCATTGGGGGCGGAAGACGTGCGGGCAAGTTCGGCGCACTTGGTTACTTTCGATGGTCCGGGAGCCACTCAGACATATACCAGCGCTATCAACGATAACAGCATAGTTACAGGAAACTATGCGGATACGGCCGGGGGCCACGGCTTTCTGCGCTATCTGGGCGGCGACTTCGTGACATTCGATGCGCCGGGTTCGCCGGACATCTATCCGGACAGTATCAACTCCGGGGGCGCCGTAGCCGGCAACTTCGGCTATCCCGCCGCATACGGTTTTTTACGAACGGCGGCGGGCGACTGGACCACTTTCGACATTCCCGGAATATTCCCGTCCTCTTCTGGAAATCCGGTGGTCGTCAACAATTCCGGTTTAATCTCCGGCTCGTATTACGATACGACCGAGCACGGCTTTGTGCGCACGCTGGACGGATCTCTGCTGATCGTGAACGCTCCCGGATCGGCTGACACGGATGTCACCGGAATCAACAATGGCGGCACGATCACCGGCATATATCTGGACACGGCCGACTATGCGCACGGCTTCGTCCGCGGGCCGGACGGCCAATGGGTCACTTTTAATGTGCCGGGCGGCAACTTTGGCTTTTTCAACCCGGTGTTGAGCATTAATGATAGCGGTGAGGTGGTGGGTTCTTACTTCCAGGGAAACACGCACGGCTTCCTGTGGCACGCGGGCGGCGCCGTGACGACGTTCGACGTGACCGGAGCCGCTAATACCTGGCCCAGCAGCATCAACTCCAGCGGCGCGGTGGCCGGATCTTATCAGGATTCCAGCGGCGTCTACCACGGCTTTGTGCGGAGTACGTCCGGGTCCGTCTACACGTTCAGCGTCCCCGGCGCCGCCAATGGAACTTATGTGGTGGGCATCAATGATAGCGGCATTGTAGCGGGTTATTACACGGACTCTACTTACACCAGCCACGGATTCGTTTTAATCATGTAATCGCCAACGTGGCCCGGAGGATCCGGACAGCTACCGTGGACTCAGAAACCGAGCCAGAAAGTCCCTGATCTTTGGCATGGCAAGAAGCTGGGCCACCGCGCACAGAACAATAGCGATACACGTCCTTGGGAAGCGCAGCATGTCGGCGCCGATTAGGTTGGGAAGGTCCCTATCCATAACGGGATGGATGATGATTGTGGCGGCGACGGCTGGCGGTAGCGAAATCCAAGGGTACCCTCGCCAGCCCATCACGATCGGACCTATTACGACCCCAAGACAGGCTCCAGGATCATCAACCTCCATGAAAAACGACGGGAGACAATGGCGCGAAAGAGACTCACTCAGAGCGACGGTAGCAGTTTCATAACTGACGCGCAGAGCGTCGGCTGCCGCGCTACGCCTCACTCCGGCTTGCGGTAAAACCCGCCGCCCACCATGCGCATGAACTTGCCCCATAGAGCCTGGCCCAGCTCGTGCCAGTCGTCCATATCCACCGGCACCACTTGCACGTGCAGTCCGGCCATTTCGTCCGTGGTGCTGGGACCCCACACCACGCGCTGCGGCGGATGATTCGGATTGCGCGGATTGTTCGCGGAATTGTCGTAAGTGAATTCCATGCGCAGGTCCGTCCCCGCGGGCAAGCGCACCGGCGCCGCGAACCGGTACTGCTCCTGCCAGCCGAAATTCCAATCCCGAATCCAGATCAGCCACTGCTTATGTCCGTTGGGCAGAATCGCCCAGCCCTGCATGTCTTTGCAGATGTAATGCGCGTGTGGAATGATGCCGATGGCATCCACGTCCACGGGCGTTTCGAAGTGATCGCGCACCTTGTACGCGCGCTCCCCGGCCGGAATGTCGATCTGGTGCGAGACCAGCGGAATGTCGGCCACCCACTTAGTGGGCGGCTTGTCGGTGAAATACAAGCCCAATTCCGATTGATCGGTCTCCGGCTTACCGGTGGGATGATAGTGGATCTGCAGCACCAGGTCCGAACCTTTGCGCAGAATCTCCTGCAGCCCGTCTGGCATGTGCGCGGGCTGCATGCCGGGAGTCCATCCGCCCAATGCGCCGCTGGGCAGAAACCCCGGCGTGCCAAAGCATGGATAAGTGCCGCCGAGCTGGCGTCCCATATGGCCCGCATCCAGCAGGAACAGCGCGTGATGCACCACGGCGCGCGCCTCGGGCCGGAATTCCAGGGCGCGCACGTATTTGGTCGCGGCCAGGTTCAGCGGAATCGAGAAACACATGTATTGATCCGGCCCATCGGCGGCGATCGCAAACGGCTTCGGCATGCGGACGGTCAGGTCGGGCGGACCGAGCTGCCAGCCTTCGCGGAATTGCGGGGCCGGTGGCAGATGGGCCGCATCGCCCTCGGGAGCGCCGGCTTCGGCCCACAGCCGTAGAGTGGCGATGTCCGCCGCGTTCAAGCGCCGCTCGCCCTGAAAGTGCCCGTAGCCCGGCTCGGGCTGCCAGGGCGGCATGTAGCGGCTGGTGGTCACCGTGGCGATCAGCTTAGCCCGCTTGGCGGCATCCTCATAAGTCAGCAGAGGAAACGGCGCGACTTCGCCCTGGTGATGGCACACGGCGCAGTGCTGATAAAGTATCGGCGCGACGTCGCGCGCGAAAGTCACGGTGCGCGGCTGGGCCGACGTTACCAATAGCAATCCGAGTAGCGTCGCCGGCCAAAAATCCCGCATCAATTCATCACGGTCGGGTGCACCGTGGTGACCCGCGCCTTGATCTCCCCCCGCAGCCAGACATACAACGTGGCATCGGGTGTGGGCGGGGCCGGGACCACCGTGCGCAGTGTCTGCTGCGTTCCGGCGCCGGATACTGCCAGCGGCAAACTCTGCACCGCCAGGCCGTCGTCCGCGTTCCAGCCCAGCTTGCCGATGGTTTCCAGGTTCTGTCCCACCAGGTTCGCATCCACTGGCGTCTGCTGCGGATTGGCGGCGGCGACCTCCAGGCTCTGTATGTTCGGAATGCGCACGATGGCGCCCAGCGCCCGGGGCTCGGAATCGCCGGCCACGCCGTTGGAGACGACCGCCTGCAACGCGCAGCCGTTCAGCCACCGGCCGGTATCGAGGGAGAGGAAAATTTCGCCCGGCGTCAACTGCTGGAAACTGGATGGCCCGTTATGGTCGCCCAGACGCATGGAGAACGCCGTCGCGGCCGCTTCGCCGGCGCAACTCAGCCGGACCACGCTGTCCGGCTCCAGCCGATCGACATGCAACATGCCGCTGATCAGGCTGCTGCCCGGCAGTTCGCCCGATTCCAGGCGTACATCCGAATCCGGCGGCAGTGTCAGGTTCACGTCGAGTATTTTCGGACGCGGTCCCACGATGTGCACGGCATCCGAAAAAGACAAAGGTTCCGAACGATCTTCGACGCGCGCGGTCATCCCCAAGGTGGTTCCAAACTTCATCGTAGGGGCCAGTTTCAGGCGGATGCCCCGGTCCACGCCGTCCGTGCCCGGCGCATCCAGCGTGGCCTCGCCGCCACTCAGATCCACCGCCTTGAGCAATTCCAGGTGATGTCCCTTCAGGTGAAATTCGGCCGAGGCGTTGCCCTGGTTCACGATCAGCGGCAGATTGTCGATCGTGGGCGAAGCCGGCAGAATTTTCAAGACCACCGGATGATTCTTGCCGTCCACTTGCGTGAGCAGCAGCTTGTAGGGTCCGGGATCCAGATCGCTGGTGTCGATCTGCAGGTCCATTTTGGGTTGCGGCCCTTCGCGTAGCCCCACCGGCAGCACGAATGGCACAGCCGCGGGCGCGGAAAACTCGTCGTTCAGGTTCTTCAGTTCGGCTTTGGTGACAAACTCGAAATCGGCGCCTTCCAGCGTGACGCGCTCTTTGCCCGCCTTGGCGGTCAGCTTATCTTGGGACGCGGAATTCAGATGCGCTTTTTCGAAATCGCTGAGATCCCGCACTTCGATGCGACCCTTGGCCGCCATGTGTTCCCAATCCCAATTCGCGGCCAGTGTATAAGTGCCAGCCGGCAGTTCTTTATCCAAATCGATCTGCAGCGTTTTGGCTCCGTCGACGGCCTGCACCTTAATAGGGAGTGCCTTGCCCTTCTCCGGTTGCAAAGCCCAGTCGCGGATGTGATCGAGCAGTTTCAGATCCGCGTCGGAGGCCGTGATGGTGACCGCCGACTTCATGGCCTTCGGCACCGTACTGTCCTTGCCGATGGCGACCTGCGGCGCTGCGGCGTTGGAGACCCGCGAAGCCCACAGGTAGACCAGCCGGGTGTGCGCCGGCGGAGCATCTGTCTTCCCGCACAGCCCCAAGCCGTCGTTCGGACGCGGCTCCGAGAAGGAAGATCGGAATTGCGAACCGGGAAAAGCCAGTGCGTGCAAGTCCATCAGCATGGCGGTGCCGCCCGCGGCCAGTCCCACGGGACTGCCGAAAAACATCGCCGCCACCGAAGCGGCCAGACCCGCCGTCCGGCCGAATTGCTGGCTGACATCCGGCGCGATGGGATCGTAATTCGCCATCGCCGGATTCAGAGCCTGAAACATAGTCAGTGCCTGCTGTTTGCCGGCGGCGCTGCTGTCCAGTTGCACCTTTAAGCCATATTGCGAGGCAAAGCCCTGCAACGTCGATTGCATCACGGCCGGCGTGCCATCCGCCGCCGCAGAGAGCGCCGCGATGAGGGCTTCGGTTTCGGCGGTCTTGGCCGCGTAATCGGCAAGCTGGCCCACCAGTTCATCGCTCTTGGAGAGAAAGCTCGCCACTTTCTTGGTGCTGAGGCCCGAGGGACCGTAGGCATAGGCGATCACCGACACGCGCCAGGGCACGTGCCATTGTTCCGGCTGCGCGGCGGGCTTCGATTCGAGCACCAGCAACTTCTCGCCGCGGGGCGTCTTGCTGGCCGGCACCAGTACGATGGTCACTTCGCCATGCCGGTTTTCGCTGCCGTTGAGGACAGGCTTGTAGAGAATCGTGTCGCCGGCGTCCAACCGGTTGATGGTCCGCATGGGCAGCGCGCCCTTGCCACGCGGCGACGCCACGCGCAGGTCAATGCTGCCGATCGGGCCCCCTGCGGGACAAACCAGCGGCGGAGTGGAAGCGGCGAATGCGCCGACGGAGGCACTCAGCGCAACAATAACTGGCGCAATGCGGAACATGTCTACCATTTTAAGTGCTAGACTCGCCCTAACGGAGGAGCGATGAGGACTGTTTGGCTATTAGCAGTGACCGTTCTATCGTTTCCTCCGGCCGGCCTGTTTGCCGATTCGCACGCTTACGTATTAGCCCCCGCCAATACGCCTGGTTCGATCACTCCCTTGGATACCGCCAATGGTGCGTTGGGCGCGGCGTTCTTCGCCCCCGCTGGTGGTTACCTCATCGCCGTGTCGCCCGGCTCCAAACAGATCTGGCAGGCCGTGTACAATGTCGACTGCGCCTGCGGGAGTGCCTGGTCCCTGGATGTTCTAGACGCCGGATCGGGCAGCATTCTGGCCACCTTTACCGATCTGCCCGGCCTCAAGGCGCTCGTCTTCGACGCTGCCGGCCGCTTCGCCTATGTTTCCCTGGATAGCGGCGATCTGGTGAAAATCGATGCCGCCACCCTATCCATCGTGAAGACCACATCACTCGGTCTTCAGCACTACGGAGGTATGGCGTTTTCGAGCGATGGAACGATACTGTTCCTGGCGGCGCCGGGCGGTATTTTGGTTCTGAATCCCCAAACGCTTCGGGTAATCGACTCCCTCCCACAGAGCGGTTCCTTGCTGGTTTTCGGGAACACGCTACTGGTTTCCAGCGGGGTCGAACTGTACTACATCGATACGGCGACCTTGCAGCAGACGAATAGCGTAGCTCTGCCGTACGATTCAGTCGCATTTGGTGTGAGTCCGGATGGAAGCAGGATTTATCTAACTTGGAACTGCTATTGCGGAACCGCAAGCACGATGGAGATCATGGACTTCGCCTCGGGCCAGATCCTGGTGACTCAGACCCTGCCGGATGAGAACCCGTCTCTGTCCCCGGATGGAAGCCGGATCGTGATCGCTTCGAATCACGTGCTTCTTGTGGATCCGAATACACTGGCGGTCAATAAGACAGTCTGGACGGTTGGATTTCCGGCCTCCGTCGTATATCTCAATCCGAATACTCTGCTGCTGCTCAACCCCAACACGGGCGCCATGATGGTAATCGATCAGGCGAGCGCGCAGGTCACGGATAGTTTCCCCTTGGGTGCCAGCCCGTTCGGCGAGGTTGCCGACCCCGCGCGCGACTTGATATACACCGGCGAATACTTCACCGAATATGGGCCAATAAACGTAGTCAGTGCGGCGTTGAACCGCACGGTCGCCAACCTTGGCGGGGTTAGCGGGTTTTTTCCCGCAGCGGTAGCCGGCAATCGGCTCTATGTCATCGAAGAGGGCATAACCGGCGCCTACAGCCTTGCCACCGGAACCTATGCGGCGCTGCCGCTGCCGGTAATTGTGGGACCATACGAACACCTATTCACAGCACCTGGTAGCGCAACACCGAATGGGAAGGCTTACTGGGAGCCTTTTTCCGTGCATGGCAAGACAGGCGTAATTGGAAGCGGCGTGGCCGTTTATGCCACTGCCACAGACACCGTCATTGGCGGATTTTCGGCATCGCTGACGGCCCTGCCGCCCGTTTTCAGCCCGGACTCTTCCAAGGCTTATATCGCCGGCCCAAGTAATATCGCAGTCTACAGCACGACCACGCTCGGGAACATCGCGACCTTCCACTACCCAACCACCTTTATTGCGCTCGCCGTCTCCCCTGACGGCACACTTTTATACGCCACCAACGGCGAAAAGATCTTCGTGATTGATGCCGCGACGGGAGCGCAGCAGCAGAGCTATTCGCTGCCGTCGGCAGTCTCAAATGTGATGGCCCTCTCGCCGGATGGAACTGCCCTTTTCCTGGTGGAGGCACAGTTCACCAGTTCCGTGGAGATGGTGGATACGGCCACTGGGCTGGTAACCGTCATTTCAGTGCCCTATCCGGCGAGTCACATCGTAGTCCTGCCCTAGGTCCCCACCTGTTTCCAATAACTTATCCACTTCGCGGTGCGGCGGCGCATCGCCTCCCGCTGTATGATGCTGGCGGATTGGAGCTAACATGCGTAGGATTCTCAGTATCAGCGGCGGCGGGATTCGCGGCATCATCCCCTGCTGTTGTTTAATGCAACTGGAAAAACAATTAGGCGGAGTGACGCGCGATCACATCGACTTTTGTGCCGGGACCTCCACCGGCGCCCTGCTGACCGCTGCCGTGGCCGCCGGCATTCCGGCCAGCCAACTCCTGACCGTCTACACCGCGCGTTCCAAGGAGATTTTCACGCCTGCCGGTATCGCCGCGAAGAGCAAGCGTATGATCCGCGGTTATATGTACGATCCCCAAAACCTGCACAACGTACTGGTGAGCGTCATCGGGTCCACGGCCCCCTTGGCCATCAATCAATTTCCATTGCGGGTGATGATCCCGGCCACCGCCATGGATGGCCACAACTGGTTCTTCGTGCGCGACAACCCGAAGAACAATCGGACCACCGGCTCGGTGAAGCTGGTGGATGCCGCGGTCGCCAGCGCCTGCGCGCCCACCTATTTCAATTACTGGTCCATCAGCGGCATCCTGGGCCAGACCGTCGCGTTCTTCGATGGCGGCGCCGGCGGCACCGCGAACCCGGCCTATCAGGCCTGCGTGGAAGCCTTCGAATACGATGACTTCGTGCCGGCCGATTCCCGCGTGGTTGCGCTGGGCACGGGCTTTTATCCGGCGCCGGCCGAACCGCCCGCCGGATTGTTGAGCACCGTCGGATGGGCTACCAGCACGCTGGTGGATAGCTCCGAGGACTGGGTGGAAGCGGCCGTGAATCGCCAATGGCCCGGCGTCATGCGTAGCATTAACGCGCCGCTTCCCAGAAACATAGATGAAGCCGATCTTTCCGCCATTCCCGAACTGGTCGCAACCGGCCATAAGCTGGCCGCCGGCCTGGATTGGAGGCAACTGCTGGCCTAGGTTGTTATATACTTTTCGGTGTGCCGTCCTACGTGGTCCAATTAGACGACAGCGAGATCAAGATGCTGCTGGTGGCCGTCCGCCAGGTGCAGCACACGTTTACCATCGCCGAGGCGCAAAGCAGCGCCGCCGGCGAGCCGCTGGCCGACGATTACGATGGCGTGCGCGAAGCCTACGAACGCTTGCAGCGCAAGCTGGCGGCCCTGGGCGGCACACCGGCATCCGGCAAGCCCCGCCTGGTAAAGTAGCCCGCCACTATGGCGTGGGAGCGGCCGGCGTGACCGCGGGAGGATTCGACCGGTCGCGCAGCGCCGCCTGCATATCGCCGAAAACCTGCGCGAAGAAATCGCGCGAAGATGGCGAGCAGCCGATATGTACAGTTCCCCGGCTCTCGGGTTCGTCGATAAAGCCGAGATAACCGTTCCACCCCAGATCGTCCAGCACGAACCGCAGGCACTCGCGCTCCGCGGCGGAAATGCCGGCCACGTTCAGATCGAAGACCTGGCCGCTCGAATGATCCGGCGCGCGTCCCCCCGCCGCCCCATCCAGGCCGCCCGGCTCCGCCGCGGGCAGCACCAGCGCCGTAACATCCAGGGCCACGAATGTTTCCGCCGGCCGCATCGCGGCCAGCAGCCGCCGCGTCTCAAAGGCTATATATTCCAGCGTGCCGACAGTCGAAGGCATGGCCTTAGCGCGCCATTCTTCGTTTTTGTCGAGCGCCAGCCAGTCCAGCCGGTAGCCGAAGAAGTCCGCGTCATCCGGCGCGTTGACTAGCCCGTTGCCGCTGCTTTCGTCGCGAATCCCCGCGCTGGTGGAAAAGACCATGTCTTGGGGGCGCAGCCA
>JBEKYC010000102.1:0-19204 GCA_049511415.1 Bryobacteraceae bacterium | reverse complement strand
AGTGACAACGACCGGGACATCCATATTCAGGCCGTGATCGATATCCGGCGGGGCATCGATCTGCTGGCCGCGCGGAGCGATGTCGACGCCAGCCGCATCGCCTATGTGGGTCACGGTTATGGAGCGAACTGGGGCGCCATCCTGTCGGGCATCGAGCCGCGGCTGCGCGGGTTCGTTCTGGTGGCGGGTTTTCCGAGCTTCGCGGAATTGATGGAAAGCGACGATCCCGACATGGCGAACCTGCGGTTCTCCATGGGTAGCGAGCGTTTTGCCCGCTACCGGGCATCCGTATCCGCGGTGGACCCGGAGCGTTTCACGCATCTTTGGCTGGGCGCCCCGATTCTGTTCCAGTTCGGGCGCTTCGATCGGTTCGTGCCGCGCGCCGCGGCGGAACGTCTGACGCACTTGATCCCACGTCCACAGAAAGTGGTCTTCTACGATGCCGGCCACTCGGTCAACGATCCGCGCGCGATGGCCGATCGCGCCGAGTTTCTCGCCCGCTGCCTGCGCCGCGACGCGCCGTAGTGGGGCGGGCCCTATGGTCCGCGCAACTGGCCCGCGCGGGTCATCGAAGTGACACAAGCGCTCGCATTTCAGCTATACAGCCTCTGGGAGCCTGCTTTTCGGAAATCTCGGGCTTGTGACGCGAGGGCGCGAAGTCCTCGCGCCACCGCAGCGGCGCTTCGCCAGCGAATCGACACCCCAACGCCGGCGGGAAGGATGATGATGCAGATGGCCGGGGCTTCGCTGGGTTCGAATGCTCCATTCTGCGTGAAGGAGCGAAGGCGGGGTTGGATTCAAAGCTGACGAGTCAACAGCAATCGGAGATCAGGAGATGGCTTCGAAAGGCCACAGGGCGGCAGCCGACGCAGCCCCCCGGTTCAGAGTGCACCCTGCCACTGACTCGCGGTTGCTGGCACGGGCTTACGCCAAATAGCATGCAGACTTTTGCGCCAGGTAATTTGCAGCGTGACAGCCTTGGCCGGCGAAAGCGCCTGCCCCACTCACTCGTAGCGGAGCGCTTCCACCGGGTCCAACTTCGCGGCCGTGACCGCCGGCCACACCCCAAAAAACAACCCCACTGCCACAGACACGCTGAAAGCCGTCGCCACCGCCCAACCCGGCACCTTGCACCGCAAACTCGGGAAAATCGCGCCGATCAACAACGTGACCAGAATCGAAAAAATGATGCCGATCATGCCGCCGGCCCCCGTAAGCGCCACTGCCTCGCTCAAAAATTGCAGGACGATGTCGCGCCGCCGTGCGCCAATGGCTTTCCGCACCCCGATCTCCCGCGTGCGCTCGGTCACGCTCACCAGCATGATATTCATCACCCCGATCCCGCCCACCAGCAAACCCAGCGCGGAAATCGCCATGGAGATCAGCACGATCATGCCGGTGATCTTGTCGAAGTTCTCAATGATGGAATCCGCGGTTGAAATAGTGAAGTCGTCTTCGTCATTCCGCGGCGTGTGGCGCAGTTTGCGCAGCGCCGCGCGAATCTCCTCGATGGCTTCTTCGCGCTGCCCGTGGCGCGCCTGCGCCGTCAGAAAGAAATTATCGGCTTGCGGATAGCGGATGCGGGCCGTGGCGAGCGGCATGACGATCTGGCGGTCGAGCCCGTTTTCGCCAAAGAAGCCGCCCTTGGCCGGCGCGAAAATGCCGACGACCGTGAACTCGCCGCCATCGAGCGAAATGCTGCGGCCGATGCCGTCTCCGGCCGGAAACAAAGCATCGCCCAACAACGCCCCGACCACACAGACCCGCTGCCCGCGCATCTCCTCCTCGCGCGTGAAAAGCCGGCCCTGCTGCACGTCGCGCGGCGTAATGTCGTAGAGATTGCGGCTGGCGCCCGCCACGAACAGGTTGTCCGATTCGTAGCCCGGCACCTTGACGCTGATCACGTTGGCGCCCGTCGGGATGATGTACAGGCTCACCCCCACATCTTCGACGGATCGCACCACGCCCTTCAGATACTCGCCGTACTCCGGGCGCAAGGGCTTGCGCTTGCGCTCCTTGGGACGCGCCTGCTGGCCGCTGGGATCGCCGCTGACGCGCGCCACAAAAACATTATCCGGACCGAACTCCTGAAAGAAATCCACGATGCCCTGGCGCAGTCCGGTGAGCAGGGAAGCCACCGTGACCACCGTGGTAATGCCGATCACGATGCCCAGAATCGTGAGGCCGGAGCGGAATCGGTGCGCCCATACCGCGCCCAGCGCCATCACCAGGGTCTCGCGCGCGCTGATCTGTACCGGCAGATTCATTCGGCCCGCAGCGCCGCCACCGGATCGAGGCGCGCCGCCCTCCGCGCGGGATACCATCCCGAAATAATGCCCACCGCGCTCGATACGAAGATCGAGAGGACCACATAGCCGATGGTCACTTTCAAGGTGGCGCCGAAAATGACCGAGAGTCCCGTGGCTGCCAGCGCCCCGGTAAACAGGCCGATTAGCCCGCCGGCCAGCGACAGGATCACGGATTCAATCAGGAACTGCATCATGATGTCCGACTGCCGCGCGCCCAGGCTCTTGCGGATGCCGATTTCGCGCGTGCGCTCCGTGACGCTCACCAGCATGATGTTCATGATCACGATGCCGCCCACCACCAGCGAAATGCTGGTGACGGGCACCACCACCGCCGCGATCACGCCCAGGATGCTGTCCACGAACGAACGCACCGAGTCCGGCGTCAGGGTGTCGAAGTTGTCGTCCTGCCCCGGTCGCGCGTGGAAGTGGCTGCGCAGCGCGGAGCGCGTGACATCCAGCGCAGCATCCATGGTCAGGCCGGTCTGTGCCCGCGCCTTGCCGAAGACCGCCGTGCCGCGCTGGCTGCCGTACATGCCGTAATACACCGTCACCGGAATGTACACCGGATTATCCAGGCTGCGGCCGAAGGACGACCCCTGCTTCTCCAGCAGCCCAATGACCGTGAACTCGGTGCCCGCCACGCGTATGGTGCGTCCGATCGGCTCGAGGCCCGGAAACAGGGCGTCGCGGATGTCCTGCCCGATCACCGCCACGGGCTTGCGCATGGTCTCCTCGGTCTCGGTGAAGAAGCGCCCGTCTTCCACAGGAATATCGCGCATGTCGGGCAGCGTGGCGGAGACGCCCAGGATGCTGGCGCCCTCGTAGAGCTGATTGTCGCCCTTCACGTCGTCGGTATGCTGCGCATAGGGACTATAAATGATGGAATCGCCGGTGGACGCGCGCAGGTATTCGACGTCGTCGGGACGGATGCGCTTGTTGCGCCGCTGCTTGTCGGCCAGTTGGCGGCTGGTCAGCCGGCCCACGGCGGCGATCTGGGCGACCAGGTAACTGTCGGAACCGAACGCCTTGGCGGTGATGTTTTCGGCATACACGCCCAGCCCGTCGATGGCCGCGCCCACCAGGATCACGCTGGCCACGCCGATAATCACGCCGAGCAGTGTCAGAAAACTGCGCAGCTTATGCGCGCGGATCGAATCGAGCGCCAGAGAAACGGCGGTCCAAAGGTTAGAGGAGAGGTTCACGCGGAGTGGCTCTACGATCCCATCTTAGTACAGGATTGCGGAAAGGCTCTCGATTCAGTGCTTGGGGCCAAGACCTAGCGCGATGAGCGAGAGCGAATCCAGCTTGCCGCTGGGAGCCAGATTCTGATCGTGTTGAAAGCGCCGCAAGGCTTCCATGGAGTCCTGGTTCCACTGCCCCGAAGGCTCGCCGTGCAAATAGCCTTTTTGGACCAGCGCCTGCTGGATTTCCTTGTAGCGGTCCGGGGTCGGAGCGGTTTGCCCGGAATGTCCCGTCGAACCCACTGGGGGTTTGGCGGCGTGAGCTGTCAAGATGCGGCGCGTCCGACGGGTAGCGGTCGTCTTCTTGGGCGCGGTCTTATGGACCGCCGTAGTCGTCTTCTTCTTGGTTTGTGTAGGCGTGGCCGCCGTTAAGCCGGCGGCCACTAACGCAATCGCGATTCGCCAGTGCAATAGCGGGTATCCTTACTAGTGCGTGTTAGGCAGCGTTCCCGCCAGGAACTGGGGAACCCACTCGTTGCGGCCCGTTTGACGAAGCACGCGGAAAGCTATCGCATCGCCGGGCTTCAGCGAATTCTGGATGCGCTTCACGTCTTCCACCGTGTTCACGGGGCCGCCAGGTTTGATTTCGAAAAGCACGTCGCCGCGCTGCATGCCGATATCATCGGCGAAGGAACTCGGCTCCACGGCGCTGATCAGCACGCCATGTTGTTTGACGCCCATGTTCTGGCGCCGCGCGTCGGTCAGGTTCTCGATGGTAATGCCAAAGCGCGCCTGCGTGCCTTCGGTGGGCCCGGTCTCCTCTTCCTTCCCGTTTCCGAAACGATCCGGGAAGACTTGGGCCAGATCGGCGACCACCACATGGAACTCCTCGCGCTTGCCGTCGCGCAATACGGTGACGGTCAGCGGACTGCCGATCTCGGTGCCGGTGACACGGTCAATCAACTCACTGCCGTTGTGAATCGGCTTGCCATTGACCGCGACGATGATGTCCTCCGGCTTGATGCCGGCCTTATCCGACGGTCCACCCGGCGCGACCTCTTCGATGAATACGCCTTCCTTGGCGCCGTGCGATTTCAGCAGGGCTTCGGCGCGCGAAGTTTCCGATTGCGTGAACTTCACGCCGATGGAACCGCGAACCACCTTGCCGGTCTTGATGATCTCGTTGTAGACTTTCACCGCCTGGTTGATCGGCAGCGCGAAGCCAATACCCTGATAGCCACCCGAGCGGGATGCAATGGCCGTGTTGATACCGATCACTTCGCCATTGATATTCAGCAGCGGGCCGCCGCTATTGCCGGGATTGATGGCCGCGTCGGTCTGCAGGAAGTGTTGGAACTGTTGGGTAGGATCGACATCGCGCTCCTTGGCGCTGATGATCCCCAGTGTCACGGTGGCCTGGAAGCCAAACGGCGAACCGATTGCCATGGCCCAGTCGCCCACCTGCACCGCATCGGAATTGCCGATGCGCGCCGGCGACAAATTGCCCTTCCCTTCCACGCGGATCACGGCCAGATCGGTGGGAGCATCCACGCCCACCACTTTGGCTTCGTACTCGGTGTTGTCGTTAGTGAATTTAACCTGAATGCGATCGGCTTTGTCGACCACGTGGTTGTTGGTGAGGATGTAGCCCGCACGATCCACGACCACGCCGGAACCCAGCGCCGACCCGCGGTGCTGCGGCATTTGCGGCGCGTTGCCGAACGGATTACTGAAGAACCGCTGGAAGAAATCCTCCATGCCACCCTGGTCGCCCTGATCGCCTTGGTCGCCCTCATCGCCTTCGTCCGGCTGCTGCTGCGGAGCTGCCCGGCGGCGGCTGCGCGACTGCGTGGGTGCCTTCGGCAGGTAGGTGGTCGAAATATTGACTACGCTCGGCTCCACCTGCTTGGCGATGGAAGAAAATGACGACTGCAACTGGACGGGATTGGGGATGGTCAAAGGCGTCGCGCCCGGGGCCGCGGTATTGTCCTTGGCGGCCTTTGCGCCTGTATTGATCAAGGTCCCGATCACCACCCCAATCGACAGGGTGAAAAGAATCAAGGTGAAGGACAGAAGCTTCTGTCTACGAATCTTGTCAAAAAAATTCATGGTTCTACTCGCTCCTCCACGCGGAACGCACCGCACGCGTAATGTAAGCAGCTCGCGCTGTTCGGTGCGAACGGCGCACTGTTTTTATTATACTCTGCACTTCACCAGCCTACCCTGCCACCGGCCGTCCGGATCCTGGCTTCAGTTCCACAAGCAGGATGCCGCTCAGGATCATGGCCGCGCCGGCCGCGCCTCTCCGGGAAAGTGTTTCGCCGGTCAATATATATGACGTAATCCAGGCGAAAACAGGCTCCAACATAAAAATCAGAGCCGTACGGGTGGATGAAGTGTACCGCTGGGCCCATGCCTGAAAAGAGAAGGCCACCGCCGTGGCGAACAAACCGGTAATCCCGATAGCCACCCACACAGCGGGCGTCCAACGGATGTGGGGTGTTTCGATCCAACGGGATAGCGGCCAGGCCAGCAGCGCGGACACGCCGATCTGGGCCGTCGCCAGCAATTCGATGCTGGCCTTTGCCGAATAGCGGCTGAGCGTAAGAATGTGTAAGGCGTAGCAGACCGCGCACCCCAACGTCAACAGATCGCCTTGATTCATGGCCAGCGAGCCGGCCGGCAGCGTCATCAAAGCCATGCCGAAGGTGGCCACCAACACTCCTCCAACTTCGCCGGCGCCCGGACGGGTCCGGTAGACCAACGCCGCCAGCAGGGGCGTGATCGCGGAAGTCAATCCCGTGAGAAAGGCCGACTTGGGGGCCGTAGTGTATTGCAGGCCAACGGTCTGAAAGGCGTAGCCCGAAAAAAGGAAAAGACCCGCCAGTGCCCCGCCCTCGAGCGACCAGCGCGGATTCCGCGGGTGGCTCCAGGATCCGCGAAACAAAGCCAATAATGCCACCGTGGCCAGCGTAAACCGCAAGGCCAGGAACAAGATGGGCGACACGTCACGCAATGCCTGCTTCACCACCACGAACGTGGCGCCCCAGATGAGAGTGTTGACGACCAGGGCGGCTTCCGCGCGGCGTGCCTGGTTCACGATACGGCGGCCGTACCGGCTGGCTGATCGCGAAGCAGCAGGCCCAAGGTCAGCAGGATCCGTTTCAGGCCCAGGTCGCGCCCCTCGGGCTTGAACCATTCCGCGGTGGTGTGCGCGCCGCCGCCCTGTCCGCCGGCGCCGATGGAGAGCGCCGGAATGCCCAGTGACATGGGTATGTTTGCGTCCGTGGAGGCGCAATCCAAATGCGACCGTATGCCCAGGTGGCTATCCACGGCGCGAAGATAAGCCAGAATCGTCGAATGTTCCGCCAGATTGGCGGCGGGCCGTGAACCGATTTCGCGAATCTTCACGGCTAATTTGCCGGCAGTAGCCTGATCGTTTTCGATTTCCAACCCATGCTCGATGGCTGCGGTAAGCGAGTCGACCAGTTCGTCGATCTTGTCGTTGCTTTCCGATCGTATGTCTACTTTTGCCCGCGCCGACGCAGGAATTGCATTCACGCTGGCGCCGCCCTCGATGAATCCTACGTTGATGCTGGACTTGGGCGGTCCGCTCAAGCGCTTCTCGGTAAACTGCGCAATGGCACGGCCGAGCGCGTGCACGGGATTTCCCACGCCGTAATCACTCCAACTATGCCCGCCCGGACCGGTGAAAGCGACCTCGAAGCGGCGGCTGCCCAGGGCCCGATTGGTAATGTGCTCGGTGCTGGCGCCATCCAGCACCAGAAACGCCGCGATCTTCTTTCCCAAATTAGATTGTTTGCAGAGGTGCCGCATGCCGCTCAGGTTGCCCTCGCCTTCTTCGCCGACGTTGGCGACCAGCAGCAGATCGGCAGGCCAGCCATCCCCTGAGGGGCAGAGTTTGATCGCGCGCGCGACGGCCAGCAGAGCGGCCAGGCCGGCCCCGTTATCGGATATGCCCGGGCCGCGAAAGCGCCCCTCGGCATCCACCGCGATGTCTTCTTTTTTACCCGGCGCCAGCACCGTATCCAGATGCGCGGTCAGCGCCACGTATGGGCCTTGGCAATGGGCATCGGCTACGGCAATGACATTTCCCGCGCGATCGATGCTCGCGTCCCAGCCCAACGTCCGCAACTGCGCCACCATCCATTCGGCGCGCTGCTGTTCGAGGAAAGTGGGCGCCGGCACGCGGCAAAGCTGCAGATGAATATCATTGATCCACTGCTTTTCGCGTGTGAACCACTGCAGGCACTCGCGCATGCCGCGCATCTCGGCCACTTCGCCAACCAGACCGGAGATGGGTGCGAGGTTTGCCGCCATGTTTTTCTAGTGTAGCAAGCGCGGCGCGGATTCCCGTAAAGGAGCCGCGTTGTTTCGGGGCGGCCGATGGCTGATAAACTGCCAGGCAACCGGCAGCGACGAGTATCTGTTCCGATGCCTTATCAACCGATCGAAGACTACGGAATCGTCGGCAATCTGCGCACGGCGGCTCTCATCGGCAAAAAGGCGGCTGTTTTCGAATCTTTCCCATGGCCGGCGATGTAACCCACAAGCACTTCTATTGGCCCGAAACAAATATTCTGGTCACCCGCTTCTTGTCCGCCGATGGGCTGGGCGAGGTGATCGACTTCATGCCGGTAGGCATCCGTCAGGGAACCGGCGTGCAGGGCCATGCTCTCGGGAACTTTCCGCAAGCGTTGACGCATCTTTCGCTGATCAGCGCCGCCTTCGATCTGGATCGTTGCCTCGATGCCGGGCGGAAAGCGGAAGCTTTTTGAAGTTGTAACCCGCCGCGAGCCCGAGACATCGCGCTCCTTTCGATCCGGCTTGGCACGCGCAAAAGCGCGCGTATCCGCTGACCCAAGTGAAACGGAACGGCGTCTGTCGCCACTAGGCAGACAGTAAACGCAAAAAGCGTTTCTAAAAAAGGAGAAAAGACTATGGCAACCCTTAAATCCATTCACGTGTCGCAGTGCGATAACGAGTTGATTGGCCTTGCGGTCCCGTCCAGCGGAACATTCAGCGTTGAGCTGTTCCATTTCAAGTTAGGCGGAGGCATCACCGCCGCGCCGATCAACTATACCCTCCCGAACATCGCCATGCTGCCGCCTGGAGACTACAAGTTGCTTCTGATCGGCATCAACTGGGGTGGACCGGCGAATTTCGAAGTCACGGTGCATAATACGACCGGCCCCGCTATCGTTCTGCAGTACGGCCAAGCGAACCCGGGTGTCGGTGTGGTTTGGACGCCCGCCGGTGTCACAATCACCGTCTAGAGTAATTCGCACGGACGGCGTGCTTTGGCGCGGCCCGTAATCGCGCGTTAGAAACTCCCAAGGCCGCGCCATTTGCGCCGTGGAATCACGTTCGATTCGGTGCTGTTATTCGCCGCCGGTAGCCCGAGGCGCGCGATTGGAGGCGGTGTGGGTGACAGCCGCCGGACGCCTGCGCGGTGATTTTGTGTAAGCGCGCTTCGAAACGGTACGTTTAGCCGTCACCGTCACCGGCGCGCGATATGCCGCCGGAATCAGAAGCCGGTCGCCCGGAACAGGCGCGGCGGACTGCAGCCCGTTGGCCGCGGCTATGCTGGCCGCTGGCATCCCGAAGCGGTGGGCGATAGAAGCTAAAGTCTCACCGCTCTCCACGCGGTGCATGCGCCACGACGAACGGCGATCTGCCGGAATCATTTGCAGCGAAGCGGACAAGGTCGTGCCGGTCCCTTTGGGCACATGCAGCGCGTAACCCGCCGGTACAACTCCCTTGAGCACGGCCGGATTCAGATCCAGCAACTCGGGCATCGGCGTGTCGGTCAAATCCGCCACCAACGCCAACTGCGTCGAGGAATCCGTCTGAATCGTGTCGTACTGCAAGGCGGGCTCCGGCATCACGTTCTCCAAACCGTACTCGGCCGCATTCTTCGCCATGATCGTCATGGCCAAAATGATCGGGACGTAGTTGGTAGTCTGAACCGGCAGCGCATGGCGGTTGCGCAGTTCCCAAAAATCGGCGTAGCCGGTGCGTTCCACCGCCCGTGCCACCGCGACGGGACCACAGTTGTAGGCGGCCATGGCCAGATACCAATCGCCGAACATATTATAAAGATCGTGCAAGTGGCGGGCGGAGGCGCGTGTAGCTTTTTCCGGATCCAGGCGGTCGTCGGTATAAGGCGTGCGCATCAAACCGTATTGCTGGCCGCGCCATGCCACAAACTGCCAGAGCCCGGCGGCCGCTTTGCTCGAGATGGCGCGCGGAAAGAATCCGGATTCGGCCTGCGCCAGGTGGATCAATTCCAGGGGCACGCCCTCTTCTTGCAGGACACGCTGGATCATGTCGCGATAGCGTCCGGCGCGTTCCAGGCCAGCGATTATGGTTTTGCGCCCGCGGCCCGAGAAATAGTTGATGTAACCCAAAACCGCGTCGTTTTCCGAAAGCGGGAGCTGCGAGGCGGTGGCTTGGACTTGTTCCTTGACCTTGTCTTTGAGGGCGGGATCTACCGGGAACGTCATCTGTAGAAGGTCTTCGAGAGGAGATTTCTCAAATTGCGCTTGATCCACCTCGATGCCCGCGCCCAGCCCGGCCAGATCGTAACGGTGAATCGCGTCCACCATCTCGTCCATGCGGGCGTCAAAAGCGCTGCGATCGGAGACGTTTCCGCCGGAGGCTTCGAGCATCAGATCGATGGCACGGTCGAATTCCTGACGCGCCATGCGGGCATCCGTCGACTGATAGGCTTTCTTGCCGCGCCGGTAGGCCTGATCGGCTTCCTGCATGAGCAGATCCGCCTCAGTGGGCGCGGTTGGAATCTTACTCGCCAGCAGTAGTGCTGGTGAATCGCGCAAATAGGGATTGCTCTCTAATACGGGAGGTTCCGCGACCACGGGCGCAGACGCCGGCCGAGGCGGAGAAGGAAGAAAAGCGCTTTGGAACTTCGATTGCTGGCTAAATCCGCATCCTGTGAAGCAGAGGATCGCGGAGGCGCATAAAATTATCAAATATTGCTTGGTTCGATTGGCCACTAAAGATCCTTCGAACTGATTTTAAAGGTGCTCCGGGACCGAAATCCCGCGCGGCTGCCAGCCAACTTCCCCACTGACTGTAGCCGAAACGTAATTTAGACTCTAGCTCATTGCCCGCTCGCGGTCAACCGCGTTGGACGGAAACAGAGGTGTGTCGCTATTCCTCTTCTTCCTCTTCGCCCGATTTTGCCGCTTTCGCCGCCGCAATAATCTTCTCGGCCTGCAGCGACGGCACGAAGTCATAGTGATCGAATTCCATGGTGAAAGAGCCGCGCCCTTGCGTCATGGACGTCAGATCATTTTGGTAGTTTAACATCTCCGCCATGGGCGCCTGGGCCCGAATAAATTGGGTGTTACCTTTGGTATCCATGCCGGAAATGCGCCCCCGGCGGCCGTTCAGGTCGCCCATCAGGTCGCCCGCATATTCCACCGGCGCCTGGATTTCGGCATTCACGATGGGTTCCAGCAGGGTCGGCTTGGCTTCTTGCATGGCGGCTTTAAAGGCTTTACGGGCCGCCAGCTTGAAAGAAAGCTCGGAAGAATCCACGTCGTGGTACGAGCCGTCGTATAGCACGACGCGAAAATCCACCATCGGAAATCCTGCCAGGAAGCCGTTTTCGGCTGCCTCCAGAATCCCTTTCTCCACCGCCGGGATGTAATTCTTGGGGATGGAGCCGCCGAATATCTCGTTGACAAACTCGAACTTAGCGCCGCGCGGCAGGGGCTCCATCCGGATCCAGCAATCGCCGAACTGGCCATGACCGCCGGTTTGCTTCTTATGGCGGCCCTGCACGTCCGCGTGACCGCGGATGGTCTCGCGGTACGGAATCTTCGGCGCCTTTAAGGTGACGTCCACCCCGTAGCGCCTCTTTAGCCGGCTGACGACTACTTCCACATGCTGCTGCCCGCTGCCGCCCAACAGGAATTCCTTGGTTTGCGGATCGCGATAAAAACGCAGCGACTGATCTTCTTCCAGAATCCGGTGAACCGCATGGCCCATGCGGTCTTCGTCCTGCCGTGACTTGGCCTCGATGGCGAAAGCGATGGAAGGCTCGGGAAGCTTCACCGGCGGGTAGAGAAAGGCCACGCCCTTATCGCCGAGAGTATCGCCGGTCAGGGTTTCCTTCAATTTCGCCACCGCGCCGATATCGCCCGCGTGCAATTCCGTCACGGGCGTGATCGTTTTTCCTACCGGCACGCCGATATGTGCCAGCCGCTCGGCGGTGCCTTTTTCCACGTTTTGCATGTTGGCGTCGTTCCTCACCACGCCCGAGTAAACCTTGAAATAGGTGATACGGCCCGCGAACGGGTCGGCGGTGGTCTTGAATACGAAAGCCGAAGCGGCCCCGCCGTCGGCGATCTTGTGGGCGCTCTCGTCGCTCTTGGTTTTGGCGACCACTTCGCGCTCCACCGGCGACGGCAGATTTTCGACGATGAAATTCAGTATCAAATCCGGGCCGATATTGTGCAGCGCCGAGGCGCACAGCACCGGGAAGAGGCGCATATCGTTGACGCCGGACCGCAAACCGTCCAGGATGTGCTCGGCCGGAAGGGTGCCCTTGTCGAAGAATTCCTCCAACAGCGCATCATTTCCCTCGGCGACGAGTTCCACCAGCGCTTCATGGGCAGTCTGCGCGGCGTCAGCCAGATCCGCCGGAATATCGCCTTCTTTGCCTTTGCCATCGCCATCCGGCGCGTAGGTGTACGCCCGCATGCGGATCAGGTCGATAATGCCCTTGAACTCGCGTTCGCCGCCGATCGGAATTTGTATAGGAATGGCCGTGCGCCCAAAAGTCTCCTGCACGCTGGTCAGAGCGCGTTCGAAGCTGGACCGCTCGCGGTCGAGCTTGTTGATGATTACCGCGCGGGGCAGTTTGTAGTCATTGGCGTAGCTCCAGACTTTCTCGGTCTGGACTTCGACACCAGCCACGCCATCGACCACCACCAGCGCCGCGTCCGCGGCCACCAGCGCCGCCCGCGTATCGTTTATAAAGATGTTGTAACCGGGCGTATCGAGGATGTTGATTTTGATCTTTTTCCACTCGGCTGGGGCGATCGCCGTGGAGATGCTGACTTTACGCTGGACTTCTTCCTCGTCGAAGTCCGTGATTGTGTTGCCTTCATCCACCCGCAACAACCTGTTGGTGGCCCCGGCCGTGAAGAGCAACCCGGCGGTGAGCGTGGTCTTGCCGGAATCGCCGTGGCCCACCACACCAACGTTCCGGATGTCCTTGCCTTCGTAGGTTTTCACTGTAGACTCCAGTTTGAAAGCGGAGTGTAACACGGGCGGTCCCGAGTAGGGCAGGCCCTGACAAAAAGGCGCATAGCGCGGATCATCTGGTTAAACTCCTGCCGAAGGCGATACTGCTCTGCGGGAATGCCTGCCAACGCATCGGCCAATCCGAATCAAATGTCTAACTGTAAAGTCAACCCGCTGCAAGCCGTTTCGCAGTTTTCATTGTAAACCTTAATTTGCTTAAAAGTTGACAAAGAATCAGCTTAAGATTTACAATGAATTGAATGGAGACATTCGACGGTTCTCCGCAAGAATTAGCCGCGCAGCATCAAAGAGTCAGAGCACGAGGCGAGGAAGTCCGTGGGTTCATTCTCGCGAACGTCGAGAAGAACCCTGATATCACGCGTCTGGTTGCCGAACGCTTTGGAATCTCTCGGCAAGCGGCTCACAAGCATTTAAGAAATTTAGTTACGGCGGGCGCGCTCCTGCCCGAAGGCAATACGCGCTATCGCAGATACAAACTTGCGGCCCTGTTCGAATGGAGGGGGCGTTATGCGATAACGCCGGGAATTGAGGAGGACCAGGTTTGGTCACATGATGTTTCTCCTGCTTTGCGCAACCTGCCCCGAAACGTGATGGAGATTTGGCACTATTGCGTAACTGAAATGTTCAACAACGCTCTAGACCATTCCGGAGGCAAGTCGATTTATGTTGAGGTTGCGAAAACGGCGGAGAACACCCAGGTTTCGTTGATGGACGATGGTGTCGGGATTTTTCGGAAGATCCAGGCCGCCATGGGTTTGCCTGACGAACGGCATGCGCTCGTGGAACTTGCAAAGGGCAAGTTGACCACGGATCCGAAGAGGCACCCGGGTCAAGGCATCTTTTTCACATCACGTCTGCTCGATTCGTTTGACATCCTGTCGGGCGGCGTGTTTTTTACTCATGACTTTGGGAAGGACGAGGACTGGATACTGGAGCGGCCAAAGGCCGCCGACGGTACAACTGTGTTCATGAAACTGAGTAATCACTCAGCGAGGACCGACAAACAGGTTTTCGATCAGTACTCAAGCGGCGACGATTATGGGTTCACAAAGACAGTGGTACCGGTTAGACTCGCGCAGTACGGCGATGACAAACTGATCTCGCGGTCCCAGGCCAAACGCTTAGTTGCCAGATTGGACCGCTTCAAGACCGTTCTTTTCGATTTCAGGGCGGTGGAGAGCATAGGGCAGGCATTCGCCGACGAAATCTTCCGGGTATTCGCACAAAGCCATCTAGACATTGAAATCATCCCCATCAACGCTACCCCGGAAGTTCAACAAAGGATCAACTCAGCGAGGGCTCAATGGGCTACGGATATAGGCGGCGCCTAAACTCGGACACATAGCCGTAGGTGGAATCCAGCTATAGTTTTTACACCTTTTTTACAGCCCCCCTACCGTCCCGCCCGCCAAATGCACGAAAATATACACTGAGGTGTAACAGATTCTGGAAATGCCCGAGGGGACAGTCGTAATCGTCGAGGATGCCGCCACGTGCGCCACCACGCTGGAAGTGGCTTTCCTCGCCATACCCGGAATCGCCGTAACGGTGATGCCCACCGCGCAGGAAGCCCTCCGGTTGCTCGCCAGCGGGGACTGCACCGTCAGTGCCGTCGTCACGGACCTGAATATGCCGCGCATGGACGGATTTGAGTTCATCGAACGGATTCGCGCTGAACCGCGCCATCGCCTCCTGCCGATCATCGTGGTCAGCGGCGACACCGATCCAGCCACGCCGGCGCGCCTCCAAGCCATGGGCGCCAATGCATTCTTCCCAAAACCCTATTCGCCCGCTCAGGTGCGGCTTAAATTGGAGCAACTTCTCGATGCCAAGTTCCTTGATCGTTCCCCGTAGCCGGTGGCTGCTGCTCAGTCTGCTCTTCCCCGGCCTGCTGGCGGCGCAAACACCTTCCCCCGAAATCCGCCAGATTCTGGATCGTCTCGACCGTCTGGAACAGGAGAACCGCGCATTGGCCGACGAGGTCAAGCAATTGCATCAGGAACTCGCCACAGCGCGCGGCCTGGGCCCCCCGGCGGCGAGTGGCCCCCAAGAAAGCGCAAGTAATCTCGACGAGAAGGTCGCCGTAGAGCAGAGCCGCACGGCGGAACTCGCGCAGACCAAAGTGGAAGCCTCCCAACGCTTTCCCATAAGCCTGACCGGCATGGCCCTGTTCAATGGTTATATGAATTCCAGAGGCAGCGGCGGCCAGGAATATCCCACATTCGCCTGGCCCGGCAATCAGTCGACCGCCGGCGGCAGCTTCTATCAAACTACCGTCGGCCTGGAATACTCCGGTCCTCAGACCTTTCTGGGAGGTAAGGTACAAGGCTCCGTCTTCATGGATTTTGCCGGCGGCACCGGCACTCCCCTGGATCAGGATTTCCGCCTGCGCACCGGCGATATCGAAATCGATTGGGCCAGCCGCAGTATCCTGGCGGGCGTGGAGAGTCCCATCTTCGCGCCCCGCGAGCCTTCCTCGCTGGCGCAAGTCGAATTCCCCGCATTAGCGGGCGCCGGGAATCTCTGGTACTGGATGCCGCAAGTGCGCGTCGAACAGAAATTGCAGTTCGCCCCCGATACCGGAGTCCACGTCCAATTCGGCGTGGTCGAGACCTCCGAACTGAACCCCTATCAGCCAAGCGCGTATGCCCCCGAACCCGCCCGCCCCGGCATCGAAGGCCGCTTCGAGTTTTACCACGGCTCCGAAGACGGCCGCCGCATCGAAATCGCCCCCGGCTTTCATTCGAGCATCACGCACGTGAACGGCAACTCCGTCTCATCCAACCTGTTCTCCCTCGACTGGTTCGCCAATCCGTGGCGTAAACTCGAATTCACGGGCGCATTCTTCAGCGGTCAAAACGTCGGGCCGGTCGGCGGCCTGAGCAGCTTTACCATTCTGCCGAACGGTGACGCCATCCCTGTGCATAGCAAAGGCGGCTGGAGTCAGTTGACCTTTCTGGTGGCGCCGCGCCTCTCGTTCCACTTTTTCTCGGGCCTGGAAGACGCGCGCGCGGCGGATCTCACGCCTTACGCGATCGGCCGCAATTGGCTCTACGGGGGCAATCTCTTCTATCGCCTGGCCCCCAATGTTCTGGTGGGCTTGGAAGCTTCGCAGGCGCGCACATCGTATATTGAGAATGGTCTCCGGCTCAACAATCACTATGACCTGGCTCTGGCGTATCTGTTTTAGTGTTCTAGGGTTGCTGCCCGCCTGGGCCGCCAGTGTATCGGGCAACGTCGTGCTGACCGATTCGCGCGACCCGGGCGTGCGCCGCCACCAGGACTTTCGCGGCGTGGTCGTGTGGCTCGAGCCTGCCGGACGAGTCACTATGCCGGCCGGCGCGGCGCACAAAGTTCAAGTCATGCGGCAGAAGGATAAGCATTTCGATCCCCACGTGGTAGCCATCCCGGTGGGTGGCGCCGTGGAGTTCCCCAACGACGATCCCATATTCCACAACGTGTTCTCCAACTACAGCGGCGAGATTTTCGACCTGGGTCTGTATAAACCGCATACCAGCAAGAGAATGCCATTTACCCGCGCCGGCATTGTCCGCGTGTTTTGCAACATCCACCCGACCATGAGCGCCGTGATCGTGGTGCTCGATACGCCCTGGTTCGCGGTCACCAACGCCTCGGGCAGATTCGAGCTTCATGATGTGCCGCCGGGCAGATACACCTTGCATATCTTCCACGAGCGGGCCACCGACGAAACGCTCGCGGCACAAGTGCGGCCCGTCAACCTGGATAATGGCACATCCGTGATGCTCCCCAACATCGCCATTTCGGAGACCGGCTATATCCCGGCGCCGCACAAAAACAAGTGGGACAAAGACTATCCGGCCCTGGACGATCAGCCGGCTTACCGGCCAAACCCATGATGGCCCGATTCTCACGCCTGTCGCTGCTCTGGAAGATTCTGCTTTCCACATCCACCGCGGTCACACTGCTCTTCGCGCTGACTGGCTGGATCATGCTGCGCAACGCCGTCGAGACCACCACCAGCACCATGGAAGATGAGCTCGGGGCCAGCTTCCAGGCTTATCGTTCCCTATGGAAAGCGCGCGCCGAGTTGCTGAGTTCCGTCAGCCTCACCTTAAGCCAGATGTCCGACGTGCGGGCGGCCTTCGGAACCCGGGACCCAGCCACTATACGTGACACGGCCAATGAATTGTGGAGGCATTTAGCGATTAAGGACGCGGACTTTCTGGTGACGGATGCCCCCGGCAATGTAATCGCCACCACGGTCGGAGGCATGGCCGTGACCCCCCACGATGTGCGCACCGCGGCCGCCCGCTTCCCGGATCAGGCCTCCGGCTTTCTGGTCCGCGATGGGCGGCTCTACCAGACTGTATTCACGCCCGTGTATCTGGAGAATGTGCCCCAAAATGTCCTGGTAGCCGGTTATCGCGTGGATAGCGCCGTAGCCCAGCAGCTCAAGGAAGCCACCGGCGACAGCGACTTTCTCTTCCTTTCCAACGGGCAGCCGGTGGCGTCCACTCTGGCGCCGCAAATGGCGCGCGTGCTGGCTGCCAAGATTGCCGCGCGGCCGAATCTGGAACGCTTGAGCGACAGCGGCACGGAATACGCGGCGCGTCCCACGCCGCTATTGGATATCGAAGGCCGGCCCATCGGCGATCTCTGGATTCTGCGCTCGTTCGCAGCCGCCAGCCAGCGGCTGGCCGCCCTGCGCCGCAACATCATCCTGCTTTGGCTGCTGGCCGTCGCCGCCAGCCTGGGCCTCACGTACCTGCTGGCGCGCCGCATCGTGGAGCCCGTGAAGGAACTGGATCGCGCCGCCGCGGAAGTTGCCCGCCAGAATTATGCGCATCGCGTGCGGGTCGTCAGCCAGGACGAATTAGGACGCCTGGCCCAAACCTTCAACGCCATGTGCGCCTCCATCCAGCAGGCCCGCCAGGAGTTGATCCGGCAGGAACGCATCTCCACCATCGGGCGCCTATCCAGTTCCATTGTGCACGACCTGCGCAATCCCCTGGCTGCGGTCTACGGCGGCGCGGAGATGCTGGTCGATACGGAGTTGACCCGGGCGCAGGTCAAGCGCCTCGCCGCCAACATCTACAGCGCGTCCCGCCGCATCCGCGAACTGCTGCAGGATCTGCTCAACGTTTCCCGCGGCAACGCGGCCGGAGCCGAGATCTGCAACCTGCGGGAAGTGGCCGCCGCCGGCTGCGAATCCCTGCTGGCTTCGGCGGAGGCTCAAAAGGTCGACGTGCAGATCCAGGTTCCCGATGAGATCGAACTGCCCATGGAGCGAAATCGCATGGAACGCGTTTTCTGCAATCTGGTGGGCAACGCGCTCGAAATGATGCCGGCGGGCGGCCGCATTCAGATCTCGGCGCAAACCCAAAACGGCTTCGTGGTGGCGGAAGTGCGCGACAGCGGACCCGGCATCGCACCGGAAATCCGCGACAGCCTGTTCGAACCATTCGTCAGCGTGGGGAAGAAGAATGGGCTCGGCCTGGGACTTGCGCTCTCCCGCCAGACCGTGCTCGATCACGGCGGGGATATGTGGGCGGACTCCGAGCCCGGCCAAGGAGCCTGCTTCCGCCTGCGATTGCCGGCAGCGGTCGCCGTTAGCCGCCGCTGATATACTGATCCAGAGTTCCGCATGAAACCTCTCGCCCTATCCTTAATATGCTGCGCGTGCGCCCTGGCGCAAACCCATCACCTTGCGCCGGACGCCGATACTCCCGTCGATCTCGCCAAGCTTCCCAAGCCCATCGCCATCGACGGCATAGGCCACAGTCACATCCCCATCACCACGAAATCGCCGGAAGCCCAGCGCTGGTTCGATCAGGGTCTGGCCCTGCTGCACTGCTTTTGGGATTACGAAGCCTTGCGCGCCTTTGAAGAAGCCGTCCGCCTGGATCCCGATTGCGCGATGTGTCATTGGGGCCTGGCGCGCGCGCTGACCCTGCACGGAGGCGACCACGACGCGGCCAAAGCCGAAATCGCCAAAGCCAAGGATCTGAGCGACAAAGCTTACGACCACGAGCAGCGCTACATCCGCGCCGACGCCGCTTCCGCGGACGAAAAAGGTGACGAGGGCGACAAGGCTTACGCCAAAGAGATGGAAGCCCTCATCCAGCATTACCCGGACGATGTGGAAGCCAAGCTGTTCTACGTGCTTTCCCTGAATCACGGTTACGACGACAAGGGCGATCCGCGCACCGGCACTTTCTATGGCCAGGCCATGCTGCGCGAGTTGCTGCGCCAGTATCCCGACAATGCTGCCGCGAATCATTATTGGATCCACGCCGTGGAAGGCAGCGACCATCCCGAGTGGGCGCTCGATAGCGCCGCCAAATTAGGCGCACTGGCGCCGGCTTCCGGACACATGGTCCACATGCCCGGCCATATCTACTTCCGCACCGGCGA
>JBEKYC010000101.1:0-20646 GCA_049511415.1 Bryobacteraceae bacterium | reverse complement strand
TTCTGCAGCCAGCTATATCCGCTGCCCACGAGGGGCAGGTCCGGGAAGGCGTGTTGCAACTCGGCGGCGATCCGGAAGTGGCGATCCACGCCCGCAAGCGGGTGCTCGGGCTGCTCGTAGTTACCTTCGTCGGGCTTCTCAAACGGTCGGCCGATGTGCGGGTTGTAGTAGGGCGAGCCCAGCGAGATATTGAGTAATTCGACGCCCGCTTCGCGCAACCACTCGATAGCCTGCCTTACTTCGGTCAAATCCTCGCGCAGCGGGTTGGCCGCATCCACGCCCCATCCATAGGGATACGGTATCTCGAAGTTACAACCGAACGGCACGCCGTCGAACGCGTTGATCCGCACGGCGATCATCAGTCGGCTGCCGAAGGATGCTCGAATCTTGCCGATCACGTTGCGCAGAAACCGCAGGCGATTTTCAAGCGGTCCGCCGTAATGCCCGGGGCGTGTTTTGGCTCCCAGCAATTCGCTGATCAAGTATCCGTGCACGGCCTTGATGTCGACGGCCTGAAACCCGGCGTCGAGCGCCAGACCGGCCGCGCGCACGTAATCGTCTTCCAGGCGTTCTAATTCATCGTCCGTAATTAACGGATGGCGTGCCGGTCTTCTGGTCGATGTGCGGATTATGATAGGCGATGATGCGCCGGGGCACCGAGTAGCGGCCCGAGTGGGTGAGCTGCATGGGCGCCAGCGCGTCGCCGAGAACCTCGCGCAGCCGGGCGAACTCCGACACGTTTTGCGGCGTAATCCAAAGCTGGCGCGCATTGGCGCGGCCGTCTTCGCGCACGGCCGTGGCTTCGAACCAGATCAGGCCCGCTCCGCCCTCCGCAAAGCGCCGGTAACGCCGCCAGGTCAGTTCGCCGGGACGTCCATCGGGCGTGCCGTCGCAGCCTTCCATCGGCTGTATAGCGATGGAATTTGTGGTGGTAAGTGTGCCCACGCGCGCGGGCCGCGCCAGCACGCGCCGCACCTCGGCGGGGTCTGCGATGAAGCGGACGCGCGCCGCGCCTTCGGCTTCAGCCGCGAGCCGCAGCTCGTCCAGAGTCTTGTAAGTAAAGTGCCTCATCCTGTGCCTGCCGGCGGGGAAGCAGCAGGATGGCCAGCGCTCCCACTACCGATACCGCCAACACCGCGTCCATGGCGATCTGGTAACTGCCAAACCGATCGCGCAAAATCGAAACGAAGAGAGGAACCCAGGTCTGCCCGATGGTGTTCACGGGCAGGATAATGGCCATGGCGCGCGCCAGCGTGTTGACGCCGAACTGTTCGGCGGCCATCAGCGGAATCAGCATGTAATCGGCGCCCATGCCGAATCCGAAGAGCACGGCGAAAGCCACGGGCGAGCGCGATCGGTTCACGGTCAGCAGCATTGGGATGGTAGCGGCGACCAGGAAATAGGTTGCCGTCATGACCCACTTTTTGGAGAAGCGGTCGGCCAGGCCGCCGACGGCCAAGCGTCCGGCCATGCTGGTGGCCAGGATGGTCATGGAGGCCACGCGCCAGGTGGAATTGAGCAGCGCCTGGTCCGTGATGCCATGTTCCAGGAAGATGAACTTCATGTGGAAGTTGACCGCGCCGATGGCGCCAATGGAGCAGAAGCTGCCCAGGAGCAGGAGCCAGAAGGCATAATTCCGGAGCAAGTAGCCGTAGTTGAACGGCTCGGCGCGGTTTTCGGCGGGCGGCTCGGGGTCGCCATCGGGATGCAGTCCCATGTCGGCGGCGCGGTCGCGAAGCACGAAGATAGCCAGCGGCCAGGCAAGGAACATCAGCACGCCCCAGACGATCAGGGCGGTGTGGAAGTCAGTGCCTTCGGTGAGCGGCTTCACGATGTACGAACCGAGGAAGCCGATCAGCCCGACGCCAACGTACAGGATGCCCATGGCCTTGCCGCGATTGCGCCGGAACCAGTGCGAGATGATGAGCTGATGCGGGATCGGCCCGGACAAGATGTATCCGACCGTGTAGAGAAACCAGAACGCGTAATAGACCCACAGCGCGCCATGCATGGTGCCGAAGCCCAGGAAGGCGGCGCAGGTCAGAGCCGTGCCGGCCAGGATCAGCTTACGCGGGCTGAAGCGCGGGATCAGGACCGGGCCGACCCAGAGCGTGAGGAGGGCGGCGAGCGGGAAGCCGAGAGTGATCTGCACCTTGGTCCAGTGGAAGGTGCGCTGAAAGTAGTCGGAGAAGAACGGCATGTTGTAGTAGGGCAGACCGACGGAGATCCCGAAGGTCAGGAACGCCGCCAGAGTGACCCACCAGCCGTAGAAGGTTTTGCGCATCGCGGGGCAGACTCTACAGTATTACACTGCCCGAGGAGGCGAGGGGGCGAGCCGGCGAACTCCGTTGGGCGGATTTGGGCGGAATTGGGCTGTTTTGCCGGCCGGCCGGCATGAAAAAGCAGACCCAATTTTGATCGGCGCGAGTATCACACTGCCCGAGGGGGCGGGTGGGCGAAGGGGCGAGCCGGCGAATTCCGTTGGGCGGAATTGGGCGGAATTGGGCTGCCTGGGCGGGCTGAAAAAGCAGACCCAATTTCGCTCTAAACCACTGATTTAATTTAATTTGCTGGCTTTACTTGGTTAGGGCGACCGGCACCAGGTCGCGGCTGGCGATCACGCGGTCGATCATGCCGTATTCGACGCCCTGGTCGGGACTCATGATGTAGTCCCGGTCCACATCCCGGGCGATACGGTCTACCGGCTGGCCGGTGGCGTCGGCGAGCAGCGAGTTCAGGGTCTCGCGCATACGCAGGATTTCCTTGGCGTAGATGTCGATGTCGGCCGCCTGACCAGCCAAACCCTGCATGGAGGGCTGGTGGATCATGATGCGGGAATTCGGAAGGCTGAAGCGCTTGCCTTTGGTTCCCTTGGCCAACAACACGGCAGCCATGGACGCGGCCTGGCCGACACAGATGGTGACGATGTCCGGGCGGATGAAATCCATGGTGTCCAGAATGGCCAGACCCGCGGTAATGGAGCCACCGGGGGAGTTGATATAGATGGAAACATCTTTTTCCGGGTCCTCGGCTTCGAGGAACAGGAGTTGAGCGATCACCAGGTTGGCGACATTATCGTCGATCGGGGTGCCCAGGAAAATGATGTTCTCTTTGAGTAATCGGGAATAGATATCGTATGCGCGTTCCCCACGGGACGTTTGTTCCACAACCATGGGGACCAGGACAGATTGGCCCATCAGGAGCCTCCTCGTTATTTGATGCAGCGAACTATCGGCGGGCTGCCACGAGACGCCTGGGTTTACGCTGTTTGGCGAGATTCTTCCGTTTTTGATCCAGCGCCTTTACCAGGTCGGCGATCGTGTTCCGCTCCAAATAATCTATGATACGCGTGCGCAGGGCCACCCAGCTATCGTGCATGGAGCAGGGCATCTCGTCGGAGCACTCCGAGAGACCACTGGCGCAGGCGGTGTACTGCGACATGCCGTCGAGCGCTTCCACGATGTCCCAAAGCTTGACATCTTCGGGAGCCACGCGCAAGGCGAAGCCGCCCGTGGGCCCCTTGCTGGACCGCAGCAGTCCCTTGCGGGCAAGCTGCTGCAAGATCTTGGCCAGGAAGTGCGCCGGTATGTCCTCCTGCTCCGCGATGTTTTTCACCATCGCGTACTTGCCTTCCGGCACCTGCGCCAAGTGCACAAACGCCCGGATGGCATATTCAGCGGATCGAGAATAGATCATTCCTCAACTGCCTCCAATTCGGAGTTCTCCACATCATGATCTTAAACTTATAATTACCCAAGATGCAAGTGGATTCGGCGCCGCGAAAATGCGGTAACAACATCCCGTTATCCTTTGGCGCGGGCGGCGCGGACCATCTCCACGAGTACCGTACGTACCTGCAGCGTGTCACGAACCTCGCGCGGAAAGGCGATCCGGGCGCCGTGCAGACGCTCACCGCTGCGCAGGCGGAGGTGAAATCCGAGACGATCCACGGCGGTCATGGTGGCGGCCTCCACGTCCGGTTCTCCCGCGGCGCGCGCCAGCAGCACCAGGGCATCGGCATGGTCCGCGTTCATATGTTGTAAGATTTCCGCCGCATGATCCGCCAGCGGATCGGGTTGGCTGCCGGCATATTCGTCCGCCGTGACCCAGCCCATCACGCCAAAGCCGCCGATGAAATAGACGTCCGCGGGCTGCATGCGAAACCAGGCAAAATCGCTGAAATCCGCCCAGTAACGGGCGTTTTCGTGACGGTTGAGGTACAGTTCGCGCACGCCGGCGGTTTCCGTTTCGGGCACCTGCAGGACTTCGCCGACCAGCGTGATGCGGGCCGCGCCGAGGGGATCGCCGCCGCTCTCCTGCGCCACCAGCAGGCTGGCGCGCGCATCGGCGCGCAGATTCTGGGTGTGCATGGCCATGCTGCTGACGAAAAAGACCGGCCGGCCGGCGCCGTCGGCGGCATAAGGCATTACCGAACCGAACGGAAATCCGGGCTGCTTGCGGGAATGCGTGGACAACGTACCCAGACGCCCCAGGTGCACGAGGGTGCGGCCCCGCTCGGCGAGAGTAGGTTCGGGAACGGGCGGGCGTTCGGGACCCGGGGGTGGGGCATGCTGGCGTGAGGTATCCATGCTCTAGTGTTTAGCACAATGCGAATTGGCCACCGATGAACACCGATCGTCAGCCCCTTAGCGCCGCTTGCAGCATGGCTCGCGCGTAACCCACGTTATATGCGTAGCCGGTATATCCGCCTCCGCCCGGATAATAAGGGTGGAAATCGGGCCGCTCGCGGTCCGCGTCGAGGGCGCGCGGGTGCTCCGGATAAATCAGCCGCGGATACTTCTGGCGCACCAGTTCCCGCATGACCGCGAACATATCCACCTGGCCTTCATCGAGAAACACTTCGGTATACGATTCATAAGGCCGGCGCACGCGCACATTGCGGTAATGCACGTGGTTGATCGAATCGCGCGACCCGAAGTAGCGGCACACTTCCACCGGGTCCTCGCCCATTTCGCGCGTCACGCCGCAATCGAACGTAATTCCGTTGGAGGGGCTGGGCACGATATCGACCAGGCGCTTCCAGCCTTCCAGGGTTCCCATGATCTGTCCCGATCCGCGGCTGAGAGGCGCCGGGGGATCGTTAGGATGCAGCGCCAGCCGCACACCGGATTCGACGGCCACCGGCACCACTGCCTGGAGAAAGTAGGTCACATTGCGCCACATCTCGTCGAGCGAGTGTGCGCCCTCTTCAGGCAGGGGCGGCAGAGCCTTGACGCGCTCGTAAGCGAAGGCCGTCATCCCGGCGCCGGCGCGTCCGGTCTCTTCGTAATAGCCTTCCACCAGGCGATGCGCATAGAAGTTGTACTCGATCACCGGCAGCCCGGCCTGGCCCGCGGCGCGAATCGACTGCCGCACCTTGTCGATATCTTCGTCTCGCCCGGGCGTGCCGTAGATGGCGTTGCGGAAGCCGCCGATCATCAGATTTCCGAGCGTCAACCCGCCGGCCCGCAGACGATCCATCAGCGCGCGCAGCGCGGACTCCCGCCACGGAATCGGCGGACCGCCCATGGCCACATGATCCACGCCCAGTTGCTTGACACGGCGCATGCCGGCTTCGTCCGCACCGGCCGCCTGCAATCTGCCGGATAGTTCCAGGCAGATCTTCGGCGCGGCAACCTCGGCCGCGGCGGGCCAGGGCGGCGACGCCACGACGCCGATTCCGGCGGCCCGCAGCATGGTTCTTCGCGACACTTTGCTCTGCATAACCCAATACAATAAATCCATGCGCACTCTCCTGGCATGGGTACTTTTTTCAGCCGCGGCTCTCGCCGCCACCGCATCCGGCCCGCGCGAACGCGCCTTCGACTTCGAATACACCGTTACCGTGAAGGATGTCCCGGCCGGCGGGCACACGGTGGATGTCTGGCTGCCGCAACCGCACGACGATGCATTTCAGCGCATTACGGAAATGCGCGTGGAGTCACTTTACCCCTACGAGACCACCACGGGTTCCGAAGATAACCGGATGCTGCATCTGCGTATCCGCGATCCGAAGGAACCGATCCAAGTGGTCATGCGCTTTCATGCCGTGCGCAAAGAGCACGTGCAGCCGCTGCCACTAAACGCGCCAGAGACCATGACGGACTTGCCAAAGGGACTGGACCGCTATCTGCAGCCCGATCGCCTGGTGCCGCTGGACGACAAGATCCGCCAATGGGCGCGGGAGGTGGTGGACGCGGCGGGCGCCAAGACCGATCTGGAAATGGCACGGGCCATCTACAATCATGTGGTCGCCACGGTGAAATACGACAAGAGCGGCAAAGGCTGGGGCAACGGCGACATCTATTACGCTTGCGACGCGCGGCGCGGCAATTGTACGGATTTCCACGCCATCTTCATCGGCTACGCGCGCGCCGTGGGGATACCGGCGCGCTTCGCCATCGGATTTCCGCTGCCCGCAGATCGCGGCACAGGCAAGATCGCAGGCTACCACTGCTGGGCGGAATTCTATCCCAAAGGTATCGGCTGGGTGCCGGTGGATGCGTCGGAAGCCGCCAAGAATCCGGCTAAACGCGAATACTTCTTCGGTGCGCACGACGAAAACCGGGTGGAATTCAGCAAGGGCCGCGACGTGGTGCTGGCGCCTGAGCAACAAGGCGCGCCCTTGAACTATTTCGTCTATCCGTACGTCGAACTGGATGGCGCGAAGTATACGGAACTGGAGACCAGTTACTCCTATCAAGATGGGCCCTTATGAAACATCCGTGGTATTACGCGGGCATCGCGATTCTGGCAATGGCGCTCACTTCGCTGGTAGCGCAGCAGCCCCACCCGCCGCATCAATTGTCTCCACCGGCGGACGACACCACGCGGCCCAACAAGGCCCAGCAGGACGAAATCCTGAAAGAGGACCATGAGCGGGACCTCAAGGACGCGGCGCAACTCATCGAACTCGCCGAAGATTTGAAAAAGGAACTGGAGAAGAACGACCGGCATGTGCTATCCATCTCCAGCGTCAAGAAGACGGAAGAAATTGAGAAACTGGCCAAACATATTCGCAGCCGCATCGTGCGCTAGCGGGCTGCTGCTCTGCGCATTGCCCGTGGCGGCGGAGTCCGCGAAATCGCCCCTGCTGGTGCTCATCGGCGGCGACGCCAAGGTCTGGCAGGCTTCCTGCACGGAGCGCGGCTGGCAATTCCTGGATCCCTGGAACGGGTTACCCGGCAAGACCACGGACGAGCGCCTGCTGGCCCTGGCGGCCAAGGTCGCCGAAGCCGGAAAGCAACCCGGCGTCGACCCGGACCGGGTGTATCTGGCCGCGCAAGGCACTTTCGTGCCCACGCTGTTCTTCATCGCCGCGCGCCTGCCGGACTTGTGGGCGGCAGCCGCCGCGGTGGGCGGCAGCCCGCGCTCCGCCATCGACAGCAATCGGCTGTTCGCCGGCAATACCACGAATCTGCCGGTCCTGTGGCTGTTCGCGAACAAGGAAGAAGAGCCTCTCGGCAAGAGGCTGCAATCGGCCGGTTTCAATCTGGAATGGAGCGAGGCATCCGCCGCCAAGCCGCCGGAGATATTCGATTGGCTGGCGGGGCATACGCGCGACGCCTTCCCCACCACCGCCGACTGCGAAACCGGCAGCCCGCTGTTCACGCACTGTTACTGGCTGGAAGTGACCAAGTTCGATCCGGCGGAGCGCAACGATGTTCTGGATTCCACGCGCGTGGAGCCGATAGGATCGAACGCCATACTGGCTATCGGACCCTTCGGATACAATCCGGGGGAGGCCGGACCGGGAGTGCTGGTGACGTCTTTGCCGGACAAGTACGGGGGACCGCTGAAGGTGGATGACCGGATCCTGGAGATGGGGGGCAAGCAAATCAAAGACGGCGCCGATTACACGCAGATCCTCTACCGGACGTTTGAGGAAAAGCCCGTGGTGGTGATGGTGCAACGCGGCAAGGAGCACTTGCGCATGGAGACAAAGATCGTGATGGCGGGACGCATGGAGGTGTTGACGGCCCGCGTGCGGGCGCAATTTTTGCCCGAAATGCGCGAAGTGGAAGTGGTAAGCCGGGCGGTTGTGCAGATGAAGGTTACTCTGCCGGCCGGCTGGCTGCCGGTGAAGATCTCCTGGAACGGAACCGAAGTGACCGAGGCGGCCGCGGCCGGTTGTTGGCTGCTGAATGAAGATAAAGAGCTGCTCTCAGCCAAGCGCTGCGCGCCATGATTGGTCAGCGCCTGGAAAAGGCGGCCCAAACGCCCTTTTCCTGGCGCCGCCACCACGCGCCGGTTTTACGCCGCTCCGCAAAATCCGTGAATTGATAATCGTACTCGACCGCGCGCAGATAGCGCGGAGCCCCGCCTGGAAACGGATCGTACGCGAGCAACCCGCGCACGGCGGCGGATCCCTCGATCAGGCGGCCCGCAAAATTGTAGAACCACGGGCTATCGCGAACAGGGCCCAAAGCGGCGAACCACATCTGCCAATCCAGCCGCGGCTGATAGGGCGCCACCCATGGCGGCGCGCGCTTCACATCGCCGGGCTGGTAGCGAAATTCGTACGTACGCCAGTCCTGCCCATCGTTGGATCCCTGGACCACGATCTCCGGCCGCGTGGTGGTCATCACGGCGAATAGCCCGTAGGTATTCACGAGACGCAGCGGTGCGACCGCCGCCAGATAGCTGTGCGCCAGGCCGGTCACCGGAAGGGAAAGCATTTCGATAAATTGCAAGCCGCTGGTGGTCAAGACAAAGGCCATAAGGCCGGCCGTAACCAGGCGATGCGCGCGGGCAGGCGCGGGCCCACCGGGCGCCGGCCGTTCGGCGAATAGCAGGATGCACAACGCGATCGCCAGCCAGTTGAAGAACGTATAATTGCCCGTCAGCAGGATCAGAACCTGCAGACCGATGAAGAGACCGGCCGCAATGCGCCGCCATTTCCGGCCCGCGAAAATCAAAAACGGCACAGCCAGTTCGACCAGGAGCACGAGCCCCGTGGAGACCCTTTGGAACCATTCGGGAAGCTGGCACATGTACCAGGCAATCGGCGTGGGGAGAGGCTGCGTCCAATAGTGATAACCGAGGGCGGTCAAATCCCGCCAGGTGGGGTCGCCGCTGGCCAGTTTCACCGTGCCCGACATGAACATCAGCCGGAACAACAGCCAGCGGAACAACCACACGCGCGTGGGCGTGGAATCCAAAAAGATGGCCAAAAAGCCGGCCTCCGTCAGCAGAATGTCCCACTGAAAGGACCAGAAGTCCTGGCCTGCCGAGGAGATGGAGAGGTACAAGACCAGCATGCCGATGAGGCAGAAGCGGCGGCAGAATCCGAGCAGCAGCAACACCGCCAGCAAAGCTCCCAGGATCCAGGCGGCGCGCAGGGCCAGGTCACTGGCATCGATCCAGAATACGGTGGGCACGGCCCAGTAGGCGCGTGCGCCGAGCGCGGCATGCACCGCATGCAGATAATCGCCCACGGGCAGAATACCCTGCGCGCCGATCAAGCCATCCGCCTGCATTCCAAAGGACACGAAGGCGATCCCGTAGATCACCGCCAATGCCTTCAGGAAGAGCTTGGTGGGCATCGCTCGATTATAGGCGCATGCCGGGCCAGTGACGCGCGGCGGCCTGGATTTGTCAACTGATTTCCACAGACAACAGAGATGATTGCCTGGATAGCGGTACTAACTGAAGTGAGATTGATATTAGACTGCGGTTAACCCCCACAATCAGACAGAAGGCAACATATGAAGAGCCACCCAACCATTCCCTACTTTCTTCTTATTGTGCTGGCCTGTGGCGTGCTCTGCCCGGCCTCCCCGGCTCAAGTCAAACAACCCGCGCGGCAGCACGAGCATGCCAAGCACAGCGGTAACGCCGCTTCGACTTTTGCGGCGCCAGTAAGCTATCCCGCAGGTTTTGGAGATGCTTCGCTAGCCGTAGTGGCGGATTTCAACGGCGATGGCGCCGCGGACCTGGCTGTCGTCAACCCCTGCACGGATTCCAACTGCGGTTCCGGTTACACGTCGGTGGCGGTGCTGTTGGGCAACGGCGATGGAACCTTACAGGCGCCGGTCATCTATGCCACGGGCACATTCGAGGCCATGTCCCTGGCGGTGGCTGATTTCAATGGGGACGGCGTGCCCGACCTGGTGGTCGCGTCGCAATGCGCCAGCAGTTTGACGTGCGGGACCGGCGCGGTGAGCGTTCTGTTGGGCAATGGCGATGGCACTTTTCAAGCTCCCATTACCTATTCGGCCGGCGCCGGCAGCAGCTATTTCGTGGCGGCTGCCGATTTCAACGGCGACGGCATTCCGGACCTGGCGGTCGCCAATCAGACCGCCGCCAATAGCACGGTGAGCATTCTTCTGGGCAATGGCGACGGCACCTTTCAGCCGCCGGTGAGCTATGCCACCGGAGCCGCTTCCGCCGTTTTCATCGCCGTGGGTGATTTCAACTCCGATGGCGCGCCGGACCTGGCGGTCGTGAATGGATCCACTCAAGACTCGGTCAGCATTCTGCTCGGGAATGGAGACGGCACATTTCAAAGCGCCACGCTGGTGGCATCCGGCGGCGCATTTGCGAATTCGGCCGCAGTAGCCGATTTCAATGGCGATGGCGCGCCGGACCTGGCCGTAAGCAATGGCTGCGCCACTTACACGAACCTGGAATGCTCGTCCAACGGTTCCGTAGCCGTGCTTCTGGGCAACGGCGACGGCACTTTTCAAGCTCCGGTAGCCTATAGTTCGGGCGGGAACGAAGCCAACATAGTGGCAGCGGCCGACTTCAACGGCGACGGCGTCCCGGATCTGGCGGTGTCCAATCTGGCGCAGTTGTCGGGCGGCAGCAGCGCCGGCGTACTGAGTCTGTTGCTGGGCAACGGTGACGGCACATTCCAGGCCGCCGTAACATTTGGATCAGGGGGTAGCTATGCCTTGTCCGTCGTAACGGCGGACTTCAATGGCGACGGACAACCCGATCTGGCCGTGGTGAACGCCTGCAATTCCGGCGCGACCTGTACGGGAGGCGCCACAGGCGTACTGCTGAACACTTCGCCCGCGCCGTTCCTGTACGCCGACGCGGTTTCCCTGGCCGCATCCGCCAACCCGGTCGAGTTGAATCAGACTGTGACGCTAACCGCCGTGGTGTCGCCCGTAGTCAATGCCGGCGTGCCAAGCGGGTCAGTGACTTTTTATGACGGCGGCACTACATTATCCACCGTGCCCGTCACGGGCGGACAGGCTGCGTTGACCACAACCTTTGCGACAACCGGCGCCCACGACCTGACGGCTGTGTATTCGGGCGATACTAACTACGCGCCCAGTGAATCGGCAGCTCTGGGCGAGACCGTGGGTACTCCGGTGACCTTGAGTTCTTCAGCGAATCCATCCACTTATGGCCAATCGATCACCCTTACTGCCAACGTCACCCCGGCGCATGGGACGCCCACCGGTTCCGTCACATTCTATGATGGCGCCACTTCTTTGGGGACGTTCGATCTCGCAGACGGCAGCGCGTCAGTTAGTACTTCGGCCCTGTCGGTGGGCGTCCATAACATTACCGCTTCCTACGGCGGCAACTCCAAATTCCCAGCCGGTTCGGCCGCGCTGACACAGACGGTGGGTCAGACCACCACGGTCGCGCTTACGGCCAGCGCTAACCCGGCCACAGCCAATCAGCCTGTTACCTTTACGGCAACGGTGACCGGTCAATATGGCGGCACGCCGGGCGGCGTGGTGGCGTTCATGCAAGGCAGTCCAGCGGCCACGTGGGCCACGGCGACCGTGGTGGCGGGCCAGGCCAGTGTCACCAATGCCTTTGCCAAGGCTAATACTTACCCGGTGACGGCGGTGTATCTGGGCAGTCCGGCTTATCAGACTAGCTCGGCGCCTATAGTGAACGAAGTCATCGATAGCAGTCCGGACGTGAAGACGACGACGTCTCTGGCGACCTCCGGCTCGCCAGCCACGATCAACCAGCCGGTTACATTCACGGCTACCGTTCTTCCAGTCAGCGGCGCGATTCCCAACGGAGAGACGGTTACGTTTTACGATGGCGGCAACTCGATTGGCACTGGCCCGACGGCAAACGGAATCGCCGTGTTTACGACTTCCACGCTGGCGGTCGGCACGCATTCCATCACGGCCACTTATGCAGGAGACGGAACGTACGAAACCAGCACCTCGCACGCTGTCACGCAGGTGATCAGCCTGGAGCAGTCCACGACCACGCTGGCATCCAGTCTGAATCCCGCCGTTTATGGCCAGTCAGTTACGTTTACGGTGACGGTGGCAGCGCAATCCGGATCCGGAACTCCCACCGGCAAAGCGACCATCTACAATGGCGCCAATTCCATCGGCTCCGTCACTCTCAGCAACGGCACGGGCTCGCTGACCACATCGACGCTGACGGCCGGCAGCCTGGCCATGAGCGCATCCTACGCCGGGGATAGCAACTTCGGGGCCAGTTCCGGGAACCTGACGCAGACTATCGACGTGGCGACCACGACCACGTCGTTATCATCCACGCCAAATCCGTCTTCGATCAATGAGAGCGTGACACTCACGGCGACCGTTACCAGCCAATACAACGGGACAGTTGGCGGCACCGTCACTTTCCTGCAAGGATCCACCGTGCTGGGATCCAGTGCGCCGGCGCGAGGCAAAGCTACGCTCGCCGCCTCGTTCTCGACCGCCGGCACGTATTCGCTGACGGCATCTTACTCGGGCGACGCCAACGACGCCGCCAGCGTTTCTGCGGCTGACAGCCAAACCGTGGGCAACATCTCCACCACCACGGTGGTCACCTCGTCCGGCAGCCCATCGTATATCGGTCAGACCGTGACATTTAGCGCTACCGTAACGCCGGCATCCGGCTCGATACCGAACGGCGAGACGGTGACGTTCTACGACGGATCGGTCAGCATCGGAACGGCCCCGACTTCGGGCGGCGCCGCCACCATTACAAACTCTTCCCTGGCGGTCGGCACGCACAGCATTACCGCGACTTATGCCGGTGACTCGATTTATCAAACCAGCACGTCCAAGGTACTCAAGCAAGTAGTCAATCTGAACGTGAGTAACACGGCGTTGGTTTCCAGCCAGAATCCGTCCGCTTATGGCCAAAGCGTGACTTTCACGGCTACCGTGACGGCCGGCACCGGCACTTTGACACCGACGGGCAAGGTGAATTTCAAGAATGGCTCCACGGTGTTAGCCTCGGTCACGCTGGTCAACGGGGTGGCGGCTTACGGCAATTCCACCTTTGGCGCGGGTTCCGTGCCCGTGGTCGCGTCATATTCGGGTGACGGCAACTTCGCAGCGAGTTCCTCCGCCGCGCTCACGCAAGTGGTGAATCCGGCCGTTACTTCCAGTGCTTTGGCATCGAGCGCGAATCCGGCGTCGTTGAATGAGAGCGTGACGCTGACTGCTACGGTTACGGCCCAATATGGGGGCACACTTACTGGAACGGTATCGTTCATGCAAGGCTCCAAGACTTTGGGCAGCAGTTCGCTCGCCAAAGGGAAGGCTACGCTAGCGACAAGCTTCGCTTCCGCCGGAACGGATTTGTTGACGGCGGTCTACTCCGGTGACGCGAATAATCAAACCAGCACTTCACCGGTCCTGAGTCAGGTAGTGACCAATGCGGTCACTACCACGACTCTGGCTTCGTCCGCCAATCCCGCGAACGTAGGCCAGAAGATCACCTTCACGGCCACTGTCACATCCGCCTACGGCACGATTCCGGACGGCGATCTGGTGACTTTCTACGATTCGTCCAATGTGATTGGAACCGCCAACACCTCGGGCGGAGCGGCCGCTCTGGGGATCTCTACGCTGACCTCCGGAACGCATTCCATCAGCGCCACGTACGCGGGAGACTCGTCCTTTGAGTCGAGCACATCGAAGACTCTCAGCCAGACAGTGAAAACGAATACCACCACGACGGTGGTTGTGTCCAACGGAAATCCGGCAAGCTATGGCATGCCGATCACCTTCACGGCCACGATCACTTCGGCCGGACCCACGCCGACCGGTACAGTAACTTTCAAGAACGGCGGCACGCCGTTGGGAACCGGTTCGCTCAACGCGCAGGGAATGACGACTTACACTACAGTTACTCTCGGCGCGGGTAGTTACTCCATCACCGCTTCTTACAGCGGCGATTCGGCATCGGCCCCGAGTTCTTCCACTGGCTTTAATCAGGTGGTGACGGCGGCAGCCACGACGACGCAGCTCATTGCTTCCGTCAATCCGGTGGCGGCGGGGTCTTCCGTCACATTCACGGCTCTGGTTCGGTGCGCCACGGCGGATCCTACCGGCACGGTGACATTCTCCGTCGGCTCCACGGTCCTGGGAACGGCCAGCATTTCGGCTGGTTCGGCAAAGCTATCGGTCACCTCCCTGCCTAACGGCTCTGACGTGGTGACCGCCACGTATGCCGGCAATGCCAATCTGTCCGGTAGTTCCGGGTCGCTTACCGAAATCGTAAACTGAAGAGGACATGCCATTTGTCCTGTCCCTCGACGAGGGAACCACCAGCGCCCGGGCGGCGCTTTATGACGAACAGGGCCGCAACGTGGCCATGCAGTCGACGCCTTTCGAGTGCCGCTATCCGCAGCCGGGTTGGGTGGAGCAGGATGCGGACGAAATCTGGAATGCGCAGCTCTATGCCGCACACCTGCTCTTGGATCGCGCGGCCGTGCCCGCCTCGCAAATCGTGGCGCTGGGTATCACCAACCAACGCGAAACCACGATTGTTTGGGAGCGCGCCAACGGACGCCCCATAGCCCCGGCGATTGTTTGGCAATGCCGCCGCACGGCGCCTTATTGCGCGGAGTTGGCGCAAAGCGGCGCGGCCGGGGAAATCACGCAGCGCACGGGTTTGGTGGTGGATGCCTATTTTTCTGCCAGCAAGATCCGCTGGATACTCGAAAACATTCCCGGCGCGCGCCAGCGGGCCCGCGATGGCGAGTTGTTGTTCGGCAACGTGGACACCTGGCTGATCTGGAAGCTGACCAACGGCGCGGCACATGTCACCGATCCCACCAACGCGTCGCGCACCATGCTGATGAATCTGGAAACCGGCGCTTGGGATAGGGACCTGCTGCGCATTTTCGATATTCCGGATGCCATGCTGCCACGCATTGCCGCATCCAGCGCGGTCGTCGGATCGGTCGCGCCCGACCATTTCGGCGCCGAGTTTCCGATCGCCGGCATCGCGGGCGATCAGCAGGCCGCGCTTGCGGGACAGGCCTGTTTCCACGCGGGGCTCTCCAAAAACACGTACGGCACGGGATGTTTCGCGCTGATGCACACCGGCGGCCGGCGGCCGGTTTCGCAACACCGGCTGCTGGCCACACGGGCGGCGTCTCCATCCGCCGAGCCGCAGTTCGCCATCGAAGGCAGCGTGTTCGTGGCGGGAGCGGCCGTGCAGTGGCTGCGCGACCAGTTGGGCCTGATCCAAACCGCGGCCGACTCGGAAGCCCTGGCGGCCTCGGTCGGCGATACGGGCGGCGTCTACCTGGTGCCGGCGTTCGTGGGCCTGGGAGCGCCGCACTGGGATGGCGCCGCGCGCGGCATTCTCTGCGGCCTCACCCGCTCCAGCAGCCGTGCCCATATCGTGCGCGCCACGCTCGAAAGCATCGCGTATCAGACGCGCGAATTGATCGACGCCATGCAGGCCGATTCCGGTGAACGGCTGGCCGAATTGCGGGTCGACGGCGGCGCCGCTGCTAATGACTTTCTGATGCAGTTTCAGGCCGATATTCTGAATTGCCCGATTGTGCGTCCGGTGGATATCGAGACCACTGCCCTGGGCGCCGCGTATCTGGCCGGGCTGGCCACCGGCTTCTGGAAGAGCCCCGCCGAGGTGGAAAGCTTTTGGCGCGCCGAGCGCCGCTTCGAACCGGCCATGCAGGAATCCGTGCGCGACCGCCTGTTTGCCGGCTGGCAGGACGCAGTAGCGCGCTGCCGCCGTTAGCGGATCACTTCCCATCGCAAGTTGTCGATGAGCCGCGTGCCGCCCACCCAGACAGCGGCCGCGATTCGCACAGGTCCCGAGATCCGCGACGTGGGCTGCATTTCCGCTTCGTCCGCGATCTCCAGATATTCGATGCGCAGGCGCGCATGGTCGCCCAATACCGCCAGCGCCGCCCGCTTCACCACCGCCGCATCCGTCTCTCCGGCGGCGATGCATTCGACGCCCGCACGCAGCGCTCGATAGATGCGCGGCGCCAGGGACCTCTCTTCCGCGGACAGCCGCCGATTGCGGGTGCTCAGAGCCAGGCCGTCCGGCTCGCGCACGGTCGGCACGCCCACAACTTCCAAGGGAATATCGAGATCTGCCACCATGCGGCGAATGACGGCCAATTGCTGCGCGTCCTTTTCGCCGAACCAGGCGCGCTCCGGCTGGACGATTTGGAATAACTGCAGCACCACGGTGGCGACGCCGCGGAAATGGCCGGGACGAAAGCGTCCCTCCATGTGCTCGGCCACCCGGCCGGGTTCGACGAATGTAGCCAGCGGGCGCGGATACATTTCCGCCACCGAGGGCGCAAATACGGCGTCCACACCGCGCGCCTCGCAGAAAGCCAGGTCGGCCGGCAAATCCCGCGGATAGCCCGCGAAGTCGTCGCTCCGATTGAACTGGGTGGGGTTGACGAAGATGCTGACAACCACGGTCGCCGAAGCTCGCCGGGCTTCCTCGATCAGCCGGCCGTGGCCGGCGTGCAGGCCGCCCATGGTAGGGACCAATCCGACGGGCCGCGGAGCGGAGCGCAGGAACTGGCGCAATGCGCCGATCGACTCAAAGACCAGCAAGTTTATTTCGCCCCGGCCAGAACCTCGTCCTGCTTGCGGCGTCCCACGGTTGGAAAGCGGCTGTTGCGCACATCGTCGGCGTAGGCCTGCGCGGCCGCCACCGCCTGCTCGCCCAAATCCGCGTAGCGCCGCACGAAGGGCGGCACGCCATCCTGCGACAGGCCCAGCATGTCGAAACTCACCAACACCTGGCCGTCGCAGTACGGCCCAGCGCCGATGCCGATGGTGGGGATTTGCAAATCGGCCGTGACGGCGCGCGCCACTTCCGCCGGAATCGATTCCAGTACGATGGCGAAGGCGCCGGCTTGCTCGAGCGCCTGCGCGTCAGCCAGCAGTTGCCCGGCGTCGGTTTCCTGTTGGGCTTGCGGCCGGAACCCGCCGAGTTGATGCACGGACTGCGGCAACAGGCCCAGATGCCCCATCACCGGAATGCCGGATTCCACCAGCCGGGCGCACGCCTCGACGGCCGGTCCGCCGCCTTCCAGTTTCACGGCCGCGGCGCCGCCATCCTGGATCAGGCGGCCGGCGTTGCGCAGGGCTTCTTCCAGGCTCACCTGGTAAGTGAGAAAGGGCATATCGGCGACCACCAGTGCGCGTGCGGCGCCGCGGCTGACGGCGCGCGTGTGATGCACCATGGCATCCAGAGTGACTGGAAGAGTGGTTTCGTAGCCCAGCACGACCATACCCAGCGAATCGCCCACCAGTAGTACGTCGATACCGGCGCGATCGAGCAGCCGCGCCATGGTGTAATCGTACGCGGTCAGCATGACGATCTTCTCGCCGCGTTCTTTCTTCGCCGCGAGATCCGGCAGCCGAATTCGCTTCCCTTCAGTCACCAGGATCTCCTTCGCGTAAAAGCTTCGCGATGCCCCGAGCGGTCAATTCGTCCAATCCACGCTGGTGGGAGCCAATGCCCGGCGCGCGGCGGCCTGGTCCACTCCAGCCTCCATCATCAGGATAACAGCCGTGGAGATCAGCGAAATCAGGTAATTGCTGGACATCAGCGAGGCCGCGTTGGCAGCACGCGCACACCCATGGCAGGATTCGCAATGGTGTGCATGGGATGCCAGGCGCCTTCAGAGCCGAGACGAAGGATTACGCCGCGCTGCAGATGGCGGCGCGGAATTCGTCCTCGTCGCTATCGAGTTGGCGCTCCGCGACGCCGGTGTAGAGCTGGCGGGGACGCGCGATCTTCTGTTCCGGATCTTCCAGCATCTCCTGCCATTGCGCCAGCCAGCCGACAGCCCGCGGAATGGCGAACAGGACCGTGAAGACGTCGGGCGTGAAACCCATGGCCTGGTAGATGATGCCGGAGTAGAAGTCCACGTTGGGGTAGAGCTTGCGCTTGATGAAGAAATCGTCTTCGAGCGCGATGCGCTCCAGTTCCAGGGCGATATCCAGCTTGGGATTGCGTCCGGTCACCTGGAAGACCTCGGTGGCAACCTGTTTAATGATACGGGCGCGCGGATCGTAATTCTTGTATACCCGGTGGCCGAACCCCATCAGCTTGCCGTGGCCGGCTTTGATCTGCTGGATATAGGCCGGGACGCGATCCTTGGAGCCGATTTCGTCCAGCATGCGCAGCACTTCCTCGTTGGCGCCGCCGTGCAGCGGACCGGACAACGCCGCGATGGCCGCGGCCGCGGTAGCGTATGGATCGGCGAACGAGCTGCCCACCGCGCGCATGGTGCTGGCGCTGCAGTTCTGCTCGTGATCGGCATGCAGGATAAACAGCACTTCCAGGGCGCGCGCCAGGATCGGATTGGCGCTGAACTTGGGTTCCGTCCGCTTCCATAGCATGTGCATGAAGTTCTTGGTGTAGCCGAGGTCGTTGTCGGGGTACACATAGGGCAGACCCAGGCTGTGCCGGTAAGCGTAGGCCACCAGGGTAGGCATTTTGCCTATAAGGCGCGTGATCTGCCGCTTGCGGATCTCCGGATCGTGGATGTGGCGGGCTTCCGGATAGAACGTGGACAGGGCCGCCACGGTGCTCATGAGGATGCCCATCGGGTGGGCATCATAGTGAAAGCCTTCCATGAGCTTCTTCAGGTTCTCGTGGATCATCGTATGGTGGGTGACTTCGCCGGTCCATCGATCGAGCTGGCCCGAATCCGGCAGTTCACCGTTCAAGAGAAGGTAGGCGACTTCCAGGAAGTTGCACCTCTCGGCGAGCTGTTCGATGGGGTAACCGCGGTAGCGGAGAATACCCCGATCGCCATCGAGGTAGGTGACGGCGCTCTGGCAGGCAGCCGTGTTCATGAAGGCGGGATCATAGCTCAACAGCCCGAAGTCGTCCGCGCTGGTCTTGATCTGGCGGAGATCGAGGGCTCGGATCGAGTCCTTGTATACGGGCACGGTGTAGGTCTTGCCGGTCCGGTTATCGGTTATGGTGAGAGTCTCTTCGGGCATTTTTGGGCGCTCCAGGCAACGATGTCGCTGTGCGGCGCGGTGCAATTTGATTTCCACACGGGAACTGCTTGAAAATGCAACAACCGGTGGAAAATTATCTGGGTGATTTTCCGCGTCTTGCGCGCCCGCGGTGGGTGGGGCTGCGCAACGCGTCTTAGCGGGATCTGGCCCGAATGGCCTGAATGGTGAGCAGGGCCTGCTCCTGGACTTTCTCCGGCATCCCGTTGACCGGGCGGGTAAAGCGCTGCACTTCTTCCAGATCGTCCGGAGTGCCCACGGTCCACAAGGCGCGCAACGCTTCCCAGGTGTGGTCTTTATCGGCGGAGAGATCCACCAACGGATCGCCCGCGGCCACCGTGGCGCCCTCGGGCCGGCTGAAGTCGCGGACTTCGCCGGGTAGCGGCGCGCGGACTTCGGCGTCGCCCACGTGTGCCACCAGGGTTCCGGAATTCACGTACTCGCCCAGTTTCAGGCGGTAATGCACCACCCCGGCCAACGGAGACGCCATCGTATAGGGCTGCAGCATGGTGAGCAGCACGGGCCGCGCGGCGGAATCCCCGAAATTGGAGAGAGCCAGTGCGGCGTTTCTACGGACCAGCGGCTGGGGATCGGCTAGCATCTTGAGTAGGGCTTCGTGAAACGGGGCGTAGGTGTGGTCCTGGCCCATGATCCAGGCGGAGGTTTCGCGCAGTTCGATGAGCGGGCTGGCGGATAGCTCGACGACCTGCGGATACCATTGCGCGGCGGCAGGATCGTGGCGCGCCAGGCGCTCGCCGATCTGCACGAGCGCGTGCTGGGCATGGCGCGGCTTGGCGTGGTCGGCGAGATAGGCGGAGATTTCGGGGCCGGTGAGTTTGCGGCCGAACCAGGTGGTATACCAGAAGAGAAACGGGAAGAGCACGAGCAGGAGGGCGAAGAGGGCGACGAGGAGGTAGGCGCGTTGGCGGACCATCGGAATGATGATAGCAGGCAGGGCGGCGGGCTTTGCGGCGCGCCGTGCGGACCGCGCGCCTCGGCCTCGATCCGCGACATAATGGAGTAGATGATCGATATCTCTTCTCTGCTGCTCCGGATATCGGTAGCCACCATCCTGCTGGCGCCCGCCGCTGCGCAGCCGACCAGCGTATCCCTCGTCAATCCCGGCTTCGAAAGCCCCTATTACGCCTATGCGGCGAACAACGGCCTGATCAACGGCAACATCGCCAATGGCTGGTCCGACAATTCCACGTGGTCCAACTCCACCGTGCAATACGCGCAGGAATTCAACAATCCCCACAGCGGCGCATCCTGCCAGAAGATCGCGGTCGCCGCCATCGGCAGCGGTGAGGCGCAATTCCAGCAGACCATGCCGGTAGTGGCAGGCTCGTTCTACAACGCCTCCATCTGGATGCGCGGCAATGCCGGCACGCAGGTGATCCTCCGCATCCAGGATGCCAACCCGCCTTATGAATCCTAC
>JBEKYC010000100.1:0-21142 GCA_049511415.1 Bryobacteraceae bacterium | reverse complement strand
TGCTGCGCTAATCCGTAGTTGCCTTGGTAGAAGGCCTTCTCCGCGCCGTCTATCGCCTTCTTGCCTTCCGTTTCCTTGGCGCGTGCCTCGCCATCCTTGCGCTGCTTGTCGGCCGCGTCCTGCTTGTTCTTTTGGATCTCCTGTACGGCCTTTTCCCTCTCGTTGTACGCCTGGGTGTTATTCGGATCGAGCTTGATGACGTCTTCGTAAATCTTGATGCGTGCCGCGGGGTCGGAGGTGTGGAGCGCCTGCAGCATCAGGTCGCTAACTGCCTTGGTATCGACCGCGCCGTTCGCGGGAGGCGCCGTCTGTGCGAGGCTGATCCCCATCGGCAGCAGCAGTGCAACCACCAGCACCCGGACCAACGCCCGCGTGCTAGACAGCCGCCGCGCGCGAGTCTTCCACGCCGATATTGAGCCCGCTCGCTTCCTCATACCCGATGTGCAAGGTCTGCCCGGCGGCGACCTCACCGGATAGTATAACTGTCGCCAGTGGCGACAGCACCAGCCGCTGCATCGTCCGGCCCACGGGCCGAGCCCCGTAGGCGGGGTCGTAGGACTCCTTGGCCAGATACGCCACCGCCTCCGGACTCACCACCAGCCCGATCTCGCGGTCCTCTGCCAGCTTCTTCCGTAGCTTGTCCAGGTGCGTATTCACGATACGCTCCAGCTCCGTCGCAGTCAACGAATTGAAGGCCAGGACATAAGAGAGGCGATTGAAGAATTCCGGACGCAGCGTGCCCTTCACGACTTCCAGGATGATTTCCTTGCGCTTGTCCAGGTCTTCCGTCGCGTCCATGGCCTCCCGGACGCCCAAGTTGGAGGTGAACATGACCATGGTGCTCGAAAAGTCGCAGTGCGCCTTCTCGACCTCGTCGAACAGCACCACGGAATAAGGCGACCGGCGGACCTGCTCCGTTAAAAAGCCGCCTTCGTCCGAACCAACCAGGCCGGGGCGGGAACCGATCAGGCTGGACGTGGAAGACTTGTCCTTGTATTCGCCCATGTCGATGCGGATCAGCGCATTCTCATCGTCGAAGAGCGCCTCGGCCAGGGCCTTCGCCAGTTCCGTCTTCCCCACGCCTGTGGGTCCCACGAACAGAAACGACGCAGGCTTGCGGTCCGTCTGCAGATCCGCGCGCATGCGGCGGACAGCCTCGGACACCGCGAATACGGCCTCGTCCTGGCCGTAGACCCGCTCGCCGATGCGTTCCTCCAGCTTCAACAGCCGGTCGCGCTCGCTCTCCAGCATCCGCTGGATGGGCACCCCCACCCGCTCGGCCACCACTTCGGCCACATGCTCGGGATGCACCTCCTCGGGGATCATGCCGCCCTCGCTCGCAATACCGGCCAGCTGCTTTTCCAGATCCTCGCGCTGCTGGTCGAGATACTTGAGCGCGCCATAGCGGATCTCGGCCGCCTTCGTCACATCGCCCTGCGCTTCGGCGGCGGCCAGTGCGCTGTTCTGCTGCTCGATCGCCTGCTTGGTTTTCTGCAGGTTGTCCGACGCCTCTTTTTGCGTCTTCCACTTGGTCACCAGCTTCTCCACCGTGGGGCTTAGCTCGTCGATTTCTTTTTTCAGTGCCTCGACGGCCGCGCGCGGCGGCGTGGGATTCGTCTCCAGCGAAGCCAGTTCCGCCTTCTTTTGCAGAAGCCGCCGTTCCAACTGGTCGATAGCCGTCGGTTTGGATTCCTTCTGCATACGCAAACGCGCCGTGGCTTCATCGATCACGTCGATGGCTTTGTCCGGCAGAAAGCGCGTGCGGATATACCGGCGCGAGAGCTTGATAGCAGCCTGCAAAGCTTCTTCGGACAGCCGCACACCATGATAAGCCTCATAGCGCGGCCGCAAACCGCGCAGCATTGTAAGCATGGTCTCGTCGGTGGGTTCCTTTACCGTGACCAGCTCGAACCGGCGCGCCAACGCGCCATCCTTCTCGATGCGCTCGCGGTACTCGTCAAACGTAGTAGCGCCGATGCAGCGCAGCTCACCGCGGGCCAACGCCGGTTTTAGAATGTTGGCGGCATCCATGCCGCCTTCGGTGCCGCCGGCTCCCACCAAAGTATGGATTTCATCCAGAAACAGGATAATCTCGCCCTTGCGGGCACGCACCTCTTCCACCACGGTCTTGATGCGCTCCTCAAACTCGCCGCGGTACTTGGCCCCCGCCACCATGGAGGCCAGGTCCAGCGAGTACAGCCGGCACTTCTTCAACGAGTCCGGCACGTCTCCGGCCGCAATGCGCAACGCCAGGCCTTCCGCCACGGCGGTCTTGCCGGTGCCTGGATCACCCACCAGGACGGGGTTGTTCTTGGTCTTGCGGAGCAAGGTCTGAATCACCTGGCGGATCTCGTTGTCCCGCCCGATCACGGGCATCAGTTCGCCGGCGGTGGCAGCCGCCGTCAGATCGCGCCCGAATCGCTCCAGACTTTTCAAACCGGTAGCCGGCGCGGCGGGCGGCTTCTTGGTTTCGCCTAACGCTTCGCCCGCCGAAGCTTGCGACTGCGCCGCATGCTCCACGGATTTGCGCGTTACACCGGCTTGCCGCAGATCCGCTTTGAACTGATCTTCACTGAACTCCAGCGCCGCCTGCAGAAAATCGACCGGTTCGGCCCGCTCGGCGCCGCGTTCTTCCATTTTGGCGAACGATTTCTCGATCAATTGGCGCAGCGATCGGGACGCCGTGGGCCGTTTTCCGGGCTCCAGCTTTTGCACGCCCTCGTGATTCAGGCGCGCCGCCATGGCGTCCAGCAGCGCCTCGCAGGACGCTCCCGCCCGTTCCACCACCGCCGCCAAAGGGCCGCCGTTCTCCAGCAAAACGAACATCATGTGGAACGGGGTGATCAGCGACTGCTGCCGCCGTTCGGCCAGCAACCGCGCCCGCTCCAGGGCGTCCTCGAGATCTCCGGACAGCTTATCCAGATCCAGTGCCATTCTTCTAACGTCTCCGTTCAGTCTTGAAATCGTTTGCGCTTGCCGCCCGAGGGTGGCCGGTCCGGACCTTCCGAGGGCGGCCAGCCATCTTGCCGCGGAGGATTCCACGATGTTTCCGGACTATCCTTCTCTTTGTTCAGCCGGACGGTGCTGCCGCGATCCGGCTCGCGGCTCAGCCGGCCCGGACGCAAACTGCTGCGGTCGCGGAACTCGCTCAACCGGGGTCCCTTGTCCGGAACCGCAGCCTTTTCTTCAACCGGCAGTTCCTCGCCGCGGGGCTTCTCCTGCCGCGGCAAAGGCTGCGCGCGATCCTGGTTCTTCACGGCGTGGAAGCGCTGCCGGATAAACAGCATCCCAACCTTGATCGGATGGTCCGCCATCAGCACCACGCGCAGATCGCTGATCGTAGGAACCTCCGGCGCATCGAAGTCGAATTCGAAGTTGCATTGCTCGCCGGGATAGCGCAAAGTGCTCGTCAGATACCGGGGCTTGCTGCGAAAGCCGCTGTTTTCGTTGATATATATTTCAACTTTGATGTCGCGGTCGAAAACTGCCTCTTCCTCGCCTACCAGGATCAGACGGTATTTTTCGCGGCCCTCCAGCTGCATCTTCGCGAAGATCATATTGCGCATATCGTCCGTGCCCATCACCCGCGTGGACTTGGCGTGCAGCTTGTAAAGCACCTCGCCTTCGCGGTCGAAAACGAAGCTCATGGCGTCCAACAGCGGATTGACTCGGAAGTCGATGTATTTCCCTTCCAGTGCCCGTTCCAGACGCCGCAGCGATTCGATCGATTGCTGCGCCGACTGCACTTCCAGCGAGAGATCCTCCTGTATGCGCCACCGGGGTGAGGCGCTCAAGAGCTTCTTCTGTTGGCCCAGCAGGGCGATGAATTCCGTTTCGCCCGACTCTTTGAGAAGGTCGAAATACTGGCGCACCGGCGGGCTTAGGTCCAGATAGACGGCCGCGCTATGGATGAACCGCCGCAAATGGCCGAAAAACGACTGGGGCGTTTGGCTGGTGTCCACGATTTCATACACGCAATTCTGCAGCGCCACCACCATGCGCCCGACGAAGGTCATGCTCTCCAGATCCGTCTCGGTTTCAATACCCCGATCTTTGAACAGCGCAATGAATAGGCCCATGGCGCGATGCAGCTCGGTGAATCGCGACGCCAGCTTCACCACTTCTTCAATGATGCGGCGCGCCGCGGCGGCCAGTTCGCTGTGCGCATCTACGAACGCGCACGCCGGAATGAAGTCCGGATCCCGGTCGAATTCCACTCCATCGGGAGCCCGCACAATCAGTCCGACGGCGATCGCGTAAGGTATGTCCTCGGGCGCCACTTTCAGCGCGATTCTGTAAGCCGAATGGCACTCCGGCTCTTTCTCGGGGTTCAGTTCGTCCTGTTCGCCCTCCACCAGCTCCTTCTTGTGTGGATTGCAAACAATATAAATCCGGCTCTCGGCGACGCCCTCCAATTCTTTCTTAGGAATTTCGATAAATAGCGAGCGCTCCCGGCTGATGTCCACCAGGCACCCCCCCGGTGTGATGCCCCGGCATTGCTGCACCGTTATACTCAAAGCGTCGCCGTCGTCGCTGACCGAAACAGCCGGATCGTCCCCCGGGGCGCCGCGCTCCAGATCCGGCAGGCGCGCACCCCCGCCGATCAGGCCGTAGCTCGTCGTCGCGTATCGTAACAGCCAAAGTAACTTAGAGTCGAAATAGCGCTCCTGCCGGATGAAATGCTCCGGCTGGAGCAGCATGCCCCGCTCCCAGTTCACCGACCCGAGTTTGACATCGTCACCATACATATTCTGTTCCTTAGCAAGTCACCGCCGGCAAATCCTGCAATGCTCCGAGATGCGTGTTTACCCCCAGGCAGGAGTTCCGTTCCCTGATCCCCAGTTCAGGCGCCCGCCGCGGATCCAACACCAAATACGAAACCTCGTAGCTTTGATGAAACGGGATGCTCAACCGCAGCACCGCATCCAGCCGCTGCCGGTTGGCCTCCTCCTGCATCTCGTCGTACCGCGCCAGGCTCAAAGGGCCAATGCGGATCTCCCAGGCGCGCACGCTTTCCAGCCGATTGCCCAGGCAAAAATCCGCTCCCAACACGCTGGCTTGCATGCCCAGCAGCGACAGATCCCGGGGAGCCACCATAAGGGTCCGCTGCCTTTTTCGGATCTCCAGCAGATCCAGGTTGAGCAATTGTTTCAGAGCCAGACGGATCCCGTCCTGGCGCCCCGCGATCTGATGCAATTGAGGCAGCAGCAACGCCAGTTCATACCAGTTCTCCTCCGGCCACTGGGACGCCTCCAGGCCAAACAGGTTAATCCAACGGCCGCACGCCGGACGGTTATCCGGATGGATGTCGAAAATGCGCGCGCCCTCGCGCACCCAATGGGCAGCCTTTTGCACGGAGTCGTCGAACAGTTCGACGATCTCCTTCGTGCCCATCTCGCCGTCCCCGCCCGCGTCCCACATACCCACGGGCAACTGATGAAATGTGCCCAAACCGGAGACGAGCAGCGCCACCGTTACGTTCGGCGCGAGCGGCGTTCCCGCCGCCGGGTCCTGGCCCACGATCTTTCCCAATGGCCCGTCGAACCCCACCATACGAATCGATATCCGGGCGGATGAAATCCCCAGTTGCCACAGGATTTCCAGGGACGAATCGATAGTGTGGTGAAAGTAGAAATGGGCATGCTCGAAGTCGGGCATGACCGGGTCCTGTTCAAGACCGGTTTGCGGCGGCGCCGATACGGGAATGACGAAACTCAAGCACTCCCCTCCGTCTCTTGACCGTTCGTCCAGCGCGTATCCACCGTGAGCACCAGATCGTATGGCACGCGCCGGCGCAGGTGGCGCTCCAGATCCTCGCGCAGAATGCGCGATTCTTCCCGCAAGTCGTGAAATCCGTCCTGATTCAGCACCACGGTGATGCGCTGCACCCGTTGCAATCCCTTCTCCGTCCGTTGCAGCGCGGCCGACACTTCCACCGCCTCAATCCGGCGGTCGAACGCCTTCACGGTCGCGTGCAGATCCGCGGAAGTAACAATGCGGGACCGCGAAAGCAGCACCTCCTCGAAGCGTCTTTGCGCTTCCCGAAAGCCTTCCCCGTTGGTGCCGCCGGCCGCCGGCATGGGATTGGAAATGCGAAACGCGGGCGTGGCCGAGCGCGCGAAACTGCGCAATTGGCCGGGCGCCACCGTGTTGCCTAATTCTCCATTGGTGGCCCAAACGGGAATATTGGCTTTGCCTAGGGGCCGCACCCCCGCGCGCTGCGCCGGGATCAGGTCGATACGGCCGTTGCGTATGCTGAATCGCCCTACGTTCACCTCCGACGAGGATTGCGAAGCTGGGATATAAGCGGCGTTGTCGTCGCCCCCGGTGATGGCCAATGGCGCGACCAGGTAGCGGTCCGCCTGGCTTACTGGCACCGATGTGCCCTGGGTCTCGAACTCGATAGTCTGGTTGAGGTCGAACACATTGGAGGCGCTGATCGCGTGCAGCACCACCGAGAGAATGCCGGTGTGCAGATCGGAGATCTGCGGCGAGAACCCGATTTTGAGCCAAGCCCGAGGCTCCTGGAACAGGCCGCCCGCACCCCGGAAAATTCGCGACAACGGCCCTTCCATACCCGCCGGAATCCGGCACAGGCACGCCGGTTCCGGGGATCCGCTCGCCGCTGGAAATACGAACACCCTGCCGGCGTAGAACCCGTTTGGCAATTCCGGCTGTCCTGACGGGTCGCTATCGGAACCGTTCGGCACAGTTTCGCCCGCGATCCACAACAGGTTATGGACCCCCGCGTTGCGCCGGCAGGGCCGCAGCAAACCCGCCGCCCCAAACCGTCCGTCACTTCCCGCCAAACGCCAATTCTCTGTCAACAGGGCCTTCTGCACGTCCGGCGCGCTGACGTCAAAAAAGATTCCGTGCTGGCTCAACAGGCCCGCCGGCAGATTCTCCACGGCTATGATGATGGCCGGGTGCGGCCCTAGTGCCGCCGGCACCGGATCGGCCGACGGATAGGCGGACTGGAAGTTGTCCGGCAGTTCCATGCCGGCCATTAATTGCAGACTGTTGTTTTGGTACGTGGCCGCCAGTGCAATCCGCGCCGGCGACACCGCCAGGGTGGCGTCCGTGGTGAAAGTCAGCTTCTCGCCGGATTGCGCCGTCCCCATCAGTTCGCTCCCCGCCGGGATGACCGAGTATCCCGAGGGCTCGTGAAACCGCACGATGGTCTGCGCCGGCCGCGGCATCCGCCGCTCCATGCCCAAGCCGCCGATCAATTCGTCGAGCAGCGATTCCTTGACTTTCTCGGTATCGAAATAGAGCGTTTCCAACTGGCTGGCAAATGTCCGAAAAAGAATCCGCAACACCGGATCGTTTATTTCCGCGGAAGGGTGGCCGCTGTCTTTCAGGCGCCGCGCAAAATCCTGGCGCAGTTTCGTTTCGATCTCGGCGAAGGAGGCTGCCTTATACGGCATGGATTCAGACCTTTATACCCTGGCCGAGAAAACCTTGTCTTCCGGAAGGGAGAAATTCACCACCAGAGCCGTGGTTTCGTCGCTCGTTCCAGGCTCTCGTTCGATGCTCTCGACTCGACACACCATACCCAATTCGCTCAACGCCGCGTTGAGCTCGTCACGCGCCTTCTCCAGACATTCCGGTTTCCTCCGCGCATCTTCAAAAAAGTCGCGAAGCCCGAAGTGGCGGCTGCCCCCCCAACGGCCATACGGGCTTCGCACCAGGATACGTCCCAGCGCGGCGAGGGCTTCCTCCTCGGTACACTGCGTCAGGAAACCCTGCTTATCCAACCGCAACGGAAAACGAATAAAGGGAATGGCCGTCTCCTCGCTAGTTGCTGATCTTCAGAGACGTGAAGTTCTTTTGATCCAAGGCCGGTTCCAGTTCCAGGTACAGCAGGTGGTTAATCGTCGAAACCGCCGACAGTTCCCCGTCCGCGTCCGAAGCATCCGCCATAGGGTTGGTCGTCTTGAACTTGCTGATCCAGCCGTTGAAAGTATACGAGCACAGAGCGTTCTGCTTGGAATCATCCTGCCAAAATGTGATGGTGATCGGCTTGATATTCGCAAGCGTGACCACGTTGGCCAGGTTGAACATGGTCTGCATGGCAGAGTAGGGCAGGTTCGTGGTGTCGTGAAAATCCGCCAAAACGACGATTTTCGTCCCCAAGGTGCCCATCTGCGGCATGCCGGCTTTGTCTTTCAACGTAAAGATCTTGAATTCGACCGAAAAGGCATCGAATTTCGTGCTATCGATTTGAACACTGGTGCGATAGGGTGTTGCCATTGTTTGTCTCCTTTTTTGTTGTTCACTTCATTCCGGTATCCCGGGTCCCCGTAGAATTTTTGCCCTAGCCGGCAGGGCGCTGCTCATTCAGTCCCATCGCCGCTGACATCGCGCCCGGCTTTCCCGCGGCGAAAAAAACCTCGTAGCTTCGAAAAGGCCACGGCCAGCGGCGATCCCCGTTGCGGACCTGCCGCCGCCGGTGGCGGCGCCTCGCGCGCCCTGGCTGGCCGTGACGGCTCCACCAGCACCGGGCCAGGAGCGAACTTTTGCCCCGTATCGGCCCGCAGGCGAATCCCCATGGTCGAGCGAAACTCCCCAGCAAATTCGCCTGGGGGAGAGATTGCGTTCGCCGGACCCGTCATTAGTTTCCCGGTACTCGCGCGGACCGCTCTCTCCGGCGGCCCCGCTATTTTTTTTCCGAGTCGGCCTTGAATTCCGGCACATCCAGCTTCAGAACGAATGTCTCAGCCGGACCGGTGGGTTGCACCGTCAGCGTAATCTCGCAGATGCCTTGCATGCGCTTCTGGAAGTCTTTGTCCACGTTCAAATCGAAGCCCAGAATGGTGCCCTGATCCATCTGCTCCTGGAGCATACGCCGCAGCGGCCGATCCACCTCCTCATCCATGAAATCGCGCGTCAGAACGCGCCCGGCCACCTGTAGCAGGTAGTGCCGGCAGCAGCGCTCCAGGTACCGCAAGATCCGGTATGAAGTGAAAAACTTGTACACTCCGTAGGGATCGTGCGCCTGCGTACGGCAGCCGAAGAAACACAGGTGATTGTCTGCGTCCCGGATGATGGGAATCAGTTGCCGCTCCATGCTGAGGTGCTCCATCTCTCCGATGAGCGGCTCGAAGCGGGACTTTTCCACCCCGACAATCTGGCCGAAACGCGATCCCACCGGTCCCTGCACCAGGCCTTGGCTGTTATCGGTTCGCGTCAAGGCCCCCGCGAAGATCAGAGACGGCGGCGCGTACATCCCCGCCTCCATGCCTTGCTCGAACGAGTAAGCCTGCCGAAGCTGTAGATAGCCCGTCAGAATGACATCGGAGGCGGCCCGATCCTCCGGTCTCTTCATGAACTCGTACTTGCCGCCGGGCTCGAAGTTCCGGTCCACATCACGGAATTTCCTCTCGTCGTCCGTATCCCCGATCAGCAACATTCCCCAGGCGTTGGCGACTTCCTCAAGTTTCTCCCGCACGGGCATGGAAAGGTAGCCCGGCACCACCAGATTGCAGATATCGTCGCGGAAATTGAAATTGTCATTCCGATTCCGCACGAACTGTTCGATCGCCGCGACGTTCATGCTTTCCACGGGGTTCTTAATCGCCTTGGAATCCGCGTTGAACACGTACAGCTCCGGCGCCTGGCGGACTTTTCCGTCCGGAACTTTGGCATTCTCGAAGAACAGCATCAGTTGGCGATAACTTTGCTCAATCGGCCGTATTTGATTGAAAACCTGTGCCAGGAGTTCATTCCTCATCGACTCCGCTTTGTCGATTTGGGATTGAAATTTCTTGACCGTGACCTCGTAGGTATCCTCTTCACTGAGCAGTTGTTCCACGCCGGCAAGCTGCGCCAGCATGCTCTGCGCGGATTGTTGGCTAAAGATGGTCGCGATATCCCGGGTTTGATCGATGAAACCCGGATGGAAATCCGCAAACAGCTCCACCAGCATGTCCTTCGCGGGAGTCTCCCCGAAAATTTCCGCCGCCGTCTTGGTTTTCGTTAAGGTCTCTTCGGCCATCAGACGTTACCCCCTTTTTCGGCAATCCGGTTCAGCTCACCCCGCAGGCGTCCGAGCGCCTCCAGGATTTCCTTGCGCTGCTCCGGATTGTTCCAGGCTCGCCGCACGGCGGGCAACGCCCACCGCTTCTTCAGACGGTAAAGCAGGTCAATATTGTCTTTCAGGTCCGCCAAGTCATTGCGCAAGTACGTGATCCCGCCATCCTCGTGCTTGATCTCCTGACGTTTCTGCAGGTTCTCGGGATCGAAATCCTTGACGCTCTTAAATTGGAAATCCGCCCGGAACTCAGCCTCTTCCTCACCTGCGGTTCCCTTGAATTTCAAAGCAGGTTTCAGCTTCCCGAATGCATCGGAAACCGATTCCACTTTGGTGGGTTCTTCGTTCTCCGATGCTACTTCCTTTCCCACGCGTTCCAACGTCATGGGCATCATCACGGCGCAGGTGGCGGTCGGCACCTTCCGGACCGATGGCGTAATACCCTTGCGAATCACATTCACTACCGGCATAATCGATGGACCCTCATTTCAATCGTGATCTAGTACCTGAACCGCGGCTGGGCACAAAAGTTGCCCCCGAGCCGTTGCGGGTGGACTCCCCGTCCTCGCGGTCCGCCCGAATCGTCGGGGACGCCGCGGAACGGCCGCCCGATGGAGCCGACGGCGAACTCCCGCGCCCCGCCGCCCAGCGCCCGCCGCTGGCGACCGCCGGTAACTCCTCGGCGTATCGCTCGGGCCAAATGAGCCGCGGTATAAGAAACCAGCAAATCAACAGCAGTCCGCCCCAGGCAATGAAGACCAGAATAGGACGCACCGTGCGCAGCCACTCGGGTTCATCCACTCCCAGCAGCTCGCTAAGTGCCTGCTTTTCCTCCGGATCGCAAGGGCCGGCGAAGTTGGGGGCGACCGTCGCCGGCGTAATCCAGGAAACTGCGGCAGATAATCGGGATACTCTCCCCTTCACCGGAATCGAAGCGGTGATGCTATGGTTCTCGCCGCCCAAAAGCTCTTTGCCAAGCGGGATTTTAAAGGTGATCTGCAAACGTTCCACGGCCTGCTGGTTCGCCCGGGCGAAGGCGCCTTCCAGTTCCTCCGCGTTGGTCACAAAATAGGTGCTCCCCTCGCCGCCAATTTCCAGCAGGGCCATTTCCTGTTTCTCCGGGAGGTCCCGCTTCACCAACCCGATCGCCACCGTTTGTATGTGATTCTGCTCTTTCTCCTGTAAGGCGTCCTCTAGGAACTCCGCGGATTTTCCCACACCATCGTCACCCGCTTGGACGTCGTCCTCTCCGTCGGTCATCAGCACCAGGCGCGCGTCGGTAGGGGCGCTCTGGCGGACCCGTTCATCCTGCAGCTTCTCCAGGGCCGTTTTCATCGCCAAATATAGCGCCGTGTTGCCGTTACGAGAAACCTGCAAAGTATCGATCTGCTGCTCCGCGGTGCGCCGGTTGTGCGTGAAAACCGCGCCCTGAATCGTGCGTACGACATTGTGGCTCTCGAACGGCACGACCGCAACTTCGTCCAGATCGGGATCGAGGTTCTTCAGGTAAGCCTTGGCTCCCGCCTTGGCAGCTTCGAAGCGAGTCAAATCGTTCGACAGAGGCGTCTTCATGCTCCCGCTGACATCCAGCAAAATCAAAGACACCGTGTGATGCCGGCCGAGCGTGTCGAGCGGACTAACGTAAAAGGGACGAATCCCCGTCATACCATCGAATTGAATATCTATGCTTTGTCTCAGCGCGGGAAGCGAGGAGGGCACCGTGAGACCGCTTGGCATGTGCAAAACGGTTCGAAAACACGGATCCTTGGACACCGGTGAACAGTCCAGCATCTTCGGTGTCTCCATCTGCATTTCGGCCTGCTGGCTAGCGCCGGTCTGGGCCGGAACCACCGGGGTTAGACCCATCAGCACCGCCATCGCCATGCCGGTCCGTGCGGTCCCCAGGCATCGTCTTAGTGGACGAATAGCTATCATCGTCAAATGGCCCTGCGCCTGGTCATAAACCGCAATGCCGTCCGGCCCACCACCAAGTCGTCGCTATCTTGCAATTCCTGCGACGACGGGACGGTCTTTCCGCGGACTCTCAGAATATATCGTGCCATGCCCGCGGCGCTACGGGTGTCACGGTGGCGTTCCAGGTAATACTTTCCGTCTCTTGCAAAGAGAATAGCATGGCGGGGAGCAATACCTACGTCTGGAATGAAAATTTCGATCTCCGGCCGATAGCTGGTTTGACTGAATGACGGACTCTGGCTGCCAATTACATAGCGGTCGCCTTCTTGCACTTCCCACTGCTTCCGGTTTCTTCCGAACTTACTCTGCGCCCGCCCGTCGCCGCTGCTCACGAACTGCAAGACCCCCTGGCGTAACAGAATCGGGGCCAGCGTCACCCCGCAACAAATACCCACTCCGGTTAAAACGAACTCCAGGGGCTCCGCCACTTCCGGCACCAGATGGCCCATGGTCGCCCAAATCAGACCACCCAGCCCTCCGCCAATCAGACCGCCCGTGAAGGCGTGTGCCACCCGCGTGCGATTCACATTCGCCCAGCGCAAGCCCAGTCCCAGCCCGATAAATGAACCGATCAACATCCCAAACAGCACGCGGCACACTAATGGATAGTGTTCGATCAACGAGATTCGTATCGGAATGTAGACCAGCGCCCCTAACAGGCCGGCCAACAAACCCAGGCCGATTCCTGAAAACACCCAGCGGGCCAGTACCCGGTTACCCGACCAATGGTCGGAGAATGCCACCGTTAGTCCTCCAATGAATCCCCCCAGGAACAGCGCCGCCAGAAAATCCTCGCGGTACGGGAAAGACACCATCAGGGAAATGAGTTTGGTGGATGCCCATGAAAACAAGCCGGCCATTCCTCCTACCAGCGACATGAAATAAAGGCTTTGATAAAGACTCATAAAATAGATACTTGCCTGAGGGAATCCGCGAGGAGTATAGCCGAACTCCACCGGCGTTGTCAAGTGTTTCGGGGCCCATCCTGCGATCTCTCGAAATACTGCTAATTAGTAGAAAAACAAGGTAAGTTCGGTATCTTTAGCGGTCTCCGGAGGCGCCGCCGCCGGTGCCGCTTCGCGGAGTTGGCCTATAGTAACCAGTAGCCCTTGTGATGCTGAACCGAGAGTTCGAATTTTCCCGCCTGGAGCACACGGTTTATTCCCACGCTCGCATGACCTCTCTCCGTGCCGTGGTGGCTGGAGCGGGAGCTTTGGGCAATGAAGTCGTGAAATGTCTGGGACTCCTCGGTTTGGGCCACATTCTCATTGTCGATCCCGATACCGTGGAACCCAGTAACCTCACCCGGTCGGTCTTCTTCCGGCAAGACGATAGCATCGGCGCCAACAAGGCTGCGGTAATGGCCCAAGCTGCAGGTAAACTCTTTCCTGCTAGCAATATAACCGCGTTTCCGGGTGAGATCGCGGACGTCGGGTTCCAGCATCTGCGGGACGCCGGTATCGTGTTTAGTTGCGTCGACAGTGACTTGGCCCGAGTCGAAATCGCCTACATAGCCACTAAGCTGAACATCCCGGTATCGGACGGAGGCCTGGGCACGGCGGATTACCGTCAAGGTCGAGTAAGTTATTTCCCTGACCGTCATGCGGCCTGTTACGGCTGTCTGCTGTCATCCCGTTTGCGCCGCGACATACTTACTCTGTGGAGTTCCCCTGCCCGGCCGTGCTGGGATATGAATGAGACTGGAACTGGTATGGCATTTCCTAGTACGCCTACAATGTCCGCCATGATCGGTGCGCTGCAGGTGGAGTTGGGTCTGCGCGGTCTTTTGCAGCCGCCGGCCGGCGCTTTTACCGTGGAACTGTCTTTGACTGAGGTGCCTGCCTTACGCCAATATGAGCTGCGGCAGGCCAAAAACTGCCCCTTCCACCAGGCGCCTGGCATGTTAGTGACACCATGCTCCGAGTCTGGTACAATCCATGAACTGCTGGACCAGACCGGCCTGGCTGATCCGGTGCTCGTCCTCGATTGGCCGGTCTGTGCCTGCGCGCGGTGCATCACGTGCGGAGCTGAGTTTCTTCCCATGCGAAGGTTGGCCGATTTTCGAAAGCGGAGCCGTTGCCCCCGGTGCGGCGCGCGTGACCTTCAAGAGATGGAAACCGTGTACTCCGTGAACCGCTCGTCACGTTGGGCCGGGCATCGTCCCGCGGATCTGGGCCTACCCCCGAGCCATATGTTCAGCATTCTCTCCGGGGATGGCGCATGAAATCCCGTTCGCCGGTTGTGTTTATCGCGCCTTGCTTCGCTTTGGCGCTCATCCAATTAGTCGGCGCTCTTACCTCTCCCGTTTTGGGCGCGCTCTGTGGACTGGCCGTGGGAGGCCTGGCTCTGTTACTGGAGCGCTGGCTCGAAATGCGGCTGAATTCCTGGCCGCTTTTGGTCCTGATCGCCTCGGGCAGCAGTTTGGTGGGCATTTTGCTGCCTTTTGCGGCATCCCCCTCCCACCCATGGCTCCTGTTTCTGGCCCCGGTCTTAGCCGCCGGCACGGCGGCGCTCGCGGCATTTCAACATCGCCAGTCCGCGCCGCTCTGCGAGATCTGCAAGCGGCGCATGGGTGATTCGTCTTTTACCTGCCCACGCTGCGGCATGCTGGTTTGCGATAGGGGCTGCTGGGTCTTTGAAGGTTGCCGCTGCCGCCGCTGCGAGGAACATCGCGTGCCCATTCTGAGCACCGATCCGCGCTGGTGGGAGGCGCAATTGGGCCCCCGCTTCCGCCAGGGAAAGTGCCAGCTCTGCCAGACCGCGGCCGAAAAGACCGATCTGCGCGCCTGCCGCCGCTGTGGGCGGCCTTACTGCCGGAAGTGCTGGGATTCCGCGAACGGGCAGTGCAGTCATTGCGCGTGGACCATCCGCGACCTGCCCAAGCGCCTGGAGGCCTTCGTTTCCCGCTCCGATGAGACCAGATCGTCTCGCACGCGCACTGGATATCGATAATGTCTAAATATCAAATGGTTTTCGACGTGGTGGGCGGGGCCGACCGCCATATGGTGGATATCGACGACGAAGAACTTCTGGAAAACGTCTTGGACGATATCCTCACCGAACTTAGGGAGCGGGGTAAGGTTCTGAAGGGCGACCGCGGCGGCGAACCCCAGGTCGTCTGTAATGGCAAGGTGCTCGACACCGGTATGACCTTGCCCGAGCAGGAAGTCTTTCCCAACGAGGTTTTGAAGGTTTCCGTTCGTCCCATCGTGGGCTGATATGTTCCCCGAACTTAGCGCGCGCCGCATCGAGAATGAGTGGGAAGTACTAAATCTGCTAAACCAGTGGAATCCCGGCCGCCTCGAAATTCTATCCCGCCGCCAAAACGGACGGGATGTGGTTTTCAACCTTATCCTGCATCGAACCTCCGGTATCCTGCACCGCCGCCGCGCCCCCCAAATTATCGCCGGTTCGCACCCGGCCATTATCCGTTTTCCCCGATTCTTCCCCTGCGTTCCGATCGAAGCGGCACTCACTCAGCCGGTGTTTCATCCCAACGTTCACCCGCTAACCGGCTTTGTCTGTCTCTGGAACCGTTTCGCGCCTGGTGACACCATAGTCGAGGCCCTGGCGCATTTGCAGCAGATTATCGCCTGGGGCGCTCTGAACCTGGCGGCCGATCATGTAATGCAGCCGGAAGCCGTTGCCTGGTACCAGCAGCCTGAACGTACTCCGGCCCTGCCGCTGCCTTACGAACCGATCGTGGAAGCCGAGGAATTCCGCCGGTCCCGTCTTTATCGCCGAAGAGATCCCGTGAAGCGCCGCCTCGATGCGGAGGGTGAGAAGTCAGAAACCATGAAAGGCTTTGCCGGCGCGTGAAATAATCTATTAGCCATTTATTAAGTCTTCTTTTAGCGGTATAATCTTCAACTCATGGAAAACATCGGTCGCTACGAAATAGAAAGGAAACTGGGCCAGGGAGCCATGGGCATTGTCTTCCTGGCCCGCGATCCTACCATCGGGCGATCCGTGGCCATCAAGACCTTCGATGTGCAGGATTCAGCCAATGAAGAAGACTGGCAGTGGCTGCGCGACCGGCTTCTATCGGAAGGTAACCGGGCCGGCAGTCTTGACCACCCCAACATCGTCAAGGTCTACGACGTGGTGGATGAAGGCGATATGGCTTATATCGTCATGGAATATGTCCAGGGTGTCACCCTGGAGGCCCACCTTCGCGACCATCCTTCCCCGAGTCCCGACCTGATTCTCCACATTCTCCGCCAGACCGCCGACGCCCTCGATTACGCCCACGGCCGAGGCATCATCCATCGCGACATCAAGCCCGCGAACCTGATGATCGACGACCAGGACGTCATTAAGATTACGGACTTCGGCATAGCCAAAAAGGCCGGCTCCATGACCCAGACCGGCAGATTCATGGGTACCCTGGAATACTCCGCGCCGGAACAGATCGAAGCGTCGCCCGATATCGATGGGCGGGCCGATCAGTTTGCTCTCGCCACTCTCGCGTACCTTCTGGTGACCGGGCAGAAGCCCTTCGACGCCGAAACCAACGGCCAACTGACCCACCAGATCATGAATAAGCAGCCCCCGCCGCCCAGCCAGGTGAACCCGCAACTGGGCAAGAGCGTGGACGGCGTGCTGCGCAAGGCCATGGCCAAGACGCCTGGCGGCCGCTACCGGACATGCACGGAATTTGTGAATGCGCTGGAGCAGGCATTGGTGGAGCGCCCCCGCGGCACGCCCAAACACCTGGTGCCCACCATCGTGGCATTGGTGGCGGTCGCGGCGCTCTTTGCCCTGATTATCTGGTTGTCGCATACGCCGGACCGGCCGCTGAAGCCGCCCACCGATCTTCAGGCGTCGGCCACTTCCCCCCAGTCGGTTAATGTGACGTGGGGCGCGGCAGGAGGCAAAGCCACCGGATACCGCGTCTACCGGGACGGCACACGATTAGGGGACAGGGACTCCGCCAGCACTTCATATAGCGATACTGAACTGAAGCCATCCACGCAGTATTCCTATACCGTATCGTCCGTAGACGGGTCCGGACACGAGTCGCCGGTCTCGGTGGCCAGCATGGTAACCACGCTGCCGCCGCACGTCGCGGAGCCACCGCCGCCTAAGCCGAGCCACGAACCGGATGAACAGCTAAAACCACCGCCACCGGTCGCGACGAGATACTCCCTCAACTGCTTCGCTCGTGAGGTACAACTCAGACCGGGGCAGAAAATCCCATACGATGATGTCGATATCGGGAACCTGGCCTCGGATGAAATCTCTTGCCAAGTCAAGGCGGAGGGCAACCCATCCCAAAACCTCAGACTGGTTTGGTCCGTGGACGGGCAAACTTTTCCCGAACACGTGGCTTTATCCCACGCGGGTTCCGCCACAGTCACGTACGGTAACAAGCCTTGGGCTGGTCAATACTTGGTCACCCTGTACGCGGGCAGTAAGTCCGAAAAGACATTTCCCTTTACAATCTTCAAGCGCTGAGACGAGATATGCCTGGACATTCGCTGAGTATTGAACATCCTCTAGCCCGTTGGGCTGACTCGCGCTCGCCGGAGAACACGAATGATTAACCGACTCGTATTGGCGCTGCTTGCCTTCGCGACCATAGGCCAGGCGCAGACCACTCCGCCTGCGCAAAATCCTGCTCCGGCACAGGCAGCATCACCGGACCAACAGCCGCCTGACAAATCAGCCGAGCAGGACGCAAACATCCCTACTGACGCAAAGAACGATCAGTTCGGTCTTCTGCGCCAACAAGTGGACGAATATGAAAAGAAGTGGACGGACCTCGAGGGTAAGTTTCTGGTAAAGCAAAAGGCCATGAACAAATGCAATGTCAGAGCCATGAAAGCGCAACTTGACGGGGTCAGGAGTGCATATCACGACTACATGGTTAAGAAAGGGGAGTATTACAAGCGCCAGAACGAAGCGGATCAAGAATCTTATGAAGATATCCTCAGGGGCATTGCGGATTCGGATGCCAACCAAAGCGCGGATCCCGCGGAGGTCGAGAAGGCCAAGCGAAAACTGGATCATTATATGGAGCAAAAGGCCGACCTCGAAAAGATTCACGCCGATTTGACCGAAATCGATCCCCTAATCGCAAGTGCAAAGAAGGATTTGGAAAGAGCCCAAGACACAACCGAAAAACACAAAGCCGAGAACGCGGATAATCGCGCGGCAAAAATTCAACTTGAAATCAAAAAAGAAAAAATCGAGGAGCGCCTGGACTCAATAAAATTGGAGGAAGAGAACAAAGAAGCAGTTTACAACGGATTCATAGCGAAGAAAGAATTGGAATGCACGAGCCGCGAGAGTCTGCGCCCGGACGATGACATGCCGGGCCCCAAGCCCATCAGCCCCAAGTGACAAGATGAAGCCCCGCCACACATACTGGAGATCCTAATGCGAAGCGTCGGAAGCATAATAGTAATTAGCGTCATCGGGCTCCCAAGCGCCCATTTGGCAGGACAGTCAGATGCGCAAGTCACCAGAGGCATGTCCGTTGATCAGGTCAAGCAACAGCGTAAGCAGAAGCAGTTGGAGGCCGACGCCGCCGTTGACGATTGGGAGCAAGCCGACAAGAACCTGCTCCACGAAGTGCTCGGGAACCCTTCACCAGATACCCTTAAGAAGATCGAGAAAGCCAGATCCCTAAGCCACGAGATGGCGCAGAAAAGGATGGAACTATTCGACGCAAACACCGCTGTGTATCAAAATCTTTTGAATCACTCCTGGGCCGGCGGAGCACAAACATCAGGGGCAGCATTAGTTCAGCAACTCAAGGATTATGCTCGCGAAGGAATTGCCACTGTCGACGAACAAATGGCTGATCTCCGGAAGGAGTTAGCCCAAATAGCGAACGATCCCAAAGAACAGATCCGGCGCGCGATCATCAACAAGCAACTCGCCGACCTTGACCGGGAACAGGGCTTGCTGCTGAAAGAGCAACATGACGATGACTCGATATCCGCGGCCGACGTAGAGTTCGATCAGAAAAGACGGGATTTGCAGAACATCTATCGTGGCCTCATCGCGGACTACGATGCCTGGAAAGCTTCGACCAAAGAAGAGGAGCAAGAGTCCGACTCGTACTACAAACAACTGGCAGGGATGGTAGAGAAGGCGTCGCAGGCCCAGCCGCCGCCCCAGTCAAAACCTGCGCCCGACGATAAGCCCGGAGGAGATAAAAGCGGCACCGTTGTTGTAGTGCGCAACAACCCTCCGTTAGGCAACGGAGGTGTGGGGACCAAGACAACCGATCCACCGCCCCCCGCCCCACACCCTCCAACCTCGAGTTTTGGGGGCAAGTGGGCGTGGCGCCAAGGGATGGTCGCCGTCTCACCTCCCGGCTACGTGCCGAAGCAGGTCGTAATTGAGATCAGTGATGTGGAAGGAGAGATTAGAGGCAAGTTTTTTGGTTTGTTCAACGCACCCAAACACGCATTTATCAAACAGCCAGTCGCGTTCGAATTTCATGGCACGCGGTCGGAAAGCCAGATCGCAGGGGGTACCCGAATGACTTTTCCGTTTCGTAGCTCCGACGGATGGACCGGCTCGGTGACGTTGAACAAGTTCAACGAGATACTGGAAGTAGACTGGTCGGCCGTCATTGATCCGGCCAACACATTCTCATTCGAATACTCGATGGAGCGGGCCGATACGCCTAAGTAGCTGACAGGTGGCCGTGGATTGGCACAGTGAACGTGGTGAAAACAAGACGCAAGCAGGGCTACCTCGAAGTCTACGGTCGTTCTGCCCGTCGAAATCGGCTTATCTCTCAGATCGGCGTCTTCGTTTTTCTTGTGACGTGCATTTCGTGCGTCCTTGTCCCGCCACTGTGGCCTGACGCACCGCCGTTGCTTCATTTACGCCCTATCCCACTCGCTCCCCCGCCCCCCCCACCAACGGATCAGCCCGCACAGCACCCCCAGCGTCAGCCGGTCAAAAAGGCCGAAATAACAGCGCCCTGCACTGGTCCCAAGTGCATACCATTACCTGCACCAAAGGAAGACAAGAATAAATCGGGGGCCGGACTCAGAATCGCGGACGATCTCGAAGCTCAATTGCAGCCTGTATTGGTACACTTGCAGGGCTACTTAGGTTTCGGTGGATTAGGGAAGAACGCTGACTACGCAGTCCGGCTCCTCGCGAGAACACCGTCGGGCTGGACGCCGGACCCCAGAGACAATGGGCTTGTCCCGATGGCGGAATACTTCCGCTTGAGGATCGACGTCGAAACTCAGTGGATCGAAGAGTTGCGCAAACAGTACGGAATTAAGGCTGAATATCAGGCTTACCTGCTGTTGCCAGCTTCGTTTGGCTTCAACGCCAAACGGGAGATGTTGAGGGAGGCCGCTGGCCGCGCCGTGCGCTCTTACATGATAAAGTTTGACGCAAGCCAGGAGAAAGGTTTCACAATCGTCGATATCGAATATGACACCACACCGGTCGAAGGTCAGGCCGTAGTGGTGCAGAAGTAACGAGGGACTAAGATGAAATGCCGCGGCGCCGTGTTGTTGATTACCGCCGGGTTCCTGCCTCTAATATGGGCGGCGGACTCCCTGCGAATCGTAAGCATCCAGCCCGCTGGGCAGGATGTGACCATCACCCTTCAAGTGCCCAACAAGTGCGTCTGCAAGATCGAGGGCGCGCAAAAAGGCTTTTACATCGAGGTGCCCGGGGCCGCAAAGCCGGCCGTGCCCGCCTTGCCGGCCAACACGATTCTCACTGAGATTCAAGTCTACAAACCAAACGACATTGTGCGTGTCGCCTTCCACTTCGTCTCACCATCCACGACCAAGCCTAACCCCAGCCGGAACGGCGAGACCCTTTCCATCACCTTCCATTCCACCGGCCAGGCAGTCGCGGCCAGCCACAAGAAACCAAATTCGCCTGTGCAGCCGAAACCGAAAGACGCCCCCACCGAAGACCTGACTGTCTGGCTTGCCAGACAGTTATCTACCCCATCCCCTCGGACACCTGCAATACCCACGCAACCGACAGCCGATCTGTCCCCGGCCGAAAAGCCTGCTCCAACCCGTCCCTCCGAGCCCAAGCCCGAAGCTACCCTCGCCCCTCCCGTCTTCGACGCCAGCGCCGTCAACCTCCGCATCTCCCTCGGCAAGCCCGAAGACCTGCCGCAAATCATCGCCAAAT
>JBEKYC010000099.1:0-21145 GCA_049511415.1 Bryobacteraceae bacterium | reverse complement strand
TAGAACGTCATGGACATCGCTCAAGCAACACTCGACCGCATCGGGAAGCCCGAGTCCGAGCTCCTGGAATACAAGGCGGTGCTGCCACCCGCCGCGACCATCGCGCAACTCGTCTGCGCGTTCGCGAACACCAAGGGCGGAGCCATCATTCTCGGCGTGGTCGAGGACGGGAAAGGGATCGTCATCAACGGCCTGAGCGACGAGTTCCGCGCCGTTCAGATCACGCGCAAAGCGATCGATCTCCTCTCACCAACGCCATCGGTGAACTATGACTACGTCGTCCACCAGAGCGCGCGACTCTTCGTCATCGACGTCCCGAAGTCGAGCGCGGAAGTATCGCTCGGCGGCAAGGTCTACGTCCGGACCGGCGACCGCACCACGCTGAAGCAATCCGCACCGGTCAAACCTCTCACTGACCCCGGCATCGAGCGACTGTCGAAAGCCCTTGCGGAGGACCGCAAAGCCTGCACCGAAGCACGAGCGAAGCTGCTCGACCACTACGAAAGCGTGCTGCGCATCCTCGACGACCTCAGGACACTTCTCTATCCAAAGGGTTCGAGCGTCCCGACCGACAATACCGAAGGCAAGATGCTCCTGCGCATCCTGTTCGCCTCCTGCGCGGACACCTTCGAGACGTTCATGTCCGACCTCTTGTACCAGATCTACCTCGCGAAGCCCGAGACTCTCAAGTCGGACGCGACCGTGAAGGTCAAGGATGTCCTGGACCGTGCGGACATGGAAGAGTTCATCACCTGGTACGCCAAAGAGAAACTCAAGAAGCTCCAACGCGGGAGCGTCAAAGGCTTCATCGCAGAAAACCAAACGATCAAATCGCTCAACGTGTTCGATAACACCCGCATCGATGAGATCGAAAAGATCCTGCAGATCCGACACCTCTACACGCACCAGAACGGCATCGTGGACGACAAATTCCGGCAACACTTCCCGGCGACCAAGGTCAATGACGAATACCGCATGACCCTCGATGAATTCCTGAACCGCTTCGAGTACCTCGCCGAAGCAGTCGAGGCAGTCGACGAGGAAGCACGCAAGGTCTTTACGCTCGCACTCTTCTCCTAGAGCTTACGGTCCGAGGGTGGGTCGTTGGCTGAACGACGTGATCCTAAGCGCTAGGATCAGCGGCCGAGCTGTCGGTTCCGTAGAGTGCCCCTCTGGCGATGCGCACGTTGCAGATGTGATCCATCTTCGTCATCTTCGCCACGGCCCGTCCTTCTTTCGCTTCGCTCCGGACAGATTCCGCTTGACGATTGCGATCAGACTTGGCAACATCGAAGTGCCAGCGCCGCTTCGACAGCTGATCGGTTTCCTCCCGGAACCGTGATCGGCTTCCCTCTGGAATGACCCAATCGCCTCAGCGGAATCCTCACCGCACCACAGCCAGCGCCCCGCATGGACCCAACAACAGAGTTGATCGCACGAAATATTGCCGACAACATCATTCTGTATCTCGGCAAGACGGTAGCGCCGGATGACGCTGAATTAAGGGCCGCAGCCGCTATGAACGTCGCGGCCGTCCTCAGCAGACATGCTCAAATGACGGAGGATCAGACCATAGAACTGCTTCGCCGTTGTATTGAAGCGGATAAAGAAGCCCAATCCGGACTCAAAACCAAAAAGCCTGCAAAGAAGGAAGGGCAGGAATGACTGATTATCAGCGTTACGCCGACTTCTACCGGGGCCTTCCGTATCGGGCTGATGCCCAATGGGCCCTAATCCTCACGAACGACCCGGCCACGACAACGACCCTTGCGGGCATCCTGAAGATGTCCCAGACCGAAGCCGTCGACGACTTCCTTGAGGAATCCTTCTGGTCCAACAGCTTTCCCGAACTTGTCGGACACAAGGGCACCGCCGCCCAACGTCTCGCCGCGTTACGAGGCGCCTACCAGAAGGAAATCCCCGAGCGCAGAAAGACGGAAGGATATATCGATTACGACCTTCTCACGCCCCTCGAACATGAGTTGTACAAGGTTGTCCTGAGCGTGAAGATTTCCGGATTTGCTGAGAAGGCGGCTACACTGGACAAGGACATCAAAAGGGCACTCAAGGCCGCCCAAGATCATGCGATCAACCTGACGCGTCTGGCGGCCAAGGAGGGGGAGGAGTAAAACGTCGAAATTTACACATTCGCTTACACAGTTTCACATTTCAAAAATTTAAGTGCCATATCAACAATAAGTTACGAGCTGAATCAAGGGACTCAAAATCCCGCGCCCTTCACTGGGCATGTGGCTTCAACCCCCACCTCCAGCACCAGCTAAACTGAATCCATGCTGGAATGGACCCGCCTGGAAACTGCCGGATACACCTTAGCCATCACCGCCTCTGACACCGGCATCCGGGCCATCGATCTACACGCCACCACCGAACCAACCGGACAGGAGCGTCCCTCCAATCCATTCCTCCGTAAGGCCGCCGCCCAGCTCCGCGCTTACTTCGCCGGCGAATTGCGCGACTTCGAACTGCCCCTCGACATGCAAGGCACCGAATTTCAAAAGCGTGTCTGGGATCGGCTTCTGTCGATTCCCTACGGCGAGACGCGCAGCTACAGCCACGTGGCCCACGCCATCGGCACTCCCAAAGCCGTGCGCGCGGTGGGCGCGGCCAACGGACGCAACCCCGTCCCCATCGTCGTGCCCTGCCATCGCGTCATCGGCGCGGGCGGATCGCTCACCGGATTCGGCGGCGGCTTGCCCATGAAGCGCTTCCTCCTCGATCTGGAAGCGCGCCACTCCCACCTGTTCGCTTAACCTATTCCACCCGCACCGATCCCGACCCGGTGCGCACGTCCACCAGCGGCCCGCCGCCATTCACTTTGCCCTCGATCTCGTGTCCGCCCACATTGCCGTGTACCGTGATCGGGTGGTCTACATACACGTGCCCCGAACCCGTGTGCGCGTATAAATCGAACGCCGCGCTCGCCGGCAGCCGCACGTTCACGCCGCCGGAACCGGTGTGCGCTTCGAGCGGTCCCGCCGCGGTCTGCTCCAGATGCAGGCTGCCGCTCCCCGTGTGCGCACTGATCGGCCCGGCGATTCCCGAGCCATCAATCGACCCGCTGCCGGTATGCGCATCCACCTTGCCCTTTACTCCATCCACCTCGATCCGTCCCGAGCCGGTCTCAATGCGAACTTCATCGTCCACCCGCGCCACTTTCACCGATCCCGAGCCGGTCTGCAGTTCCACCGGACCGTGTATGCCTTCCACGCTCTCGCTGCCCGATCCCGTATGCGCGCGCAAACGGGTTTGTTGCGGCACTTCCAGTTCGTAGCTGATGGAGACGTGCCGGCGCAGCCAATCGTCCTTCGGCGCCGTGATGCGGATGGTGTTCCCGCTCTGCGAAATCGGCGGATTCGCCTCGATCTCGCGAATACGGCTCTCCGCGTCGTGGAAGAACTCGTCATGCTCGCGAATGGTCGCGTGAATATGCACCGTCGAACCGCTGCCCGCCCGCACGTCGATCCGCCCCGAGCCCGTTTCCACACTCAAATCCGCCGCCCCGCTGACACTGAGTGTGCGGTCGAACGAACCTTCCCGGTCGGCTGCCGACGCCTGCCACGCCAGCAGTGCCAAAGCCAGACCCAACGTATAAGTGAGCTTCATAAATCCTCCAGTTAGAGAGGCATAGACGTGCCGCCCCGTGGAACGTTAGCTTTGCGGTAGAGTGATCCTCATGCGCCTTTTCCTCTTTCTTCTCCTCGGCTGCCTCACTGCCGCGGCGGCCTCCAAGCCGGAAAGCTGGGGCGCCATCGATTACCTGCTCGGCGATTGGACCGGCGAAGGCGGCGGCGGCCCGGGCCAAGGCACTGGTTCATTTTCCTTCAGACCGGATTTGCAGGGCAAGGTCCTGGTGCGCACCAATCGCTCCGCGTATCCCGCCACCAGGGACCGCGCCGCATTCGTGCATGACGATCTGATGGTCGTCTATCGCGACTCGCTCGACGCGCCCCCGCACGCCATTTACTTCGATAGCGAGGGCCATACCATCCGCTACGAGGTGCAGTCCTCCAAAGAGGGCGATGCGGCTTTCGTGAGCGCGCCGGAAACGAATGCGCCCCGCTATCGCCTCACCTATACGCGCGTGGATCGGGACCACCTGAAAATCAAGTTCGAAGTCGCGCCGCCCGGCCAGCCCGATCGGTTCGCCACCTACATCGAAGCCGGCGCCCGCCGCCAGCCCAAACAGCCCTGACCATGCCGCGTTCCGTTCCCAAGCCGCTGCCGGCCCATGCGGCTCTGCTCGTCATCGACATGCAGCGCGCCATCGATCATCCGGATTGGGGCCCGCGCAACCATCCGGACGCCGAGCGCAACATCGCCGCGCTGCTGGCCGCTTGGCGCGCGACCCAGCGGCCCGTTTATCACATCCGCCACGATTCCACCGAGCCCGCCTCCCACTACCGGCCCGGCCAGCCGGGGCACGATTTCAAACCTGAAGTTGCGCCCATCCCCGGCGAAATCGTCATTTCCAAGACGACCAACAGCGCCTTCATCGGTACCGGCCTCGAATCGCGGCTGCGCGCCGCCGGGCAAACCCTGCTGGTCGTCACCGGAGTCATTACCAACAATTCCGTCGAGGCCACCGTCCGCATGGCCGGGAACCTGGGCTTCGACACTTACCTGGTCGAAGACGCCGCCTTCACCTTCGGCCGCCATGACTGGCACGGCGCCTGGCACACCGCGGCCGAAGTACACGCCATGAGCTTGGCCAACCTGGATGGCGAGTATTGTTCCGTGGTTGGCACGGCCCAGGTCCTGGACGCGGCAAGCTGGCAGTTTGACGCCCCTTAGTAGGACGCGGGAAGCGCTCGTTCACGGGCCCGATGTGGGCGCAAGCATTCGGTCCGTGAAGTACCCTTCTGCAAGATCGTGGTCGAGCCTCGGGTCCCGGTCGGTTCCGATGTATGCGGTTAGAAAGTCCAGCAGAACCTGAACCTTCGGTGTCAGGCGCGCCGGTCCTGAAAAAAGTGCGCATAGCGTAATCGGTTCCGGGCTCCACAGCGGCAGAATGGGCGCCAGCCGGTTGCGGACGTCCGTCCGTTTCGCCATCCATAGCGGCAGAATGGCGACGCCAAACCCGCTGATTGCAAGCTTCAGTGCAACAGTCGGATCGCTGGTGACCACGCGAAAAAGGATCTCTGGCGTCGCGGTCTTTTGGCCCCGGCTCAACTTCCAGACTCCCGAACCAATGCAGTTGTGCGCGCTAAGGTCATCCGGAGTCGCCGGGGCGCCGGACGCTTGGATATAGCCTGGGCTGGCGAAAAGCCCTCGCACAGTGCCCGGATAGGACCGCACACGCCGCGCGGAATCCTTCGGGGCCCGCAGTTTGAAGAACACGTCCACGTCCTCTCGCGGCTCCTGATCCCAACTCGCGGCGTAGGGTTCGATTTCCATGCGCAGATCGGGGTAGCGTCCCAGGAACTCCTTCAGCAAAGGCGCTAAGACGTCGCGCGCCATGGTGACGGGACAGGCAATCTTAATCAGCCCGCTGGGGCTCGATCGGCGGCTTTCCAGCAAATCGCCGCCATCCCTGAGGCTCCGCAAGGCGCGCCTGCACCATGGCAGATAATCCCTCCCCGAATCGGTTAGCACAAGGCCTCTGGAGCTTCGCCGCACAAGCAGGACACCCAAGTGCTTTTCCAGCCGGGTCAACGCCCGGCTCACCGTGGAAGCCGGCACCTGCAACTCCCGTGCCGCGCCCGTCAGCGTGCCCGCCTGTGCGGCCGCCACGAACGTACGGACATCGTTCAGATCGAGGCTATGCATTCGACGCCACTATAGCATTGCGCTGGTGCAATGCCGTGTTGCGCCAGTAGCTGTATCGAAAGGGTTCGGCGAAGCATAATACAAGTGGACAGGCAAACAAAGAGAGGTGGTTGCGTGAAGATTCTGGTAACTGGCGGCACGGGAAACGTCGGAGGCGCGGTGGTCAAGGAGTTGCTCAAGCGCGGGGCGGGGGTCCGCGTACTGGCTCGCAAGCCGCCGGAGGAGGGCAAACTGCCCGCCGGTGTGGAGGTTTCGATCGGCGACCTGCTCGATCCGGTTTCGGTGGAACAGGCCATGCAGGGTGTCGGCAAGCTGTTCCTGTTGAACGCCGTCGTAGCGGATGAACTGACGCAGGCCCTGATCGCGTATGGAATCGCCAGGCGGGTTGGACTGAAACATGTCACGTACCTGTCCGTATTCAAGGTGGAGCAATTCCGCGACGTGCCCCACTTCGCGTCAAAACTGGCGGTCGAGAGCGCATTGCGCGAGTTCGGTGTTCCCTATACAATTTTGCGGCCCGGCTACTACATCCAGAACGACGCCCTTCTGAAGGACGCTCTGATGGGCCCCGGCATCTACCCCGCGCCGATCGGCACGGCTGGAATTTGTGCCGTGGACACTCGCGACATCGCCGAAGCCGCTGCCATCTCCCTGACCGGGGAAGGACACGCGGGCCAGACCTACGACGTGGTCGGGCCTACGCTGATCGGCGGCCCCGGAAATGCTGCCACGTGGAGCAAGCTTCTGGGCCGGGAAATCAGATACTCCGGCCACAACTTCGACCAGTGGGAACAGCAGATGCGTGCGAGCGTTTCGGGGTGGCAAGCCTTCGATCTTCGCGCCATGTTCCAGGGCTACTTCGACCGCGGCTTCGCTTCCACCGAGGTGGAAGTTGCGCGTGTCACGAAACTCCTGGGCCATGCGCCGCGCAGCTACGCAGACTTCGCATCTGAAACTGCCGCGCTTTGGAAGGCGTGAATACGCTCGACTGAGGAGAAACCATGTCAACGGCAATGCCAACCATCCCACCGGACGACCCCAAGCGCAATCTCACGCTGGCGCAACCCAACAACCTCCCGCACATCGGTCTGGTCGGCGATACCTACACCATCACCGTGCCGGGCGAAGCCACTGACGGACGCTTCTGCGTAATTGATATGCATGTCCCGCCAGGTGGCGGCCCTCCGCCGCACCGGCATGACTTCGAGGAGACCTTCATCCTTCTCGAAGGCGAGATGGAAGCCACCTTCCGTGGCCGGAAGTCGGTCGTGCGCGCCGGCGACGCCCTGCACATTCCCGCCAACGCGCCGCATCAGTTTCACAACGCCGGCGCCGCCCCGGTACGCATGCTCTGTATCTGCGCTCCCGCAGGCCAGGAGAAATTCTTCCTGGAGGTTGGGGTGCCGGTCGCCACGCGTACCACACCCCCGCCGAAGCTCAACGAAAAGGAGCAGGCGGCGTTCATTGAGAAGGTCAAAGCACTCGCGCCCAAATACCGCACGGAACTGCTTCGAGAGGCTTAGCTGGTGTCCCGTTTCCGCGCCGCGCCGTCCCGCCAGCGGACACTCGCAAACGCGCCGTGCCGTATTTACATCAAGATGCACCCACCAGGCACTGGCCGGAGGCGTGCTCTCCCTGCCGCATGTTCCGCGATTTCCGCTTCGCCCTGCGTACATTGTTAAAGAGCCCCGGCTTCGCGCTGGTGGCCATTATTTCGCTGGCTCTGGGTATAGGCGCAAATTCCGCCATCTTCAGCCTCGCCAATGGCCTGCTCCTTCGGCCCATGCCCGTCCCGGACGCCTCCGCGCTCCTGGTGGTCAAATCGCAGCTTAAGGGCGAAAGTATTGGCGGGCTGTTCCAGTATTCGGACATGTCTTATCCGGATTTCACCGATCTGCGCGACCGCAACAAGTCCTTCGACGGCCTGGCAGCCTCCCAGTTCAGTCCATTCGGTTTCGTGGCGCAAAAGAACGCCGCCCCGCAAATGAAATTCGGCGTGTTGGTCAGTGGCAATTTCTTCGACGTCATGCGTGTGCGCCCGATCCTGGGCCGCGCCTTCCGGCCCGCTGAGGACCAGGTCCAGGGCCGCGACGCCGTTGTCGTGCTCAGCTATGATCTGTGGAAGAGTGAATTCGGTGGTCAGCCCGACGTGGAGGGCAAAACCGTATACCTGAACGGTCTCGCCTTCACCGTTATTGGAGTCGCCCCGCAATCTTTCGGCGGACCGCATCCGCTCATTCACGCCGCGCTATTTGTGCCTCTGGCGATCGGCCCGCGCCTCGCCGGCGATGTGCATCCGAACCTGCTGGAGAAACGCGATAATCGCGGTTTTCTTGTCCACGGCCGGCTGAAGCCGGGAGTAAGCGTCGCGCAAGCCGCCGCCGAAGCGGTAGTAATCAGCCGCCAGCTTGCCGCTGCCTACCCGGAAACCAACAAGACCTGCTCCTTGCTGGTAGATACCGACATCGATTCGCGCCTCCGCCAGAATCCTGCGGATGCCGCCATGGTCGCCGTCTTACTGGCATTGAGCCTGGTCGTGCTCCTCATCGCTTGCGCCAATGTCATGAACCTCATGCTGAGCCGCGGTCGCGGACGCGCCCGTGAAATCGCTGTGCGCCTGGCCATCGGCGCCGGCCGCGCGCGCCTCATCCGGCAACTGCTGGCCGAGAGCCTGCTCATCGCCCTCGCCGGCGGCGCATTGGGACTCCTCGTGGCTCAGGCCGGCGCGGATCTGTTTTCTCAAATCCGCATCCCCACCGACATTCCCATCCTCATCGATTTCCACCTCGATCCCAGGGCCCTTCTGTTTACGCTGGTGGTTTCGATTCTTAGCGCCGTCTTATTTGGACTGTTGCCGGCCCTGCGCAGCACCAATCCTGCCCTTACCCCGGCCCTGAAATCCAGCCGCTCCGATGACGGCGGGCATGGCCGCCGCCTGTTCGGCCGCAACGCGCTCGTCATCGCGCAAGTCGCCCTGTCGCTGCTGCTGCTCGTCATCGCCAGCCAAGCCTACCGCGGCGCCGCCATCGTGCTGGCCTCGCCTGCCGGTTTTCGAACCGATCATATTCTGACCGCCGCTTTCGACCCCTCCCTGTTACGCTACACCCCCGAACAGACGCGCCAATTTTATAAGCAGCTTCTGGATAAGTCGCGCGCCCTTCCCGGCGTGAAGGAAGCCGCGCTTACCGCGGGTGTGCCGCTGCTTCCCTCCGGAGATCAGATCCGCGTGATTCCGGAAGGCGTCCAGTTGCCTCCGGGCGCCGAAGCGGCCAGTGTCATCTCGGACACGGTAACGGAAGACTACTTCACCGCATACAATATCCCGATCGTGGCGGGCCGCGGCTTTGCCGTCACGGATCGCGCGGACTCGCCGCGGGTCGCCGTTGTCAACGAGCTATTTGCCCACAAATATTATCCGAAAGGAAGCCCCGTCGGCAGGCGCCTGCGCATCGACGGTCCCAAAGGTCCATTGGTTCAGATCGTGGGAGTGGCCCGCCAAAGCAAGTACTTCTTTCCGGTCGAGCCGCCCATCGATTATATTTACCAGCCGCTGGAGCAAAATCCCAAAACGGGCATGACCTTGATCCTGCATACCACCGCTGCTCCTGGCGATGTAGCGGCCCCATTGCGCGAATTGGTGCGCTCGCTGGATGCCGGTCAACCCATCATCAGCGTCCGCACCATGGATGATATCTTCGACCAGCGTGCCAAAAGGACCTTCACCGTTCTGATCGGCGCAGTCGCCGGCCTGGGTGTGCTAGGCCTCGCGCTGGCTTTAGTCGGACTCTATGGCCTCATGACTTACTCCGTCGGCTTGCGCCAGCGCGAGATTGGAATCCGCATGGCCATCGGCGCAGACCAATCTGGTGTCCTGCGCATGATCCTGAAGCAGGGCATGACCCTTTCCGGCATTGGCGTGGCTATCGGTCTCTTGCTCTGGTTGCTGGCCAGTCGCCCCATCATGTCGGTGGTGCAGGTAAGTTCGTTCAGTTGGGGCCTGCTGGCGCTGGTAGCCGTCGGACTTCTCGCCGCCGCCGCCGTGGGCGCTTACATCCCCGCCCGCCGCGCTTCGCTGCTCGATCCCAACAGCGTTCTGCGCCAGGACTGATTCCGTGGGGCAGACCATCGTTTTTCGTGGTCTGCCGTTTTCCTCGCCCCTCTATCCCGGAAACCCGGCGTGCTGCCGCACCTGCCGCGCCTGCCATAAATGCCGCCGCTCATGCGCCGCAATCCACGCCAGCGTGACGTACAGATTCAGCTTCATCGGTCCCAAACCAGGCACCGGGACCTTGACACGCGTCAAATCCAATCCGTCCGCCGCCTCGATCGTCCGCATCATCTGATCCTGTTGGTGCAGCAACGTCGGCAGCACCGCCGTAATGGGCTGATCCGGCGCCGGCGTTGCCGAAAAATTGCCCGCGTTCGATTTCCGCTTGGGCGGCGGCTCCGTGTTGGCCAGAATCCATTTGCCCAGCCATCCATAGCCAAACGGACCCCCGCCCGTGCGCCCGCGCGCTTTGGCCTCCGCAATCGTCGGCTCCAGCAGGTGCACATAGCGGTCGCCCACTATGTTCAAATGCGCCATGCATTCCGAAATCGACCAGCGGCCCGCCTCCGACCGCCAATTGAATTGTACGTTTGTCAGGCCGTTCACCAAATCCGCCGCTTCCACCTTCACTGCCGCGAATTGGCCTTGTAAATCTGTAAGTTCCTGCGTCAGCATGATCACCGTTGTACGTAGATTCCCGCCGTGCGCGCCGGCATCCGCGCGTGGATCTGGCCGCCCGCCAGCCGCAATTCCGGAGCTCCGCCCAGCCGGTCCACCAGCACCGACCCCTCCGCCAACTCGAGCGCACTCAAATCGCACTCCACGTCCGCCGCGCCGGCCGCATTATTCATCAGCACCACCACCGGACCGAGGCGCCCTGTGCGCGCATATCCATAGCTCTGCTCGCTAACACACAAATTAACCATCGGCCCGCCGCGCAGTGCTTCCAACTCCGCCCGCAGCCCCGCCAGCCGCCGCACATGCTGCCAAATTGATTGCTGCTCCGGCGAACGGCCCGCCGCCGTGAAGGCGTCATGCGTATCCCCGGCCCAGCCGCCCGGAAAATCGCGCCGGTTGTCCGGATCGCCCCCGCCCGGCATGCCGATCTCATCGCCATAGTAAATCATCGGCGTCCCGCGCGCGGTCATCAGGAAAGTGAAGGCCAGATCCAGCCCCTGCGCCGTCGCCCCCATGTCGCTCATGAACCGCCCTACATCGTGCAGGCCCAGAAACGTCACCAGCCGCCCCGCCTCCGGATACAAATAGTCATGCCCGACCGTCGTTGCCACCTCGCGCAGCGGCTTGCCCTCCGCAAACGCGTGCCGCACGGCGAAGAACGACGGGAAATCGAACAGCGTATCCACGCCTGAATCCACGCCATCGAACCGCGCCTTCCCGCCTTGGAAAAACGACACCAGCGCCGGGTCCCCATCGAACATCTCACCCACCACGCGCAGCCGCGGATACTCGCGCTTGATGGCCGTCATCCAGTCGCGCCAGAAGCGCCGCGGCACATACGGCAGCGTATCCTGCCGAATCCCGTCGATCCCGCTGATCCCCACCCACCACAGCGTGTTCTGGATCTCGTAGCGCGCCACTTCTTCGTCGTCCTGGTTCAGATCCGGCAGAATATTGATGAACCAGCCGTCCAGCGTGGGCGCGCGCAGTTCGGCCGTCGCGTGGGGATCGATCAGCGTCCATGTCTGCCAGGTGTTCGCCGGGTGATGCGCTTCCGTCCCGTGAAACCAGGTCGGCGTCGGGGAATCTTTCACCCACGGGTGATACGGTCCGGTGTGGTTGGCCACCTGGTCCTGAATCACCTTCAGTCCCGCGCGGTGCGCGGCGTCCACCAACTCGCGGAATTTCTCCAGCGTGCCGAAATGCTCCTCTACGCCATAAAAATCCACCGCGCCGTAGCCGTGATAATCCGTGATGCCTTCGTTGTTGTATCGCTCCCGCTCGTTCAGCTTGTTGTTGTTGTCGTAGACCGGCGTAATCCAGATCGCCGTGACACCCAGTTCTTTCAGATACGGCAGGTGATCGATGATGCCTTGGAAATCGCCGCCGTGATAGTAGCGCGACTTTTGCCGGTTGAACAGCCCCTTCGAAACCGCGGGATCGTCGTTGGAAGGATCGCCGTTCGCAAACCGGTCCGGCATGATCAGGTAGATGATGTCGTCCGGCGAGAATCCCTGGAAACGTCCCGCGCGCGGCAGCGGTTCCAGCACCTCGAAAGGCACAACCGCCTCGCCGCCGGATGTCGCAATCCGCAGCGGATGCGCGCCGGCATGCGCGTCACGCGCAATCGAAACATCTACGAAGGCGTAGGTCCCAGCCGCGTTCACGCGCGTGAGACCCACTTCCAGATCCGCCCCCGCCGTTACCCGCGCGCCCTCCAGGTTGCGCCCGCGGATCAGCACCCGCACCGGATTGATCGAATGCCCAATCCACCAGTTCGGCGGCTCGACCTTCGTCACCTCCGGCGGCGCGGCGGCGCATGCGGCCGCGGCCATCAGAAAAACGGCATACCGCGCAATGGGCACAGAGCGATTGTACCCGATGCGCGGCTTACTTTTTGCGCGACGCCGGCGGCACCATCCCGTTCGCCCGGTAATAAGCCACCAGCAGCCCGTAATGCTCGCCGGAGTGCTCGATCACCGATAGCCACGGTTCCACCGTCTTTTGAAGACTCTCCGCCGGACGCGATTTCAGCGTCGCCGTGGCATCCGCAATCGACTTCTCCAGCAGCGCCACCACCTGTTCTTTGGTCTTGAAATTCGCCGGATCCAGTTCGTCCCACTTCACCTTCTCGCCGCGCCCAGCCTTGGCGGCATACACGTTCCCCGACGCGATGTGTACCATCACCGCGCCGAACGTCCGCATCTCCGGCCGCAAACGGAAATCGTATTTATCGGCGGGAAAGTCCTTCGCCATATCCAGCACCTGCTTGTTCACGTACGCGAACGCATCGCCGATATCTTTGGCCGGCGTGGAGGGTGTCTGCGCATGGACGCTGGCAGCCAGGGCCGCCAGCGCCGCGATCTTGTAACCTGCTAATCTGAGCATAGTGGTTACACCATAGCATGCCGCACGGTAACCTGTCTAAAATCGCCGAGCGGTTACATGTAAAATTCGTCGGAGGCCGCCTCTGCCTGGATTTCGTTAACACGGTCGGCGGCCGCGCCCCCACTGGCGCCCCCCTTCGCGAAAAGATTTCTTGCTTCGAGGACTGGCTCGACTGGAGCCTCCTGGCCGGCAGCCTCACCGCCAGTTCCGCCCGCGCCCTCGCCCGGCTGGCGGCCGCCCACCCGGCGGAGGCTGCCGATACCATGAATCGCGCCATGCGCCTGCGGGAGTCGCTTTACGGCATTTTCAAATGCACCCAACACCGCCGCCGCCCCGCCGAATCCGACGCCGATATCCTCCGCGCGGAACTCGCCATCGCCCGCTCCAACCAGCGCCTCACCGCCTACCGCGGCCGCTTCGCCTTTGCCTTCCCCCCGAGCCCCGAATCGCTCGACCGTGTCCTCTGGCCCGTCGCCCTCTCCGCCGCCGAACTGCTCACCTCCGACGATCTGGCCGCCATTCGCGAGTGCCCCGGACCTGATTGCGGCTGGCTCTTTCTCGATACCAGCCGCAACCGCCGCCGCCGCTGGTGCGACATGCAGGACTGCGGCAATCGCGCCAAAGTGCGGCGTTTCCGCACCAAAGCAACACCTGTACCGGAGATGTCCTAACCCCGAAAATCGGGACAGGCCCTCGTCGAAACACTTTTCTCTCCATTGCTTGTCAATACAGGTGCGCATAAGGCAGGATCTATTGAGCTATACACCCTGGCGTGCTAGACTCCTTGCGTGCGCCGCGAAAAAAAGCCGCGGGGCGCGCGGCGGCGGCGCACGCACCAGGTTGGTAGGGACTGTTCCAATGAGGCACAGAGGGGCCATTCAGCCTACTCTTGCGCTCATCATCTCGGAAGGGGTAAACAAATGCAGTACCAAACGTTTTGCAGAATTGCGCCTTTGGCGGCTTTACTCGCCGTCGGCGCCTATGGGCAGGAACCGATCACGGTCTCCGTGTCCGCAATGGCCAACATTTTCGCCGCCGGCCAGCCCAGCGCGTTTAGCGGTGAGCTTCCACCGGTTGTAACATTCACTGCGGGATCGGTAGCATCAATCAATATTGAGGCGGTCGGAAAGGTGACCCTGGGAGGCGGTGAACCATACTCCGGGCCGGCCGGTATCCCGTTTCCGGGTGGCACCGACCTCACTTCATTTAACGGACTGTCGGGAATCATCGCCAAGGATCGGGGCTTCTTCCTCACCGGCGTGTTTCTCGACGATTCCACGCCTACCGGCGACGGACCGCCCATCCTGAACTTCACCGGCGCTGAGAGTTTCGTTTCGCTCAGCCCGCTCTTGTCTCAGACCTTCTTCATCGGCAACGGAGGCAACGGACCTTCGTCCAGCCCCACCATAAAAACGTTTTACGTGCCGGAAGGCGCCACCCGCTTGTTCCTGGGCGTCTCCGATGGATGCGTCCTGGCCAGTGGCCCTCCCGGCTGCTATAACGACAACGTTGGCCAGTTCGTCGCCGACGTTACCCTCCAGCCCCCGCCGTCGACTAAGTAGGGGGCGCTGTCATCGTTAACACCTACGCAGATTGACACCCTGGAACGGGTAGGCCTACACTGAAGCAGCCCAAACCGGAGCTCCGTAATCGAGGCGTAATATGTCGCGATTTTTATTCTGTGTGGTTCTTCTCTATCCGTTCCAATTTCTCCTTGCGGCCGCCGCGCCGCCATTCTCAATCCTTACCCGAACCGACTTGGCCAACCCCGGTTCGGTCGACGTGGTTTCGGCTGACTTCAACGGTGACGGCATTGCCGATATCGCATCGCTCGGCGCCACCGAAATCCGTATCTACCTCGGCGTAGGTCACAACCATTTCCGTTTCGGCTCCGCTATTCCCCTGCCCGGAAGCGCCAGCGGCTATAACCACCTCGTCCTGGCCGACTTCAACCAGGACGGCAAACCCGACCTCGCCGCTTTCGGCGGAACCGGAATCGTCTTCCTGAACAACGGCGACGGAACCTTCACCCAAAGTGCGACTCTGGCCAACACCGTCTCGCCCGCCGCCGCCGCGGATTTCAACGGCGACGGCAAACCCGATCTGGCCGTGGGACTGCTCATCGGCGACTCCTATTCCATCGCCATCTTTCTCGGCAATGGAGACGGCACCTTCGCCCCACCCACTACCATTCCCGGATCGAGCCCCTCCTGCATAACCGCCGCCGACGTGAACAACGACGGCAAGGCGGATATCGTAAGCTGCTACCTGGTGTATCTCGGCAATGGGAACGGCACGTTCTCTGCCGGCATACCCTTCACCACCCCCGGCCCGGTCGACTTCCTCGCCCTTGCCGATCTCAATCAGGATGGCAAGACCGACATCGTGGCCATCAAACAATACGTAAACGGCGAAAACGAGAATATCGGCCCCGTCTACGTGCTCTACGGCAACGGCAATGGGACCTTTCAGCCGGCGGTCCAGGTCCATTCCGACGTCGGCACACTGCTCCCCGCGGCCGCCATCGGCGATGTCAACGGTGACGGCCTACCCGATATCGTCGTGCTGGGCTCCGGAGGGCTGGTTGGCGTGCTGATCAACAAAGGCAGTCAGGGATTCGAACGCGCCGAAGCGGTGCCTGTTACCTACCAATACAGCCTGCCCTGGGGAGCCGTGGCGTTGGCCAACCTCGCTGGCGGCCAACACCTCGACATCATTGCTACCGGCAACGCCAGTCCCTGGTTCTCTGTCCTGTTCCAGGGCCACGACACATACAAAAACGTGCAGACTCTGCCGCTGTCCGGCGTAGGCCAGTCCATTACAGCCTATAACGCCATACCTGTCGCACAGGCCGACTTCAACGGCGACGGCCTGCCCGACCTCGCCTTCCTCGCCGAGCAGAACCGCGTGATCTCCATCACCACCATGCTGCGCACCGACAGCCCTTCCGATCCCTTCACGCCCGGTCCTCTGACCCCGATTACCATCCCCTCCGGCGCCATCGGCCCCAACGGCTTGGTGACTGGAGACTTCAACAACGACGGCAAGCCCGACATAGCCATCTGTTATTCCGTCCCCAACGGGGGCAGCTTTAGCGGCATCGTGGAAGTCTACCTGGGCAACGGCGACGGCACATTCACCCAGGCGCCCGGCCAGTTGGACATTCCCGACGTCGCGTTTCAAATGGTCACCGCCGATTTCAACGGAGACGGCAAAGCGGACTTGGCCTTCTCCAGCGGCTACGTCGCGCTCGGCAACGGCGATGGCACTTTCGCCGCGCCTATCGAGTTCTTCCCTGGGAACGGCGACCAATACGCCGTCTGGATCGGCGTCGCCGACTTCAATCACGATGGCCACCCGGATATCGCCTTCCAGGTCTGCCAGGGCTGCGAATTCACCCCCACCCTGCTGATCTTTCTTGGCAATGGCGACGGCACATTCAAACCACCGGCAACATATAACTGGAACGGCCTGGCCCAGTGGGGCGCTATCGCCGACATCAATAACGACGGCAATCCCGACATAGTCCAGGTAAGCGCCATTGAAGGACCCAACCAGTCCATCGCCGCCGTCTTTCTGGGCAATGGCGATGGCACCTTCAAGCCGCCTTCCTACGTCAGGGACGCTTGGGCGGGCCAGCCGAATCAGATCATCGCGGCTGACCTGAATGGAGACGGCCGCATCGATTTGGCCATTACCGATTGGTGGCTGAACACTGTCTATCTCTTCCCCGGCAACGGCGACGGCACCTTTGGCTCCCAGGTGGAACTGGGTGGCGGACTGGGCCCGGGGTGGATTTCGAGCGCCAACCTGCAGGGGCAGACCACGCCCGGCTTCCCGGACTTGTTCAGCGTGGATTTTCTGCCGAATGGCTTTTATCCCGTAAGCAACGAAACGGGCTCGGCGATCTCGATTTTGTACAACAACGGCTGGCGTTAGGGGGCGGGCTTCAGCCCCGTGAACGTGTATTCTGGGACTTGTAGGGCAAATCTGTCAGGCTGTCAAGCTTGCGGCTCGTCCAAGTGGAAGGTGGATCACAGGCGTAAGAGCGCTCATGGGGAGTAGTCCGCGAATTGGTCGCGTCGATGCAAGCCAGCGCCGGAGCGGCGCTTACCGCTCGGCGAGATCTCTTCTGAAATTACTGGGCCTGCGAGGCTTGCCTCTAGCACCGGTCACGGCGCGGACACGCCTAGCAAACTCTTCTATTGACGTCAGCAGAACGAGATCATCACCGTCCACCAACATCGTTCCAGAACTCGCATGGGCGAGGTCGATAACCGCCTTTCGAACATCCTCGGCGGAAACGGTATCGAACCCCTCAATGCCAGAAACTACTGCTGCGACCATTCCAACATTTCGTCTTGTGTCGGTAAGGCGGGGAGCTAATATCTCCAGAGCATCCAGAACCGCAGTAGCCAGCGCATTTTTATCCCAGGCGGGGTCTTCAAATAGTCGATCGACAGATGAGGTCACGTCGATAGGAGCAAAGGCGGCCGTCACGATTCCCAGGACCTGTTTCGCATTGATATGTCGAACTTCGGTAGCTTCGACTACCCGTGCAAGCTGCTCGATTGTCCAACAGGAGATCCGAAGTTCTCGTGCACGGTTCGAGACGGCGCTTGCGTCATCATTTACAGCTGGGTATCCGGGGGCTATGAGAAGGCATCCCGAAGCACTGTTAGCCGCCATGTGCTCAAGGAGCCCTGCAAAATCGAGTTGGCTCAATTGCGGGATTCCGCTCGAAGACTTAGCTTCCAGCGTAATCGTGACCTCATTCTTTGGATATTCCACATAGCGGGCGACCCCATCTGGCTCTCCTGCCCCGGATATGTGCTTGGCAACAAATCCCAGCGTACGGGCGGCGGCGACCAGGGCGATCTCAAGATCGTGCTCGTCACTTGCCGCGTCTCGAAGCTGCTTGGCCACCGCCACAGGCGAATATGGGTGATCGAGTGCCAGGCTCTTAAGCAATGTATCTCGTGCCTGCAGCACTTCACCGATTACTTGGGGGGAGACCTTAGCGTTAAGTAGCTGCACCTCCAAGAGGACCTCGGCCGTCAGAATGTCTTCCAACAGCATCTGGGCCCTAGGCTCGTCGACATTCGCCGCGACGAAGTCGTGGTCTGAATTGATGGTGAATGTGGCCGTCGACGGATCGAACCGCACTAGGTGACCCTCTTTGCCGTAGCCCGCATAGGTGTATTGAAACTTGGTCCTCGGATTATTGAAGAGTGCTTTTGCAACTTCCTGGGCACTAGCGGTCTTGGGCACATCGAGGTAAAGCCAGGTATTGTCGGCGTCATTGCCTGGGCTCACTGAAGTGTTGACCAGCGCAGTAGCAATCGGGTATTCCACCAGTCCTGCGCTGACGAACGAACGAAACTGTTCTTTCTTCCTCTTCTCGGCTATTTCCTCCAGTTCTATTTTTGCCTCATACTGGGACCTCGCTTCGGCAAAGATCTCGCCGAGCAAACTTTCGAACAGATCTCGCATCTTCGAAGCGCCGATCGTTTCGCGAGGGGCAGTTATGGTGGCATCCAGATCGTCGGCATCAATATCGGCCCTGAATCTGTTCAGCGTTCCGTGGTGCACGGGCGGCATGCCGAAGAACGGCTCCGCGTGTTCCAGCAGGCGCCCACGGATTCGGATGAAGAACCCGTTGCTCCGCAATACATCATCGCTCTTTCCCGGCAGAGTCTGGCGGGTAACAATGACCGTGCCCGATACACCTTCACTGAACGTGTCCGACACGATTCTTCCGGCCTGAGCCCGCCAGTTGTCACCTGTTTTGTCGTTCAAAGCCTTAAGGCGAGGCAACGGTAGATCCGAAGCGGTGAACCTGACGATCACGTCGTAGTCCAGCTTCGCGCTCTTTACCTCCTCTCCGTTTAGGTACAGCCTAAAGTCGAGCTTGAGGGGCATTGCGGTCCTCAGTACCCAATGGAGTCTACCGCTCCGGATCTGATTGGCCTTATCCTTGAGGCCCTCCAGAATCACGAATGTCCATGTGGGCTTGCTGAGGTCGTCGTCCGAGATACCTGATTTCGCTACGGCTCTGCTAAACACGTCATGGGACTTTAGTGTCGCCAGGTCGAGGATAGCCAGGACGGGTATCTCGACCGGTGCTCCAGGGCCAGTTGGATCCTCCTGAAATCGAGAAAAATCTATAGAAGTGGTGAGGATTCCATCGGCCGTTCGTGAAATGTACGTCAATCGCCCAGCGACTGTATAGGTTGCGAGTTTACCTATGCCGAATTTCCCGATCTGCCGCCGCGCCTTCAGCTTGTCCAACTCCGGCGCACGGGTCTTTGGACTCCGTCCGATGTGCCAGAGAGATGTCATGCCCTCGTCGGAGAGCCCCTCGCCATCATCGAATACTGAAATGAATTCCGGTAACGTGGCACTGGCGATTTGCGCGCTGCTTGGGACGTAAACGCGGCAAATGTGGGCGCCGGCATCATAGGAGTTGATGACGAGTTCCTCGATCGCTTTGAGAGGAGACTGGTACAATTGCTCAGACAAGAGATTCACCAACTCGTGGGAGAGTTGGACCTTGACATTCCTCTTAGCAGGCCCGCTAAGGGAGGCGATGCTCCTGGCCAATTCCTCTGGACTGTTGGCGGTAGCCATAGCACTATCGCGACTTCTTCATGATCAGGACATACTCTTTGTGCATTCGGGCCCTAAATCCACCGCGCTGAAACGGAAGCACACGCTTGCTACCGTCGATATATCGTTCGTGCTTTCGAACCGTCTTGAGTCCCTCCGCTGTCCCAAGCTGGCTTAAGATTTCATCAGTCGGTACGGCAATCGTTCGAATATGCGAGGGGCAGACGACAATAATTGCATGTCTTCCGGATTTTAACACGCGCGAGATTTCGCGCAGCACGACTTGCATATCGTCAAAATAGCGGCTTATGGTTTTCGCCTGAAGCGGACAACGATTTCGGATTGCGTCTACGACAGGATCGGCTATAGCCGAATTCGTCGAAGCCCCTATTGATGCGGCTTTCGCAGTTCCGATGTATTTGGGTCGCAAAGACTTGTATTCTTCGTATGTGAAGTGCAGAGCTGGTGTCAGCCAAGCCATTGAAAGAAAATGCGATCGTTGGTAGTCAAGCGCGGTCGCGTACGGGGGTGACGTGAACACGAGGTCGATCGACTCAGACTGTAGAGGCAACCGGCGAGCGTCGCCGCGGTGAACAGACACGGTCGTGGTGTGCCGCGTTAGGAATGGGACCAGTCGGGTGGCCGCCGCGGACATTCGGTTCAAACGCGTTTCGAAGCGCGCGAGCACATCTGGTACTTTCGTATGAGCCCGATGATGATGCCGCGAGTGGATTATGTCACGGGCATTGGCAACGCTTTCCTTCGCCATGATAAGCGATGAGAAGCAGACCCACAAAAATGCTCTGATTCGCGGAGACACTCGGGCAGCCTGAATAGATCGCCTCAAGGCAGCTAATTCCGAGGCAACCGTTTGATCGAACCAATAGTCAGGGTTCGGGCAGTCGGGCCAGGATTGGTCCCCTACTTCCTCCGATAGACTGAGCCTCGCTGCCTGAAGCACTTTGCGGCCTGCCCGCAGAGCTTCACTGGGATCAATTTCGGTGCATTTTACATTGGCTATAAGGCAGGCGAGCGGGTCTATGTCGAACCCAACTGCGTTTCTGCCAAGCAGGCGAGCCTGCACCAGCGTCGTTCCGCTCCCGGCCATCGGATCCAAAACAGTATCGCCGCGCTGAGTGTAGTACCGGAGCCCGTAGTTGACGAGTTGCGGGGGGCATTTCGCTGCGTACGGGTGTAGCCCGTGTGTCGCGAACAGCGTGTCCGAAGACCTGAAATCCAGTTGCGCCATGCGAAACTTCAGTATACTAGAGGCCACCTAAGTCCTTGGTGCCGACTGGTCCGGGACGTAGTTTTGGCGTATGTCAATGAAACCGTCCGCCGGGAATCCGTCGCGGATCTGCACCTTGGCGCCTAGCCGTCGCCTAGGCATCATATCGCGGGAACGTCCGAATTTGGAACTTCGCGTCGGCCCACCAACTCTAGCGCCCAGAATTGTAACGCTCTGCCGTACGGATTCCCCCCCACAACTCGCCATCCCACCCCCATTTGGCGAACGCCCCCGCTTTGTTGTACACTAAAAACTTAGTCCAAGAGCTCCGACCCACTTCGTGTGTCCCGGCGCAATTTCAGAGGTTATTCCATGCATGCAATCGTTGAAACCGGCGGAAAACAGTA
>JBEKYC010000098.1:0-21327 GCA_049511415.1 Bryobacteraceae bacterium | reverse complement strand
TACTTGGGGATCGGCTCCGTGATGAACTCCGCTCCTCGACTTTTCCATAATTCATAGCACGCTTGAATATCCGCAACGCGGAAATTCATAAAGCTGTTGATGTGATTCGGGTCGGGGACGCTAAGCGTTACCGTCGGCTTATCCGGGGTCGGCCCGCCCCCAACGTTCAGAATCATCCAGATATTCGCAAGCTGAAGGTACCCAGGAGCGTTGCCGTCACCCAGGCTCAGAATGCGAGCGCCGAAGACCTTTTCGTAGTAGCGAGCCGATCGCTCGACGTCGGCGACGGTGAGAAAATGCGCGATGCTGATCCCCTCTCGTGGGGGCATCTCGTAGCTCTTCTGCTCGATTTGTACGCTGCTCATTGACGACTCCAATTCCGATAAACAGTGCTCATCCGCTAATCCTGATGCTTTCGTATTATACCTGCTGCCGATTAAGCCTGACGAGGAAAGGCAAAACAGTTGGATCGAAGTATCGCGCGATACCTTGGTATCATTCGCATCTGCTTGCAGCGCTACAATGAGGCCCTGTCCTTAAGGGCAGGTGCAGGGAATTTGGATCGGATTCCTACTGGGTCTCCGATTGGCGCGAGCTCGCCTGACGCCGCAAGGCCATATCGGCGATACTCCCTTCGCCCCCATGGCCCTGCAATTCTGGATGCAGATAATGGCCCTGATACTTGGAGTCTTTGTCCACTTCCACCGGAATGCGGTGTGCGTTGGCCCACGCATCCTGTCGGATGCCGGTCACCTGCCAGGAGACTTCCACGTTCGGCTTATCAGTCTTGATCATGAAGCTGCCGTTGCTGATCTTCGCGGCCACCATCGCCTGTGCGAACTGCCCGACCACCGTAAGCTGATAGCGGAAGTCGCGGTTGAGCGCCTCGAACCAGCTCGGCATCGTGACCGTTGCCGTGCCGCTCGAATCAGTCACCACATTGCCGTTGTAGATGTTCATCATGTCGGGCGATTCCACGAAGGAGTGATACAGGTACTTATTCGCCGGATCCGTAGGATGGTCGATCACAAAGGAACCCCCGGCTTTGCTCAGATTCCCCTCCACATAGACGGGTCCAAGAAGGCTGCCGGCCATTCCATAGAAGAACCCGTCGGAGGAACCGGAGCCCGGGGTTCGCCGCTTTTGATGCTGACGATTCCCCCATCCCCACCAGCACCTTGAGCCTTCCGGGTGCGATCACCGGTGTGTCGCAGGTGCAGTTCCAGTTGCCGCAGGTTCTGTCCGCCGGACCGTATGCCTTCGGGCCGACAGTCGACGGTGTCCCGTTACGCGAGCGATTCGTTGTGGTCTGGGCGCGACCCAACTGACGGTCGCGCGCCGACTCATGGAACTGGCCGTCCGCCGGCTAATTCCCCGGAAACGGTGTTGAGATCTGATATTCGGGAGTCTCCGCGACGCATTAATGCGCAAGTCGCACTCATTCGTGCCGAAGTGCTACCAACGGACCCACTCGCGACGCGCGGAACGCCGGAATCACACACGCTGCAAATGCTGTAAGCGATCATCAGAAATCGTCGTTTTTGGGACTTTTGCCGGAGGCGAGCGACATCATCGCGCCGAAGGCGCCGTCATCCGTCCGATCATCGCGATGGGGTATAGTTGCGAGAGAGTGGCTGCAACAGAGACAGCGCCTATAGACGGACTTCGTCCGCGCAGATGCCTCAACCCCGACTGCAATGCCGTCTTTGCTTTGTGTCGTAGCTGCGACCGAGGCCAGCGCTATTGCAGTGACCCCTGCCGGAAGCGAATGCGGCGGCGACAGGTCCTGGCAGCCGGCCATCGTTACCAAGCGTCCCAAGCGGGTAAGGAAGCACATCGCCACCGCCAGTGCACCTATCGGCAACGGAGATCCCAGGCGGCTGTGACGCATCAGAGTCCGGTTTCGTTCACCATCTCGTCGCCGACTCCACCGGCGCGCTTGACCAAATGCACTATTTGCGGACGATCCAACCGCTGGATGAACCCATTCTATTGGCTACCGGGTACGAGACGCCGCCCTCGACCAAGCCCATCGGTCGGCCAATGTCCAAAATCCTACGTTATTACATGATCGCTAACACAAATGCCAAGCTGCCAGGAAGCTCAGGCCTTCTTACACCAGTTAACAGGCAAATCGCTCCCTCGTTTTTCGAAAACCACGCGCGCCACTCGCCGAACGTCTTTATCCAAACGTGCTCAGAGTTCGGGGACGGACAGGATTTCGAGCACTTGAAATGAATCGTCGTCACGCGTTCGGGTGTATCTGACCTTGGCCTTGATTCGCGCCAGTTGCGAGAAACGTTCCAGCCGGTCCCGGGGAGCCCGCGCGACATAGTCTTGTAGTTCGTCCCAGCCTTTCATTCGCGCCAGATAGAGACCTATGCTGACCATGCGCCTCGGACGCATGTCCGGAGGGTAGGCGGGCAAGTGCGCCAGATCCACGGCCAGGTTCCGGCACATGGCGACGTTCTTGGTCGTGGTGCGAATGCAAAAATCCATGGAGGCGCATTGCTGGTGGGTTTTCCCGAGGCAGTATTTTTCGAGCGGCTCCGGAATCCAGACCAGTTGGACGCCGCCAGGCGTGCTTTTGCCTCCCGGAAGTTGCACGAACAGAGACTGTTCGAGTTCGAGGCTGCTTTCGCCGGGGCGCGGGGTCTGGGCCAGGGCGACTACGCAGAGCACCGCGGCGCCAGCCAGTTTTCGTAGCCATTGAAGAGCGGTCATGGTTTGACCGCAAATCATAACATGCTCCTAACGCTCGGATAAACCGCCGGCCGAATACCGCCCGCCCCTCTAACTTCTAAGGCGTCACAGTCAGATTCGCCAACTTCATCGCGCGCCATTAGCGTGCCCGAGTCCGATTGCCGGGCGGGGATCGATAAACGGCTAGCGGTTCAGTGACTGAATCACCGGTTGCAGCCATGAATAAAGCAACCGGTTTACCGACGGGAATTGGGACGCCAAAAAACTGAACAAAGGCAATGCCACAAAGCCCGCCATGCGAAGGTAGAAATCTGTGCCCAACTCGCCGGGCTTCGTGTCGGTGATATGGCTTAAAGTCGCGTCGCGATGCAGTTGTGCGAACACAGTGCCGACGCCAATTACAATGAATGCCAACAACAGCGCCAGCATTAACTGTATCGCTCCCCTGGGCTCGAAGGGATATTGCGTAACGCCGATCAAAAGGAAGACGTACATGCCCCCGATGGCGACGATCAGGCTGCGAATTCTGAGAAGGGTTGCCACCAGATAGTCGATGTAGACCATGCAGACGAAACGCTCACAAGCGCTGACCTTTGGGTCGATCCCAACCTTGTCCGACGCAGGCACGAGCTTCTCCAGTAACCAGGACTGGGCTAGACAATCCAACGCAGCGCCAGCCTCCTTCGCAAATGCAAGTTGTGCAAGCTTGAACTGTTTGAGGACTTCCAGCTCCGCTTCCCGCCGCTTGAGCCAGTTCCACGTAAAGCGCGCCCCCAGACTCCTGGCCTCCCTGGAACGTTCCATAGTGGCTGCCATCGCGCAGTCAACCCCGCTGCAATCCCCAGGCAGGGTGTTGACGTAACGGTCGAACGCCTCTCGCTTACGGTTGAACACCCGCTGGAATTCGTCAAGGCTCCCGGCGCCCAAGCGCCAGATCGGCTTCCAGGAGAAGCCCCGGACCCGCTCAAATCCATGACGCAGAGGAAGGGCGTCCAGGGCCAGCAGAAGCCTTCGCGTGCCCAGCCAGACTCGCGACAAGCGGAGCGTCACCATAATGAGTCCAATGACTCCGGCAGCGAAGAGGACCGCCATCAACCACTCCACGGACGGCCGTTCCAGGGATACCAGCGGATGCCAATGGTTGCCCAGCATCCAAAAGCTGGCCAGGAAGCCTGCCGCGATGATCCCGTAGACGCCAGCCCAGCGCCAGTCAAAACGCCGTCCCTCAATTAATTCCATCATTTCCTTATCGGCCAGACGTGCTACCCGCGGGTGACACATGTTCTCCGGGAGTCGCGGTTGACGGTCATCCACCAGAGCACAACCGAGCGCGCCGTAATAGGCCAGCCACAGCCACACCGCCAGGAAGAAAGCGCAAGGCATGATGAACGAAAGACCGGAGGTGAGCTGCACCGAGCGTAAGACCATAAAGTGCAAAACCGACGCGCGGTCGTCGGGGTACGTCCGGAATGTCACCCAGGCCAGGGCGGCAGACAAGGCGAAAAAGCAGAACGGAGGGAGCCAGCATTTAAATAAGCCCCGGTGTCGGCTCACCCAATCACACACGGTGGAAGCGAAAAGAGCCATCAACGCGATTGCCAGCAGGCACCGAACCAGATCGGGACTGGCTTGGTCGCCTTTCAGAGTGGGCCACAGAAGCATCAGCAACAGGATTTCGAAACTCCAGCCGATGACTAGGACCAACACGCCGCGCAAATCCGGGGCGGCAGGGGCAAAACGAGCCATGGCTTGCGTCTTCGAATATATCGACGAGAACCACACGCACACCGAAAAGCCCAGCGCCAGAATGATGGCGATGATCTGCACCGCTTGCCAGGAGGCAGGAATCTTCAGTGGGCGCTCCATCTGGATGGCGATCTGTCCAGGAATTCGGGGTAGGGTCTTAGGCTGGTTACCGCCGCCGGGACCCAGGTTGGCAATAGGCCAATATTGATCGCGGCCAAGGGCCAGTAAGTGCACGGGTGGCGCGCCATTCGTCGGCTCCCTAAGCCAGCCGTATTGATAGAGGTGGATACAGCCTTTCGTAACCTCGCGGACCTCATCGCACCATGGGTCTGGATCGGCCGCAAGCTCATGGTCGAGCAGCCAGTTGGTTCCGAAGGGACCGGGCGCCACTAGCAGCGCGCGCATTGCGTTGTAGGTGCCGGCCGCGTCTGTGCTCGGGAAGATCCTTTCAAAGTGCCGTTGTTCATAGTTCGCAAATCCATGATTGCCGGATGGTTCAAGGGAATATGTCGAGAGAGCTAAGAGTCCGTGCAGAAGTGGATTGTCGGCCTCGCGGCGGAACAATAGGTCGGCGCCGATCGTCACAACCCGGCCCTGCGGGAATGCAGCGCGCAGATGTTCCGCGAGAAAAAGCGAATCCATCGGATCGGTGGCGCGCAAGATTACATGCTCAATTCGGTGTTTTTGCAGCTCGGCCACAATTCCAAGCATGACCGACTCCTGGGACAGGGGCATTTGCTTTGGGGAAAATGCGGCCACCGTGTCGTCGCCGGAACCTGGAACCGAAAAGTTGGAGGGAAGCGTGCCGCGCGGAGCCACGCGCGCGTCGCCGGAGGATGGGCCTGCGGCATTATCCTGATAAGCCGCACGAAGCTGCGATATTTCGCGCGGAAAAGTGAGCTTTAAGACACAGTAAAAATCACTTTTCCCGTCGTCGGTTTCGCAGTAATTTGGATCGTCCCTTGCCTTTCGATCCGCAGCGCCGGACGGCGGCCCACCACCATACGCTGTCTCATCCTCGGAAAGGATAGCGATATTCTTTGCAACATAGCGGCGAAAGTCCCAAAATCCCGCCGCATTGCCGGCCAGGAAATCGATGAACCGCTGCAACATTACTTCATCGCTCTCCTGGAAGCTGATGAAGCGCATGTTGAGATCACGCTCGTGCCCGGCGAAATCGAGAACCGCCTTGCGGCTGGTAATTGTGCCGCTGTATATGCTTGCTGCTTGGCTACCCGGAGCAGGTGCGCCCGCCAGCAGCCTCTCGAGCGATGCCAGCGACCCGGAGAATGTCGGGCCTAATATCCTCAAACCTGCTATACGCTGGCTCCCCGCGGTCTGCTTCGCGTCAGGAGAACATTCGCGGCGGGGGTCTACCAGGCAAAGTGCATGACCGAACTCCTTTTCCTGAATGCCCCCCGTAGGTGTCTCCGACACCAGGAAGACAAGCGCCCACTGGCTTGGTTTTTCGCCTCTAAATGCCATCAGGCCCGGCCAGCGTTCTGTAGCTTCCTCCCACTCCTCTAGCTCATGCCGTTTCTCGTAGTCGTCGGATTCCTGATGGATTTTGGGGTCCCACGGCACCAGGGCCCGGTCGAATACGAAACCACCATCCTGCAGCGCCTCCTGGATCGCCTCAATAGCGCGGTCGAACTGAAGCGCAAGGTGCGTGTGCCGTGGGTCGGGAACCAGTGCGATGATGTTTTGGCAAGCCGAACCTTCTGGACAAACGCTTTTTATCCGCTCCTGGATCCGGTCGGCGTACTCCTTCTCGGCAATGGCCTGCAAGGCGCCTTTATCGATGGGACTCCGGCTTTCGGGTGATCCTCGGCCCGGCGGCTCCGAGCCGCTTCCTCCCGCCCCGCTCGCGCCCCCGGCATAGTTCGACTTCACGCCTAGCGAGAGAACGAATGAAACTATAAGGGCACCGGCGAGAGTTGATGTGCTAGCGCGCTCCATGACGAATGGCTGGCGGGTCGACTAACGGGACAGCACCCGGTTCCCCCACACTACTAATGTGTGAATTTTGTGCGCCCGTTCGTTTCAAAACGCCCAATTCTTTTTTGCCAAACTGAGAAATCTTGCCCCTCCAAGCCACCAGAACAGAAGACGCCATGCCATCGCCGCGCCACCTCGCCTCCCCTCCGCCGCAAAAAACCAAAATCGTGCACAAAATGCACAACGCCAGGATTCCCGCGCGAAGCCAGGAAAATCAATTAAGCCGTCCCAATACAATCGCTTACGGACCGGCGACCTCGCCGAATGGGTCTGCTTTTTCTTGTGCATCCATGCACAATGCCCCGCTTCCGTCCGGCGCCCCAGCGCGGCCTCCCGGCCATTGTGCATCGATGCACAACCCGGACCCCGCCCCGGCACGCCGTGCAATCGCATTAACTTGTCTGAATACAAGTACTTACAGTATACAGGCCACACCAAAATGGGTCTGCTTTTTCGCGCCCTCCATGCACAATTCCGCATAATCCCGCTTCAGCCAGCCATCCATAGTTTCAGATGATATAATCTGAATTCCAGGTGCCGTCCCCAAAAGGAGGGTCGACCAGATGCAGGATAACGTCCCCAGCCCCACCAACGACCGAATCGCCTACCTCGATGGACTGGTCTCCCAGGCCAGAGCCGCCGCCGCCGTCTTCACCCAATACACCCAGGAAGACGTCGACCGCATCGTAAAAGCCATGGTCCTGGCCGGACTCGAACAGGCCCAATACCTGGCCCGCCTCGCCGTCGAGGAGACCAAGCTCGGCGTCATGGAAGACAAAGCCATCAAAAACATGGTGGCCACCGAGTTCGTCTACAACTACGTCAAGGACAAGCGCACCGTCGGCGTCATCAATGAGTTTCCCGAGCGCGGCATTTCGGAAGTCGCCGAACCCATCGGCGTCATCTTCTCCATCACGCCCATCACCAACCCCACCTCCACGGTGCTGTTCAAATGCATCATGGCCATCAAGACGCGCAACGCGGTCATCTTCAGCCCGCACCCCAGCGCCGTCCACTGCTGCGCCGAAGCCGTCCGCATCATGTATGAACGGGCGGTCCAGCACGGCGCGCCGGAGGGCGTTTTTGCCTGCCTGGGCGCGCACACCGTCGAAGACAATGCCTACCTGATGCACCACCCCGACGTTCGCCTGATCGACGCCACCGGCGGTCCGGGCGCAGTCAAGGCCGCCTACAGTTCCGGCAAACCGGCCCTCGGCGTGGGCGCCGGCAATACACCGGTCTACCTCGAAAAAACCGCCGACCTCGACATGGCCGTGGTCGACATCATCATCTCCAAGACCTTCGACAATGGCACCATCTGCGCCTCCGAGCAGACCGTGGTCATCGACAACGAGATCTACGATACGGTCCTTGAAAAGTTCGCGGAACTGGGCGCGCACATCTGCAGCGAGAACGAAGCCCAACTCCTGGGCCGCACCGTGATCGATCCCGCCACCGGCTTCATGCAGCCCATGGCCGTCGGCCAGCGCGCCGTCGATATCGCCCGCTTCCTGGGCCTGCGCGTCAACCCCGAAACCAAGCTGCTCATCGCGCCCATCCATGGCGTCGGCCGCGAGCATCCCCTATCCGCCGAAAAACTCTTTCCGGTGCTGGCCGTCTATCGTGCGCATTCCACCGATGAAGCCCTAAAGGTCTGCATCGACGTGAACCACTTGGGCGGCATCGGCCACACCGCCGTAATTTTCTCGCGCAACGAAGAAATCATCGGCAAGTTCGGCGAAGTCATCAACGCTGGCCGCATCGTGGTGAATTCCCCCGGCGCCATCGGCGCGCTAGGCGGCGTCTACAACGACATGGTGCCCACCTTCTCCTTCGGCTGCGGCACCGGCGGCGGCAACAGCACCATGGACAACGTCAACGTCTATCACTACCTCAACATCAAGCGCGTGGCCCGGAGGACACCGGCGAGTATGTGGTTCCGCATCCCGAATCAGATTTACTTCAATATGAACGCCGTGGAAAAGCTGCGGGATTTCCCGTCCAAGTCCACCATCATCGTCACCAATCCGTTCCTGGAACAGATCGGTCACGTGGATATCGTCCGCCGCATGCTCCCGCCGCAAACGGTCGCCCGCGTCCTGGCCATTCCCGATGCCGAGCCGGAAGTCAAAGTGGTGATGCAGGGCGTGGAAGCGTTCAATCTCAACCAGGTGGATCAGATCATCGCGCTGGGCGGCGGTTCCGTCATCGACGCTGCCAAGATCATGAAGCTCAAATACGAGTCGCCCGATGCCGACCTGGAAGAACTGGCGGCGCCATTCCTCGACCTCCGCAAACGTGTCGTGCAATACCCCACCGAAAAGGTGCATCAGGCGCGCTTGATCGCAATTTCCACCACCAGCGGCACCGGCAGTGAAGTCACTCCCTTCGCGGTTCTCACCGACAAGGCGCAGGGCCGCAAAGTCACTCTCGCCGACTATTCATTAAGTCCCGATGTGGCCATCGTCGATCCGCAGTTCGTCATGTCCATGCCCAAAGGCCTGACCGCCGATACCGGCATCGACTGCCTGACTCACGCCCTGGAGGCGGGCGTATCCACTTTCGCCTCGCCCTACACGGATTCCAACGCCATGCAGGCCATCCGTCTGGCCTTCAAGTACCTGCCCATCGCCTACGAACATCCGGACAACGAAGAAGCCCGCACCATGATGCACAACGCCGCGTGCATCGCGGCGCTGGCATTTTCGAATGCCTCGGTCGGCGTGAATCACGCCCTGGCCCACGCTTTCGGCGCGCGCTTCCATGTGGCCCACGGCCGCGCCAACGCGCTGATGCTGCCCCACGTGATCGCCTACAACGCTGCCGTGCCCACCAAGTTCCGGCCGTCGCCTACCCAGCGCGCCTATGAAGCCCATAAGAAATACGCGCTGATCGCCGATCTGCTGGGCCTCTCCGGCCACACCGTACAAGAAAAGGTCGCCAGCTTGATCGCCGAAGTGGAACGCTTGCTCGATCGGTTGAATCTCCCGCGCTCCATTGCCGAGTTGGGGATTTCCAGGGAAGAATTCGAGCAGGCCATGCCCGATCTGGCCAAGGCCGCCTTCGACGATCCCTCCTGGCGGTCGAATCCGCGCATGCCCCTGGTCGGCGAACTGGTCGATCTGTTCTGGAAAGCCTACCATGGCCGTCCCCCGGCCGCCGCTCCGGAACCGCTAGCCGTGACGGAAGAGGTGCTCGTATGATGACGGCTCAGACCTGTGAAGATGCCCTCGCGAAACTCGATCTGGCCCCCGGCGAACTCGTGCTGGATCTCTCGGCAGTGCGGCGCATCGATCCGAGTGGCCTCCGCGTGCTCGATGACTTGGCCGCCAAAGCCCACCAGAAGGCCGTAAAGGTGGTGCTCGGCGGCGTCCACATCGACGTGTACCGCGTCCTCAAGCTGATGAAAATCGAACGCCGGTTCACCTTTATGTAAACCATCGCACACTTGCCATGTATAATTTGCGTGGCAATCGCCAGGCTCGGCTTCAATCCCGAATTCTTTCAGGTATTTACGTAACGGCACTCGGGTTGCTCTAAGGGTTCAGAGGAGGTCACATTTATGCGATTCCTATTGACCGTAGGTATGGCGGGCGCCCTGGCCGCGCTGCCGACCTTAGCTCTTGCTCAACAAACTCGTGCCCAACAGAACAACGACGATGAACCAGGAGACGTCGCCGCCGCCATCCGCTTCCAAAAGGCGGAAGACGCGGCCGCCGCTCGCCAGGCTCGTATCGAGGAAGCCAACGCCCGTCAGGAGAACAGCGCGGACCGCGCCGTTACCCGGACAAAGGCCAAACCCAAGGCCGTCAAAACCGCCGCGGCTAAAAAGACTCCGCCGCCCGCGTAGAGCAGCCCCAGCCGCCTCCTATTCCTTGACCAGCACGACCGGCGTTTGCTCCGCGCCGGCCACCTGTTCGAAGAATGCCTTCAGTTGCGGGTACTGTGCCACCGGGTAGGTGCCCGCTTTGATGTCCAGCTTGCGCGTGAACACGAGTTCACCTCCCGTTGCCGCGTACGAGCATGTGTAAGCGCCGAACGGCGTTTCCAGGTGGCCGCCGTTGGGTAGCTCATCAATCTGGAAACCCGCCGGCAGCTTGACTCGGGTTGTATCCTGGAAGGCATCGGCGTGCAGCACCACGGCGTTCTGGCGCTGGCTTTCGGAGAATAACGCCAGTCCCCGCCGGGGAAGAACGGCCGGCCGGAAAATCAACAAGCGCCTCTGCATCAATTGCGCGTAGCGCGGCGCTTGAAATTCCAGGCGCAAATCGAAGCGGTCGTCGGCCAGTCGATCGCTGGCCTCCACTTTGCCGAGTGCCGCTCCGTTGGCCCCGCTGGCGATCCACTGCTCGATCGATTTGGTGAAATCGGCGTGCGCTTGCGCGCGGTAGATTCTACGGAACGCCGCGCCGCTGTGGCCATAAGATGCTTCGTGAATGCGCGAGCTGATCGAGCCATCCGCCGCCAATTCCACTTCCGTCTCCCGCTCTACGCGGTTCGCCGACGCCGGCGCCACCGGCACGCGCACCAGATCCCCTCCCTCCGCCGCGTCGATCAGCGCCAGGCTGCCCTGCTCGTGAATCGGCAAATCGCCGGGCGGGGTGTGCTCGTCGGTCGGATCGAAGAACAGCAGGCGCCCCAGCTTCGGGTGGTCCGCAATCGAAGGCGCCTCGGTAGCCGTGTCACTGACTCTAACGGCGACAATCGCGTGATTGAATTGCTGCGGCGACGGGAACTCCTGCCGCACATACTCCGGATCGCCCGAGTAGATGCTCACCATATAGGCCGGGATGCCGGCTACCCGCAACATGGTGCGCATCAGGTTGGCTTTGTCCTTGCAATCGCCGTACTGCTTGCGGAACACCTCTGCGGCCGTGTGCGGCACGTAGCCGCCGCCGCGCCCCAGGCCGGTCTGGATCGAAACATAGTGCACCGCCTGCACGTAACTGCCGATCGCCTGGATGCGTTCGAATTCGGTCTTGGCGCCGGCCGTGAGGCTGCGGGCCTTGGCCGTCAGATCGTCGTCGGCCGCTGCCTGCGGGTCTTCCAGTTGCGCCAGCCAATGCGCCACGCCCGGCCAGCCATTGAAGACTTGCCCGCGCGTCGCCTTGGCGTCGTCCGCTGGCACGTAACTCACCGCCAGCCGGGGCACGATGGAGTCCATGGGCGGGCTGGCCGGTTCGGCTTGAATGAACGGCAGATTGCGGTATTCCCAGGTGTAGGTGGAACCGGACTGCACCGGCGCCACTTTGCCGTTAAAGACCACGCCTTCCGCGCGCCAGCCAGCCGGCAGAGTCAAAGCGAAGCGCGAGAGCAAGGCCGGCAAATGATTCTGAAAACTGAACTCGAATTGCGTGAAGACCGATTTCTCTTCGCTGACGGATTCGTAGCCGAACACGGCGCCCGGATCGGCATCGCTGGCCGCTTCCACCAACCGCACACGCACTTCGTTGTAAACATCGCCGGGCGCGGCCGCCACATCCAACACATCCCTTTTTTCGTACTTCTTTACATCGCCGGACGGGCGGATCAACCAGGCGCGCATGTCCCGCACTTTACCTGTGCTCATGATATAGACCTGGTGCGCCACGGCCTCTTTGCGGCCCTCCCGGGTCAGGATGCGTATGGCCTTGCGATCGGTGGTCGTGACCCGTCCGCTCTCGTCGACGGTTACGTTCTCCTCTTCGAGCAGCACCACCGCCGGCACCTTGGAATCGTAAGCCGGAGCTTTGCTGGTGGAAAACTCGCGCAGCCACGGCGGCATCTCGTCCGCCGCCCAAGCCACGCATGCCAGCGCGGCGCTTAACCACAGAACTCTCATTTGAGCGCCTCCTGTTTCAGCGTGATGGTATGGCCGTCGGCCTCATGCACACGGTCGAAAACTGTCTTGATCTGGGGGTAACTCTCCACCTTGAACTGAATCAACCCGCCAGCGCCAAAAGTGAGTTGCCGCGAATACAGCAGCTTTTTGGATTTGGTTACCGAAATGGCCACCTCGTACTTGCCCGCCTCGCCGAAATTCAAGGAAGCCGGCGCTTCCGGATGATCCAAGTCAAATCCGGCCGGCATCTGGATCTCGACGTAGTCGTTTTCGGACCAGGGATACTCAAACGCCACCGGATACTTGCGCGCGGCGGCGGTGAACAGAGGTTGGGAGTTGTATTCGAAATAAGCCAACTGCACAAAGAGCCGCTTCCCGGTGCGCTGCGCGTAGCCGGGAACCTTTACGTGATATTGATAGATCAGCGGCTTCTCCGGATCGGTGGCATTTTCCACGCGAATGTTATCGGCTTCCGCGGTGCTCATGCGATCCTTCACCGTCTGGCGCACGCGCTCGATGCGCTGGTCGGCGGAGTCTCCCTCGATCTGGTGCTTGCGCGCGGCGGCTTCATGACCCGTGTACTCCAGCCGCACATCGCCTTCGAGCGTGCCGTCGTCGGAAAGCTTGAATTGCCCGATCCGGTGGCGGCGCGATTTCTCCGGCGGCGAAAGCGGCGTGCGCACGAACTCCGGATTCTTGACATCCAGCACCAGCGCCTGCTCGGCTTCGTCCTGCCAGCGCAACATCCCAAATGGCACATAGGTGCTGGCCGGGTCGAAGAAACGCCACTGCCCTTGCACGGAAACCGCGATGTTATAGCTCCGAATGAAATACGCGTCCGGGAAGTTCGGATCGAAGATTGCATCGCTGCGGTCGCCCAGGCGCGCCACGTGCGCGTCGAAACCTGCGGCCGTGGCCAGCGCGGCAAATGCCATGTCGATATCGAAGCCCGTGCCTGCGCCTTGCTGGATGGTATCCGCGGGAGTCTTGTTCCGATTCATGTCCGCGCGCTCTTCGGCGGTCACAGTCTCGCTGCGCACGTTCTTGATTTTTGTCCGGCAGTAATCAAATAGCCGGCGCAGCTTCTCCTCGTCGCTGGCCGCTCCGTTCACAATCGAATCCGCCGTGCTGCGCACGTCGCCGTTCACCTTGAGGGCCGCTTTGAAGTTCTGGTATCCGCGCCGTCCCTCGTCCTTCCAGTACTGTTCGGGCTTCAGTTTGTGATCCGGGGCGTAATACACCAGCATCCACGCCGACACCACATTCTCGGGCGGCATGTAGGGTTCCTCTGAAAGCGCCGGCACGTTCGACAGGCTGGTAGCGTAATAGCCGTCCCTCTCCTTTTCGAATTCGCTGTTCTGGCAGTGAAAGGATACCGTGCGCATGGCGTAAGGAAACAGCGCATGCGACAGCGGTTTGATGTGATACCGCACGAACTCCACCGGAAACTCGCGCTGAAACGGCAGACGCACATAGTTGGCCAGTTGCTCGTCGCGGGATTCGCGCCAGCGGTATTCGATGATCGATCCCGGCTCGACGCCGGGCATGGCGAAAGACTTGGCTTGTATCTTGATTCCTCCGGCCTTCACCAAGGTGCGTTCATAAACCGCGTCCTTCTTAAGTTCCAGCACCCTGCCATCGGGCTTGATCGTGCGGCCGGCGATGTCGGCGATGTGAACCCGGCCGAAATACGGCAGATCCACGGTGCTGCGGGCGTCGCGTCCCCGTTCCGTGAAAATCTTGAGACGGATGTAGTGCCACAGGACGCTGTGCGGATAGCCGCCGCTTTGCGCTTCATCCATCACCCACACCTCCCAGAAGAGAGCTTCCGCGTCTGCGTCTTTTTCCACGCGCGGCTCCTTCAGTGCGAGGTCGGCGGGATCCACGGGTTTCCAGTCAATCGGCGCAGCGCCGCTAAGCCAAATCGGGGCGATTGTCAAAAGAACAGCCAGGCATAGTACGTTACGATACACTTGCATTGCCGCATATTATACCTGCTTACGAAATCGCTGAACCGGACGCTGAGCACGCTGGGCGGCGTTTGGATGTACGATTGATAATCCGGAGGCTGGCTTTTGAGAAACAGAGGGGTTGCAACGGTGCTGTGCGCGTTCCGGCGCCTGACTTGGCTGGTAGTGTGTGCGGCCTGCGCCTGGAGCCAGACTCCGGACGCGGCGGTCGCGTCGTTTACGGGCCGGGAGTTCATTCTCGTCAGAGGCGGCGAGTCACAAAGAATCAAGCTCAAGAAGTCTCAAGTGGATCGCATGAAGGGCGGTTGCGATCTGGCCGTGGCGGTGCGGGACGCTGCATGGAATAAGAGCACGGCCCGTTTCACGCTGCAGAATATCGGCAGGGTGACGGTTGCAACACGGCCCGCGATCAGCTGCCGGAATGCGCAGGACGAGATCGCGCTGGAAATCTCGGGATTTGCGCCCGATGAATCTGCGGAATCTATTTTGAGCACCGTGCGGCGGGTAATCCAAACCCCGGAGGAATACCTGGAGTCCAAGGGAATTCATTTCGCGCTTCCGCCAGTCGCGGAGGATGAGGTTCCCGTCCGGCCTCCACCGCCGGTGACTAACCCGAAGCCCCTGCTGCGCGTGGACGGAACCTATACGGAATTCGCGCGATCGGCCAAGCGCAAGGGAACCGTCACTATGAGCCTGGTCATAGGGACCGATGGACGCGCGCACAAAGTGCGTCTGATCCACCAAGTTGGCTTCGGTTTGGACGAGAATGCCATCCGGGTCATACGGCTGTGGCGATTCGAGCCCGCCCGGCAGATGGATAAGCCCGTGGCTTACGCATCCCACGTGGAGATGTCATTCGACATCTTCTGAGCGCTACACTGATGCTTCCGGTCTATCCGGACCACAAACGTGAACGCCGTCGAATTTCAGAGTGTCTCGAAGAGCTACGCGATTTATGAAACGCCCGGCGACCGCCTGAAGGAGTTGCTGTCGTTCAATCGCCTAAAACGGCACAGGGATTTCTGGGCGCTCAACGACGTCAGCTTCGCGGCGCGGCGCGGCGAGACGTTTTGCATCATTGGCGAAAACGGATCGGGGAAAAGCACGCTGCTGCAGATGGTGGCGGGGATTCTGCATCCCAGCCGCGGCACGGTGTCGGTGAACGGGCGCGTCTCGGCGCTGCTGGAACTGGGCGCGGGATTCAATCCGGAGTTCAGCGGGCGGGATAACGTTTACCTGAACGGATCCATCCTGGGGCTGAGCACGCGGCAGATCGATCGACGCTACAAGGAGATCGAAGATTTCGCGGAGATCGGCGAGTTCATCAACCAGCCGGTGAAGACTTATTCGAGCGGCATGGTGGTGCGGCTGGCTTTTGCCGTGGCCATCAACGTGGACCCGGAGATTCTGCTGGTGGACGAGGCGCTGGCGGTGGGCGATATTTATTTCCGGCAGCGCTGCATGCGCAAGGTCCACGAGCTGCGCTCGCGCGGCATCACCATTATGTTTGTCTCGCACGCGGTGGCGGATGTGAAGGCCATCGGCGACCGGGCGATGTGGCTGGATCATGGCATCGTGCGGGAGATGGGCGATTGCGAGCACGTGGTGGCCAAGTACCTGGCCGCGATGGTGGATAAGGACTCGGCCTATGTGCTGCTGAAAGGGTCCGGGGAGCGCGGGCGCGAGGGGGCCGCGGTGCGCGCGCCGCAAGTGGTGGAACACATTCCGAACGTCGACCATCGCTATGGCGACCGGCGGGCGGAGATTTTGGGAATCGCAGTGCTGGATGCGCAGGGCGATCCGGTGCGGCTGTTGGAGCCGTCGCAGCGCATCACGGTGCGCATCAGCGTGCGGGCCAACGACGAGGTGGCGCAGCCGATGGTGGGCTTCATGATGCGCAATCACCTGGGCGTGGATTTTTCGGGCACGAATACGGCGCGCGAGAGCTACGACCTGCCGGCGATGGGGCCGGGCGATATTTATACGATCGATTTTCATCTGGAGATGCCGGAGCTTTACCCGGCCTCGTTCTCCTTTTCGCCGGCAATTGCGGACGGCACGCTGCTGGGCTACAAGATGTGCGATTGGATCGATAACGCCATCGCCGTGCAGATGGGCCATTCGCCGGGCGAGATTTACGGCTTCCTGCGGCTGCCATGCCGCGTGGAAGTGAATGCGCGGATCGAGGCGCCGGCGCGGGAGTCGAGCGTTGGTTGAGTTCACCGGCGAGCGCGTGATTCCGGGGCGGGTGGACGCGGACCTGCTGAACGAGCACCTGGCGCGCTATGCGTTCGCGGCGCGGCTGGCGCGCGGCAAGCACGTGCTGGATGCGGGCTGCGGCGCGGGGTACGGCGCGGCGGAATTGATGCAGACGGCCCTATCGGTGGTGGGCGTGGACAACTCGGCGGAGGCCATCGATTTCGCGCGCGAGACTTACCGTTTGCCGGGTCTGGACTTCGAGCAGGCGTCGTGCACGGCGCTGCCGCACGCGGATGGGTCCTTCGACCTGGTGATCGCGTTCGAGGTGATCGAGCACCTGGCGGACTGGCGGGCATTTCTGCGCGAAGTGCGGCGCGTGCTGGCTCCCACGGGGCAGTTCATCGTATCGACGCCCAACAAGCTCTATTACGGCGAGTCGCGCGGGCCGGCGGGCGCCAATCCGTTTCACGCGCACGAATTCGAATTCACGGAGTTCCGCGACGAACTGGCGGAGGTGTTTCCGCACATCTCGCTGTTTCTGGAGAATCACGTGGAGGGCGTGGCGTTCCGTCCGGTGGAAGCGGGAGACACGGCGGAGGTGCGGGTGGATGGCGGCGCGATCGATCCGGCGGCGTCACACTTCTTCGTGGCGGTCTGCGCGCATCGGCCACAGACCGGCAATCCGACCTTCGTTTACGTGCCCAGCGCGGGGAATCTGCTGCGCGAGCGGGAGACGCACATCGCGCTGCTGGAAGGCGAGGTGCGGCAGAAGAACGGATGGCTGGAGACGGCCAAGAAGGACTTGGCGGATCTGGACCGGCAGCATCGGCAGCTTACCGCAGAGCTGGAAGAGAGCAATCGCTGGGCGGAGGGGCTGAATCGCGAAGTCGCGGCAAGCGGTGCGCGTGTCGTGGAACTGCAGGACGAACTGGCGCGGGAGCAGTCCGCTGCGCAGGCGGCGATTGCGGATCTGGAGCGGGAGAACCGGGGCAAGACGGAGTGGGCTACGCAGTTGAATGCGGCCATCGAAGCCAAGCTCGGCGAGTTGGCGCAGTGCGTGGAGTATCTGCACGCGGCGGAAAAGACCGTGGAGGAACGCACGCGGTGGGCGCAGAGTCTGAGTGCGGAATTGGAAGAGCTTCGCCGCAAGCTGGCGCTGATCGAGGCGTCGCGCTGGATGCGTTTAGGCAGACGCGCCGGGCTGGGGCCTGACCTGGCGCCATGAAATCGGTTCTGCTGCTGATCGTCTCTCCCCTGATGTGGCTGGGCGCGGTGCTGTGGTTGGCTCTGACCGATCTGGCCTGGCTGCTGTGGGGGCGGCGGGACCCGCCGCACGACGAGCCTTGCCGCACGGACGCCGCCAGCGTGGTGATCCCCAACTGGAACGGGCGCGATCTGCTGGCGCAGTATCTGCCGTCGGTGGTGGCGGCACTGGCGGCGAATCCGGACAATGAAATCATCGTGGTGGATAACGGCTCCGAGGACGATAGTGCCGCGTTCGTGCGGCAGATGTTTCCGGGCGTGCGCGTGGTCGCGCTGGAGCGCAACCTGGGTTTCGGCGGCGGGTCGAACGCCGGGTTTCGCGCGGCGAAGCACGATATCGTAGTGCTGCTGAACAGCGACATGCGGGTGGCGCCGGATTTCCTGGCGCCGTTGCTGGAAAGCTTCCGCGATGCGGGCGTGTTCGCGGTTTCGTGCCAGATCTTCTTTCGCGATCCGGCGCGCGTGCGCGAGGAAACCGGCCTGACGCAGGGCTGGTGGCAGGATGGCGGGTTGAAGGTGCGGCATCGCGTGGATGCGGCGATCACGGATTTGTTTCCCTGCTTCTACGGGGGCGGCGGATCCTGCGCGTTCGACCGGCGCAAATTTCTGGAACTGGGCGGATTCGATGAATTGCTGGCGCCCTTCTATCTGGAAGACACGGATCTCGGTTACCTGGCTTGGAAGCGGGGATGGAAGGTGCTGTACCAGCCGCGCAGCATGGTGTATCACGAGCATCGCGGCACCATCGGCAAGCGCTTCAGCGAGGCGCGGATCCAGGCGGTGTTGAAAAAAAACTACCTGCTGTTCTGCTGGAAGAACATCCACGATTGGCGGCGGCTCGCAGAGCATTTCTGTTTCAGCTACGGCGGCGCGCTGGCGAGTTTGGCTGCCGGGGATGTGCCGGGACGGGCCAACCTGGATGGCTGGTGGCGGGCCTTTCGGCAGCTTCGGGGCGCGGGGCGGTCGCGATGGCGGGCGCGTGAACTGGCGGTGGTTTGCGATACGGAGGCGTTTCAGCGGCCGCTGGGCGGGTTCTATTGGGACCGGTTTGGCGATGAGGTCCAGGCCGGGAAGGTGCTGTTCGTATCGCCGTATCCGATCTGCCCGCCGGTGCATGGCGGCGGCGTGTTCATGTATCAGACGCTGCGGGAATTGACCAAGCACTGCGAGGTGCATGTGGTGGCGATGCTGGATCTGCCATCGCAAGCGGCGGCGCAGGAGGAACTGCGGGAGTTCTGCGCGTCGGCGGAGTTTCTGGCGCGCCCGCCGCTGCACGGCAACAGCCTGGGATCGATCGCGCCGCACGCCGTGCGGGAATTTGCGAACGGCGATTTCGACTGGCTGATCCACCGGCAGATGTATCTGAAAAAGATCGGCGTGGTGCAACTGGAATACACGCCGCTGGCGCAATACGCGCCCGGCTACCGGCGCATTCCGGTGATCCTGTTCGAGCACGATATCTACTTTCAGTCGATCGCGCGCGGCCTGGAATACATGCACGGCGCGCTGGCGCGGAGCAAGGCGCGCTACGAATATCTGCGCGCGCTGCGGTATGAGTTGCGCATGCTGCCGCGCTGCGATCGGGTGCAGGTGTGCACGCGGGAGAACGCGGAATATCTGGCGGGTTTCCTGCCGCACATCCGCGGGCGGATGGACGCGGGCCTGCGGGCGGGGATCGACACGGCGCGCTACCAATTCGCCCCCGGCGGGCGCGAGCCGTACACCATGCTGTTTCTGGGGAGCTTCCGGCACGAGCCGAATATCGTCGCGCTGGAGTGGTTCGTCAACCGGGTGCTGCCGCGCATCGTGGAGCGGCGGCCGGAGACGCGGCTGGTGGTGGTGGGATCGGATGCGCCGGCGCGGCATCCTTATGAGGACCGCGCGGGGATCGAGATCCGCGGGTTCGTGGAGGATATTCGCGAGCCGCTGGGCCGGTATGCGGTGTTTGTGTGCCCGGTGCTGAGCGGATCGGGCGTGCGGGTGAAACTGCTTGAGGCTTTCGCGGCCGGCATGCCGGTGGTTTCGACGCGCGTGGGCGCCGAGGGTCTGGCGCGTGAGGACGGCGAATTCTGCCTGCTGGCGGACGAGCCTGGGGCGTTCGCCGAGCGCGTGCTGCAGGTTTTCGAGAACCCGGCGATGGCGGCGGAGTTGGCCGCGCGCGCGCGCGCCGAGGTGGCGGCGCAGTGGGATATGGCGCTGATCACGGCGCGGTTGGCGGAGAGTTACCGGGCGGCGGTGCGCGAGAAGAACGCTACTTCGTCTTCGGCGTGATGTCGTCTTTGAGGCGCTTCACGATGCGGTCGGCGGTGCGGTCGAGTTCGCGCGGCGTAGAGCCGTCGGGCGGTTCAAAGGCCGACCAGAGCACCTGGTGGGATTTGATATCCACCAGGAAGATCGTGCCATGGCCGCGGCCGTGCGTGCCCATGGAGCCTTGCGCCAGGGCTTTGTTGGCGGTGTCGGTGAGCATGGAGGCCAGTCCTGCCGACGGGGGCGTGTCTCCTTTTTCGGCGGCCTTTGCGGCTTGCTCGGCCTTTTCCTTGGCTTTCTCGCTGGCGGCTTCTTTGGCCGCGGCATCCGGCGGGGGCGGCGGGAGCAAACCGCTGAGGCGATCCTCAAATCCCTCGCCGACCTGGTCGGTGATGATGACGTCGGCCTTGGCGGGATCGGTGACCACCTGCAAGAGATGCATGCGGGTGAGCCGGTTGGCGAGGAACTGGTCGAGGCCGTGGCCCATGGGCATCAGGAAGACGGTGCGGCCGGGGGCGAGTTCAGCGGCGGCGGCGAGGTTGAGGCAGCAGAGCAGGGGTACAGCCCATTTCATGTTGATGACCATCATAACAATGGACGCTGGGGGCGCCGGGAAAGACGATGCCCATGCGCAAGTGGCTTTCCGGCGACCCGGCGCACCGTGACTGCGACGAAGAAGCTAGGTATCGCCCAGTATGTGGAAGTAGAACCGCCAGCTTCTGTTGACGCGAGCTTGCCAAAGATCCTGGGACTCGTCGTATTTCTTCGCGTGGAGCGAAGGATGACCGAGGTTACTTTGCAGCAACTTTACCTGTTTGAAAAATGCCCTGCGAACTGGTTCAGGAGCGTCCTGCAGGGCTTCTTGGGCTCGGGGGAGATAGTCAACCTTCATCGCGAACGTTTTGCAGTTGCCGGTTGTGTTGGTTTCTTGAGCTTCGATTTCATGTGGGCGATCATCTCATCGGCGGTGTCGAATGGGCCGAAGCTGCGGCTAGCTTTGTAGTCTGCTTCTGATTCGGCAAGGCGGGCATCGATGCTGCGGCGCTGAGCGGGCGTGTAGTCGTCGTCCGCCGTTGGAAATTTGGAGCGGTCGATGACGATCTTGGGGGTAATGACAATCTTGCCGCGGTGAAAGGTGAATTTCACTAAGTCGCCCTGCTGTAAACCAGCCTGACGCCGTACGGCGGTGGGAATCGTCACTTGGCCTTTGTGCTGAATTCTAGCGGTGGCGTTCATAGTATGAGGTTTCAGGATTTCCGGGGGTCGCATGATGCCTCCCGATAGCGGCGCGCGGGAACGCGAGCGCGCCTATCATGAGCAATTGTACTCCGGCTTCGCGCAATCCCACTTCGCGCGCGAGGCGGTGCGGGCGCTGCGGCG
>JBEKYC010000097.1:0-21940 GCA_049511415.1 Bryobacteraceae bacterium | reverse complement strand
ACGCGCTTCTGCGGCCGCGCGCGAGGCGCGGGATGCGGCACTGCGACAATCGTTGAGCGAGGATATGAACGACGCTGCCCGATTGGCCGGCGATATAGTCATGTATCTGAGGACTGAGAAACCTGACGTGGCGCTTCTTCGAATCACCGATCTTAAGGATAAAACCAGCTATCTTAGTGGGCGATGGGAAAACCAACTTTTGAAGAAGTCGAAGGATAACCTTTCCATTGCCCGTGAGCGATTACGCTTCATGCATGGTTCTTGAGCGGAGAATCCGAAGGGGGTTCTGCGCCAGAAGGAAAAGTCAGGCTCACGGCCGATGCTCAGAGGGTAAGTGAAATCTTTGAAGAGGAGCGAGGTAAGGCGGTTCAGGCTTATGGAATCGGGGCAAGCGATGGCAAACGAAAAGATCGTCGAGTTCTTTAAAGGCGTCCTCGCCAAAACAAAAAACGGCCGCATCACTTGGGAGCCGACGGTGCAGGAATCGACCTTCATTGCGGCTATCGGAGGTCAATTCGCGCTCTCCCTTTCGTCCTGGACCGAGCCAATTCCCGGATCTACTCCGGCGATGCGATCGTCGGGGCAAGGCAGCCGGCAAGTGTACGCGTTGGTCCTGCGCGACAAAGTAGGCAGGCAGGTAGTCAGAGTTACTGACACCGACGAAGGCATTAGTGCAACGATATGCGGGACCTGTACGAGGCAGCCAGGTGACAAGCCGTTCGCGCGGACGAGCGCATTGAGGACGCCATCGGCGTGCTGAAAAGCCTGTAATCGGCTCGCTCCATCCCAAATCCGATGTCCCGCATGCTTGAAGAAATCCGTCAACAGCCCGAGGCGCTGGAGCGCACTCTGGCGTCCGAGTTGCGCCGCATCGAGCGGTTCAAGCAGCGCGTCGCCAAGCGCCGCCCGCGCCTGATTGTCCTGGCCGCGCGCGGCACTTCGGATAATGCCGCCCAGTTCGGGCGCTATCTGCTGGAAGTCACCACTGGTATCCCGGTTTCGCTGGCCGCTCCCGCCATCTATACGCTTTACAACGCGCGCGTGGATTATCGCGATGCACTGGTGGTGGCGCTGTCGCAATCGGGCGAATCCACTGACACCAACCTGGTCCTGGCCCGCGCACGCGAGCAGGGCGCGCTCACCATGGGGATCACCAACGAATCTTCCAGCTCGTTGGCGCGCACGGCGGAGCACGTGTTCCTGGTCCGCGCCGGCAAAGAGAAGAGTGTGGCGGCCACCAAGACTTATACAGGCCAAATGCTGATGCTCTATCTCCTGGCCTACGCCCTGGGCGCGCGTATCCGCATCGAAGACTTGCAGCGCTTGCCGGAGCGCGCCCAAGCCGCGCTCGAACTGGAGCCGGCCATCACCGAATTGTCGGGCCGTTACCGATTCATGGATCATGCGGTGGTGGTGGGCCGCGGCCTGAATTATTCCAATGCTTTCGAATTCGCCTTAAAGCTGATGGAGACCTGCTATGTGGTGGCCGAGCGTTTTTCGTCGGCCGACTTTCTGCACGGCCCAATCGCCATGGTGGGACGCGACTTCCCGGTCTTCATGTTCGCGCCGTCGGGCGCCACCTGGAACTCTATTGCGGAAACTCTGGACAAGGTCCAGCATCTCAAAGCTGAAACGGTCATCATTACCGATGCCGGCAACACCGAAGCGGCCGCGCGGGGCATCCGCACCATCCGGCTGCCGCACAAGCTGCCGGAGTTGTACACTCCGATACCCTACATTGTCCCGGCGCAATTGTTTGCGGCGTGTTTGGCGGATGAGAAGGGCCTCGATCCGGACCGGCCGCGGACCATCAGCAAGGTTACGCTCACTATGTAGCGCGGTTTGGCGCGCATGGCGCCATAAGGTAAACTGGTCTTATTCTGAAGCGAATTGTTTTGCCGGGACTCATCCTGGTGGCCGTGGCTGCCGGCGCCGCTACACCGGAGCAGAACCAACTCGATGCCAATCCCGCCTTGTTCGCCGTAATGGCGGCGATCAACGCGGCGGGTTACGACGCGGAAGCCGCTTCGCCGTCGAATAATCCGTTGCGCGAAACGATCCGTAAGGAAATCGCGTCGCGGCATCCGTCCTGTTTACCGGAGTTGCGGGAGTTCTGCCGGCAGCACCGCCAAAGCGATGCAACCGCCGACCTCAGTCAATACATATCCTGGGCACTCTCCGTGAACGGACCGCCGTTCTTCGAATGGAAGGGCCGCGCGGCGGACGCGCCTCCGGACGCCTCCGCCCTCGAGGGCTTCGCACCGCTGATGATCAAGTTCTATGACGAAGCCGGGATAGAAGAACTCTGGAAGCAGGCGCAGCCGGCCTTCGACCAGGAAATCGAGCGTTACCACGAAGGCGTCGTGCAGGCTGTTTTGCAAGTCAATGGTTTTCTGCGCAACGAAACGTCCGGCACCACCGAGCATTGGTTTCAGATCTATATTGACTTGCTCGCCGCGCCCAATCAAATTCAAACGCGCAGCTACGGCAGGCGCTATTACGTGGTGGTCACGCCCGGCGCGAATCCGCGCTTCAACGACATACGGCATGCCTACCTGCACTACCTGCTCGATCCGCTGGCCACCCGCCACCAGGACATCATTATGCGGACGCATGGGTTGGCGGATCATGCGCAGCGCGCGTCGGCGCTCGACGAGCGGTTCAAGTCGGATTATCTGCTGCTGGTGACCGAGTCGCTGATCCAGGCGATCGAAGCCCGATTGGATCGCAAGCCCAACGGGCCGTTCGAGGCCATGACACAGGGTTACATTCTGGCCCCGTACTTCGCCGAAGAATTGCAGGTCTATCTGAAGCAGGAACAGGCCATGCATTACTTCTTTCCGCAGATGATCGACTCGATCAGTCTGAAGCGCGAAGATGCGCGCCTGGCGGAGGTTCAATTCGCTTCGCAGCCGGCGGGGCGGCAGGCAAAAATCGCGCATCCGCCCGCCGCTCCAGAGCCGAAGGGCGTCTTCAAGACCCTGGCGCAGGCGGATCAACTTTACCGGGATCGTGATCTGGAAGCCGCGCGGCAACTGTATCTGAAGGCTCTGGAAGAGAGTTCGGATCAGCCGGCGCATGCCACCGCGTATTATGGCTTGGCGCGCATCTCGGTGTTTGAACACAATCCGGAGATGGCCGAGCGTCTGTTCGAAAAGACGCTCGAATCAAAACCCGATCCGCAGGTGAAAGCGTGGGCGCTGGTGTATTTGGGCCGTCTGGAAGATGCGGCGGGCGAGCGCGCGGAAGCCACCAAACGGTACAAGGAAGCGCTGGCCGTGGAAGGCGCCTCGGAAGCGGCGCATACGGCCGCGCAACAAGGTGTGGAACAAGGCTTTGCCAAGAAGCCCAACTAGAGGAGTCATGATGAAACGATCCATTTTCGGCGGCGCCGTGGTGATGGCCGCCGTGCTGCCGGGCCTGATGGCGCAACCGCGGCCGAAGACCCAGGAAGAATTCGACGCCGTCAAGGCGATGTTCGGAGCGGCGACCGCGGACGCGCGCATCGCCGCGGCAGAGAATCTACTGACCAAGTTCGCCGATACGCAGTTTAAGGCCACGGCGCTATATTTTGAAGCCATGTCTTATGAACAGAAGGGAGACTACGACCATTCGGTGGTATTCGGCGAGCGCACGCTGGAGGCCGATCCGAACCACTACCAGGCCATGCTGATGCTGGCTCTGGAGATCGCGCAGCACACCAAGGAGTTTGACCTCGATAAGGCCGAGAAGCTGGCGCAGGTGGACAAGTACACGAAGAAGGCGCTGGAATTGCTGAAAGACGCGCCTAAGCCGAATGCAGGCCTCACAGACGATCAATGGGCCGCGGGCAAGAAGGACTTCGAATCGCAAGCGCACACGGCGATGGGAATGTCGGCCCTGGCCGACAAGAAGTATGATGCCGCCGAGCGCGAATTCAAGACCGCCATCGAAGTCGGGAGCCAACCGGATCCCTCGAACCTGGTGCGGCTAGGCAAGGCATATTACGAAGAGGCGAAATACGACGACGCCATCGCGCAATTCGACAAGGTAATGGCGACTCCGGACGTAAATCCGACCGTCAGACAGATTGCGCAGGCCGAGCGCGTGCGCTCAATCCAGAAGAAGGGCGGCGCCAAACCCGCCACACCGGCAGCGCAGCCGGACGCGCCCAAGCCTGAGACGCCGAAGCCGTAGAGTCGCCGGATGCGGGCGGATCTGGAGGCCCTGGAGAGCGCGGCAGGTTACCGGTTCACGAACCGGGAATTGCTGTGCCGCGCTTTGACCCACAGCTCGCACGTGCATGAACAGACGCTGCCGCCGGGTTCGGTGGCGTTGCGCGACAACGAGCAGTTGGAGTTTCTGGGCGACTCCGTTCTCGGCTTTCTGGTCAGCGAGGGCTTGGTGAGACTGCATCCGGAGGCCGCCGAAGGCCGCCTCTCCAAGCTAAAGGCGAACCTGGTGAGCGCCGCCTGGCTATACCAGGCGGCCGTGCGGCTGGAGCTTGGCGAGTATTTGCATCTGGGCCGCGGCGAAGAGATGAGCGGCGGGCGCACCAAGAAAACGCTGCTGGTGGACGCGCTCGAAGCCCTGATCGCGGCCATTTATCTGGATGGCGGCATGGATGCGGCGCGCAGTTTCGTGAGCCGGTGTGTCGCGCCGCCGGAATCCGCGGATGCGCAACATCCCGACACCCCGCTTTCACAGGAGCTTACCGATTACAAGAGTGCGCTGCAGGAGTTCGCGCAAGCCCGCAGACTGCCGCCGCCGCGTTATGTGATCGTACGGGAACGCGGTCCGGAGCACGCCAAGACCTTCACCGTGGAGGCGCGCGTCGGACGGGAGTGTGGCCAGGCGGAAGGCCATACCAAAAAGAGCGCGGCGCAGAAAGCGGCGCAGGTCGTCTATGAACGTCTGCGGACGGGCCCGGCGCCGGATGCGCCGCCAGGCGGCGAGGGCAGGGAAGTGCCACCGGGATAACCGGAGTGCTAAGCTCTCCAACTGGGAGGAACCACCGATGTATCCGAAATTCGCGCCTACCCGCCGTGACCTGTTCCGCGCCGGGCTGAGCCTTGCAGCCGGCGGAACTCTGACCCGCCTGCTCGCCGACGACGTACCGATTCCGGTTCCAACCAAAGTGGTGAAGACCACCAACGGCTCCCTGCAAGGCTTGATGCACGGCAGTATACAGGCTTTCAAGGGCATTCGTTACGGTGCGCCGCCCTTGGGTCCGCTTCGCTTCCTGCCTCCCCAAAATCCAAAATCCTGGACCGGAGCCGCCGACGCCACCGAATTCGGACCACCCGGCATTCAAATGGCCAGCGCCGCGGTCGCCTCGCCCCGCTCCGATTTTGCGCGCCAGCTTGCCACCATTTTTCCGGTACCCGCGGAAACCAAGATCGCCAACGAAGATTGCCTGTTCCTGAACGTCTGGACCCCCGCTGTACACGATGCAAAGAAACGTCCGGTGATGGTGTGGCTGCACGGCGGAGGCTTCGCGTACGGGTCCGGCGCGTGGCCGGTTTACGATGGCGGCAACCTGGCGCGCAAAGGCGACGCCGTGATCGTCACACTCAACCATCGGCTGAACGTCTTCGGCTATCTATATCTGGGCGGGCTGTCCGACTCCTACGCGCAATCGGGCAATGCCGGCATGCTGGACATCGTGCTGGCGCTCGAATGGGTGCGCGACAATATCGAAGCCTTCGGCGGCGATCCCGGTAACGTCACCATCATGGGCGAATCCGGCGGTGGCGCCAAGGTGTGCGCGTTGCTGGCGATGCCTTCGGCCAAGGGGCTGTTCCACAAAGCCATCGTGCAAAGCGGGCCGGCGCTCCGTGGTGTTCCCAAGGATAACGCGGTGCGCCTGGCGAAGGCTGTCCTGGACGAACTCCAAGTAAGCGGCAGCGATCTGAAGGCGCTGGCCTGTGTCCCCACGCAGGCGCTGGTGGCCGCGGCTGCGGCCGCCGCCGAAAAGGCCGGTTCCACTCGGCTCGCTCCGGTAGAAGACGGCGTCGTGTTGCCGGTGGATTCGTTTTCCCCGGCGGCCCCCGCAATCTCCGCCAACGTGCCGCTGATCATCGGCACCAATAAAGACGAAATGACGCTGTTTACCGTCGCCGAGCCGTGGTTCGGCCATCTGACCGACGCCGAACTGGGCGCGCGTGCGAAGCAGATTGCCGGCGATAAATCGGATGCGCTGATCGCCGCAATCCGTAAACTGCACCCGGATTACTCGCCGGCGTACATTTTGGCTGCCGTTATGACCGACAACATGATGCTTGCCGGATCCATCACTATTGCCGAGCGCAAAGCCGCGCGCAGCGCCGCGCCCGTTTACATGTACTGCCTCGTCTGGGAGACTCCCATCCTGAACGGCTTGTTTAAGTCGCCGCACACGCTGGAAGTTCCGTTGATGTTCGACAACGTCGACAAGGCGCGCGTGCTGGTAGGCCCCGGCCCGCACCCGGAAGCTATCGCCGCGCAGATGAGCGACGCATGGCTGGCTTTCGCGCGCAGCGGCGATCCAAACGTCAAAAGCACTCCCGCTTGGCCGCCCTATACGCCTGCCCGGCGGGCCACTATGTTGTTCGACGTGGAGAGCCGCGTGGTGGACGATCCGCAAAAGGAAATTCGGCTGGTGCTGGCGAGCTGAAACGCGTCAGGCCTGCCTGATCGACCAACGCAGCGGCTTGCCGGGTTCGCTCTTCCCGCGCACCACTTGGACGAAACCCATTTTACGCCCGAGCCGCCGCGCCTCTTCGTCAGTCAGCCGAACCCGGATGCGCCATTCGCCGGCCTTGGAAGGCGCATACCAGCCCTCATATCCGCGCGCGTTCTTCCGCACGCCTATCAGCGGCGAATCGAAGCTGTACTCGTCGAGCGGCAAGCGCGGCGCCAGGTCCACGCCCTCGGCGGTGAACTCCATCCCGAGCAGCTTGGCCGCCGAATATAGCGTGCAGGCATGCGAATGCAGGTTGGCGATGGGGAAGTCGGTGTAGCGCAGAAAGCCGCTGTTGACAGTTTCGCCGGGATGCTTGCTCAGCGTGGAATTCAGCGTATCCGGACCGCTCCAGGTGTTGTACCAAACGTCCGGGTAGGTCTCCGCATGCCGCGCCAGAGTGTTCTTCTTCCACTCATCCCAGGCCATCGCCCCGTCGACCTGCGCCAGCGCCCATACCAACGTCGCATTCAGCGAGGGCCAAATGCCGCCGCTGATGCTCGTCCCCGGCTCGGCCATTGGTTGCGACGCGATGTCCGGATTCTGGTTCATCTGCGCCGCGCCGATCGGCGAATCGCGCCGCAGCAATTGATCCATCTGCGCGACCAATTCGCGCGTCTGCGCGGCATCCGTGACTCCGCCGATCATCGCCCAAGGCTGCGGTTCCAGCCAGAGACCCTTCTCACCCAGCCACCCAACCGTTGGACCGAGCCACGCCCGCCGCAGCCATTTGCCGGTCCACTGCGCGCGCGCCGCCTGGCGATTCTCTTCGGCTTTCCGCCGCGCCAGCGCCACTTGCCCGGCATCGCCGCCCGCATACGACCGCATCGCGGCGTAATAATCGAACACCCACGCGGCCATGGCGGAATTCAGCACGCTTTCGCCTTTGGCGATGGTTTCCTTCATCGTACGTTGTCCCCAAAACAGCACCAGGGCATCGTTCCAATCGTCGTTGAGCATACGCATGACGCCGTGCTCGCCGACGCCTACATCGTCCACCAGATGCCGGAAACAGCGGGCCAGCAGATCGCGCACCGGTGTTCTGCCGTGGATGCTTTCATCCAGGAACGCCGTATCGCGGGTCGCCAGCACATATTCGCTCGCCGCCCACAGCAGCCACAGCGGCATGTCGCTGGAATTATCCATGGAGATTGGAGCGATGACGCCGTGGCCGACAATTCCATAAGGGATCGAGCCATCCGCGCGAACCTCTTTCAACGTGTAACGCAGAATCTCCTTGACGATTTGCGGATCGGAAAACAGAAAGGGCAGAGCATGTTGCAGAGGATCGCGCGCGGCGCCCTGGAATCCCATGGAGTATTGATAGATGCCGCCTTGGGAGAGGATGTGCTCGCCGAAGTAATCGTCGTAAGTCAGGCTGCTGCGCAGATAGTAGTAATGCCAGGCGGTTTCCCGTTTCACCCACGGCTCGGCCGGCGTTTCGAACCGCATGCCAGCTTCTTTCCACTGCCGGCTGGAGTCCTTCCACACGCCTGCCGCCTTGGCGCGATACTTCGCGATCAGCGGCGCGGCGTCCATCCCGCCGGGCAGATAACCATACAGGAAATAGAGCGTCCGCTGTTCGCCGGGCGCCAGAGTGACCGCGCGCTCCAGCAGCAAACCGCTTTCCGGACCACTCGCCCCGAGTCCGCCATCGAGCGGAACCGGCAGACTCGCCGGAGCCGCCGCGCCGCCCGCGCCGAAGAAGCTTCTCGCGTCCGTGGCGAATCCGTCCGCGGGCGCATCCAGCGACACTAAGAACGTCGCGGGGGGATTCAGATCGTCAAAATCCGTGCCCGGAGCCGGCTCGCCAATGGGCGCTAGAAACGGATTTCCGCCCTTAGCCAGAGCGGCTTTCATGCGCTGGAACAACTGTTCTTCTTCCGGCGCGCGCCCGGTGAAATGCTTGGTTTCGAGCAGCCCGGACTTTCCCGCCAAAGCCCGAAACTGGTGCGTAAACCGGTCGCCGAATTTGCGCCGCAGTTCCACCGCGTTGGCTCCGGCGAATTGCTCGATATTCGCGCGGAAAGAAAACTGATAAGGCTGGCAGCCCCAATATTCGATCCAGCGCACCTTGGCCGCTACCGGCCCACGATTGCCGATGGTCACTTGCGAGATCAGCACCGGATCGTCGCCGAATGGCGCGAGAATCGCCTGGTCCACGGAGTAAGTCGCGCCCGCGACCTTCTTGCGAAAGTATCCCGCGCCGAAAATGCGCTCCATCGTGCCGCCCGTATAAAGGGTGCTCAGCGTTTCGTTGCCGTCCGTCAGATACCCGATCCCGCCCGCGTACTGGCCGCGCTCCGGCGAGTAATCGTTCAGAAATTTGGGCGCGCCCTCGTCCTGCCGTACGCGCACGTAGCCGTAGTTGGAGACGATGGCGCACAACCGGTCGTTGCCCACCTGGTGCACGTGCTCGGTAGGCGAGAGTAGCCCGCCAGGGCTGACCTGGGTGACAGCCTTCGGATCGTGGATCTGATCGCAAGTGTAGCGGAAGGCGGGCAGACCGAACTCATCCTCGATCCATTCGCCGAAATTTCCGGAGCCATAAGCCTTGTGTTCAGCGCCGGCCGCGTTTTGCAGCGCCAAAGCCGACCCCAGTGCAAAGCCAAATTCCCTGCGATTCATAGTGCTCCAGCGTATCACCGTGCCGCGGCCGCGCCCGCCACCAATCTGCTAAACTACTAATTTCGCCGTCACACACATACAGGATGTTGCTCCCTAGGGAATTCATCGCTTATCTCTCCCGTCAATTGGTCCAAAAGCTGACGCCTGCCGCTATTGAAACTCACAATCCGCAGGTGGTCGCCGAATTGATCACCAGTATCGTCACTGAGGAGCTGGCCGTCGAGGATCGCCTCAACGACGAAGTCCGCGATATTCTCCAGCAATACAGCGAGTACATGCGCCGGGAAGGCGTCAGCTACCAGGAAATGTTCCGCCGGGTCAAGAACACCATGATCGCGGAACGCAAGGTGATCCGCGCTTCCGGCCGCGACACGCACGACTCCATGAAGCTGTCGCGCGACAAAGTCACCGACATGTCGCACAAGATCATCGTGGCGCTGCGCAAGACCCGCGAACTGCGCATGAAGAAGGACCCCAACGAAGTGCGCCTGGAAATCGTGCGCGACTTCACCGAGATCCTCACCGTGGAGGAAAAGGCCGACCGCCTCTCCCGCCAGAAGATCCGCTCGCAGAAGCGCGAGATCCCGGAAGGCACCGAGGAGTGGGAGCTTCTGCACCGCCGGTATTACTCCGAAGAGCTGAAGAAGCTCGGTATCGACCTGGCCAGATGACCCCCGCGCTGGTAGTCACCGGCAGCCTTAACATGGATTTCGTGGTGCAGGTGGAGCGCCTCCCCGTGCCCGGCGAGACCGTGCTGGGGCGGGACTTCCAGATGATCCCCGGTGGCAAAGGCGCCAACCAGGCCTGCGCTGCCGGTAAACTGGGCGCGGGCAGCGTGGCGGTGCGCATGATCGGGCGCGTAGGCTACGATGTGTTCGCCGATCACCTGAAGGCCAGCCTGGCCGCCGCGGGCGTGGATGTGGCGGCCGTAAACGCCACTCGATCGCACCCGACCGGCGTGGCGCTGATCTGGGTCGACCGGCAGGGGCAGAATTCCATCGTAGTGGCATCCGGCGCCAATCATGAGCTCGCCGCCGCCGACGTGGAAGCCATGCGCAAAGTCTTCCGGGGCGCCGCCCTGGCGCTGTTTCAACTGGAGACGCCGCTCGATACGGTGGCTGCGGCGCTTCGCCTGGCGCGCGCGGAAGGCGCCCGCACCATGCTCGACCCGGCCCCCGCACAGCCCTTGTCCGCCGAATTGCTCGCCGCCGTGGACATCCTGACACCCAATGAAAGCGAAGCGCTCATGCTGCTGGGGCGTCCGCCCGCACGTGTGTCGCTCGCCGAGGCGCCGGAACTGGCCGCGGCTTTGCGCAAACTCGGGCTGCGTAGCGTGGTGCTGAAGCTGGGCGATCAGGGGTCGTTTTATTCCGGCGAGGCGGGCGTTTTTCACACCCCCACGTTCCGGGTCGAGGTCCGCGATACCACCGCCGCCGGGGATACTTTCAATGCAGCTTTGGCGGTCGCCCTGGCCGAGGGTCAGGCCGTGGATCGCGCGCTGGTCTTCGCCAACGCCGCCGCCGCCATTTCGGTGACCCGGCTCGGGGCGCAGGCGTCCGCGCCGACGCGTGGGGAAGTCAACGGGTTCTTAAGCTCCGGTCATTTGTCGTAGCCGTCAGCATGGTATCGGCCGGCCTGCGACGTTTTTGGCTCTCCCACCCTCGGAAGGCTTAGGACTCTTCAGCCGCTTTCGTGGACCACCCTCCGCGAAAATCAGGCCGCCGAAACTCTTTCGCGACTCCATTTGACAAACTGGCCAAGCCAGTGGTTATACTAACTGGACGCTGGCAAGCCGGGCACTTCACAACAGGGCGACCCCAGCGGAATTTCGCAATCTCAAAGGGAGGTTCCAGAATCGAATGACAAAAATTCGCGCGTGCTTTTTTGCTGCTCTCGCCATGATACCCCTGACAGGCGTAGGCGGCCAACTCGCGATGGCAAATGAAGGTGCTCCGGGTCCGCAGGCGCACCTCACTACCATCGCCCGACCGGCTGATGTGGTTCCCTCGGCTACGGCGGTCGTGTTTCAGGGAATGACGGCATGGACCTTGCCGCCGGCAAGCGCCGGCCCCCCGCCAAGCTGGCCTTGCTTCGCGCCCAACGCGCCTTGCACCGCGGATCCGGCGGGAGGCCTGCTCATTGGGATCCCGCTCCAGCAATGGCCGATTAGCGGCACAACCAACTGTACCCTGGTCGCCTGCGGCCAGATCATTTCCACCTACCAAACCACTACCGGCACCGGCAGCGTGGGCGTCACGATCACTATCAAGCAGGGCACTACGACCATCTTCAGCTTTTCAAAAACAAAACTCGGCACGGCCAGCGCCAACGAAATCGGTATCGTCGATCTTACGGGGGTGCAGCTCGATACCACCGCTGTAGCGGGTAACGCAACCATTACCGTGACCACCACGGTAGGCAAGAGTAAGGTAACGGGCACCGCAACGGTCGTCCTGCAGTAGGCTTGGAAATTCAAATAGGAGAATTCTAGAAACCAATGACACGAACCTATAAAGCTCTATCCGCAACACTTGCCATACTCGCGGCGATCGCATTCTGCGGGCAGCCCGCATTGGCTGCCGATGGCGGTCCGCACGTCCATATTCAGGCAATTGCGCGCACTCCCTGGCTCACTGACGCCGCCAATCCGGCTGTCACCGGCGAGTTGTATCAGGGTCCGGTCGCCATGGGTCCCAGTTCCCCAAACGCGGGGCCTCCTGAGAGCTGGCCTTGCTTTGCTCCTAACGCGCCCTGCACGTCCGACCCGTCGGGCGCCATGCTGATCGGTGAGCCCACCCCGGTCCAATCTCTGGCGACCTGCACCACCAGTGCGGCTCCCGGGTGCGGCCAGGTTTATTACACCATCACAATCGGATCGGGTTCCGGTAACATCGATCTTGGTATCTCTGTTAAGCAGGGAGCCAACACGATTCTGGACGTTCCACTGACGCTGGCAGGGTCTATTCCGACAGGCCAGAGCGGCTACATCTATGTCATTACATGGGACGACATCGGGTTTGGTCCGGGGGACTGTCCTACCGGCGTGACCTGTGCGACACCGGTTGCCGGCGCCGCCACCATAACGGTTTCAACCAAACTCAGCAAGCAGACGGTCACCGGCAAGTTCACCATCAACCTTCAGTAACAGCATCAGCAACGGTGCCGGACAAGAAACCGGCACCGTTTGCCGCAAGATGGCGGCTGCCCTTGGCCCCCGGCGTGCATACTTTCGCCCGAAATGGCCAAAGGCTCGGTTTCCATCACCATCGAGCGATGCAAAGGGTGTGGCTTCTGCGTCGAGTTTTGCCCCACCCGTGTACTGTCGCTCTCCTCCGCGTTTAACTCCAAGGGATATCACCCACCCCATGTCGTAGCCCCTGAAAAATGCAGCGGTTGCGACCTCTGTGGGTTGTATTGCCCGGACTTCGCCATCTACGGATCGCGCCATGCAAGCTGATCCGAACGGAGTCCTTACCGGCGCGCACTTTCTGGACGGAGACCACGCGTGCTGCGAAGGCGCCCTCGCCGCAGGTGCGCGATTTGCCGCAGGTTACCCAATCACCCCCTCTACGGAGGTCGTGGAACGCTTCGCCGCCCGCATCCCCGAAGTGGGCGGCACATTCATCCAAATGGAGGACGAACTGGCCGCCTCCATCACCATCCAGGGCGCGGTTTGGGGCGGCGCCAAGGCTTTCACGGTCACTTCGGGCCCGGGTTTTTCCCTCATGATGGAGCACATCGGCTACGCGGCCATGACCGAAACCCCCTGCGTTTTCGTCAACGTGCAGCGCGGCGGACCATCCACCGGCCTGCCCACCCTCCCCGCGCAGGCCGACATGATGCAGGTGCGCTGGGGATCGCACGGCGATTACGGCGTGCTGGCCCTTTGTCCCAACTCGCCCCAGGAGTGCTTCGACCTCACCATTAAGGCTTTCAACCTCTCCGAGCAATACCGCCAGCCGGTCTTCGTGATGATGGACGAATGCGTCGGCCATATGACCGAGAAGGTGGTGATTCCGGATGCCGCCGCCATCGATATTTATCCCCGCCGCCATACCAGCCTGCCCCCAGAAGAATTCAATCTTTACGAGCCTGCGGGTGACCATGTCCCCGATATGGTCCACGCCGGCGAGGGTTATCGTTTCCACGTCACCGGATTGACGCACGACGAGCGCGGTTATCCCAACATGACCGTGGAGACCCAGGATCGCCTGGTGCGGCGTCTGCTGGCCAAGACGGCCCGCGTGGCCAACGAAGAAGCTTTGTTCGAGACCGCCGATCTGGAAGACGCCGAGGTCGTGGTGGTTTCCTACGGCATCACTTCGCGCGTGGTGGAGAAGGCGCTGAAGCTGGCGCGGGCCCAAGGCGTACGCGCCGGTAAATTCCGTCTCATTACCGCCTGGCCCTTTCCGGCCCAACCTTTGGTCGAGCACACGGCCAAAGCGCGGGCCTACGTCGTGCCGGAACTGAACCTGGGCCAGATGGTGCAGGAGGTCGAGCGCGCCGTGGCCGGCCGCGCGCGGGTGATTCCGGTCACTCACGCCGGCGGCAGCGTGCATCAACCCGAACAGATCCTGGCCGCCATCCTGGAGGCATCCCGATGAACACCGTCACCATTGAGACCGCGGGGAATCCCGTCGAGCCGTTCCTGCGCATGGATCGCATGCCGCATATCTGGTGCCCCGGTTGCGGCATCGGCACGACGGTGAATTGTTTTACGCGCGCGCTGCTCGAATCCGGCGCCAACCTGGATAAAGTCGCGGTGGTCTCCGGCATCGGCTGCACCGGCCGCGTGGCCGGATACGCCCGCCTGGACTCCTTCCACACCACGCATGGCCGTGCGATTCCGTTCGCCACGGGGTTGAAACTGGCCAATCCCGGGCTGCAGGTAGTGGTCTATTCCGGCGACGGCGACCTCACCGCCATTGGCGGCAATCATCTGATCCACGCCGCGCGCCGCAATATCGATCTCAAGGTGATTTGCGTCAACAACATGATTTACGCCATGACCGGCGGGCAAACCGCGCCCACTACGCCCGAGGACGCCATTACCGCCACGGCGCCGCACGGCACTTTCGAGCCGGCCTTTAACCTGGTGCAGCTTGCCGAGTCGGCCGGCGCGGCGTACGTGGCCCGCTGGACCACCTATCACGTAAAGCAGCTCAGCCGCGCTATGAACGAGGTGTTGCATAAGCGTGGCTTCAGCTTCATCGAAGTGCTGTCGCCGTGTCCGACGCTCTACCAGCGGCGCAACAAACTGGGCGATGCGCTCGAAACCATGAAGTATTACAAGGCCGCCGGCAAAATCCGCCATGGCGCGCCTACCAGCGAAGCCGCGCTCACCAAGCAGGGCGAGATCATCTTGGGTAAATTCGTGGACCGCGACCGCCCCGATTACCTGGAACTCATGCGGCAGCAGTACGCCGCGCGATTGGGCGATCGCTATCGGGGGATGGTATGCGCTTAACGGAAATCCGCATTGCGGGCTTTGGCGGCCAGGGCGTGATCCTGGCGGCCACCGTCATTGGCAAGGCTGCTTCGATCTTTCAGGGAGCCTACGCCACCATGACGCAGAGCTTCGGACCGGAGGCGCGCGGGGGTTCGTCGAGCGCCGCGGTGATTCTGTCGCCCGAGCCGATCGCGTACCCCTATGTCACGCAGCCGGATGTGCTGGTGGTGCTCTCGCAGGAGGCTTACACGCGCTTCATGCCGGAGCTGAAGCCCGGCGGGACACTGATCGTGGAGCGCGACCTGGTGCGCGTTAACGGCGTGCCCAGCGGCATGCGCGTCTACAGCGTGGCCGCCACGCGGTTGGCCGAAGAACTGGGCCGCAAAATGGTCCTGAATATGGTGGTGGCCGGATTTTTCGGCGCGGTGACGGCGCTGCTGGATCCCGAAGCGCTGCGTCAGGCGGTAGCCGCATCGGTTCCGGAAAGCTTCCGCGAACTCAACCTGCGTGCGTACGATAAAGGCTACGAAAACGGGGCCACCCTGCTGCACGCGCGCGCGGAAGGAAACACAGACCCGGACCAGTGGCTCGAGTGCCTGGAGCAGGAAGCCTAGGCTACTGGATCGCTACCTGTGTGAACTGCGCCACGGGCTTCCGGTTTTGTTCGATCTGGAGGCGCACCAGGGTGGTGGCGTGCCCGTCCTCGTCAGTGAATTCGAACTTACCGGCCATAGCTACGCCCGGCAGGAGTTGGCACCAGCCGAACCCCGCGCAATTCGCGATGCTGCGTGCCGATACATTAACCCGGTTGCCCGCCTGATCGATATAGTAAGATCCCTGTCCGAACCCCAACTTCGCATCCGTGCCGCCGAGATTCGTGATCTGGAAGCTGCAGATGATGTGGGGCGCCTGCTTCTGGCACTGTTGCAAGGTGTATTGAATGTTCTCGTAGACCACAGTGCTGGAACCGGCGGACTGCTGCTGCCCCGTTTGAGCCGGCTGATTTGCCGTCGGTTGGGTTTGCCCAGGGACCGTTTGACCGGATGCCGCCGGAGTAGCTGCGCCTCCGGATACCTGTTGCCCGGACGAAGCGCCGCCTGCCTGATTCGGCGGAGTCGCATTCGCCACCACGAACCGCACGTCTGAGTTGGCGGGTACGTAAACCCGCGTGCCGGTGGCCGCGGGAACCGGTGCGGGCGGCTGCGGGGGAGCCTTCGGCTGCTTAATCCCCAATCCGCCAAGCGCGCCGCCGAGAGTTTTTACAGCCGTGTTGGTCGCGCCGCTTACTACCGACCCGATTACATCAAAGCTGGGCGAGGAGCCGTTCACCAGCGTGGTCTGTCCATTGGCCGTCACCGAAACCAGCGATAAGGTCCACGTCCGGGGATTACCAGTTCCGCTGGGTATCAGCTTCACCAGCGCGGGCGACTGCGCCGGAATTTGAAAGCTGCCCGCCGTAACCGCGTTCTTTACTACGCCCGCAAACTGGCCGTTGCCGGGCTTGCTCGAATCGATGATGTTAGTAAGATGCACCGTGATCGTCGTGCCAGCAGGAATCACGGTACTGCCCACCTGATTCGCCGCGCTCTGGCCCGCTTGCGCCCAGCAACAAGTGGCAACAAGGACGAAAATCATGCAGAATGTTACGGACTTCATAGGACTGGCTTACCTTTCCTCCAAGCGTCTTGCTGAGGAACGCGGCTCCCCTCCCCGGACATCGGGGCAGCGAACCTCCGGAGCGAGTAGTTTCCCACGACCGGAGGGGCTGTGTCAAGCTACACTGCACTTTCTTACAACGCCCCTTGAGTGCCTGATTACAGAGGTCCTCTCGCCCCTTTTGCTAAACTTGAAAAGCTATGCCCTCGCACGTGGAACTCGATCAAGCTCTTGCCCGCGCGCGCGCCCAGACCGATAGCCTTTTCGATCTGATCCGTCCGCGCGCATTGTACGAGCGCCCCATCCCCGAGCGCCATCGGATTATCTTCTATCTGGGTCACCTGGAAGCTTTCGATTGGAATCTGATGGCTCCCACGCTGGACCAGCCGGCGTTTCATGCGAGCTTCGACCAGTTATTCTCGTTCGGCATCGATCCCCCGGCCGGCCAGTTACCATCGGACCAGCCATCTGATTGGCCGGCTGAAAATGAGGTGCGCCATTACAATTCTCGCGTGCGCGGCGCGCTCGACGCCGCGCTGCCGCATGTGCCTGTGGACCTCCTGCATGTGGCCATCGAGCACCGCCTGATGCATGCCGAAACATTTGCTTACATGATGCACCATCTGCCCTTTGCAGACAAAGTCCCGCCACCGTTGGTGGCGGCTCCGATCGGTCCCACACCGCCAAACCCGCCCGTGGAAATCCCAGCGGGCCGCGCGACTCTGGGCCAGCCGCGTGGCGATGGCTTCGGCTGGGACAACGAATTCGATGCGCATCAGGTCGATGTTCCGGCTTTCGCCATCAACCAGCACAAAGTTACTAACGGAGAGTATCTGGAGTTTGTGCGGGCGGGCGCATCGGCGCCGCATTTCTGGACTTGTCACGACGGCGAGTGGTTCTATCACGGCATGTTCCAGGACATCCCGCTTCCGCTGGACTGGCCTGTCTATGTGACTCATGACCAAGCCCGCGCTTACGCGCGGTGGAAAGGGAAGTCTCTGCCCACCGAAGCCCAGTTCCACCGGGCCGCATACGACGGTGGCGGCTACGCCGGCCAGAACGTCGACTTTCGCAGTTGGGATCCGGAGTCCGCCGTGGCCTCCCCGCCGAATCGTTTGGGCGTCTCCCAGTTAGTCGGCAATGGCTGGGAGTGGACCGCTACGGTGTTCGAACCGTTTCCGGGTTTCCACCCGTTCCCCTTCTATCCGGGGTATTCGGCCAATTTCTTCGATGGGCAACATTATGTGTTGAAAGGAGGATCGCCGCGCACGGCTGCCTGCCTCCTGCGCCCCAGCTTTCGCAACTGGTTCCGACCCGCGTATCCTTATATTTACGCGACCTTTCGCCTGGTCGAAAACTGAGCCCGATTATGTTTCAAGACGACGTGCGCCACGGCCTGAGCCGGCCGGACCAGAAACAGTTGCCTTGCGAGTATTTCTATGATGCCGTTGGGACGGCCCTGTTCGAAGCCATTACCGCGCTTCCCGAATACGGCCTGACCCGCGCCGATGCACGATTAATCCAGCGTCTCGCCCCCCAGGTGGCGGGCTATTTGCGGGAGCCCTGCTGTGTCGCCGAGTTGGGCAGCGGCAGCGGTGTGAAGACCCGCCGCCTGCTGGAATCGCTGTCCAACGGCGCCCGGCCGGCCTACTATCCGATCGATCTTTCCGCCGCCGCGCTGGCCCACTGCGCCCGGGAGCTCGCGCCGCTCGCCGAGGTCCATCCGGTCAACCTGGCGTATCTGAACGGATTGCGTGAGGTGGTCTGCCGGCGGCGCCCGGGTCAATCGCTGCTGGTATTGTTCCTGGGCAGCACCATCGGCAATTTCGAGCCTCCGGCGGCGCTGGATCTGTTGCGCGACGTGCGCGCCTGCCTGTTGCCCGGCGATGGCCTGCTGCTGGGCACGGATCTGGTTAAGCCGCTCTATCGCATGCTGGCGGCCTACGACGATCCCGCCGGCGTCACTGCCGCCTTCAACTTAAACCTGCTGGCGCGCATCAATCGCGAACTCGGCGCCGATTTCATGCTCCGCGGCTTCGCCCACGAAGCCCGCTGGAACGCCCGCCACCACCGCATTGAAATGCACCTCCGTTCGCGCGCCGCGCAGCGCGTTGCCATCCGCACGGCTGGATTCACCTGCGAGTTTCGCAAGGATGAAACCATCCGGACCGAATCGTGCCACAAATTTCAGGCCGCTGAGATTGGCGAAATGGCCGCCGGCGCGGGCTTTCAGTGCGCCGAGCAATGGATAGACGAAACCTGGGCGTTCGCCGAAAGCCTGCTGATGGTGTGAGTGCGATCGTCGAGTTTCGCTCGGTTTCCTATCGCATCGGCGCGCGCGAAATCCTGCGCCGCCTGACGCTCGCCGTGGAACCCGGCGAGACGTTGGTCTTGCTTGGCCGCAGCGGTTCCGGCAAGACCACCGCCCTGAAAATGGTCAACGGTCTGCTCTTCCCGACCACCGGTGAAGTGCTGGTGGATGGCCGCCCGACCACCGCATGGGACTCGGTGCGGCTTAAGCGCCGCATCGGGTACGTCATTCAGGAAGTCGGACTGTTTCCGCACTACACCGTCGCCCAGAACGTGGCGCTGGTGCCGCAACTGGAAGGCTGGGACGCGCCGCGGATTCGCCGGCGCACGGAACTGCTGCTAGGGCAGGTGGGCCTCGATGCCGCCCAGTTCGCCCCGCGCTACCCGCGCCAGCTTTCCGGTGGGCAACGGCAGCGCGTCGGGGTCGCGCGCGCGCTGGCGGCCGATCCCTCTGTGTTGCTCTTCGACGAGCCTTTCGGCGCAGCCGATCCGGTCACGCGTCTGGAATTGCAACGCCAATTCCTGGCCTTGCGCCGGGAGTTGGGAAAAACCGCCATATTCGTCACGCACGATGTGCGGGAAGCCCTTCTGCTGGCTACCCGCATCGCCTTATTGCGCGACGGCGCGCTCGAATTCATCGCCTCACCCCACGAGTTCCTGGACGCCGTAAATCGCGAAGCCCGTGCCTTCCTGGCGTGTCTCGACTGGAAAGCGGAGCATTCGTGAATTCCTCGCTCGCCTCTGAAATCGCCGGGCTGACGCTCGAGCATCTGGAATTGGTGATGGTCTCCATGACCATCGCCATTGCCTTGGCCGTTCCCGCCGGCGTTTTCGTAACCCGCCGCCCTGACTGGCGGCCGTGGATCGTGGGATTCGCCAATATCATGCAGACCATCCCGAGTTTGGCCTTGTTTGGCTTTCTGATCCCTGTGCCGCTGATTGGCGGAATCGGCAAACGCACCGCCATCGTCGCGCTGGTGCTGTACGCGCTGTTGCCGGTCCTGCGCAACACCCTGGCCGGCATTCTCGGCGTAGACCCGGCTGTCCGCGAGTCGGCCGTAGCCATGGGCATGACCGGTAACCAGCTTCTCTGGCGCGTGGAATTGCCGCTGGCCGCGCGGACCATTCTCGCCGGCATCCGGGTAGCCACTGTCACAACTATAGGCACGGCGACCATCGCCGCCGCCATCGGAGGCGGGGGTCTGGGAGTCTTCATTTTCCGCGGTATCGCTTCGGTCGACGCCACCCAAATCCTGGCCGGAGCCGTCCCGGCCGCCTGCATGGCTTTGGGCGCCGATGCCCTCTTGGGGATGCTGGAGCGCCGCTGGACGACGATTTAATCGGCGGCCATAACCAAAGTAGACTGGAGCCGCCGTCAAGAAGTAGGGATAATCAGGGAAATGACCTCGGTTATCAGGGAATTCCCCGCACTGGCCGTCGCTGTTTTTCTCGGCCTGCAGGTTCTGGATGTGTTGACCACCCTCGTGGGCCTGCATTATGGCGCCCACGAAGGCAGCACTTATATTGGTCATCTTGTGCAGGCTGGGCCGCTGACCGGCTTGATTGCTTCCAAAATCCTGGCGGCCGGACTGGCGACCATCGCCGTGTTCATTAACAAGCGCCGCGTGCTGGTTTTTCTGAACTTCTGGTTCACGGCCGTAGTGATCTGGAACCTGGCCGCGATTGCGTTGCAGTATAGCTACTCCCACTAGCAAACTGCCTTGGCGCGGCGCACCAGATCTGCCGCCGCTTCTTGCCAGTTGGGAAACTGAAAGACAAAGCCGCCGGCGGACAACCGTCCTGGAACTACCCGCCGGCTCTTCAAAATCAACTCCGTTTCCGTGCGTAACAGGATGGCGCCAAATTCCAGCAGGAGCCGGGGACCGGGCACGCCAATCCGCGCGCCCCAGGCTTTCCGCAGAATGCGCATGAACTCCCGGTTGGGAAGTGGCGCGGGCGCGCAGACGTTCACCGCCCCCTCGATTTCGGAATGCTCCATGAGGTGCTCAATCGCGCGGACGAAGTCGAGATAATGTATCCACGAAATGAATTGTTCGCCGGAGCCCGCCGCGCCGCCCAGTCCCGTGCGCACCAATCCGAGCAGGGTGGCGAAGATTCCGCCCGATTCCGGACTCATGGTCATGGCACTGCGCAAAGCAATCTTACGCGTTTGCGGAGTGGCCGCCTCGAACAAGGCGCGCTCCCAACTGGTGGCCACTGCAATGCTGAACCGCCATGTTGCTGGTGCTCCCGGTTCCGAACCGCCTAACTCGCCCGAACTTTCATCCATGGGCCGGTCCAAAGCATGGCGGTAGATAGTCGCCGTGCTGGCATTCATCCAAACCGCCGGTGGTCGGGGCGCTAGCGCGATGGCGCGGCCGATCGCCGCGGTGGCTTCCACTCGAGACTCCAGAATCTCCCGGCGATTTCGCTGATGGTAGCGGCAGTTCACGCTGCGTCCGGCAAGGTTGATGACCACATCCGCGCCATTCAAAATGTGACGCCAGTCACCCAAGTCGCGGCCGTCCCAAGCGGCCGTCTGCCAGGGTGCGCTGCGCGGGCTTCGTGAGAGAACTGTAACCGAATGGCCCGCGCCATGGAAGTGCGCAGCCAGTACCTGACCCACGTGGCCCGCGCCGCCGGGAATCACGATCTTCATGTTTCCTCCATCACCGCCTGCATCAGGTCGACAATTAATCGCCGCACCGGCCGCATCAGAGGAAAAACCGCGAGCTTCGCCAGCCGCTCCACGATGGCCGCGCTTTTCTCGATCAGGAGATGAGTCCGCGTCTGTTCCGGCGATCTGTCATAGATCCAAAACAGGATCAACCCCATCTGATACATCCACAGCAGGCGCGGCAGGTGCGGCTTCAGGTCATCCGGCACGCGCAGCCGGCTGCCTTCCACCACCTGCGCGAACGATTGCACGTCCCGCTCCCGAATTTCGCGCGACTGCGCACCGAAGGGCGAAAGCGGATGTTCCGGATCGGCATGCGCCGCCAGCGCGCCCAGCAGCCGGCGATTCGGCTCGAAATACTTCAGCTTGGCCTCCAGCAACCCGCTGAGGCGCTCCTTCAGGGTCTTCGGACCGGCGAGCGCCGTCTCGATCAGCGGCGCCAGATCCTGTTGTGCCTGGTCGTAGAACGCCAGCGCGATGGCATCCTTCGAGTCGAAGTAATAGTAGGCCGCGCCGGTCG
>JBEKYC010000096.1:0-31268 GCA_049511415.1 Bryobacteraceae bacterium | reverse complement strand
CGCAGAGTCCATGGCGGACACTGTTGCGGCTAGAGGCGGCTTTGCCCGCGGGACTGGTGGGGCCGGTGCTCTTTTTTGAGTTTTCGCGATTGGCATCGATTTTGGCTTGCGAGGACATGGTGGTTTGCTCCTTACAGACCAGTGGAACTGGTGAGCGGGGACGGGAGGGAGACTGGAAGTTGGGAAGTGGTTGATAGGATTGCGTGAATTTTAGGGGTTGGAATCGTGATTGCGCCGAACAAGATGGCGACGTGCCTTCATCGAGGGCAGGTGGTAGAGATGCGGGTCCTGCTCGAAACACACATCGTTATCTGGTTATCGACGGAGCCAAGCCGGTTACCGAGTCATCTGCAAAAGCTCGTGCGCGATGCGGCCAGCGTTTCATCAGTATCGTCGCCTCCACGATCATCCCCGGCCGCGGCTTGCGGCAATCGCACGCGCCCTTGGCATGCCGGCAATACAGTATATTTGACATGAATCCGTGCAGGAGCCATGCTCGTTAATATGCCGGAGCGCGAACAACTGCACAGCCTGGTGGAGCGACTGCCCGATTCGGAAATTACGGCCGCGGAGCGATATCTGGAGTTTCTTCTGGCAAGAGAAGAGGCCCCCGTCGATCCGGAAATGCTGGAGCGAATCGACAGGGCGCGCGCGCGGCGCTCCGCCGGTATCCCGCACGAAGAGATCATGCGGGAATACGGAATGTGAAGCGGTCTATTATTTGGGAATGGCCGCGCGCGCGGACTTGCGCCGCATTGAGCGCCAAGCGGCGAGGGCGATGCCAGGATGCTCATTGACCGTGACGGGCTGCATCGTCTGCGCGTGGGCAGGTGTACTGACTCCGGACGGGCTTCGACGCTAAAACTTATGGCTTGATCGCGAAGACGGTGCCCTTGTTATAGGCGCCGCCGGATGAGGTGGTGCCGTAGAGGACTCCGGTTGGGCTCATCACCAGGCGATAGCCCCATCGCCAGCTTGACCTGTGAAGCTGTGGAGTATGGTCTCGGCCCAGACTGGGGAAATGGTAGCATGGCCGGCCGTGCGAGTAGAGACCACGGCGTAGGCGGGGGTGCGCGACATGACAGTGAGGGATTTACGGACACACCGGCCGATCGAGCTATTCCTAGCTAGGTCTCGCCCACGCCAGGGCGATCAGGGCCGCGAAAAATCGCGGAGGTACTGGCGGATGTGGTCGCGGACGCGGCGGAAAAGGGCGAGGCGGTCCTCCGGGCTGCCTTCGAACGCGGCCGGATCTTCGAAGGTGTGGTGGATCATGGTGGCGCCGGCGGGGAAGACGGGGCAGCTTTCGCGGGCGTGGTCGCAGACGGTGAGGACGTAGTCGAACGACTGGGCGGTGAACTCGTCGACACTTTTGGAGCGATTGCCGGAAATGTCGATGCCCAGTTCGCGCATGACGGTGATGGCTTCGGGGCGCACGTGGCTGGGGCGGGTTCCGGCGCTGAATACGTCGAAGCGGTCTCCGGCGTCGTGGCGCAGGAGGCCTTCGGCCATCTGGCTGCGGGCGGAATTTCCGGTGCAGAGAATGAGGACGCGAGTTTTATCGGGCATGGGCGATCTCGCGTGTTGCGGGCACCAGCCAGCGAAACAGAGCCGTGGCCGCGGCGGCGCCCGCCAGTTGGGCGGCGATGAATGCGGGAACATCGGCGGGGCGAATGCCGGCGAAGGTATCGGAGGCGGCGCGCGCCAGGGTCACGGCGGGATTCGCAAAAGAAGTTGACGCGGTGAACCAGTATGCGGCGGTGATGTAGGCGCCCACCGCGAATGGCACGGCGGCTGACCGGAGCCGGGCGCAGCCCCAGATGACGGAGAGGAGACCGAACGTCGCCACGAATTCGCTGAAGAGCTGGGCGCCGCCGGAGCGCACGTGGCGGGAGGCGAAAAACAGCGGGTGGCCGAACATGAGATGGGCAGCGGCGACACCCGCACACGCGCCGGTGACTTGGGCGACCAGGTATGCGGGCACCGCGCGCCACGGCAGACCGCCCTGCCAGGCATCGGCAAGCGTGACGGCGGGGTTGAAGTGCGCACCGGAGATTGGCCCGAAGGCCAAGATCAACGCGACCAGGGCCGCACCGGTAGCGATGGTGTTAGCGAGCAGCGCGAGGGCGATATTGCCACCGGCGAGGCGGTCCGCCATGATGCCGGAGCCGACGACGGCGGCCAGCAGGAAGGCCGTGCCAACGGCCTCAGCTACAGCACGCCGGGCCACAACATCCTTTCGCGGCTGGTTTCATGGCGCGGATGAAGGCGCTCATGAACTTGCCGTCCACCAACGGGGCGATGGCGTCCACGTCGATGCCTTGGCCGCTCAGGAAGTCGCGCGCGTCCGCGATGTTGTAAACGCGCGTGGGTTCGATGTCGATGTCGTCGAAGCCGGCATGGGCGAGCTTGGCGGCGTATTTCCAATCCTCGAGCGCGCCGGCGATGCAGCCGACCCAGAGCAGCATGTTCTGGCGCACTGGGGCGGGCACTTCGCCGCGCGTGACCACGTCGGAGACCGCGAAGCGGCCGCCGGGCTTGAGGACGCGGAAGGCCTCGCGGAGGACGCGGTCTTTGTCGCCGGAGAGGTTGATGACGCAATTGCTGATGACCACGTCGACGGAGTTATCCGGGAGGGGGATATGCTCGATTTCCCCTTTCAGGAATTCGGCATTCTCGATGCCGGCCTGGCGTTGATTTTCGCGGGCGAGGGCCAGCATCTCATCGGTCATGTCGAGGCCGTAGGCTTTTCCGGCGGGGCCGACGCGCCTAGCCGAGAGGAGCACGTCGATACCGCCGCCGGAGCCGAGGTCGAGCACGGTTTCTCCGGGTTTTAGCTGCGCGAGGGCGGTGGGATTGCCGCAGCCGAGCGACGCGAGCACGGCCTCCTGGGGGAGTTCGCCGGTTTGGGCGGCGTCATAGAGGTTGGAGGTGATGGGATCGCAGCAGCCGTCCAGCGCGGCCGAAGCACCGCAGCAGGAGCTTGCGCCGGTCTGGACGCGCAAGGCGGCCCGACCGTATTTTTCTCGTACTTGCTCTTTCAGTTCCATGGTGATTTTCTCCCTACTTGCAGATGCGGGTGATTTTGGCTGGTTTGATGGCTTTATTGCGGGTGCAGCACTCGGCGTACAGGAAGCCGAGCAGTTCCTCCAACGCGGCGACATTGGCGGTGTATCGCAAAAAGGTGCTTTGGCGACGGACGGCGATGAGGTCCTCGTTCTTGAGTTTTTCGAGGTGATGCGACAACGTGGAGGCGGCGATGCCCAGATCGTCCTGAATTTCGCCGACTACCATGCCTGCGGGATGGGCGGCCAGGAGGGCGCGCAAAATGCGGAGGCGGGGCTCGGCGCCGAGGGCGGCGAACATATCGGCGTAGGCGGCGGTGCGATCGGTTCCGAGCATCGCCGTGGTCCGTTGCATTTCCATAGTTCTATTATATTCGAACTATGGAAATCGTCAAGGGGGGCGCCCCGCCTGCGGCGGCGCGCACCCTTAGGCGCAGTTGTCCGGGCCGGGGGGGCGCAACCGGCAAGTCGCCGACGCGGAGAGCCTCAGGGCCGCCCGGCTGGGTCGACATCAGGGCGCGATCGGTTGCCGGCATGTGAATCCCGCTTCGGCTGCCATGATGGCTTATCCGGCTGGGGAAGTCCCACATCGTGTATGCTCAATGCATGTTATTTCCAGGCTTTGCCGGGGTGGCCACGGCGGTGGGGCTGTACGCAGGGATATGGCTCATCGTGTATCTGCAAAGCAGGGGGCAAGCGGTGGTGTTCGATCCGGGCGGCAAGCACGGCGAATTTGGCAAGAGGCTGTTGCCCATGTACCTGGATATTACGAAGTATGTGCTGGGCCTGGCGGCCGGGTCGATCGTGCTGCTGGTGGGCTCGTTGAATTTCAATGCATCGAGCGGGCGATCGCTGAAGCCGTTCGCGTCGCCGTTGTTTCTGGTGGCGGCGAGTATCATTTACGGCGTGTTGTTCATGATTCTGCTGGCGGTGAATTATGAGCATCACTTACATCATCCAAACGATCCGCGTTCGTACACGCGATTCCAGTACACGAGGAACCAGTCACTGGGGTTCGGCGCTCTGGTGTGTTTCTGTATCAGCTATCTGTGGCTGATCGCCGCCGCGGTGCGATGAAGGTTTGCATCGTGGAGTTCCTCGGTGTGAGCGACCCGATTCTCTGAGCCACGGCCGCGGCATACCAGTTGCGGGCATTGTTTAGAGGCGAATCGCCGCCGGGCTGAGGGCGGCGCGTGGAGAGCAGACGGAAGGCCTCCGTAAATCGATTTCGGTGTCGATTCCCGCCAGGCAGCGGCACGGCGAGACTGAAGTCCCGCGCGGGCTAAAGCCCACCCTACTGGATTTGGATTTCGGGGTATAGCGCGGCGTCGATCCTGGGTGGGGATACGGGGGCACCCTTCAGGCAGGCGTCGAAGAAGGTGCGGACGCAGTAGGCGGTCACGGCGAGCTGGCGGCGTCCATCGATGCCGAGCATGCCGAACACGCGGAAGACGCCGCGCAGGAGATGGCTTTTCAGGAGCGCGCCGTCGTCGGTGAAGGTGAAATGATTTGCGCCGCGGATGACGAGGCGCAGCCGGCCGTTCGGCGGCAAGCGATCGTAGACGGACTGGATTTCAGCTTGGAACTGACGGATTTCGGAGGCGGAGGAGAAGTCGCCATTGCCGCTGAGGAGGAACATGAAGGGCTTGTGGATGCCGGTTTGCAGGACGCTGCCCAGGAGGGCGCCGTCGATATCGATGCCGGCCTGGCAGCGCAAGTCGGTCTGGCAGAACTGGGCGGATTGCGCGCCGCCGAAAGAATGGCCGAATGCTCCCACGTGCTGCAGGTCGAGGCGTCCGGTGAATTTGCGGGAGGGGTCCGAGGCGTTGAGCGCAGCGAGGCGATCAAGCACGAAGGACATGTCGGCGGTCCAGGCGGCGAGGAGTTGATTGGCGCGAGTGGTGAACTCCGCACCGGAGTAGAGTTCCGGGTTATTGGCGGGCGTCCGGGCGATTACGCGGCCATCGGGGAAGGCCACATGCAAGGTGCGATAAGGGGCGTCGAGGCCCACGACGATGTAGCCGTGGCTGGCGAGGTCCTCGGCGAGGGTGGAGTAGTTCGACACTTCCAGAGAAGCGCCGCCGCGCAGAATTACGACGGGGTAGGAGGGCTGGCGGGGCGAGACATCCGGGTCGCAGAGGCTGTGGCCGTGGACCTTGGATGGGTCGCGGGTAAGGAGGCGGAACAGGAGCGGGGGCTTCGGCGGGGCGGCGGGCAGGTAGGCGGCGGGAGCGGCAGCGGGCGCGGTGGCGGCGGGATACCAGATCCAGACCAGGAGCTCGCGTCTGGCTCCAGGGACGGGGGAGAGCGAATCCGGGGCGGCGGGGTCGAGCCAGTCATAGATGGAGCGGCCGACGGGGAAGGGTCCGGTGGGCGCGGGGAGGGTGAGGCTGGCGCGGTGTTCGAGCCAGAGGGCAAACAGTAAGGCGGCGAGGCAGAGGGGCGCCGATAGGACCAGGATGCGGAGGGTTTTGCGGATCATGTTCTTAACTGAAAAGCTCTTTGAAGTGTAGAGTAATTGCAGGTTATTGTCAACGGGACCAGCCGCCGCCCAGAGAGGAAAGTGTCAGGGAATTCGAATCAGCACCCACGTGTCGCTATGCGTTTTAGTCCCAAAACCGCCGAACAGGAGTAGCTCACCGGCGATTGGGTCATAATCGATAGCCGCGGCGCAACGGGCGGCCGGCAAGACCGCCGGTTGAAGCAACGTCCAGCCAGACGCATTCCACAACCAGGTATCGTTGTATTGCTCGCCTTTGCTGCCACGCCCGCCAAAAAGTACAATCCCTCCCAAATCGGGATCAAAGGCGAGGGCTGCTTCTCCTCGTGCCGACGGCGCAGCGGCGGGGAAGCGCCTGCTCCACGTGACTCCATCCCAAATCCAGGTATCGCCGTAAACCGTGTCTCTGGTAAACGGCCCGCCAGAATCCCCGCCGAAGAGGACGATGACTCTGCCGGCCTCATCGTACGCAATCATAGTCCTGCGCGTCGATGGGCTTGCGAGCGGCATCTGCTCGGTCCAGGTCTTAGCGATGCCATCCCAGGTCCAGGTATCACCAAAAACGTGTCCGCCATCTATTCCGCCAAAGATCAGGACTTTCCTGGCTGGGGCATAGTAGGCCATGCCGTGACCATCGAACCGACGAGCGGTTGGAGAGACCGGCGGAAACTGTTGGGTCCAAGTCTTTCCGTCCCATGTCCAAGTGTCATTGAGCGATTTTCCGGCGCTGTCGATTCCGCCAAAAAGAACTACATTTTTCGCAGCCGCATCATACGCCATGGCCGGACCAGATCGCGCAGAAGGCGCCGTAGCCGGCGATACCTGACGCCACCCGTTCCGCCAGACCCAGGTATCGCGGAAACACATTCTCTGCGTGAACCCTCCAAAGAGCAACGCGGAGTGGGTAGACTCATCGTAGGCAATTGCCGCGCAGCATCGTGCCGCGGGGAACACGGAGCCGCGCGGATTTACCCAACTCACGATCTGCGTGTTCGGATTCGCTGCTTTCGGTATCCTGGGATTCGATTGCCGGCGGGCAAGCAGGCGGGCATCGCCGGGGTATTCCTTCACGAGCCGCAGGTAAGCGTCCCGCGAGCGGCCGGTGTGACCCAACACATCCTCGGCTCTTCCAATCTCCAGCAGGGCGCGTGCGGCGATCGGCTTGCCGGCGTTCTGGGCGACGATGGCGTCGAACTGCTGTATGGCGGCCGCCAGGTCTCCTAGCACCTTCGCTTTATAGATGGCCGCCTCAAAGGCCTTCTCCGGGCTCCCGGCGAGCGACACTCCGGCCGGCAAGAGCGTCGCCAGAATCGCACCGATGAGGATGGCGGTCTTCATGGCTGGATTACAGTCTGCCGGCGTCATGTTGTATGCTGTCGAAACGGTAACCAAGACCGCGTACATTGCGCAAATATCGTGGGCGCGCCGGATCGGGCTCGATCTTGCGCCGCAAGTTGGCGATGTGATTATCAACGATCCGCACGGACGTCGAGGCGCCATGTCCCCACACCGCCGCCGTCAATTGTTCCCGGCTGAGCACCCGGCCCCTGGCGCGTATGAGTGCCGAGAGAAGGCGAAACTCGATAGGCGTCAGTTCCGCGGATTTACCGCGAGTGCGCACCTCACCGCATCCGAAATCGACTTCCAAATCGCCGAAGCGGCAGGTATCCGGGGGGCCTTCGGCGGAGCGCCGCAGCAACGCCTTAACGCGCGCGCGCAACTCGCGTGTGCCGAATGGTTTTCTCACGTAATCATCCGCGCCGGTCTCCAGCCCCAGGACAGTCTGCTCCTCCTGAGTCTTGGCGGTCAGCATGAGGATGGGTGTGCGCAGGCCGGCACGGCGCAACTCGCGGCACACTTCAAAGCCATCTTTTCCGGGAAGCATGATATCCAGGAGGATCAGATCAAAGCCGCCTTCACGCCCGCGCACGGAGGCGGTCCGGCCATCGTTGACTACTTCCACCGTGTACCCCTCCATCTCCAGATCGTCTTGCAATCCCATGGCGATGGCCGGCTCGTCTTCAACCACCAGGATACGAGTCATCTCGGTTCCGATGCGGGCAGGATGATAGTAAACTTACTGCCTCTGCCCAGCTCACTTTCCAAGCGCAACGCGCCCTTGTGGGCGTCCACAATCCGGTGTACCATGGCCAGGCCGATACCGGTGCCGCTCACATTCAAGGCCACCGCCGCGCTGCCCCGGACGAACTTCTCGAAGATGCGTCTTCGTTCCCGGGGCGGAATTCCCGGTCCGTGGTCAAGCACTTGAATTGCAATGCGCTTCCCATTCCGCATCCATTCGATTTGGACGCCTGCATCCGCTGATGAATACTTGAAAGCATTATCCAACAGATTCCGAATTGCAACTCCCAGGGCCTCGGCGTCCGCGCGAATCCAACAACCCCGCTCACCCGCGCGTTCGATTTTACGGGGCTGGCCGAGGTCGCCCTCAAACGCCGCGACCGCCGACAGAACGACCTGGCCCGCCTCGATCTCCTGAAAGTTGTACTGATGCGCCGCGGCATCCAGCCGGCCAAAGTTCAACAGGGCCTCCACCAGCCGCGAGAGGCGATTGGTCTCCCGCAGGAGGGTCTCATAGTAAAGCAACCGCCGTTCCTCGCTGGGCACCCTTCCCGCGATCAAGAGTTCGGACAGTTGCCGCATGGACGTCAGAGGCGTGCGGAACTCGTGTGAGACACCGGAAACGAAATCGGATTGCAAGCGAGAGATTTCCGCCTCGCGGCGGATGGCGCGCCAGATGAAGTAAGTGCCCGACAGCAGAAATAGCATCATTACCCCGATGGCCGTGCGCAAGAATCTCTGCCGCGCCAACGCTTCGGCGTCGGGCTGGCCGGCCCGGGCTGCGATCCCCAAGGTCCACGGGATATCGAATTCGGCGGCACGCCGCAAGGACAGGTGCGCGATCTTGTCTTCCTGGCCGCTCAGGCGTTTGCCGTCGCTGTCGAGGGCCACGCAATATACAGGTTCCCCCTTGCAGATCTGTTGCAGGACAGAATCTACCGTGGCCAGCAGCACAGCGCGCCGGCCGGCCGAATCGCGCCAAACGGCCAGGATTGGAATTCCGCCCGCCTGAATGATTTGTTGGGCACCATGCGGGGACGCGTTGAGGCTCCGGAGACTGCTCGCCGCTTCGGCCAGCGCCATCCGCGCGGCGTCCGGTGGCGCATGACTACGGTCCAATTTCGATACTTCGTCCCAGTAGAATTCGAACTGGCTGCGCGTCAGATGCCAGCGCGACGCGTGGAGATCCGCGAGGAGTTGCTCAACATTTTGCGCTACAGGCCGCAGGGAATAGATGGCGTAGCGGGCTATCAGTTCGGCTGGGGCGTTCGCGACGCGCACCCCAACTATCGCGCTGAGCCGTTCGTACGCGGCGATAGCCTCTTGCCTGCGTCCGATGTTACGCAGGACTCGCGCCAGCCTCAACAGCGCGCCGGCACGGACTGCAGCGTCATTCGCATGCGCCAATCGCTCATAGAATGCGAGGGCAAGCGAGGTTTGCCGCATGCGGAATTCGTAGATCTCGCCTTCGCGAAACACGCCGTCCGACGCCTCCGGTTCGACCTGCGGCCGAGCATAGAAGAGCAAACGGTCAGGTGGAGCGACCTCGAACGAGTCTCGATCGAAGTTGAGCCGCAGGCCTCGAATTCCGTTGGGCGTGTTGAGGTTTCGGCGGAAATTGGCGGCGATGCGATCGGCCGTCCGTTCCAGTCGCTCACGGGCGCTTTCGGCACTCACAATGCGCTCCTGCGCGACCAGTCTCCAGCCGAGCCACCCTATGGCGGAGACCGACACAACAGTCAGCAGGACCAGAATGACGAGCAGGTTGCGGGGCGGCCGCAGCCAGTCTTGCATAACCACGATGCGAACATACCACAGTCCCGGCGACAGTGTTTCATAAGAATAAAACGTGACACAAACGTGACAGTTTCGGGATTCAATCTCCATAGTGCGCGTTTAAAATTGGCGTTGTTCTGCAAAATCCGGGACCAAAGGGGTGCGGGATGCGAGCCAGGGAAAAAGCGCGGTTGAGGCGAGTCTGGGCGGTCGCTGTGGCCTGTGCCGGAAGCATTACGCAATTGGCGGCGCAGAGTATTCGCAGCATGAGTTTTGACGGAGCCAACGGCACCAACCCCCAAGGGGCACTGGTCCAGGCTACGGACGGGAACTTTTACGGAACCACGCAATACGGCGGCGCCAACGGATTCGGTACGGTCTTCCGCCTCACCCCAGCCGGCGTTTTGACCACCATGCAAAGCTTTGGAACGAGTGCGGGCTTCGCGCCGGAGGCGGGTCTGATTGTTGGCGCCAATGGCGACCTCTACGGCACCACCAGCAACGATGCCGGCGGTGGTTCGGCTTTCGAGATGACCCTGAGCGGTGTCCTGACGACTTTGTCCGATCAGGTCGAATCGCTTCCTATTGCGCCGCTGCTGCAGGGCACCGACGGTAATTTTTACGGCACGACTTCGCTAGGCCCGGGCTTTTTCGGCGCAGTATTTCAAGTAACTCCGTCGGGCGTGTTGACCTATCTCCACGTCTTCGACGAATCGGATGGCGGCCATCCGGCGGCCGGATTGGTAGAAGGCCCCGACGGGAATTATTACGGCAGCACCGAGTTCTACGGCGCGAACGACCTTGGTTGCGGCACTTTCGGTTGCGGTACGCTCTTCAGGATCACGCCGGCAGGCGTGCTCACGACGCTCGTGAACTTCGAGTTTCCACAAGGTATCCACCCGATCGGTTCCTTGTACATGGATATTACCGGAACCATCTACGGCACCGATGCCTACGGCGGAACAAGCACCAATTGCAAGAATTATCCGAACGGCGCGGGTTGCGGCACAATATTTACGCTTGCAGCCGACGGCGACTTCACCCGGTTGTACAGCTTCGACGGCACCGACGGCTTTGGCCCCACCGGTCCGCTGCTTCTGGCCAGCGACGGCAATTTCTATGGCACGACCCTGTTCGGCGGCGCGCATGGGTACGGCACTATTTTCAAGATCAGCCCCACCGGCAACCTAACCACGCTGTATAGCTTCAACTTTTCGGACGGCTCACAGCCTGGTCCACTCATGCAGGCCACGGACGGTTCGTTCTGGGGACTTAGTTCCAAAGGAGGCGCCAGCCGGAATGGTGTGGCATTTACCATCTCCGCGGGCCTGCCTGCATTCATCAAGACCGTGCCTACTGCCGCCGCGGCGGGAACGCAAGTTCAGATTCTGGGGACCAATCTGAGCGCCGCGAGTCAGGTGACTTTCAACGGCATCGCGGCTCCTTTCACAGTTATCTCTGCTTCGCTGATTACATCGCCGGTACCATCCGGGGCCACCACCGGCAAGGTGGAGGTGACAACCCCATCGGGGAACCTGTCCAATATCGGGCTGTTTCAGGTGCTGCCTTGAAGGCGGGCGCCGATGTCTGAGTGAACGTCAAAAGGAGATCAGCTAAATGAGAACGTCCATGAATTTGTTGTTGTGCCTTTCTGCCGCATTTGCGACTCCCGCACTTGCGACGGTCAATATCTCATCAATGACACCGTCGGTCCCTTCGCCGCAGGTGATCGGCACGTTAATCACTTGGACGGTTACCGCAACCAACAGCAATGCGGAGGTCCTCACCTTTCAGTTCAACCTCGGCCCGTCCGGCCAGGCATTGGCCCTGGTCAAGGACTTCAACGTTGGCACCGTCAGCGGGAATACTTATACAGCCCAACCATTCGCTTGGATGCCAACCGCGGAAGGAACATACGACATTCAAGTCGTGGTCAAGGACTTCAGCTCCGGCGAAACAGCTTCGAAGACACTCAGCTACGTGGTCACGCCGCTGGTCACGGGCAGTAGCGCAGTCGCCAAGGCCACCGCCAATCCGGTGGTTGCGTTGTTCAGTACGCCGGCCTGTCCGGTGGGCAGCAACATGCGAGCGGCCTTCCGGCCCGCGGGCGCCACCAACACGGGGACCAATACCTACTGGGCGCCGTGTAATGGTTCGAGCACGATGACCGTTGAGATCGCGGGCATGTATCCGAGCACGCCGTACATCATACAGACGCAGATCGAAACAGGGGGCAAGATCGGTACCGGTCCCACTGCGAAATTCACGACTGGCGCCCTCCCCACGAGCATTCCCTTTCCGACTTTCCAGATACTCGTTCCAGTGGGGCCCCAGACCGATACGGCCGAACCGGTGCTCCTGTGGGGCTTGAGCGAACTTGGCAAAGAAACGGACTATCGAGATGTGGCGACCGACTTAAGCGGAAACATTCTGTGGTTCTACAATACGCCCACCAGCCATCCCGGCCAAATCACGCGGCCGGTCACCAATGGCGGTATGCTCACGATTCAGGATGACATCTCCTGGAACAAAGAGACAGAGGTCGGCCAGGTCTTGCGTCAGATCGATCTGGCCGGCAATATCATCAAGGAAACCAACACCGGCGTCATTCAGCAGGAACTGCTTGCGCTAGGCTCCGCGGACGGGGGCCCCTGCACAACGATTCCCAAACCGGCGCCGGTCGGGGCGGGCTGCCTGGATGGCTTCAACCATGAACTGACCTCGCTCCCGAATGGATACGTGGCGGCCCTGGCGAGCATCGAGAAGATTTTGCCTCCTGGAACCCAGGGTGATACCAGCGGTCTTCCGGTGGACATCATTGGGAATATGGTTTTGGTGATGGATGCCAACTGGCAGGTGGTCTGGTACTGGGATGCCTTTGACTATCTGGATGTGAACCGCGCGGCTATCCTGGGGGAGACTTGCGGCGCCGGTGAATCCGGCTGCCCGCCGCTGTTTCTGTTGGGCTCAAGCATCGCCCCGCTGGCCAAGGACTGGTTGCACGGAAATAGTATCTATTACTGGCCGCAGAGCGGCGATCTGATCTTCTCGATGAAGGATCAGGATTGGGTCGTCAAGATTGATTACAACAACGGTACGGGCGCGGGCAATATCATCTGGACCATGGGTGTGGATGGCAACTTCGACTTCGATAATATCAACAACGATCCATGGCCCTGGTTCTCGCATCAGCACGATGTCACCATGGCGAACAACGGAGCGGGTCCGCTGCTGGTGTTCGATAACGGCGATACGCGAATATCCTCGCCGCCCATCGGGCTGGGGTACCCCGGATGCGAGCCCAACGATTGCAACAGCCGAGGGATGGCGCTGACGGTGGATGAAAGCACTTTGACGGTCACGCCGGTCTTAAGCGCTAATCTCGGCGTGTACTCGTCGGCGGACGGCGCGGCGCAGTTACTCTCCAATGGCAACTATCTCTTTCATGCGGCTCTCCTGGTAACGCTAAGTGCGGTCACCAGTCAGGCTATTGAACTCGCCGGAACCACACAGGTCCTGAACGTTCAGGGCCCCCAGGCTTATCGCGGGTGGCAGTTGGCAAATCTGTATTCTACGAATTAGGACGCTGCGGTACACTCGCGCGCTGCCTATCGATTCGCTACTTCTTTGAAACGGCGGGACTGAAGTCCCGCGCGGGCTGAAGCCCGTCCCCCTGGGAGGTGCTAGACTAGTAGTCTAGCTATGGGAAGGGAAGCACGCACCGAAATCCCGCCGGGCACGCTTTACATGCTGATTCTGCGCAGCCTGGCGCGGCTGGGACCGATGCATGGCTACGGGATCGCGCAGCACATCCAGCAATTATCCGGGGACGTGCTGCAGGTGGAGGAAGGGTCGCTGTATCCGGCGCTGCAACGCATGCTGATCAAGGGATGGGTCACGGCGGACTGGAAGCCGTCGGAAAACAACCGGCGGGCACGGTATTACCGGCTGACTCCGGCGGGGCGGAAACAACTGGGGCGGGAGATGTCGGAATTCGGGAAAGTCATGCAGGCGATCACGAACGTGATCGAGCCGGCGTAGCGAGAGATATATGTGGCTGGGGGAGATTTGGCGGCGCATCGTGTTTCTGCGGCGGGCGGGGCGATTCCACGCGGAGATGGACGAGGAGCTGCGCTTTCACGCGGCTATGAAAACGGGAGATAGTGGGCCAGCGGGCTACTCGGCCGTCGCGGAGAGGAGCAAAGACATGTGGGGATGGAACTGGCTGGAGGCTTTCGCGCAGGACACGCGGTACGCGTTTCGGATGCTGCGGCGCAGCCCGGCGTTTACGCTGATCGCGGTGCTGTCTCTGGCGCTGGGGATCGGCGCGAACACGGTGGTGTTCAGCGTGCTGAATGCGCTGCTGCTGAAAGCGCTGCCGATCGCGGACGCGGGGCGGGTGTATTTCGTCAACCGCAATGGCGCGCCCTCGGAGTCGTATCCCAACTATCGGGACATACGGGACCGCAACTTAGCGTTCGAGTCGTTGTTCGCCTACCGCATCACCATGATGTCGCTTGATGAGGACCGCGGGGCGCATCGCGTATGGGGATATCTGGCGACGGGCAATTACTTCGAGTCGCTCGGAATCCGGCCGGCGGTGGGGCGGTTCTTCACGCCGGACGAGGACCGGCACGCGAATGCCAGCCCGTACGCGGTGCTGAGCTATGCATGCTGGCAGAACCGCTTCGCGGGCGATCCGCGGATCGCCGGGAAAGACATACGCATCAACGGGCATGCCTACACGGTTCTGGGCGTGGCGCCGCGCGGATTTCACGGCACGGAGATTTTCTACTGGCCGGAGATCTGGGTGCCGATGATGATGCAGCCGCAGATCGAAGGCCATTCGTGGCTGGAGGCGCGCAACACGCACGATGCCTGGGTGGCGGGACGGCTGAAGGCGGGCGTCACAGTGCAGCAGGCGGAGGCGAATCTTAATGTGATCGCGGCGGAGTTGGCGCGCGAATATACGAGCAACGAAGGCATGCGGCTTTCGCTAGGCGTGCCGGGCATGATGGGTTCGGCCGGGCGGGAGCCGACGCAGGCGTTTGCGGGCGGTGTGATGCTGCTGGCCGTGCTGGTATTGCTGGCGGCGTGCGCGAATCTGGCCAGCCTGCGGGCGGCGCGCATGGCCGACCGGGGACGGGACCTGGCGATTCGGGTTTCGATCGGGGCTGGCGGCGGGCGCATCATGCGGCAGTTGCTGACCGAATCTTTGTGGATCGCGATACTGGGCGGGGCGGCGGGATGTGCGCTGGCGGTGGGTTTGCTGCGGCTGCTGAGCCAGTGGCATGCGCCGTTGGATTTTCCAGTGCAGTTCGATGTGACACCGGATTGGCGGGTGTTTCTTTTCGCGAGCGGGGCGGCGCTCGGGACCGGGCTGTTATTCGGCATCGGTCCGGCGCGGCGGGCATGGAAGGCCAATCCGGCGCAGGACCTGAAGGGAAACCTGGCGCCTCGCGCGGGGCGGCGATGGGCGGCGCGAGATGTGCTGCTGCCGGCACAGATCGCGCTGTGCTGCGTGCTGTTGACGGCGAGCCTGGTGGCGGTGCGCGGGCTGATGCGATCGTTCCAGACGCCGCTGGGCTTCCGTCCGGATGGCGCGGCGGTGATCGGCTATGACGTGGGGATTGCGGGCTACGACGAAGATCGCGGGCGGATGTTCGAGCAACGCGCGCTGGAAGCGGTGGCGCATCTGCCGGGCGTGGAATCGGCCAGCTACGCGAGTTCGGCGCCGCTGAGCATCGATCAATCGAATACGACTGTTTATGCCGAGGACACCACGGATTTCCGGCCAAAGAATGCGCACGGGGCGACGTTCTACCGGGTGGCGCCGGATTACTTCAAGACAGCGGGGACGCGGCTGTTGGCCGGACGCGAATTCGCGGTGACGGACAAAGCGGGCGCGCCGCGGGTGGCCATTGTGAACGAGGCGTTCGCGCGCAGCGTGGTGGGCGCGGCGGATGCGGTGGGGCGGCGGTTCCGGATGGGTCCGGGCGCTTCGATCTTTCAGATCGTAGGGGTGACGGAGGACGGCAAGTATCAAACGTTGACGGAAACTCTGCAACCGGCGGTGTTTTTTCCGATCGAGCAGAATTACTCGTCGACGATCGTGTTGATGGCGCGGTCGCGGCGGGTGGAATCGGAATTAGCGGCGGAGATGCGGGAGGCGGTGGGACGGCTGGATCCGCACCTGGCGGTTTACGGCGTCGGGAGCTGGCGGCAGATGCTGGGACTGGTTTACCTGCCGGTGCACGCGGCTACGGTGGCGCTGGGCGCATTCGGGGTGCTGGCGTTGATGCTTTCGGTCACGGGGATTTACGGACTGGCGGCGTATACGGTGTCGCGGCGGGTGCGGGAGATCGGCATTCGAGTGGCGATCGGCGCGCGGCCGGCGCAGGTTTTGCGTTTGGTGTTTGCGCGCACCGGCGTATTAGTGGCGGCGGGCGCGACGGCCGGGCTGGTGCTGGGCATGGCGGGTGCGAACGTGCTGGCGAGCGTGGTGTATCAGGCCAGTTCGCGGGACCCGGTAGTGATAGGGGCGGCGGTGCTGGCGATTGCGGGCGTGGCGTTGGCGGCGGCTTTGGGGCCGGCGCGGCGGGCGCTACGCATCGATCCGTTGCAGGCGTTGCGGCACGATTAGGCGGCGGCGACGGTGGCTTCGAGCAGGCCGGACAATTCGGGTACGTAGGCTTCGGGCAGTCGATCACTGGCCAGGCTCTCGCAGATGGTGGCGCAGTCGAGAACGCGCGCCAGGATGCGCCAGTCATCCGGGAGGTTGCCTCCGGCGTCGCGGTAGCCGACGGAGAAGTGCGGTTCGATGAGGGGCTGGGCGGGCTTTTCGTAGCGGAGGAAGCTGCCGAGATCGGCCAGGGGCGAACCGGCGATGGCGAACTCCCAATCGAGGAGGGCAGCCACGGTCCAGCGTCCGGCGCTTGGACGGACGAGCAGGTTGCGTTTATTGCAGTCGCCGTGGACCAGGCAGGGGGCGTGATCGAGGTGGGCCAGGCGCGGAGCTTGCGACCAAACCAGATGGTGGACACGCGCGCCGATTTCCGCGGGGACGCGCTGGCGGAATGTGGATGAAGCGAGGCAGAGATCGACGAAGCGGGGAAGGGGATCGATGCCCGCGAGCAAAGGCGCGGTGACGGCGGGGCCGGGGCCGATCCAGCCGGGTTTGGGGAAGCGGAAGCGGGTGAGCGCGGCGAGGGTTTGACCGGCGGCGTAACTTGCTTGGGCGATGGTCTGGCGATCCGCGGTGCGTTTCAGATCGCGGAAAGTGATGGCTTCGATCCAACGCAGGATGGCGAAGGGAGGGAGATCTTCCCAGCCGTTGGGTTCCAGGTAGAGCAGATCGGGCACGGGGACGGCGGCGGCGACCAAACGGCGCAAGTCGGCTTCCTTGCGGCAGAGGGAGGCGTCGTGTTCGTAGATGCGCAGGACAACTGGCTCGGTGGGGGAGTCGAGGAGCAGCTTGAAATTGGCGTTGCGCAAGCCATCGCTTAGCGGATCGGCGGCGAGGATGCGGCGGCCGGAAAGGGCGGTTTGCGCGATCCGTTGGAGGAGGGACGCGGGTAGGCTGCGGCGTGGCTCGGGGCGGGTCCAACGGGCCTCGGGGGGAGCGCCGGGTATCACGTCAGGCGCGGGCGCGCACCTGGGCCAACCGGTCTGCGAGGACGGGCGGGAGGCTCGCATCGATTTCGGGCGTAATCAGCCCGATTTCATCGAGATCTTTGAGGTGGGTCTGGTCCTTCAGACGGAAGCTGGTGAGCTTCATGCGGACCAGATCGGCCAATGGAACCAATCGCAAACCGTGGATCTCGCGGTAGGGTCCGAGATCGGGCGTAGGTTCGGCGGCGTCCGGCCGAACCTTTTCGCCGGCGAAGACCAAGTGGATGGCGCGGCGGGCGGAGGGTTGGTCTATGCGCGAGAGCATATCGACTCCGGCGACATGACGGAGTTCGAAGCCGAATGGCGCGGCTGCCTCCGCGATTCTGTCCAGGTCGGCCCGATGCACGGCGATGTCGACATCTTTAGTCAGGCGGCCCGCGTCGGGTTCGCGCTCCTCCACGTAGAGATAGACTGCCAAGCCGCCGATGATGCGATATTCCAGATCCGCAGAGGAAAACATCTGTTGGGCGATGGCCGCCAAGTCGAATAGTTGTTGCACGCGGTCCTCAAAGAAGGTGTTGACGTAGGCAGGCATGGTGCTTCATTTAAGATATCAGGCCGCGGCCGCGCTACGCCTTCACTTGCGATCTTCGCGATAAGCGATGTTGGCCATATGGGGACCGGCGACTGCTGCCGCGGCGACTTCGATGGGGCCAGTTAGGCTCCTGGCGGGAGCGGATGCAGTCCAGGAAGTTCTGCTGGTGGGCTGCGCCGATGCCGACAAGGAGGGGGGTCTTAAGCCTTTGTGAGACCTTCAACGCACGCCAGCAGCGCTTCGCTGGTATGACGCACGCGAAACGTCCTTGTTATCTAAGCAATTGAGAATAGGCAGATGGCATGGCGGAGGAAGAGGGATTCGGATAACCGCACCGGACTGATTCTATTAGACTTAACAGCTTGGAATGTCGCAGGGCTCGCTGGATGCGCAGCTTTCTCGGTATTTTCACACGTAATACACACAGGAGATTTAAATGTGAAGGCCGGTCAAGCGGCCTTGATTTCGACTGTTACCATTCGGCTGAAACGGTAACGGGCCATCAGTACAGGGAAAGCGCTAGAGCTTGCCCGACCGCCTTCCGGGACATACCATTGTATTTGGGTATCCAAACATGGAAGGATAGGTTGATGGACAGCACACACAGTGCGAACGTCGCTTGGGTCCGATTTGTCGCGTTGCGAAACGACCCGCCCACCTCGTGGACCGAGGATGAAGTGTCGCGATTCCACCAGATCGTGGAGGCGCTCGAAGCAGCTTACTCTGTAGATTTATCGGCGTTCCGTATTCCTGATTCCGAAATAAAGCAGCAGGTCGTTGGCGTACAGCGCGCGCCCCGCTCGGGACGCTTTCCGGGCCGCATACAGATGTCAGGGAAGCGGTACTGCGACGAACAATTTGCACGGCGTCAGGTCGAGGGCGTCATGCTCTACTTTCAAACCCTCCAGCAGTCGCCGGAACGGCCGAAGTTCGGGTTCGGGGACTGACAATGCGAAAAGCCCCGCTCGTGCTTGTACTAGCGTTGTCCCTCGCAGTCCCGCTGGTTGGCGAAAAGAAAGGCGACTTCCAGACGGGGAAGCTGATCAACATCACTTCCGACGAAAGGCTGGTTGAAGGCACCTCCTTTCGATGGGCCATTTTCACGGTCAAAGTCGCCGACGTGGTCTACACGGCACGGGGCGAACGAATCCGACGCCGTACGGGGGACATAGGGCGAGGGCTCATCGTCGGCGATTCCGTTAGGGTTGCGATCAACGGCACCGACCTTATACTCCTGACGCCGGATGGTAAGGAACTGAAGACGAAGATTACGAAACGCGAGAGGCCACAGTAGTTTATGGCGTCTGCCGTCGAACCTTCCTCGGACCGACTAGCTTATTCCGATTAGCTTTTTGTCCATCAGGTAAGTCAGCATCATCGCGCGCGCGTCGGCCTCGGTTGCAGCGCGAATCGATCCCGTTGCGAGTTTCGGCTCGATCATGCGTCCATCAAAGGGGTCCGCATATAAAACTTCGTACCGAGACGATGGGATGTCTACGATTTTTTCGCGGAAGAATCCCTGCTCATCGAGTGACTTGATCTTCCCCGGCAGCATCTCTCCCAGCTCAGAGACAGTGAAAGCAGGAGCCCAAAATGGAACCATGCCGGTGTCCACGTCGGCGTGCCGCCACAATAGGGGATTCTTATGATGTACGTCGGCAACCCACACCCAATAGCTCTCCTGCTTGACCCCCAATTCCTTGAGCCGCTTCGCAAGCCCCAAACTGCACACTTGTTGTTCGAGTTTCATGTGTACATAAATAAAAGCATACTGGCAGGAATTTGCAAGAGCGTGAATCCACAGGCGTTAACGCACGAAAACACACGTAACGCACACAGCACTTTAGCTATCTTATTGATAAATAATTCGTTAGGCTGGCGGAGGAAGAGGGATTCGAATGTCCGCACCGAATTAATTCCATTAGGCTTAATGGTTTAGAACGTCGCACGGCTCGCTCGATTCGCATGTTTCTCACTATTTTCGCACGTAATACACACACGCACCTGAAGTTGAGAATTGTGTGCCGGGTAGCTCCGCGAGACGAATTAACACAAGGATTGATGACCGTCCACTCCAGATGGTCTGTCGGGACGTGGCTCCTTTTCCATTCGTCGAGCGTAAGGAAACCAGATGGATCGACCCAATAAGGGCTTTGCTCAAAGGTCGGAAGCGCCAACCCGATCATGTGCGCCGAAACAGCGATACTTATGTTGGTCGGAAAAGGAACGAGCAGTGCAGTATTGCTTACCGGAACGCGGACGTGCTGAATCATGCCCGCCGCCATCATCCCGACCACCGTCGGATCGTCGTCATAAAAAAACTGGTGATCCACTAGAGAGAGAGGACAAGCAACCGTTCCACCCAACGGCGCTCCTGCCGCGTCCATACGGCGCTGGGTAGTGCTGAGCCGTCATCACTGTTCGAAAGTGTTTCGGCGCAGAGTCGTTGAAGGAGTCGTAAGCGTTCCATTGGTCCGAGACCGCGTAGTCCTCCGCAGCCTGCAAAGAAGGCTAAGGAAGTACTTGGAACGGCACATTGCTTGAAAGCGTGCTGCTTAGCGTTACTACATCCACAGGGCCGCTGGTCGCGCCGGCCGGCACCGTAGCCGTCAATGCTGTATTCGAAGTCGCTTTGAAGGCTGCGGCGGAGCCGTTGAAGCTCACGCCGGTGACTTCCGCCAGGTTCGTCCCCAGGATCGTGATCTCCGCTCCCGCGCCGCCCGCCACCGGCACCGTCTTGATGAAAGGGCTGAGTCCCACCCCCAACACGAAAACGGTCCCGAACCCCCCGCCATGGTCGCCGCCGAATGAGGTCACGCCGTAGAGGTTGCCATTAGTATCCTGCATCAGGCCGCCATAAGGATATGCGCCGTCGATCTCATATCCGAAGCTATGCAGCGAAGTCAGCTCACCGCCTGGCGTCATCTTGAAGATAGTGCCAAAATTGCCGGCCCCGCCATAAGCCGTCATCCCATAAAAATTACCGTCGGTCGCCTGCATCAATCCAGACCACGGATGCGCGCCGTCCGATTCGCTGAAGCTGTGGAGGGTGGTCAGTTCACCCTCTGTGTTGATTTCAAATACCGTGCCCAAGTTGCTGGCGCCTCCACCCGCGGTGGTCCCGTACAAGGTCCCGTCCGCCGCCTGAATGAGCCCTGCATACGGAATGGACCCATCGGTACAGTTGCTTTGTGCGCAAAACTGGTAAAGCGTGGTCAACTTGCCGCTCGGAGTGATTTTGAAAACAGTGCCGCAAGTCATCGCGCCTGTTCCTCCGTAGAAGCAGAGCTTGCTTTGGTGGCTTCCGCCGTAGGCAGTGGTGCCATAGAAGTTCCCGTCCGAGCCCTGTGACAACCCCGCGTAGGGAAGTGTACCGTCCGTACAACTCGTTTTCGCGCAAAAACTGTATAGAGTGGTCAGGCTCCCCGCACGATTGATCTTGAAGATCGTGCCGCAGCCAGGCAAGCCCACATTCACGCACTGGCTGTTCTGGTTGGCTCCCCCGTTCGTGGTTGTCCCATAAAAATCTCCGTCGAGGCCTTGGATCAGCACCGAAGACGGCCCGTTTCCGTTGGCGCCGGCGAAGTTATCCAGGACCGTCAGTGCACCGTTGTGTGCGAGGTCGAACACGGTGCCGTCGCCATTCGCTCCGCCCAGGTATGTCGTTCCATAGAACGCACCGCCTTCTCCCAGCAGCAGTCCGGCCGAGGAACTCTGGCCGTTTGTGCCGTCGAAATTGACCACCGTCGAAACCGTGCCGGCCGGTGTCACGCGAAAGATCGTACCCATTTCGTTACTTCCGCCGCCATTGGTAGTGCCGTACAAGCTGCCGTCGATGCCTTGGGCGAGCGTTACAAAATATGGCGCGCCATTGCCCAACGTGAACGTAGCAAGCGTTTTAAAAGTCTGTGCCGGCAGCGAAATCGTCGCAGCCAAGCACAGGGCCAGGCTTGTAATCCAGGCAAACGATGCTGAGGTTGTTGCCGGGAAGCCCCACCGAATTTTTGCGGCCTTGCTCCCATTGATTGAATTTAGGTACTTCATCGCGACACCTCCACCATCCATACATACTTGCGCAAAACCGGAACGAAACGGACCAAAACCAAACGATTATTTTCAGCCGGCCGCTGGCGCGCCGGACTAAGTACCGCCGCTCCTCGGAGGAATGACGGAGGCCCCTTGCTCTATCACTCCGACTCACAGGAAGCTGCATTCCGGCATCGCAGCGAGTTTTCCTGTCGGTTCCGGCGATGCGCTAATGCGGGACCCGGCGTGATGAGCGCGAGAAGCGCCTCGTCCTGTTCCCGATCCGTATCGACGACGCGGTGACGAGCGCGCCGCAGCCCTGGGCGGCAGACATACGGCGTAGCCGGCACATCGGAGACTTTAGCGGGTGGAAAGACCACGACAGCTACCAGAAAGCATTGCCGCGGTTGTTGCGCGACCTTGCTGCGGGAGGGCCTAAGCCTTAGCCCGGCGTACACTCGGTGCTTCCTGGTAGACCTTGGCTGCCCGGCGCGCCCCGAAACTGGACTGGTATGTTGGACCGTCCCGCGGCGTTTGGGACGACGTGGGCCAAGTGTGCGCGAAGGGTCGCCATGTTCGCAAGGCGTCGAGCCCGCATAGTTGATGAGTTCGTGATGTCTGCCGGCTCACGGACTGCGCTGGGATCGCCTGTCGGTTTGTATCAAAACCGCCGCGCTCAGCGAACTGGCCAGCGCCAGACCCATCGCTACCCACAACACCGTGCGATAGCCGGCCACAAAAGCTTCCTCAATTGCTTGCCGTCCCCGCGCGTTCCTTGTTTCGGCCGCGGCCAGCTTGGATCGCTGGGCCTCGATTTCCTCCCGGATCGCGGGCGTCAGGGCGAGCCTATTCAAACGGCGCTCCAGAGAGCTCTGGAAAACGCCGGTAAGCACCGTTCCGAAAACTGCCACTGCCAGCAGACCGGCGACGCGCGATACAGCATTGTTAATCCCCGAGGCCGCTCCCGCGTAGCTCTGCTCCACAGCATTCATTACGGTCGTGGTCAATGGGGCAACGCTGATCGCCATGCCGAGTCCCAGCGTCACCACCGCGGGGAAGAACGTTGTCCAGTAGGGACCACCAATACCTGGCCTCGCAAACAGCGCGAATCCGGCGGCTGCGATCAACGGACCCAGCACCAGCGGAGCCTTGGCCCCGTATCGATCCAGAAGGCCTCCAGACCAACGCGACAGCAGGAACATCAACAGAATGAAGGGAAGCAGCGAGGCCCCTGCTTCCGTCGCCGAATAGCCTTGTACCTGAATCAAATTCAGTGGGAAAAAGAAGAAAACGCCGCTCAATGCGGAGTACAGAAAGAGGGTCAGCAGGTTGGCGCCGCTAAAATTCCTGGAACGGAACAGACGCAGCGGAACCATCGGCGACGATGAGCGCGCCTCCCAATACAACATGCAAATCAGGATGATGACGCCCCCTGCGCCTGCGACCGGCGCCGCTTCGATCAGACCAAAGACGACTCCGCCGAAGCCTAGTGCGGCCAACAGGCCGCCCAGCCAATCGAACTGTTGACCTTGGGCATCGGCTTTGCTTTCCGGAACTTTCCACAGACATAGGCACAGGACGGCAAGTCCCAGCGGAAGATTGATGAAGAACACCCATCTCCACGAGCGGTATTCCGTGAACCATCCACCCAGTACCGGGCCGATGGCGGCCGTGATTGAGGTGAAACCGGACCACGTCCCGATGGCACGGCCGCGTTGCTTCTGGGAAAAGTTAGCGGTGATCAATGCGAGGCTGCCAGGGACCAGCAGTGCGCCGCCGATTCCTTGGACTCCCCTGGCCACAATTAGCTGCCGGACGTTGGGTGCTAATCCGCACCAAACTGAGGCTGCCGAGAAGACCACCACGCCGGCGGCGAACATCTTGCGGCGGCCGTACCGGTCTCCTAAAGACCCGCCAATGAGGAGCAACGCCGCAAGGAACAGCGCGTAAGACTCTACCACCCATTGAACGTCCGCCAGGGTCCCATGCAGGGCAGATTGCAACGCCGGCAGGGCGACGTTTACGACCGTGCCGTCAATAAACGCCATACTCGAACCGAGGATCGTCGCGGCCAGAATCCAAGAGCCGTTCTTTGTTGGTGGATGCTGGCACAAACCGGCAAGAACCGCGCCTTCGTCGCAAGGAGGTCTGGCGATGCTGCCCATAGTCCATTCTCCACCCGGACATGGACGGCGCAAATGGATTTGTTAGGTTGATCGGCATTCGCCCGGATGTCACTCGGCGAAAGGCCCGTCGTCCTCCGGACGCTATGCAAACGTGAGGCGTTGCTGGGCTGGTGGCGCTGGTCGCCTCTCCTCCAGTTCCCGCCGCTGATGCCGCAAGCATCGCCCGCGACCAGCGGCCAGGTCGGTCCGGGCGCGCTCCCGCCGCGCCGCGCTAGAGAAAAGAGGCCGGCCAGCCTACGGGTGAATCAGTCCTCGCCAGTTATCATGGTTTCATTGGAAAGATTCAAATCATGATCCCTCTGTCCGTCCTGGATCTTTCGCCGATTTTGGAAGGCAGCGACGCCGCGGAGTCTTTTCGCAACACAGTGGATCTCGCGCAGCATGCCGAGCGACTGCGCTATCGCCGCTACTGGCTGGCCGAGCACCATAACATGCCGGGGATCGCCAGCGCCGCCACCGCTGTTTTGATTGCGCGTGTCGCAGCCGCCACGTCCAGCATCCGCGTCGGCGCTGGCGGCATCATGCTACCGAATCACGCCCCGCTGGTGATCGCGGAACAGTTCGGCACCCTGGAGTCGCTATTCCCAGGCCGGATCGATTTGGGTTTAGGGCGCGCACCCGGCACGGATCAGACGACCGCCCGAGCGCTCCGGCGGAACCTCGCTTCCGATGTCGATCAATTCCCGCAGGATGTCGTTGAGTTGATGCACTACTTTCAACCGGCAGAAACCGGACAGAGAGTTCATGCGGTGCCGGGAGCGGGATTGAAGGTGCCAGTCTGGATTCTGGGGTCCGGCCTTTTTGGTGCCACGCTCGCGGCGGAATTGGGTTTGCCTTTCGCATTCGCTTCTCATTTCGCACCGTCGCAGATGATGGGCGCACTCGCGACCTATCGAGAACATTTTCAGCCATCCCAACAATTGGATCGCCCTTACGCCATGTTGGGGTTCAATGTCATCGCCGCTGAGACCGATGCGGAAGCGCGATTCCTGGCCTCATCTGTGCAGCAGGCGTTCGTAAACTCGCGCACTGGCCGGCCATCGCGCCTTCAGCCCCCGACGCGGGATTACGAGAAGGGGCTTATGCCACATGAGAGCGCGATCATCGAGCACGTGCTCAGTTGTTCGGCGATTGGTTCTCCTCGGGCTGTGCGCGAAGGGCTGGAGGCTTTTGTCGCACGGACGCGAGCGGATGAGCTGATGATCACCTCGCACATATTCAGCCACTCGGCACGGTTGCGGTCCTATGAAATAACAGCCGAGATCCGGGATGCAATGGGTTAAGCCTCGGATGCTCCGCGCTCGGTGCAAGGATGGGCAGCAACATCGAGGCACGAACAGTGAAGATCGCGACCTTTAATATCAACAACATCAACAAGCGTCTGGAGAATCTCTTGGCGTGGCTCGCCCAAGCTGGCCCGGATGTCGTTTGCCTCCAGGAACTAAAGGCCACGCAAGAAAGCTTTCCGTCGGATTCCCTACGCGCCCTCGGCTACCAGGCCGTGTGGCAGGGCGAGCGTTCCTGGAATGGCGTTGCCATCTTGGCGCGCGATCATACGCCGGTGTTGGTCCGCTCCAGCCTGCCCGGTGACCCTCAAGATTCCCAGGCGCGGTACATCGAGGCGGCCGTAAACGGAGTCTTGATCGCTTCGATCTATCTGCCGAATGGAAATCCTCAGCCTGGCCCGAAGTTCCAATACAAGCTTGCGTGGTTTGAACGCCTCATCGCCCACGCCGCCGGTCTCATTGCGGCCGGCGTGCCGGTGGTATTGGCGGGCGATTACAATGTCGTCCCGGCGCCGCAGGACATCTATCCAACGCGATCCTTAGATGACAACGCGCTGATCCAACCGAAAAGCCGAGAGGCTTTTGCCCGAATGCTGGCTCAAGGCTGGACAGATGCGCTGCGGCGATTGTACCCCGGTGGGCCGCTCTGGACATTCTGGGATTACAAGCGCGAGCGGTGGGCAGCCGACAAGGGCATGCGACTCGATCATTTCCTGCTCTCGCCGGTGGTCGCCGAGCGGCTGGTAGGCGGCGGTGTAGATCGATCTGTGCGAGGCGAAGAAAACGCCAGTGACCACGCTCCCGCGTGGATCGCGCTTGATGTTTGATGATGTGCTTCCCGACGTTATCGGCGTGGGACGCCGTCGCACTTCAGGCCGCGTTTCCGCGCGCGTTTCAGGCACAGTTTCCGGTTCGTTGCATTCCACGTCCCGCCCCAACTTTCGCCGGCTGCCCTGATACCGACCACCTCAACCCACTTGGTCCCGGCCGTTCCGCTAATGGGCGCGCAGACTGAGGACGAGGCTTGAGACGTTCTTCTGTTACGATCAGCCGTGGCCCGTCCTAGAACCTGTCCACCGCGCATCGGATCGTGGTGGTGGCCAGAAGCATTGCAGGTAAGCTTGACACGGCGCCGGGTCGTAGTCAGCTTCTAAAGAAGGAGTTTTGCATGGCACGAAAAGTCGCGGACGTGATGTGGGAGATGCTGGCGAAGGCAGGGGTGAAACGCTGCTATGGGATCGTCGGGGATGCGCTGAACCCGGTGATCGACGCGCTGCGCCACAACGGGAAGATTGAGTTCATCCACGTTCGTCATGAGGAGTACGGCGTTTTTGCCGCGGTCGCCGAAGCGTACCTGACCGGCAATCCCGTCGCGGTATGCGGAACCGCCGGGCCGGGCGTGACGCATCTCTTCAACGGGCTGATGGATGCGCGAAAGGAGGGGGCGGCGATCATCGCCATCGCCGGCGATGTTGAGACGAAGCTCATGGACACCGCCGCCCTCGAAGAATTGAACCCGTACAAGTTTTTCGATACGGCGTGCCTCTATGTCGGCCGCGTGGTCAACCCTGAACAAGCACGGGCCGTTTTCACGACCGCAATCCTTACGGCCATCGTAGACAAGGGACCAACCGTGATCTCGATGCCCGGCGACATCGCGTCGGCGAAGGCGCCCGGCGATTCCGTGCACCAGGTTATGATTCCGGCTGCGCCGGTGTTTCGCCCCGACGACGCGGATATCGACAAACTGGCCGGAATGATCGAGGCCGCCAAGACGGTTGCGATTTTCGGCGGCGATGGCTGCCGCGATGCGCGCGAAGCGGTGCTGGAACTCGCGGCCAAACTGAAGGCGCCCGTGGGATATTCCTTCCGAGGCAAGCAATGGCTGGAGCACGACAATCCCCATGCCGTCGGGATGACCGGGCTGCTCGGCTACGGCGGAGCGTACAAGGCCATTCATGATGCGGATCTGCTGTTGATGCTCGGCACCGACTTTCCGTTTTCGGAGTTTCTTCCGGGCGGCGACGTTAAGAAAGTCCAGATCGACAGGAATCCGAAGCACATCGGACGGCGCACTGCCGTTGATCTGGGACTCGTGGGCGACATACAGGCGACCCTCACAGCCGTGCTGCCCAAGCTAGGTGACAAGGGCGACAGCCGTTTTCTGGAGAAGCACGTCGCGGAGACCGAGTCATTCCATGAACTCCTGCACCACTATGTCGAGAAGGGGCCGGGGATCAAGCCGATCCGTCCGGAATTCCTGGCGGCGACGCTGAGCGAGCTGGCGTCCGATGACGCATTGTTCTTCGTGGACACGGGGACGGCTTGCATCTGGGCTGCGCGGCATTTGAAGGGCGGGACGAACCGGCGGCTCTTCGGCTCGTTTTCATGGGCCTCCATGGCCAATGCCGCGCCCAACGCCTTCGGGGCGCAACTCGCCTATCCCGGCCGCCAGACCATCGCGCTGTGCGGCGACGGCGGGTTTACCATGCTCGGGCTCGGGGATCTGCTGACGCAGGTGCAGAGGAAGATGCCTGTCGTCCAGATCATCCTCAACAATGAATCGCTCGACTTCGTCAATATCGAGATGCAGGAAGCCGGCGTGGTCCCGTTCGGCGTCGATTTCGAGAACCCGAATTTCGCCAAGGTCGCCGATGCCATGGGCGCAAAAGGCATCCGCATCGAAGAACCGGGCGATTTGAGAGAAGGGCTCGCGGTGGCACTCGCGCATCAGGGCGGTCCTGTGGTAGTCGACGTGGTGGTCGATTCCTACGCGCTGTCGCTGCCCTCGCATCTTCCCTTCCATGCAGTCACGGGCTTCACCCTCAGCCTCGCCAAACAGGTATTGAGCGGGAAGATGGACTCGGTGATCAAGACGATCGAACGCAATACGGGGCTGGTCTGAGCGACTGGATACTCCTTTCGCCGCCAAAAGGGCGGATCAGTATCCATGGTCATGCAAAGGAACCCACGAAAGAAGGCGGCCAGTCGCGGCTTCGGCAAGGGGCCAATATTATTCGAAAATATCCCCCGGAGTAGGCCGGCGCCGTTTGGCGCCACTGCCAGCGATACCGGCGAGGATTGCGATAGCCTCGGAAGCTATACAGCGTTGCGAGGGTCGCTGTTTGTCCGGTTTCAGGCGTCGCCAGGGCGACGACCGCCAGAAGTATGCCGTGAATCCGATTAATTGGCATGGTGGGGACCGTCCTTAATGGATTATCTTACAACTTCGCTGCTTGGAGACAATCGCTGCTAGTGCGCCACGCTGTGCTTCAACGTAGCAAACATGGATGAGGGTCTCGTCGTTGGAGCCGGTAACGTCCGCAGCCGGCGCAGGGCCTGGCCGTTCCTCCCACTGGAACCACTCGTGGCCGTCCGAATCCGTCGCCAGTTGCTTCACGGTGACTGTGTGCCGCGGGCCGATGTAATCGGCGGGCAGTGTCTTCAAATAGCCGTACTGAAGGCGGAAACGCCGCGGTGACGCGGTTTGTGGAAAATCCTTCGGTAAGCGGCGGGCCGTCGGCTGTAAGATTCGCGCCTGCGCTAACGAAACACACAGGCGTCCGTCTAGGCTGAGGTAAGCCTAAATCGTTTAGGCATCAATATGAAAATTGCTCGAGCATCTCCGACGAGCTATCCTGTTGACGGCCATCTTTATTGCTCAGCGACCTCTCTCTATGAATGCCGCGATGGAAACAGAGCTGGCGAAAGAAATCCCAGCAATCATGAGGAAGGCCGGCGTGCCGGGCCTCTCGATTGTCGTACTTCGGAAGGGTAAAATCGCGTGGACGGCCGGTTTTGGTGTTCGAAGCGCGCGGTCAAGACTGCCCGTGACGAATGACACGTGTTTCAGCGTTGGCTCACTCAGCAAGCCAGTGTTCGCGTATGGCGTACTTAAGCTGGTGGACGCGGGCAAACTGACGCTGGACGAACCCCTGGCGCCCTATTTGCCCGCGGAGTTTACCAAAGACGACCCGAGGTTTAACAAGATCACGGCGCGCATCGTGCTGAGCCATCGCACCGGCTTTCCGAATTGGCCGGGCGATGGAAAGCCGCTGACCATCAACTTCAACCCGGGAGAGAGGTTCAGTTACTCCGGGGCGGGCATGGTGTTCCTGCAGTTCGCGATCGAGAAGATTACCGGCGAAAAACTCAATGACTATATGCAAGAGGCGGTTTTTGGACCGCTCGATATGAAGCGCAGCAGTTATGTGTGGAAGCCGGTGTTCGAAAAAGATATAGCCGTCGGTCACAATGCGGATGGAACCGCGGTGGAGTTATCGAAAGCTGTACAGGCGAATGCAGCATCGAGCCTCGAAACGACAGCCGAAGACTACGCGCTCTTCCTGCAGGCCGTACTTGGTGGAAAGGGCTTGCGTCCCGATACTCTTCGGGAAATGGAGACGCCTCAGATCGCGGTGGATCCGGGCTGTGTGAATTGCGTCGAGGATCCTGGGTCTCGAAAACTCTCGACGGAGATATTTTGGGGACTTGGATTTGGCATCGAGAAAACCGTCGAGGGCGAGACGTTATGGCATTGGGGAAACAATGGCGCGTTCAAGTCCTTTTTCGCTGCCAAGCCGGAGACGAAGTCGGGAGTAGTTTACCTGACGAATAGTGAGAACGGCCTTTCTATCGGGCCTCAGATTGTGGGGGAGGCCCTTGGAGGCGGGCAACCTGCATTCGAATGGCTGAACGCCGGCAAGCGCTGAGTGATTTCCTGCAACAGTTCCAGTTATTTCGCGCGGTAGGCCACGCGCCAAACGGTGTTAGATCCCTCGTCAGTCACAATCAGCGCGCCTTCGCTTGCAACCGCGACTCCGACCTGCGGCTGGGGGCGGTATCCGCGCGGCAGTATACTGCCCGATAAGGTCGCATATCGGGAGGTGGTCCGCGCCAGCCACTCACGTCTTGGTCGAGGCGCCCGACCTTCGGTTCGTCGAGGTTGATGCTGAAGGAGAAGCCCGCGCGCAGATCTCGGCGCGCAAGAAAAGCGCCGCTTACGCCACCGGCGGGATTATGGAGTTACAAAGCCTGCGCGGCGTGACGAGTCGACGAGCGCGGCAACTCCGCTAGTCTTCCGCGCAGGGCGGCCATCGGCTCTAGTCGCGACGCGCGGCGCGCGGGCAGATAGCTGGCAGCTTGAGTGACGACCGCCAGCAGCAGGGCGGCGATGGCAATCGTGCGCGAGTCGTTGGCGTGCAAGCCGTACAGCAGCGACAAGACGGTGAGGAACTGCGGCTACGCCAAGGAGGCGGTGATTGCGCCCGGATGGCTGTGGCGGCCGGCAGCAACAATAACGTGCTGGCGTAAACTGCGGATTTTTAGCGTCATCTGCGACTCCTTTCGGCCGCAGACGACTCCGGGTTGTTGGGAGGCGCCCGGAAGGGCGCCCGCTTTGAAGGAAAAAGCCCTGGCCAGTTACGTTTCCGCCCTAATTGGGGGGTGTCACTCGATAGTCACTGAAACACTGTTCGATGGCGTAGTAGAGCAAGCGCTGTGCACCATTGCCGTCCATGTCCCAGAGGCCAGCAGCCCGCCCAGCGAAGCATTAATCTGATCGGTGGCGTTGTCCCAATAGTACAGGCCGTCATTTTCGCTGTACGCCACATCCTGGTATCCGGACCTCTGGAAGACCACCGTGTTCCCACCCGATTGGGAGAATCCTTGACCCCACACCACAATGGTGCCGTTGGCCGAAGGCGTCGTGCCATAATTGCTGTCCGTCACTGCCGCCAGGACTGGCGCCGTATCTTGCACGCAACCGGGTTTGGGGCTGACCACTACGCCGTGGATCAACTGCGACCCGAAGTGTACCGGCGCTCCGCCCTGAAATTGCAATGTCATATTCGAATACTCAACAATCTTGCCGCCGGTGATCGATACGGTCAGGGTAGATGCCGCCAGCGGCGCCGGGCTGCCATCTTTCGTAATGCTCACCGGACCGGTCAGTTGCATTCCTCCCGTAGCGATTTGCGTAATTGTGCCGCCCGTGATCGCGATGTTGTGGGTGTGCTGCATGCGGGAATTGGACCCTGACCCACTGTCAACGTTCGCGGAATTTCGTGTGTAGTCGGAAAGCTCCATGGTAATGGCCGCCGTAAAGTCTCCCTTGCCGGATTGGCCGTCGACTGTTAGAGT